>NZ_CP095757.1:3147409-3894819 GCF_023093535.1 Halovivax limisalsi
GCATCACCCGCCACTCCCGGTACGCGACCGGTGGAATGAGGACGACGACGCCCGCGAACGCGACGAACACGGACCACTGAACGTCCCAATCGAGGACGCTCTCCGTAAGCACCACGGCCAGGACGCCGACGAGCAGCCACGCGACGACCGCGTTCGCCCGGCCGCTACGGAACAACCGTTCGAGGATGTCCGTGACGTCGTGCACGAAGGGGCGATCCGAGTCCCCCAGTTCATCGACCATCGCTTGCGTGGAGAGACGGGTACCTCATAAACCTTCGCCGATGAGTCTCCCGGCGACCGCAGCGCTGGCCACCGTCCCAAAATACAGTCACCGCGTCGGTGACCGAATCACGATCGACACGGACTTGCCGCCCGATCCCGATCACACTCGTATGAACGGCTTGATCGCGCGCGCTCGCGAGATGCAGGACGCGTCACACGTTCCCTACTCCGAGTACCGGGTCGGCGCCGCCCTCGAGACGGCCGACGGGTCGGTCTTCGCCGGCTGCAATCTCGAGGTCGTCAACTTCTCGAACAGCCTCCACGCCGAGGAGGTCGCCATCGCGGAGGCGGTCAAAGCGGGCCACCGCGAGTTCGAACGCCTCGCGGTCAGTTCCGACCGTCGCGACGGCGTGACGCCCTGTGGCATGTGTCGCCAGACGCTCGCGGAGTTCTGCGACGCGGAGCTGGTCGTGGCCTGCGACGAGGGCGACGACGCCGACGGGAAGCCGGTCGTGACGACCCACACGCTCGGCGAGTTGCTCCCGGCCGCGATGGAGCAGGACGACCTCGCGTGAGGTGACCCGCCTCGGCCGGGACCGCGCCCGGATCAGCCGTCCTGGCGCCGTTCGGCTTCGAGGTGGTCGTGCAGGATCGTCCGGTGACACCGCTTGTTCGACGTGTTCTCGAAGCAGACGAGCGCGATCGATTCGCCCGAGTCGAGGCGCGCGAGCAGGTCGTCGACGGCGTCGCCCGCGGCGTCGGACGACTGCAGGTGCGCGCGGTACCGCGACGCGAAGTCCGTCTCCTCCCAGGCGGCGTTGTGCGCTTCCTCGTCGCAGATGCCGCGGCGCTTCAGGTCGGTCTCGGCCTGCTTCGTCTCGTCTAGCAGGTCCCGCGGCGGGCCGAGCGGTTGGAGGTTTTCGTCGACTGACCCGTGGAACCACGGCGTCGGGTCCCGGACGACGCCGATACGGGTCGTCTCGGGCGGCAACTCGACCAGGTCATGTTGCAGCGCGGCGACGTACGTGTCGGAGAGCAAGCCACCGACCGGTGCCCCATCCGCGGCGTCCGCCGAACCGCCCGCATCCCCGGTGTCGGACATGATCCGGTCTTGGTCCGGGGCAGGTATATAGCCCGCGACGAGAAACCACGCCACCATGACCGACGGCGACGACGCGCGCGCCGACAGCGAGGATCCGAACGCGGACGTCCAGTACCACCTCGAGGTGGGACCCGACGACGTCGCGGAGACCGTCCTGCTTCCCGGCAACCCGGAGCGAATCGACCGCATCGTCGACTGCTGGGACGAGTACGAACACGTCGCCCGGCACCGCGAGTATCGCACGGCGACCGGCCGCTACGACGGAGCGCCCGTTACGACCACCTCGACCGGTATCGGCAGCCCCTCGGCCGCGATCGCCGTCGAGGAACTCGCCCGCGTCGGCTGCGAGACGTTTGTCCGCGTGGGCTCCTGCGGCGCGATCCAGCCCGACGTCTCGGTCGGCGACCTCGTCATCACGACCGGGGCCGTCCGCCAGGAGGGAACCAGCGACGAGTACGTCCGCGAGGACTACCCCGCCGTCGCGAATCACGAGGTCGTCGCCGCCCTCGTCGCCGCCGCGGAACGCCTCGGCTACGACCACCACACCGGCCTCACCGCGAGCACCGACTCCTTCTACGCCGGGCAGGGCCGGCCCGGATTCGAGGGCTTCGAAGCCGCCGGTTCCGAGGACCTGCTCGACGATCTCGCCGCGGCCAACGTCACCAACGTCGAGATGGAAGCCAGCGCGATCTTGACCCTGGCGAACGTCTACGGACTGCGCGCCGGCGCCGTCTGCACCGTCTACGCCGACCGCAACGGGGGCGAATTCAGCGTCACCGGCGAGACGCGAGCGGCCGAAACCGCCTCGCTCGCGGCCGCTCTACTCGCCCAGATGGATACACAAAAGGCGGAGGCGGGCGTTACGGACTGGCACGCCGACCTCTCGATCGAGTGATGTGTGACGAACGCTATCGAGCGGATCGCGTTCGACGCGTCTCGCGATCGTCACCGCGACCGCTCACTCGTCGCGGATCTTCACGATGCCGTGTTCGAACACCTGTCGGTTGGGGATGACGTACTCCTCGCCGTCGTTCTCGACGATCGTCACGAAGATGTCCACCTCCTGGACGATTCCCCGGCGGTCGCCGACGCGGATGCGATCGCCGATGCCGTAGGGCTGGTTGAGCAGGAGGTAGATCCCCACCGCGCTCGAGACCAGGAAGTCCTTGAAGGCGAAGGCGCCGACGATGACGACGCCGGCGGCGTAGACGACGAGCAGGATCATCAGCGCGAGGACCTGGACGCCGACCTGGGCGAGCGCGATCAGGATGACGACATAGAGGATCGAGTACTTCACCACGCGCGGGATGAGCGACGCCTCCGGGAGCTTGACGCTCCGGAGGTACTCCCCGACGACGAGTTCGGCCTTGTCGGCGACGATGAACCCGACGACGAGGACGAGCACCGCGATGAACACCTGCGGGAGAAAGAGCGTCACGTCCGCCCAGAACTGGTCGGTGTTGACCAGTTGAGCGATGTGGACCGCCGTCAGGATGGCGATCCCGTAGATGAACCACGAACTCAACCGGGCGACGATCTGGACCGTCGAGGTGCCGAGGCTCCGGGCGCTGCGCTCGAAGGGCGTGCCCTCGACCGCGTCGGGGACCCCCGCCGCGGTCAGCAGCTCCTTGTTGAGTTTCCCGACGATGTACCCGACCACGAAGCCGAGGATGAGGACTGCGACCGCCACGACCGCCGGCTCCTCGACGAACGCCTGGACGTCCATATCAGTAGGCCTCCGGGTCGACCTCCAGGATCAGTTCGCCGCCCTTGAACGCCCGGACCATGCCGTCGCTCTCCGAGAGGGCGACGGCGATCGAGTTCGTATCCCGCGTGATCGCGCTCGCCGCCATGTGCCGGGCGCCCAGCCCCTTCGGAATGTCGACGCCCTCCGCCGCGGGCTCGAGGTACCGATACGCCGAGACGATCTTGCCAGAATCCGAGATGACGAAGGCCCCGTCGAGGCGGGAGAACTCCTTCAGCATGACCGTCACGATCGGGTCCCCCACGTGGACGTGTGACTTCTCGAAGGGGTTGTACGAGAGCGGCCGGGACTTGTTCATCACGTTCCCCGCGTCGCCGACGACGAACAGCGCCCCCACGGGCTTTCCCTTCTGGCCCTTCTTGCCGAGGTTGATCGCCACCTCGAAGACGGCCTTTATCACCTCCGGATCGGCGCGGGATTTCGCGAAGAGGTCGTAGAGGCCGTGCTGATCGTCGGCTTCGGCACGAACGCGCGAGACCGTATCGATGCTATCGTCGAAGACGCTCGTCGCGCACGCGAGGACGTCCCCGTCCTCGACGACGCCCCGCTCCAGCGCGCCCTCGAGTCCGAATCGAATCCGTTCGGCCACGTCGTCGAACTCGAGCGGCAACTCGACGAACGGGTCGGCCCCGACGGTGTTCTCCGTCCCGATCGTGATCACGTCGAGCTCCTCGTCGTCGAGCTCCGTGAACCGCTCGTGGTACGAGCCGCTCGGGGAGAAGAGCACGATCGCGTCGACATCCTCGTAAATGTCACCGAACACGTCATCGAGACCGGCCATTGCTTCTAGAAGCCGGGTGGGCTCGAATAAGCGTTTGGGCGTATCGTCAGACGCCTGGCGGACAACCGAACTTTTCCGCCTCGGGTTCCGCCCAAAGCGCGAAACCGCTCCTTGAAAAACTTCGTTAGCTGTCGCTAATCGACGTAGCGTCCGAAAAATGAATCGCGGGTCGCAGGGTCAGCGGTCGATCCGCTGATAGTTAGTACGGCTTAGTCCTGACGGCGCAGGGCCAGCATCGCAGCGCCCAGCAGCGCGACGAGAGCGACAGCGACGCCGAAGCCGGGCGTGCCGTCGTCTCCGCCATCGCCGCCGTCCTCGGAGCCGCCATCCTCGGAGCCGCCATCCTCGGAGCCGCCATCCTCGGAGCCGCCGTCCTCGGAGCCGCCATCCTCGGAGCCGCCGTCCTCGGAGCCGCCGTCGTCGCCGGCGGAGACGGTCAAGGTGCCGGATTCGCTCTCGTTAGGCGTCTCGACGGCCCACTCGATGTCGCCCTCGGCGGACGTATCGAAGTCACCGGAGAGGGTCGTCGTTCCACCAGCCTCGAGGGAGACCTCTTCCGAGGCGACCTCCTCGCCGCCGATGGTGAGCGTGACCGTGCCCTCTGCGGGACCGGAGTCAGCAGTGTTGGTGATCGTCGCCTCGATGGAGGCGTCCTCGTCGACCATCACTTCCTCCGGCACGTCGACGTTCGTGACGCTGAGGTACGGTTCCGGGGAAGGCTCGCCGACGACACCGTCAGCGGTGTCGGAAACGTCGCCGTTGTCTTCGAGTTCAGCCGAGAGGGAGAACTCGGTGTCCTGGACCTGTCCGCTGAAGTCCATCGTCGCGGTCCACGTTCCATCCTCGCCGACCTCGGTGTAGGTCGGGATGTAGAACGGGTTGTCGCTTCCGTCCGGCGTCTCCGCCTGCACGAAGATCGAGGCGCCGGGCGCGACGTTCGACGTGCCCGTGATCTCCTGACCGGAGTCAGCGGTGACACTGTAGGAATCCTGATCGAAGCTCAGGGTCGGCTCCTCAACGGTGAACGAGCTCTCGAACGTGTCCGTCGAGTCGATGTACGGGTTGGGGTCCATCCCTTCGTCCTCGGCGTCAGCCGAGGCGACCGTCTTCACGGTGGCCTTGTACTGCTCATTGGCCTGGGCGTCGTTGTTGCCGCCGGTCGGCATGAACGCAACGACGCGGTTCTCGTCCTCGGAGATGGTCATGTCACCCACAGCGGGCGTAATGTCCTTCGGATCCTCACCGAACGGCGGGTTCGTCTGGACGACCGAGATGTTGAACGCTTCGTAGTTGGCCGGGTCCTCCTCGAGGAGGCCGAAGATACCGCTACCGACTATCTCGACGGCGACGTAGTCGCCGGCCGCGACCGTTCCGTCGGCCGCGACGCCGAGTTCGTCGAGCGTGTCGGTGTCGTCGCTGCTGACGACGTACGTGTTAACCTCGTCGATGCCGCTGTCGGTGACGCGGAACGTACCGCGGTCCTGACGGTCACCGTTCGCATCGTAGAGGTTCATGTTGAAGCTCTTGGTCCACTCGTTGTAGACTTCGAGCTGCGTCTCGCGATCCCAGGTGCCGAGGTGATCGGCGTTGAAACTGCCGTTAGTGGCGGAGACGACGTTCGCGTCACCGCGGGCCAGCAGCACCGTGTTGACGTCGAGCTCGACCTGGTCGGCGTTTTCGTTAGCCGTCACGGTCCCGTTGAGGAGCGTGATGACCTCTTCCGAATTTTCCGGCGTCCAGGTGAGTTCGACATAGGCCTCGTCGGTGTTCTGCATGTCGACGAGGATCGTGTTGGAGTCACCGACCGGGCCGGTCGCGACGTTGTTCTCGTTACCGAAGCTGACTTGTGCCTCGTCGTCGCTGACAACGTCGAGCGTCAGCTCCGAGGAGGCGGTCGTGTCAGCGGCCTCGACCGAGAAGTTGTACGAACCGGTCGAGACATCAACCTGACTGAAGTCGAGCGTGTAGGTCGCACGAGCGTCGACGACGACGATGTCGTCGTGTGCACTCGTCGCGGACTGGTTGTAGTCGTTCAGCATCGAGGTGAGCTGATCCTGGGTGAAGCTACCCGAGGAGATCTCGGCCAGGAAGCCACCGCGGTTGGAGTCGACCTCGAGGTCGACCGAACCGCTCTGGGTCACCTGATCGGCGCTGAACATCGTGCCGTCGAGATTCTGCACGCGAATCTCGAAGGCAGTGGTGTTACCGTTGTCCTCCTCGATGAACCAGTCGCCCTGACCGAGGTCGCTGGTGTCGAGGGTTACCGTGTCGTTCTGCGTGTCCACGTCGACCTCACGTTCCCAGGAGACATCGTCGCCTCCCGGAACACCGCTGTAAAGGTCAACAGTGTCCGAATCGGTAACACTGGTAATACCGCTAATTACAATCGTTTCTCCCTGATACGCGAAGTCACCATCGCTGATGTCCTTCTCGTTGTCGCTGTGGTCCGCGACGGCGGAGCCGGCGAATGCGGCTCCCATCGCGAAGACGGACAGCACCATCAGCGCGGCCAGGAACACTGCACGTCCCTTTTCGCGCGTTGATGTCGTGTTGCGTGTCATGTTTATCTTGAGTCGTGTTTCGCCGTGTGGCGAACGTTTCACCGGGATACGTTCGCGAATCCGACCCGCCCGGCGCGGGCGAATCGCTTATCGGCCTCCCGGGTAGGGGTGATTCATCCTTTCTAACGGGTCGTAATAAGTTTTCTAGTTTCGGATTACCCGTCGTCACAGCGAGTAATCCCCTTCTACCCGAAGGAGAGCGGCGCTACTCCGGAGATCACCACTGACCAGTGTTCGGCGGTGCTGGAGCGTTTAAGTATCATCTTCGAACCGGTGGTCCCGAGTGCGTCCACAGCCAAACCTGAAGCGAGAAGAATTGTCAGTGTTCCGGTGACGTAGATGCTGCTTACCTGTCGAATGGGAAGAACCCAGGCTCGATCATCATTCTTACGCAGATATATCCAGTAACTATATTACCCGTCACGTCAATCATCCTGACGGAAGCCACGAACTCCGCTGGGGGTAGAAATGCCCCGGGTGTTAGAGGCACCCGAGACGTGGCTTCCAATAACCCAGCAACGGGTTTTGGTTGCCATGATTGCGTACACACGTCCGGGACAAAAAGGTCTCGCACGCTTGCGGTCCGAAGAGTCGAATCGCCATCGGCCGTTGACTTTCAATTTCGGGATCGGGTGGCCGAGATTCACCCGCGAGTCCGGTTGATCTGATCGGAGGGATATCGGATGAGGTCCGTCGAACGATCGAGCGGCGGCGCCGGCGAGTCAGCTCGAAACCGCGAGTGCTACCGGTGCGGGCGCACCGTAGCATCGTCGTGCTGCTTCACGATCGAAATCGAACCGCCGGCCGGGCTTTCGAGCAAGTACGCGGACTCGGTCCGATACTGCTGTGAAGACTGTGCGGCCGGGATGAACCTGTCCGACTTCTCCCGGCGGTGGAAGGCGAGCGCACGGCGCGGTGATCGGTCCTCGGCTGATTGATCGCGGCCCTCAGTTCGCCACACGCTGGCGAAGCGGGCCATCGATTCGAACTCGGACCCTCCCACACCCACGGAGGGAGAACCTCGAAACCCAGCCGACCATCGACCCGACCGATCGAGGCCGTCTCGAGACGGAAAGTTAAGAGGTGGGACTCCAACGGACTAGTGTGAACGACCGGATGACGCGTCGGGCGCTCGTGGCGTCGGTGCTCGGGGCCGGGACCGTCGGCCTCGTGGCCACGGCGGATACCACCCGTCTGGACCAGTTCGCCCCGCTGTCGGGCAACGCCTGGCGAGCCGCGACGCGGGAGGTGGACGAGGAGGCCCCCGACCCCCGCGATGACGCGACCGTCCGTCGCGACGAGTGGGGCATCCCGCAGATCGAAGCCGACGACGAGCAGGCCGCCTACTTCACCGTCGGCTACGTGCAGGGGATCGACCGCCTCTTCCAGCTCGACCTGCAGCGCCGACAGATGCGCGGCCAGCTGTCCGAGGTCGTGGGCGAGGCGACCCTCGAGAGCGATCGCTTCCACGTCTCGATGGACTTCGTCGGGGCCGCCGAGGCGACCTGGGCGGCGCTCGAAGGGACCGAGCACGCCGAACGGGTCCAGGCCTACGTCGACGGCGTCAACGAAGCGATCGAGGGCAACGAGTTGCCGTTCGAGTTCCGGCTCTTAGAGTACGAACCCGAGCCGTGGACCCCGGTGGACACGATGCTGATGCAGAAACAGATCGCCTGGACCCTGACCGGAAATTTCGACGCGCTGCGACGCGAGCGGGTCGACGAGGCGCTCGGTCCGAGCGCCGCCGAGGAGCTCTTTTCCCGACGCATCGAACACGACGCGCCCATCTTGCGGCCCGGCGGCGACCTGGGGGACGTGGGTGGGGCGACGGTCGACGCGGACGCCAGCGCGTCAGGTAGCCCAGCCGGCGAACCGAGCGGGGCGCCAGCGATCGATCGACCGTCGCATCTCTCGAATCGCGAGGCGACACCGACCGGCGCCGACGGGGGCCGCGGCAATTCCGCCCCCGCTTCCGACGGTGGCGCACTCCTCTCGTGGCTCTCGAGCTTCGAATCGCCCGCCGGCGTCGGGTCGAACAGCTGGATCGTCTCCGGCGAACACACCGACACCGGTCGGCCCATCCTCGCCAACGATCCGCACCTGTCGCTGATGACACCACCGGTGTGGTACGAACAGCACGTGCAGACGCCGGCGCGGAACGTCCGCGGGGTCACGTTCCCGGGCGTGCCGTTCGTCGTCATCGGGCGGAACCACCGCGGCGCCTGGGGCTTTACGAACGTCGGGGCCGACGTCCTCGACTGCTATCGCTACGAGGTCGACGAGGTCGGCAGCCGGTATCGATACCGGGGCGGGTGGCGCGAGTTCGAAACGGACGAGCGCGAGATCGCGGTCGCGGACGCCGACGACGAGACCGTCACCGTCCGCAAGACCGTTCACGGCCCGTTCCTCGAGCGCGAGGGCGAGCACGTCGGCGTCGCCTGGACCGGCCTCACCGCGACGCGGACCTCGGCGGCGGTCGACGCCCTGGGCCGGAGCGAGGGGCTCGAGGACGCGCTCGCGGCGATCGAGATCTTCGACGAGCCGACGCAGAACTTCGTCTACGCCGACGCCGACGGCCGGACCTGCTACTACGCGACCGGCAAACTCCCGATCCGGACGGGGGCCGACGGCGAGGCGATGCCGGGCGATCGCGTCTTCGACGGCTCCGCCGGCGAAGGCGAGTGGGAGGGCTTTACGCCCTACGGAGAGAGTACTTGGGAGGGCTTCGTCCCGTTCGACGAGAAGCCCCACGCGATCGACCCCGCGATCCTCGCGACCGCGAACCAGCGCGTCGCCGACGACCCTGATCACTACGTCGGGACGGCCTACGCCGCACCGTACCGCGGCGGGCGCATCTACGATCGGCTCGACGACCTGACCGCGAGCGGGCCGACGACGCTCGACGACCACGCCGCCCTCCAGACGGACCGCGTCGACCCGCGCGCGGCTCAGCTGGTGCCAGCGCTCGTCGACGCCGTCGAGCGCGAGGCGGGCGACTTCGAGCGCCTCGTCGACGCCGCCGAGACGCTCGCGGCGTGGACCGGCGAGATGACCCCCGATTCGGCCGGGGCGCTCCTCTTCGCTCGCTGGTTCGAGCACTTCAAGCGAGTGATCTGCGAACCGGAGTTCGACGAGGCGGGGCTCGACGAGTCGTACTACCCGAGCGACTGGGCGATCGCGACGCTCCCGGCGGAGAGCCGGTTCTTCGCGGACGCGACGCGCGCGGAGACGATGGTTTCCGCCCTGGAGGCGACGCTCAACGAACGGGCGGACGAGGGGTGGGACACCTACGGGGACTACAACACGACGGCGCCGATCGAACACCCCTTCGGCGAACAGGTCCCGGCGCTCAACTACGATCCGCGGCCGATCGGCGGCTCGCGGGCGACGATCAACAACTACCGGGTCGAGTCGGCCGTCGGCGCGAGCACCCGCTTGCTCGCGATGCCCGGCGGAGCGGCCCGGGCGATCCTCCCCGGCGGCAACTCCGGGTCGCCGTTCGGCGAACACTACGACGATCAGTTTCAGGCCTGGGTCGACGGCGAGTATCGAGCGATGCCGCTCGATATCGACGGCGAGGACACCACATCGGAGGGGGATTCGACGTGACGGGGGCCGAACCCGAAGACGACGATCGATCGGCCGACACCGACGACGAGGTGGCCGATCGCGGCGACCGGTCGACCACAGGCGGGCGCGAATCGATCCCAGGCGGAGACGGCGAAGCCACCGAGGACGAGGACCACTCCGTCGGTGACGACGGCGGAACCGCCGACGGTGCGGGATCGGTCACCGGCGTCGGCAGCGCGACTACTGACGATAACACCCCGATCGGCGATCCGTCCGCGCCAGGGGAGTCCCATCCCGCGATCGAACTGCTCGGACACGTGCGGACCGATCGGCGCGACCACTGGATCGCGATGGGGATCGCCGCGGCCGTCGGGCTCGCGTTCGCCTGGCTGCACTGGTTCGGCCTCGTGCTCGGCGGCGCGTTGGTCGGACTCATCGCCACGACGCCCCCTCGCGCGCCCCTCGCCGGGTTCGGGTTCGGCGGGCTCGTCCTCGCCGTGTTCACCGCCTGGCTCGGCGGCGTCGCGGCGGTCGTGGCGCTCCAGATGCAGCCGGTCACCTACGTGCTCGTCGGAGCGAGCCTCGGGCTCCCGGTGTTCGGCTCGCTGGTTCGCTGGCTCGAGTAACGGTCCAGCGCTTGCGCCGACGCCGCCCCGGGCGCGTCACCGACGGACGGTGACGCCACCGTTCCCGTCGCGAGCGATCCGACAGTCGATCCGGGCCGATCGCTCATCGGTCGTCCGCACCGGAGTCGACCGGGGTCTCGCTCTCGGATTCGTCCAGGGACGCGAGGTCGCGTTCCGGGTTCGCCTCCGTTCGATCGCCCGCCTCGCCGGTCACCTCGCCGTAGATCGCTTCGCGCGCCTCCGCGGCCGAGGTGAACTCCTCGTTGGCCAGCCGGTCGAACACGCTACCCAGCGATTCAGTCTCGTTGGGGAGATCCATCGCGTCCGTGGCGTACTCCCGTGACAGTTCTTCGCCGGTGACCGGATACTCGAGTTCGCCGAGGTGGGATTCGACGGCGGCGAGTACCGACTCGGTCGACTCCGCACGGGAAGCCTTCCGCTTCCCGATCCGATCCTGGGCACGGTCGCGGTCTGGCGTTTCGGTCATAGCCGCGAGTTCGGCTCCGCCAGTGGAAACCCACGGGCTTGCATGGGCCGGCGACCGCCGCGAACTCCCGACCGACGGCAACTGCTTGCCGGACCCGACACGCGTCTGCCACGCGCGAGAAACTTCGGTCCTCCACCGGTACCGATCCCACGACATTCGGGCGACACGTTCGTCGATCGCCGGTGTCACCCGGTCGACTGTCGGGGTACGACGCGTGTACTGTCGAATGATAACAGAAACCAGGCCCTCGCGCGGATCGGAACTACGAAACCGTATGAACTCCATCTGGTAACCGATGAGTGCAAATGTTGCCGAGGAGAGCGAGGCCGGAACCGAGGAGAGCGAGCCGGAGACGGCGTTAGAAACCGCAAAACGCCAGCTCGCTCGCGCGACCGCGCACGTCGATATCGATCCGAACGTCGTCGAACGGCTCGAGCGGCCGCGCAAGATCCACGAAGTGTCACTGCCGTTGCGCCGCGACGACGGCACCGTCGAGGTCCTCACCGGCTTCCGCGCTCAGCACGACAGCGTCCGCGGCCCGTACAAGGGCGGGCTGCGCTACCATCCGGAGGTCACCCGGGACGAGTGCGCCGGGCTCGCGATGTGGATGACCTGGAAGTGCGCCGTGATGGACCTGCCGTTCGGCGGGGCCAAAGGCGGCATCGTCGTCGATCCGAAGCAGCTCAGCCACAAGGAGAAAGAGCGCCTCACCCGTCGATTCACCCAGGATATCCGCTCGGCGATCGGGCCGACGAAGGACATCCCGGCGCCAGACATGGGAACCGATCCGCAGACGATGGCCTGGCTCATGGACGCCTACAGCATGCAGCAGGACGAGACCATCCCCGGCGTCGTCACCGGGAAACCGCCGGAGGTCGGCGGAAGCTACGGCCGCGAGGAGGCGCCCGGTCGCAGCGTCGCCATCATCACCCGCGAAGCCTGCGACTACTACGATTACGACCTCGCCGAGACGAGCGTCGCCGTCCAGGGCTTCGGTAGCGTCGGCGCCAACGCCGCCCGCCTGCTCCACGAGTGGGACGCCAACATCGTCGCCGTCAGCGACGTCAACGGCGCCCGCTACGACGCCGACGGTATCGACGTCGACCAGATCCCCTCCCACGACGAGGAACCCGAGGCCGTCACCGCCGCGACCGGCGTCGGCGAGCAACTCACGAACGAGGCCCTCCTCGAACTCGACGTCGACGTCCTCATCCCCGCCGCCATCGGGAACGTCCTCACCGAGGAGAACGCGAACGACGTCAGCGCCGACATGATCGTCGAGGGCGCCAACGGTCCGACCACCTTCGCCGCCGACGCCATCTTCGCCGAGCGCGACATCCCGGTCATCCCCGACATCCTCGCCAACGCCGGCGGCGTCACGGTCAGCTACTTCGAGTGGCTCCAGGACATCAACCGCCGCGCCTGGTCGCTCGAACGCGTCAACGAGGAACTCGAAGTCGAGATGCTCTCCGCGTGGGCCGACGTCAGGGACGAGGTCGAAAGCCAGGACCTCACCTGGCGCGACGCCGCCTACGTCGTCGCCCTCAAGCGCATCGCCGCCGCCCACGAGTTCCGCGGCGTGTGGCCCTAGAACCGAACTTTTGCGCTGCGGGCCGGCGAAGCCGGCCCTCGGCAAAACTTCGATGAAAAGCACTCCTCCCCACCTCCGGTGGGGTCGTCGGCCCGCTCGCTCGGCCACGGCCTCGCTCGCGGTATGTGAGCCGTGAACAAGCCAACCTTTCCCCGGGTCGTGACATCGGCGCAGAGCGCCGAGTCACTCCCGGCCGTGGGTGGTTCGTCAGGATCATTGCCGCCGAACGATGCCAATCAGACGAACCCGAGGAGGCTGCGGTGTGGCCAGTTGGGTACCACTCGATCTCCGCAGGGCGGACTCTCCCAAAACGAGGCGAGGAGACACGGACAGCTGGATCGGAGCATGGGTACAGTCCGATTCACTCCTGATGTATGTTCGGAATGACAGTGCATTTAAACCAACGTAAATTCCGGAACTGTTATTAACTACTAATCAAGTATTTATCATTATGGTCCTCGGACTCGGGATTCTCCTGCTCGTTATCGGCGTACCGACCGCCGTCTGGCCGTACGAGATCGCGCGGTTCGAAGAACAGCTGGACTCGATCGGGAGTAAGCGATCGTGGTCGGACGTCGAGCCGGCCGATTGGAAAGTGGCGCTGAACAAGTATCTCGGTATCGGCATGGCCGGGTTCGGCGCCCTGTTCGTCATCGGGGGACTCTTGTAAGTACGGGTGGATCCATCGGCGCCACGGTCACCCCCGTTGCAGCGTGTGTCCGCTACCCGGAACATCGACGTACAGCGTCTACCGCACTTCTGAGACCTCATCATGGAGACCGTCATCGGTGGCGTCCCCTGCACGCTCCCGTCGACAGTGGCCCAGTCCGTCTCGGGTGGTGCATCAGAGATTGCTGCGATCGCGTGACGGAATCAGTCTCCGCGATGGGGTAGTCCACCATCTAACAGACCGCTGGACGCCTATACGACGGTAAACCACTCCTCGTGGTCGTCGGTTCGGCGTTCGACGACGTCGAAGAAGCGAGTCTGGATCGCCTCGGTGACCGGGCCGCGCGAACCGTCGCCGATCTCGACGTTGTCGACGCGCTTGATCGGGGTAACTTCGGCGGCCGAACCGGTGAAGAAGAGTTCGTCCGCGGTGTGGAGTTCGCCCCGAGAGATGGTGGCGCCGTCGTGGACGGTGTAGCCGAGTTCGCGCGCGAGCGTGATGACGGTGTCGCGAGTGATGCCGTCGAGGATGGACTCGGCGAGGCCGGGCGTGTAGATCTCGCCGTCGCGCACGAGGAAGATGTTCTCGCCCGGGCCTTCGGCGACGTTGCCCTCCTTGTTGAGGACGATCGCCTCGGCGTAGCCGTGACGGCGGGCCTCCTCGCCGGCGAGCATGCTGTTGACGTAGAGGCCGGTTGTCTTGGCGTTGGTCGGGATCTGGCTGGAGGCGTGTTTCCGCCAGGAGGAGACCATCACGTCGATTCCTTCCTCCAGGGCCTCCTCGCCGAGGTACGTGCCCCAGGGCCAGACGGCGACGGCGACCCGCGTGGGGCAGTCCGAGGGGCTGACGCCCAGCGAGTTGTAGCCGTAGAACGCCACCGGGCGGATGTAACACGACGCGAGGTCCTGCCGGCGGATCAGCTCGACGGTCGCCTCGGTGAGTTCCTCGCGCGAGTGGCCGATGTCCATCTCGTAGGGTTTCGCGGAGTTGTAGAACCGATCGAGGTGCTCGGGCCAGCGGAAGATCGCCGGGCCGTCCTCGGTCTCGTAGCACCGCGCACCCTCGAAGATGCCGCTGCCGTAGTGCAGCGCGTGCGTGAGGACGTGGACCTGCGCGTCCTCCCAGTCGCGAAACTCGCCGTCCATCCAGATCGTGTCGACGTCCATCTCGTCGAATCCCATATCTACAGGGTTGGAGAGGTCCGTACTAAGTGTTCGTGTTCTCCGAAGAGTCGGACCGGGACTCGCGCGGAGACAGATCGGTCGGGACCGTGTATGCGGGGCGGTCCAGCGGGACCGTCGGTTCCCACCCGCACGATCAGCACAGCCCGTCGACGACGTCACTCCCTTCGAGGTAGACGAGGTCGTGACGGGCGGCGTAGGCGCGGGCGTCCTGGGGCGTCAGCGCGGCGCCGGTCTCGTCGTCGAGCATCTCGCAGACCACGACCGCGGGCTCGGCGTCGGCGGCCGCGGCGAGCGCGAGGGCGAGTTCCGTGTGACCCTCGCGCTGTGCGAGGCCCTCAGGGGCGCCCTTCAGGAGGTGGACGTGACCGGGGACGCGAAACCGGTCGGCGAAGTCGGCGGCGTCGGGGTCGGCCGCGGCGTCGGCCAGTTCGCGGATGGTCAGCGAGCGATCGTCGTCGGTGATGCCGGTGTAGGTGTCGCGGTGGTTGACGGTGAGCGAGAACGAGGAACGCTCGTCGTACCCCAGGTCGTGATCGCCCGCAGCGGGGTGGGAGACGGCCTCCGAGTAGAACGGCAGGTCGAACGCCTCCGCGACGTCGTGGGGCAGGGCGACGCAGACCAGGCCGCCGGCGTCGTTTCGCAGGCGGGAGACGGCCTCGGGCGTGACGGCCGCGGCCGGGTAGATCAGGTCAGTCTCGCCCTCGCGGTCGGCGGCGTCGTGGACGCAGATCGGGTCGCCGCGGGCGACGGATTCGATCGCGCGCTCGAGGGCGCTCGCCCCGGCCTGGTGGCCGGACATCTCAGTGATCTCCGACATGGACGATCACCTGGTCGCCGTCGGTCAGCTCGAGGACGTCGCGAAGTTTTTCGGGAGCGATCAGTTCGAGCTGGTCCTCGTCGTGGTGGGTTCGCTCGGGCGCGATCGTGTGCGCTTCGACGTAGGTCTCGCCGTCGGCCGTCTCGACGGTGGCCGGGTGGCAGACCGCCGGGCCGTAGGTGCGCTCCTCGTCCTCCCAGCCGTCGATCGGAACGGGCTCGACGGCGTCCATCGCGCGCCGTCGGCGGACGCTCTCCGCGCGGAGTTCGACGTTGAGCGTCCCGGGGAACGGGTCGTACCCCAGTCGGTCCTCGAACTGGCGCTGGTAGCCCGGCAGGGAGATGTAGTGACGGCCCTCGCCCATGCCGCTGGTGACGGTCCCCTCGAGGTCGACCTGCGGGGCCGTCTCGAAGATGCGGCGGTACTCCTCGTAGGCGGCCCGGAGTTCCCGCTCGCCCTCGTCGGTGAGGACGACCCACTGGCCGTCACTCACGGTGTCGCGGTCGATCAACCCGGCCCGTTCCAGGCGCTGGAGGCGTCTGGACGCCGTCTGGTTCGACGCGTCCAGTCGCTCGGCGAGGTCGGCACACGAGATCTTGACGTCGCCCTCCAGCCCGCCCATGAGGGCGAGTAACTTCAGCGTGGCCCGCTCGTCGTGGCTCACGGCCGACGTCGCTGTCAGTGACATGCTCATCACTTCCCGGCCCCGTGGTAAAAGCATACCGAATGTGGTATGGTCCCCAATACTGTTACGCTCGCCGGCCTGCGATCGTCGCTTACTGCTGTCCGGGATAGCGCCACACCCGGGGTGGTGGATCTCGAATTACAGCGCCTCCGCAATGTAGTCGTCGATTCGTTCGACGCGGTCGGGGTCGCGCGTCCAGAAGCCTCGCCAGATCCGCGGTTCGGCTTCCAGGGCGAGCAGTGCGGCCGGGGAACGCTCGTCGGACGCCGGTCGAAAGACGACGAACCAGCTGTGGCGGTGCTCGTCGGTCGAACCGGTGTGAACCGTGATGGCGGGCGCATCGGGACCTGAGCCGGTGAGAGGATCGGGGCTCGTCCCCTCGAAGCCATAGCAGTGGACGTCCACGTCAGTTCCCGCGAGCCGTTCGTACACCGATCGCGTGCCGTGTTCGTCTTCGATCCGACCGAGGTCCTGGAACGCCGATCGAAGTGTTCCGTGTCCCGCGTTCCAAGCGAGCCGTTCGATGTAGCGCGAGACGGCGATCAGGACGAACTTCTCCTTGTGGGCCAGCGGGTACCCACGAAGTTCGAAACGACTGTCCGCGAGCGCGAGGATGGCGTCCGGGACGGATACCGCCTCGAGATCGCGCGTCCCGGTCACGTACAGGTCGGAGTTGACCGCCAGCAGATCCTCGTAAACGGCCGTCATCGGCGAGGTGGCGACGATCTCGTCGTCCCGGATCGCCACCAGCGCGTCACCGTCGACGTCGAGGTCGGACCGGAATTCGACCTCGATCGTCTGCGTCTCGAACACGTCCCCAATCATCCGCCCCAGCGGGTCGTCGTCCGCGGCGACGACCGCGAGCGACGTCGTCGGGTTCGCATCACGGTCGACAAAGGAGCGCAGAGACACGGGCTGGAGAGGGGTTCGTATCCTGGTAATGGTTTCGGCCTCGCCCGCCTCGGCAGCCACCCGTTACTCCTCTACCAGAGGCGTTCCGTCAGCCTTCGGACCGAGGCGCGGCCCGAGCGGCCGCTCGTCGGGATCGACGACGCGTCGCCGCTCGTAATCGGTCGATCGCTCGACCGGGATCCGGCCGATCGAGCTGATCAACTCGACGTAGTCGGCGACCGACCGGAACTCGCCGTACTCCCCGCCGGCGCGCTTGGTGATCTCCTCGGAAAGAATGGTCCCCATGAAGTCGTCGGCGCCGCAGGTCAACATCTTCAGCCCGCCCTCGTCGCCGTACTTCACCCACGACGACTGGACGTGGTCGATGTTGTCGAGGAAGAGCCGGGAGACGGCGATCAGCAGTTCGTCCTCGTCGCGCGAGGCGCCGCCGGAGACGACGCCGTGTTCGTACAGCGGCGTCTCGTGGTGGACGAAGGAGAGCGGAACGAACTCCGTGATGGCGCCGTCGACGCGCTCCTGCAGGTCCCGGATTCGCTTCAGGTGCAACGCGCGGTGGGCCTCGGTCTCGACGTGGCCGTACATCATCGTCGCGGTGAGGCCCAGCCCGACGTCGGCGGCCGCCTCCATCGCGTCGAGCCACCCCTGCGTGTCGATCTTCCCGGGACAGATGACGTCGCGAACCTCGTCGACGAGGATCTCCGCTGCCGTTCCGGGGACCGTATCGAGACCGGCCTCGCGAAGTCGGCGGTAGATCTCCGCGTACGACCAGTCGGTGCCGCGGCGGGCGTGGGCCGCCTCCTCGGGCGTCATCGAGTGGACGTGGACGCCGTCGACGCTCATCGCGTCGATCTGTTCGACGTAGGTGCCCGGATCTTTCGCGTACGCTTCGGGTGATTTGTAGGTCAGATCGCGGTAGGCCGCCTCCGGTCCGCGCTCGTCGACGGCCGCCTCGAGGAGCTCGCGGTGCTCGGCGTCGAGTGCGAACGCGGGGTGCAGGCCGGAGACCGACGTGACCTCGTAGATTCCGCGCTCGACGGCGTCGGCGACGATGTCGCGGCTCTCGGCGGGCGTCTTGGTAAAGCCCGGAACCGTCACGTCCTCCGCCGCCTCGAAATCCGTCTCGAAGGTGTGGGCCGCGTCCTTGAAGTTACAGAACAGACAGCCGACGGTGCAAGCGGTGGTGACGTTGTTGTTGAGGTTCGCCACGAACGTAACCTCTTCGCCGACGACGTCCCGACGTCGGTGATCGGCGGCTTCGAGCACGCGTTCCTTGCGGCGCCGGTCGATCCCCGCGTCGTCGGTGCCGGTCGTCAGGAGTTCGATCGCGTCGTCGACGGTGAGGCGGACGCCGTCGCGCGCCTTGGCGAGCGCGTTCTCGAACGACTGACCGGTCTCCGGGGTGTGCTCGAACGAGACGTCCGGCTCGTCGCCGGCGAGCGCGTCGGCGTCGGCTCCCCCGGGGACGTCGCCCGTTCCCGCTGTTCCGTCCATCAGTGAAACGAGGTCCACCAGTGCGCAAAAACGTGGTGATACGCCGCAGGTGTTGCCTGCGATCGGCCAATCCGAGACGCGAGAGAGAGAGTACTCGCAAGCGTGGGAGAGAGCGATCCCGGCGTCCCGCGGCGGTCGACAGACGACGCGATCGGTACTCGACGACGGCGCCGACGATACGGACTGAAACTTTGATGGGGTCGGGCCCCAGACGTCTCGATATGCAAGCCGGTCTGCGGATCGCTGGTGGGCGAACTGGATCGACGGGCGGTCACGACGGCGTCGTCCCGGGCCGATTCGTGGCGACGGTGGTCGCATGACGAGCGTCAAGGAGTTTCGGATCGACGAACCGGCCAACGAGACCGAGCTCGGGCGCGGCGCGTTCGTCTTCACCGACGACTACTCCGTCTTCGACTGGGGCAAGATGCCGGACAAGATCCCCCAGAAGGGGGCGAGCCTCTGTACGATGGGCGCATATAACTTCGAGCGGCTCGAAGCCGCCGGCGTTCCAACTCACTACCGCGGGGTCGTCGAGGGCGGCGAAGTCCTCGAACTGGCCGAGGCCAGCGAACCGCCGCGCGAGATGGCGATCGACCTGACGCAGGTCCCCGACTTACCCAACGAAGGGCGGACCTATGCGTACGACGCCTACCACGACGAGGCGGGCGAGAACTACCTCGTCCCCCTGGAGATCGTCTTTCGCAACGAGGTACCGGTCGGGTCGAGCCTGCGACGCCGGACGACGCCGGCGGACCACGACCTCGAATTCGAGACGTGGCCCGACGAGGCGGTCGAGTTAGCGACACCGATCGTCGAGTTCTCGACCAAGTACGAGGAGTCGGACCGCTACCTCGATCGCGCCGAGGCCGATACCATCGCCGGCGCAGCCTCGGTCGACGCGCTGGAATCGATCGCGCGCGACGTGAACCGGCTCGTCACCGAGCAGGCCGACGAGGCGGGGCTCGACCACCAGGACGGCAAGATCGAGTGTTGCTACTACCGGGGCGAGATCCGCGTGGCCGACGTCGTCGGCACGTTCGACGAGAATCGGTTCGGCTACGAGGGAACCCAGCTCTCGAAGGAGGTCCTCCGGCAGCACCACAAGCGCACGCAACCGGCGTGGGTCGATGCCGTCGACGCCGCGAAGGCCGAGGCCGAGCGCCGCGATCGCGCCGACTGGAAGGCGCTGTGCGAGCGCGATCCGGAACCGCTCGAGGAGAGCGTGCTGGAAACCGCGCGCGACATGTACTGCGCGGGGACGAACGCGTACACGGGCGTCCACTTCTTCGACGCCCCCGCGCTCTCGACCGCGATCGGCGCCGTCAGTCGGCTGTGACGGTTCGAGTGCGAGACGCCGAGAACCGGTTGGGTCGCTACGGTGATCGGGCGGCGTCGACGTGTCGCTCGTCGGGTCCATCGACCGGCTCGTCCGGATTCGCGCGTCTCGCGGCCGCCGGCAGCCCGAGCTGGTACCGCTCGCCGTTCTCCCGGACCGTCGTCCGGCCGCGGTGGACGGAGACGTCGCCGTTGAGGTGCAGTCGGACGGCCTCGAGGAGCGCGTCGGCCTCGAGCGGTTGGCCCCGTTCGCGCATCGCCTGCCGGTCCGCGTCGTCCGGCACGTCGAACGCGCGCTGGGTGATGATCGGCCCCTGATCGAGGTCCGTCGTGACGTAGTGGGCGGTGACGCCAGCGATGCGCACGCCGGCCTCGATCGCCTGTCGATAGGCTTCCGCCCCCGGGAACGCCGGCAACAACGACGGATGGACGTTGATGATGCGATCCTCGTACCGGAAAACCACGTTCGGACTCAGGATCCGCATGAAGCGCGCGAGCACGACGAGGTCGACGTCGTACGCGCCGAGTCGATCGAGCAGGCGCTCCTCGTCGACCTCACCCGAGGCCGTGCCGACGTCGTGGAACGGGACGCCGTGGGCCTCGGCCAGCCCCTCGAGATCGTCGTGGTTCCCGATGACGACGGCGATCTCGGCGCCGAGCTCGTCGTCGGCCCGCGCGTCGAACAGCGCCTCGAGACAGTGTCGCTCCCGGGTGACCAACACGGCGATGCGCTGGGTCTCGCGGTCGGCCGGAAACCGCACCTGGACGTCGAGTCCGAGTTCCTCGCCGAGGGCCTCGAGATCCGCCCGGAGCGTCGCCGCCGTACAGACCATTCCCGCCGTGTCGACCGCGAGCGACATCCGGAAGACGCCGTCGCGAACCGCCTGATCGACGTCCTCGATGTTACACCCGCGCTCGAAGAGCAGGCTCGTGACCCGTGCGACCAGCCCCGTGTCATCGTCTCCGATGACCGTGATCTCGGTCAGATCGCTCGTCATCGAAACCACGCACGTTCGCCGGATGCGGTCATCATCGCTACACGTTCCACGGCGAATCAACGGTAAAAATCTTTAGTTCGGCGCAAGTCTCCCGCGCCGACGGGCGATCGCCTGGCAACACTCCCGGGATTCTCACTCGCTCCGCTCGCTCGCGGATCGCTACGCTCTCCGCTCCCCGTTCGCAGATACGAGGTCCTCGTTCCGCTGGGACCTCGCTAACGAAAGGGTTTTTGATAACGCTCGCGCGCGATAACGTAATGACAGCCTACACCGCGACGGTGACCGTGCGACTCAAGCACGGCGTGCTCGATCCCGAGGCCGAGACCACGCAGCGGGCCTTAGAGCGCCTCGAGTTCGAACTCGAGGATCTCCGGTCGGCCGACCAGTTCGAGGTCGACCTCGACGCGGCCGACGCCGACGCCGCGGCCGACCGGGCGGGCGAGATGGCCGAACGGCTGCTCGCGAATCCGACCATTCACGACTACGAGGTCGACGTGACGGAGCGATGACGGTCGCAATCGTTCGATTCGGCGGTTCGAACTGCGATCGCGACGCCGAGCGTGCGCTCTCTCACCTGGGAATCGACGCCGAGATCGTGTGGCACGAAGACGGGCTACCGCCGGACACCGACGGCGTCGTCCTCCCGGGCGGCTTCTCCTACGGGGATTACCTCCGGGCGGGGGCGATGGCCGCACACTCGCCGATCCTCTCGGCGGTCGAATCGGTCGCCGCCGACGGCGTTCCCGTCCTCGGCATCTGCAACGGGGCCCAGATCGGCTGTGAGGCCGGGCTCACCGAGGGGGCGTTTACGACGAACGAGAGCGCGCGGTTCCAGTGCGAGCACGTTCACCTGCGCGTCGAACGGGCCGACACGCCGTGGACGGCGGCCTACGAGGAGGGCCAGGTGATCGAAATCCCGATCGCCCACGGCGAGGGCCGGTACGAAATCGACGCCGATCGCCTCGCGGAACTCGAAGCCGGGGACCGCGTGCTGTTTCGGTACTGCGACGCCGACGGTGCGGTGACCGAGGCGGCGAACCCCAACGGGTCGCGAGGCAACGTCGCCGGCGTGTTGGGCGAGCGCGAATCCGTCGCGGTGATGATGCCACACCCCGAGCGCGCGACGCTCCCGCACGTCGACGGCACCGACGGCCGGGGCGTCCTGCGAGCGTTCGAGTAGGGGCCACCGGAACCGTGGCCAGCGGCGATCGATCGCCGGCGAGGGACCCCGGTCGGCTTCGAGAGCCGATCGGGAAAAATCCAGCGCGACCAGAATCGGCTACAACGTTAATGACGGATGGATCCCATTCCCACGTTGAGGAACGCGCACGAGGACGATCGAATGCCAGCACCAATCACCGCGTTGTACGTCGCATCGCCGGAAGCCCCCGAGATCGGGGACGATCGACGCGAGTCGGTCGTCGTCGAACGGGTCGAATCGATCGCGGCCTGTCGCGACCGCCTCGACGACGTCGATTGCGTCGTCGTCGGCACCGACCTGATCGACGGCTCGACGGTCGACTGCTGTGAGCGCGTCGCCGACCTGGCGCCGGAGACGCCGATCGTCGTGTACCCGGAGGCGGGCAGCGAGGCGCTCGCGGGGCGGACGGTGGCCGCGGGGGCCGACGCCTACGTCCCGACGGACGCGGGCGACGGCGTACTGGAAGCGCGCCTGCGGAACGTCCTCGCCGACGTCAGTGATCGCACGGCGATGGAACGCACGCTGCGAGCCCACCAGCGCAAGGTCGCCACCCTCCACGACGTCGTCTCCCGGTTCGAAACCTGCCAGACGCCCAGAGCGGTCTACGAGGAAATCGTCGACGCGGCGGAAGGCGTTCTGCAATTCGACGTCTGTGTGGTGAGCGAGTACGACGATTCCATGCTGGAACTCGCAGTGCTCTCCTCGGGAACCGACCCGGACCAGTTCGAACGGCGCCGCTCGATCGACGACGGCATCGGCGGGAAGACCTACCGAACGGGGCGGACGATCCGAGTCGACGACGTCGCCGAGTCGGCCGAGGCGAGCCCGCAGGACCCGCGCTATCGCTCCGCGCTGAGCGTCCCGATCGACGAGTACGGGGTTTTTCAGGCAATCTCGAACGAGACGGGCGCCTTCGACGAACGGGACGTCGAACTCGCGGAGCTACTCATCAGTCACGCGACGGACGCGCTGGATCGGATCGCGTTCGAGGCGCAACTCGTCGCCGAGCGCGACCGCTTCGCTGTCCTCTTCGAGAACGTCCCCGACGCGGTCGTCATGGGTCCCCACGTCGGGAGCGAGTTCATCGTCGAGGAAGTCAACTCGGCGTTCGAGGAGACCTTCGGCTACGATATGGAGCTGCTGGAGGGCGAGCCGATCGACGACTACATCACGCCGCCAGATCGGCGGGACGAGGCCAGTGACATCAACGAACGCGGCGAGGCCGGCGAGGTGATCGAGACCGAAGTGAAGCGTCGAACCGCGGACGGCCTGCGCGACTTCATGCTCCGGGTCGTCCCATTCGAGACCGAGGGGGAGGGCGAGTACGCCTTCGGGCTCTACACCGACATCACCGACCAGAAACAACGACAGAAACGCGTCGAGGTGCTCAACCGCGTCCTCAGGCACGACCTGCGAAACGGGATGAACATCATCGAGGGAAGCGCCGAGCGACTCGCCGCCCTCTCCGACAAGCCCGAGGCCGAATCCTACGCCCGGGCGATCCGCGAACGGACCGCGGAGCTCATCGATCTCGCCGCGAAGACGCGCGTCGTCGAACGAACGCTCGATCGAACCGACGTCACCGGTCCGGTGGACGCGGTCGAGGCCGTCGAGACGGCGATCGATCGCGTCCGGACGACCTACGACGACCCCGCCATCCGCCGCTCGCTGCCCGAGGGCGCCGCGGTCCAGTCGGACGACCTCCTCACGGAGGCGATCTACAACGTGATCGAGAACGCGATCGAGCACGCCGACGGGGCCGATCCCACGATCGACATCTCGGTGTCGACCGGCGACTCGTCCGCGGGGACGGTCACGATCACCATCGCCGACGACGGCCCCGGCATCCCCGACGAGGAGCGCCGACTCCTCGAAGAAGAGCGCGAGATCACCCAGCTCAGACACGCGAGTGGGCTCGGCCTCTGGCTGGTCGACTGGGTCGTCACGCAGGCCGGCGGCGAACTCCGCTTCGAGGAGAACGAGCCGCGCGGGACGATCGTCGAGCTGCACCTCCCAGCGGCCGACGGACGCGCCAGGAGCGACCGATAAGTCAGTTCGCGGCAGGACAGTCGCGTCGCCCGCGGACGGGACGTAGTCGCTTCGCCCGCGAGCGGAAGCGCAGGTGGATCCGGCCGTAGTTGACGGCTGAGTTCGCAACTGGCTCCGGTGACGGCGTTCGCACCGGTTTCAGCCGAAGTGTTCCTGGTAGAGATCCTGGGCGTGTTCGATCGCGTCGTAGGCGGCCTGGCGATCCTCCCAGCCCAGCGTTTCGACTTCCTTGCCGGCTTCCAGGTTCTTGTAGGTCGCGAAGAACTCGTCGATCTCGTCGAGTTGCTGCTGGGGAATGTCGTCGAGGTTCTCGACGTGATCGTACCGCGGATCCTCGTCGGGGACGGCGATGACCTTGTCGTCCTGTTCGCCGTCGTCGTCCATCTTCATCAGCGCGACGGGGCGGGCCTCGATGACGCAGCCGGGGAACGTCGCGTCTTCGACGAGAACGAGGACGTCGAACGGATCCTCGTCGTCGTAGTAGCTCTGCGGGATGAAGCCGTAGTCGGAGGGGTAGTGAACGTTCGAGTGCAGGACGCGGTCGAGCACGACGCCGGGGACGTCCTTGTCGTACTCGTACTTGTTGCGTTCGCCCTTGAGACACTCGATAACGGCGTAGATGGTCTCGGGTGGGTTCGGTCCGGTTTCGAGGTCTTCCCAGAGGTTCGTCATGCGTCTTCGTGATCCGTGGTGTATCAAAAAGTACTTTCGTAATCGTACTGAACAACAAGTGGAAGGCACCTGCGCTGTCGCCGGCCGATCGACCCGGACCGGGCGACGACGCGGCTGTCTGGCACCGACCGCCCCACTAACCCGTAAGAAAGGGTTAAATAGTTCGGTGACATTACGCTAACTATGTCAGAGGCACAATCAATCACCGACGATGCACGCACCGCCAGAGATCTGACCGCGTTCCAGAACAACATCCTGACCATCCTCTCGACGGAACCGATGTACGGGCTCGCGATCAAGCGCGAACTCGAGGACTACTACGACACGGAGGTCAACCACGGCCGCCTCTACCCGAACCTCGACGAGCTCGTCGACCTCGGCCTGATCGAGAAGAGCGAACTCGACAAGCGAACCAACCAGTACGAGCTCACCGACGAGGGGCTCGAGGCAGTCCTCGACCAGCTCGAGTGGACGCTCTCGAAGGTCGTCACCGACGCGGACCGCGCCGACCAGGTTCGATCCCTGATCGACGACAGCTACTGACACCACTACCAGTTCCGTCGACGATCACGGCCGCTGTGTCGCCGTCGTCCCCCTCGGGGTGAAGACGGCCCGTCTACCGGTCCCGACATCCTCCGCTCCGGAGTGGCGACGCCGTCTCGTCCACCGAAGCGAACCACGGAACGCACAGTGACATCACTCGGATGGGATCCGATCCGGCACGTCGTAGTCGGGAACCGGCTCGTCACAGACCGAAAAGAGGTGTTCGATCGACTGGACGACGGCGGCACGGGCCGCGGCCGTCGGCCAGGCGTTTCGAACGTAGTACTCGGCGAGAAACTCCTCGATCTCCGCGCCCGTGGCCGCAGGAATCGGTTTCGCGTAGTGATTGCCGACGAAGTCCGCGAATATCGCGGCGTTTTCGGCGTGGGGCTCGCCGTACGCCTCGCGAACGCGGTCGACGCGGGCCCGGTTAGCCGCGTCGAGCGCGTCCCAATCGTCCGGATCGCCGGGACCGGCGAGCGAGAGTTCGACCGCCCGATCGGTCTCGTCGATCCGGTCGATCCGGACGACGCCGTCCTCGAGCCAGTCGGTCGGATAACAGACGAGCGTGTCGTCCTCGGCCCTGATGCGCGCGGTGTAGCCGTGTTCGGCGAGGATCGAGGCGCGACGCGTCTCGTAGGCCTCGCGCTCGTTCTCGTCGACCGCGCGGCGGGCGAGTCGCGTCAGCCGTTCGACGGCTCGGAGGTCGTCGGCCGGGAGCGCTTCGTCCGCGAATCGGTCGAGCGAGGACGCGTCGGTCGCTCGGTCCGACGAGGATTCCGCCGTCTGTCGTTCGGGGGACGATCCGTCGGCGTCGGGACGATCGCCCTCGGGTCGATCGGCGTCGTCTCCTGCGGGGGCAGTCATTCGGTGTCGGCGGTTGGCCCGTCGGACACATGCGCCTGTCGGTCGCCGGCCGAGCCGGCGGTCGATCGCGCGTCGGCAGATCGTGCGTCCGTTGGGTAGATCTATAGGCCGTCGTCACGTCACCGTCCGGTATGCTCGAAGGCACGGAGCTCGAGCGCGACGTGGTACAGTTCGCCGTGCGCGAAGCCGTTTCGCTCGCCATGGAAACCCCGCTCGGCGACCCCATTCGGGAGGCGGTCGAGGCGACCGGCGGCGCGACGGGTGCGCGCCTGGCGGAACCGACCGGTGAGAGCGAATCGGTGACCGAGGCGGTCGAACCCGAACCCGGCGACGACGCGGACGGGTCCGGCGGGCGATCGGTCGGCCGGACGGTCGTCGGGATGGCAGTCGCCGGCGTCGCGATCTACCTCGCGCTCCGGTGGTTCGGCGCGGGCGAGGAGTAAGGCCAGACGACGGGCGAGTCCAGAGCGAAAAGTCGACGTGCGACCCAGGACGGCGGGCCCGGCCGACCCCGACGCAGCTTCAGTCCCCGTCGAGCGCCTCGTTGGCGAGTTCGTCCGCCCGGTCGTTGACCTCGCGCGGGACGTGTTCGATGGTCCACTCGTCGAACGCCGAGAGGTGTTCGCGGACGGTCACTCGCTTCTCGCGGAGTTCGGGATCGTTGGTGTCGTACTCGCCGCGGACCTGCTTGACGACGAGTTCCGAGTCGCCCCGACAGTGGAGTTCGTCGAACCCGAACTCGCGGGCGGCCGCGAGGGCGTCGACGAGCGCCTCGTACTCGGCCTGGTTGTTCGTCGCGCGGCCGATGCGCTCGCTGCCCTCCGCGACGATTCCGTCGCCGC
Organism: Halovivax limisalsi; assembly: GCF_023093535.1. Lineage (NCBI taxonomy): Archaea > Methanobacteriati > Methanobacteriota > Halobacteria > Halobacteriales > Natrialbaceae > Halovivax > Halovivax limisalsi. The sequence continues at coordinate 3,174,381 of NZ_CP095757.1, forward strand.
TGACGAGGACCCAGCCGATCGCGGCGGGGCCCGGATTGCCGCGCGCGGCACCGTCCCAGTAGAGGTGCGCCCGGCCGCCGCCGTCGCGGAGGACGGCCGTGATGTCCGTCGGACGGGCCCCCTGGACGACCACCTTCCCGTCGTAGGCGATCGCGGTGGCGTCGCCGTGGCTCGCCCGCCAGCGTTCGTGGTCGGTGTTTCCGGACTCGACGGACACGCCCGCCTCGGCCAGTCGCTCACGGGCCGCGTCGACGTCGCACTCGATAACCGGCATCGACCGACCGAAGACGGATATCAAATAAAACCTTTCTGGTTTCTATCTGAATTTCAGAACTGTTCTGGCGTAAAATACCCGAGGGGGCCAAAATCGGCCTACAACCGGTGCCCATCCGCGGAAGGTTTATATATATGGAAGATACTACTATAAAAGTGCGATGACACGGTCCACCCGCCAGCGGGAGCGCACGCGCGAGACAGAGGAGGAAGCGGAGTCCGAGGGAGTCCGCGCCTGTCCGGAGTGCGAGTCCGACAACCTGGTGAAAGATTCTGATCGAGGGGAACTCATCTGTGAAGACTGCGGACTCGTCGTCGAGGAGGAAAAGATCGACCCCGGCCCGGAGTGGCGCGCGTTCAATCACCAAGAACGCCAGGAGAAGTCCCGCGTCGGCGCGCCGACGACCCAGACGATGCACGACAAGGGGCTGACGACCACCATCGACTGGAAGGACAAGGACGCCTACGGGCGTTCGATATCCTCGAAGAAACGCAGCCAGATGCACCGGCTGCGCAAGTGGCAGGAGCGCATTCGGACCAAGGACGCCGGCGAACGCAACCTGCAGTTCGCCCTCTCCGAGATCGACCGAATGGCCTCGGCGCTCGGCGTTCCGCGCTCGGTGCGCGAGGTCGCGTCGGTCATCTACCGTCGCGCGCTCAAGGAAGACCTCATCCGCGGGCGATCCATCGAGGGCGTCTCGACGTCCGCGCTCTACGCCGCCTGTCGGAAGGAAGGAATCCCGCGCAGTCTCGAGGAGATTTCCGAGGTCTCCCGGGTCGAGCGCAAGGAGATCGGGCGCACCTATCGATACATCTCGCAGGAACTCGGCCTCGAGATGCGCCCCGTCGACCCCAAGAAGTACGTCCCCCGCTTTTGCTCCGAACTCGAACTCTCCGAAGAGGTCCAGACCAAGGCCAACGAGATCATCGAGAAGACAGCCGAGGAGGGGCTGCTCTCGGGCAAGTCCCCCACGGGCTACGCCGCCGCGGCCATCTACGCCGCCTCGCTGCTCTGTAACGAGAAGAAGACCCAGCGCGAAGTCGCCGACGTCGCCCAGGTGACCGAGGTGACGATCCGGAACCGGTACCAGGAACAGATCGAAGCGATGGGCATCCACGGCTAGGTCGCCCACTCGCCGCGAAACGACCGCCCCGCACTCCCCGGCCGACGTCCGGTCGGCCGAACTCCTCCGCCGCGTTCGACGACCCGACACCACCCGGTCTCCCGCTGGTTCGGGGACGTCCGTCGGCGGCACCGTCGGGTTCGGGTCGGACCGGGCCCCGCGCCGACGGACAACATTAACACCGCGCGCCGCTTACCGACGGTAGATGCGCCTCGACGACTACATCGAGGACTTAGAGCCCGACGAGGAAGCCGAGCGGCGGCGCCTCGCCAAGGAGAAGTCCTACGCGATCACGGACCACCTCGAGACGGTCGAGCGCCGGTTCGACGACGCCCTCAGCGGCGACTCGCTCGTCGGGTCGAGCGCGCCCTCGATCTTCGTCGGGCGATCGACGTACCCCGACGTACCCGTCGGCCTGCTCTCGCCGGTCGGCGACGAGGGAAACGCCGCCGACTACGTCACCGACGGCGAGTGGTACCGAAAGGAGTACGGCATCGACGACGTCCTCCAGCGACGGACGGGGCTGCTCAACTCGAGCAAGCGGGCGAACGTCGACGCCCCGAGCGTCGCCTCGCGGCTGTCACCGTCGGTCCACGACGTCTGGGAGGGGTTCGTTGGCGTCCAGCGCGAGGTCGCCATCGCCGACCGGCCGGTCGACCTCGAGATCGGCCTGGACGGCAAACCCGACCTGAATCTCGACGTCGGCGCCGACGTGGCCACGCCGCGCGGGCCGCGCGCCACCGCGCGCGACGCCGAGCTCCGCGAGAATCCCCACGTCCCCCGACAGGTCGAGAAGACCCTCGAGGACGACGACTGGCAGGCCCAGGGCGCGATGACCTACCTCTACCGTCGCGGCTTCGACGTCTACGAGATCAACTCCATCCTCTCGGCGGGTGCGCTGGGGCAGGCCGAGAACCGGCGGCTCGTGCCGACGCGGTGGTCGATCACCGCCGTCGACGACGCGGTGGGCGAGTACCTCCGCGGGCGGATCAGGAACGAGCGGAGCGTCGACGAGGTTCAGGTCTGGCTGAACGAGTACGTCGGCAACCGCTACTGGGTGATCCTCGCGCCGGGCACCTGGGAGTTCGAACTCGTCGAGATGAAAGCGCCCGGCAGCGTCTGGAACCCCTCGCCGGGCGGGAACATCTGGATGGGCAGCGCGAGCGAGGGCTACGAAGGCCGGTCGAGCTACGTCAAGGAGACCGCCGGCGCGTACTACGCCTCGAGACTCGGCGTCCTCGAACACCTCGAGTCGATCGGGCGCCAGGCGAAGTGTCTGGTGCTGCGCGAGGTCTCGGACGAGTACTACGCGCCGGTCGGCGTCTGGCAGGTGCGCGAGAGCGTCCGCAACGCCTTCGAGGGCGAGTACGGCACCGCCGAGACGTTCCACGAGGCGATCGCGACGGTGAGCGAGCGCCTGCCGGTCTCGCTCGAGCGCCTCCGGCGCAAGTCGGAACTCGCCGCCGGACTGCAGTCGAACCTGGCCGCGTTCGCGACCCGGACCGACTGATCGTCCTTGTCGACCTCCTGTCGACGAGTCGACGCTCCTGTCCGGCACCTCGACGGCCCTGGCGAACGGACTATGGTCCCGCCGGTGCTCGGACGACACGTGCTCGAAGTGCTCGCCCTCGTGACGCTCCTGATCGTCGTGCCGATCGTCGTCCTCGCCGTCATCGGCGGCGTCGTCGCCTGGCTGGAGGAAAACGCCGAACGGGATCTCGAGGACCTCGAAACGGCACCCGGGGACGGGGAGGGCACGGTGCGGGAATCGTCGGACGGAACAACGGGCGACCCAGAATCGAACGGTTCGGGCGACGAGGCGGCCTGAGGGGGCGTCTTCTCGAACGACGGACCCTTCGAACCGTCGCGAGCGACGGTAGGCTGACCCGCTCGGGACCTCAGTCCTGCGCGATCGATTCGGGGGTCGACGGAGCCTCCGGTTCGGGGTCGTCCGTCACCCGCCAGTTCTCGCTAAAGACGACCATACTGGCCTTGAGCACCGCCAGGATGACCGGCCCGAGGAAGATGCCGAGGAAGCCGAGCAGGTAGATGCCGCCGAGGACGCCGACGAGGACGACGCCGGGGTGCAACCCGGAGCCGCGATCGACGACGATGGCCCGGAGGTAGTTGTCCACCACCGAGAGAACGGCCACCCCGTAGGCGAGGAGGACGAGCGCCGAGCCGGTCTCCCCGGTGAACCAGAGGTAGCCGACGGCCGGCGTCCAGACCACCCAGACGCCCATGACGGGGATGACGCCCATGACGATCATCACGACCGTCCAGAACGTCACGTTCGAGACGCCGACCAGGTAGAGGCCGATGCCGCCGAGGGTCCCCTGCACGACCGCGATGAGCAGGTGGCTGTTGATCACCGCCCAGGCCACGGTCGAGATCTCGTCTTCCAGTTCCCGCTGGACGTCGTCGTGCAACGGGACGACCTGTCGCATCCAGGCGATCAGCGTCCGGCCGTCGAGGAGGAAATAGTAGAGCAAGAACGCCAGCGTCATGAGCCCGACCGTGGTGTGCAGCGTCGTGTTGATCACGTTGACGAGTTCGGAGAGGACGAACTCGGACGTCGAGAGCCCGACGTCCTCGATCGTCGTCAGGATCGTCGACTCGAGGTCGTCGACGTACACCGCGGGGATACCGACCTCATCGACCAGGAACGTCCGACTCGACTCGATCATCACCTCGAGGTCGCCGGTTCCGAGCCGGTCGACGAACTCGGCGGCCCACGAGACGAGCAGGAACGAGAACACGACCAGCGGCACGACGGCGACGGCGAACGCCGCCACGGTGAGCAGCGCCGCTGAGACCCGGCCGCCGACCCGCGGAGCGAGCCGTCGGTGGAACGGGTGAAGCACGAACGCGAGCAGCGCCGCTCCGAGGACGTACTGGAGGAACGGCGCGACCATGAGGTAGCCGATCACCGCGAGCGCCACCACCAGTCCCGCGAAGAACTTCGTCCGAACGTCCATGGATCACCCTGACTGTAAGTTCACATAAGCTTTCACCTTCGAGGAGAGAGGTCCGCGGCCGCTCGCGGCGTCCGAACCGAGGCTACAGAACTCGCAGAGGACGGCGTTACTCCCCGGCGTCAACGGTGTCGAGTCGCTCGAACAGTTCGTCGACGAGGGCGCCGGTTCGATCGACGATGTCGCGCCAGGCCTCGTCGTCCGGCGCGATACCGAGGCGGTGGGCGATCTTCATGATCGAGAGGTGATAGACGCGCTGGCGGCCGGGCTCGACTTCCCAGACGACCACGTTACAGGGAAAGAGCCCGCCGATCCGCAACGTCTGATCCAGCGCCTCGTCCGCAACGGCGGGGTTACAGGCGCCCAGCACGTAGTACGGATCGCGGTCCGCGTCGACCTTCTCGTTGAGCAGGTCCGACGGCGAGAACTCGACCGGAATCCCGAATCCGACGTCCGTACAGACCGAGCGGACGTGTTCGATCGCCGCCTCGTGATCCATCGCGAGCGTCGCCTGTTTCTCACCGTACTCGTCCGGGTCGATCGTCTCCGGGTCGAACGGCAGGTCCATAGTACCAGGTTCTCGTCCGCGATGAAAAACCTCCCCCTCGATCGTCGCGCACTCGCTCTCCCTGCCGACCACCACGCGGTCCGCACCGCTTTAGAGCGGAACCGGCAGCCACTCCAACACCGAGAGCGCGGGTCGGGGGTCGAACAGCGGGTCGTGGAGTACCAGCCAGTCGAGCAGGACGAGGCCCGCGCCGTGGGCGATCACGGATGGGAGGACGGAGTTCGACGCGTAGTCGACCCCGCCGAAGAGCGCGTCGGTCGGGCCGGAGAGGACGAACTCGATCGGCGGCTTCCCCCAGTGGTGGAACATGTACAGCACGGGGCTGATGAAGATCGCCCCGATGCCGATCTCCGAGACGCCGACGCAGAGGAGGCCGCGATAGTAGGTCTCCGCGGCGAGCGCGAGCGTGAACAGCTTCAACGCGTGCGGGATGAATTCCCCGGGCGCGGTGCCCGTCGACCAGATGGGATAGAACTCGCGGATGGTCGGCAGCGTCGAGCCGACCACGTAGAACGGCAGGACGAACAAGCCGAGCAGGACGGCGTTGCGAACCGCGGGGCGAGTCACGCGCCAGCCGACGCGCTTGCCGTGAGTGAGCCCCAGCGCGAGCGGGCCGCCGATCAGTAAGGTGACGTCGACGACGAGCCGGCGATCGATATCGGCGGGGACGATCGCCATCCAGCACACCGTGATGAGGCCGCCGGCGAGGAGCGACTGCTGGACCCAGCTCAACCTCGACAGCCGGCCGCGGATCGAGCGGCGTTCCGTGCTGGCGCCGTCGACGCCCACGATTACTCCGCCGTCCGAACGGGGCCGTCACCCATCGCGTCGCGGATCTCGCGTTCGAACGCCTGGCGCGACTCGAAGTACGTCTCGTCGACCGTCGCGAGGAGGTCCTCCAGGGCCACCGGACCATCCGGCGTCCTGACGACGGTCTCGCCCTCGCGCTCGTCGACCCGGCTCGCCTGGATCGGCCAGTGGAGTCGACTCGCAACGCGGGCCAAGGGCGCGCCCTCGACCGGAACGGGCTCGCCCAGTTCAACCCCGGCGTCCTCGTCCTCGTCGTCGCTCATACCGATGCGTACTGCGGGATGTCGATTCAAGGTTTCGCTTCGGCACACGGCCAGCAAACACCCGTGGCGACGACCCACCGACGAACGCCGACCGGCAGGCACTCGAAACCGACGGGCGTCGGACGATCCGGGCCCTGACGACGGGATCAGGGCGTCACCTGTCGCGATTCTGACGGGGCGCTCGGGGATCCGCGTCTGCCGCGCGTCTGACGTACTGTTTTGGGGCGGGCGTGCGAACGAGACGGTATGACCAGCCTCTCGGAGGTATACGCGCGAAACGAACGGGAGGTGACGAGCCCCGAACGGCTCTACGGCGGCACGGCGCTGTTGCTCACCGGGGCGGCGCTGGCCGTCCTGGCGGTCCTCGTCGTGACGACCGACCTATTCACGTTCGCCGTCAGCGGGACGTACGTCGAACGCGAAGCCGCCGGCATCCTGGGCGGGCTCGCCGTCCCGGCGGTCCTCGTCGGCGTCTTCACCGTGCTCCCGGCCAGTCGCCGCGCCCAGGCCGCGGCAGCGATCAGCGCCAGCCTGTGCGTCCTCGGGGTGGCGCTGTTCAACCACGCGTACCCGGACCACTGGGACGGCCACGGTCAGGACCTCACGTTCTACGTCGCCGTCGTCTACCTTCTGGGCCTCATCAGCGCCATCGTCTGTCTCTTCGTCGTCGTGGTCAACTTCAAGACGCGAAACGACCCCGGCGGCGCCCTCGAGATGAACGTCACCCGCCGCGGCGAGACGAAGGTCGTCGAAGTCGAGCGCGACCGCGGCCTGGGCGGCGTCGGCCTGATGGGCGGGACGCCGGACGGCGAGGTCGAAACCCAGACCAATCGGCCCGACGAGGACGGTTCGTCGCGGAGCGCCGGCGAGGCCGCGTCCTCGGTCGCGAGCGCCGCCCGATCGGCGGTGTCGGCCGGTGCGGACCAGGGAGGATCGATAGTCGGCGGGGCGGGTCCACGCCCCACCAGCGACGGCGGGACGGACGCCCGGGAGATCACGAGCCCGCGAGCGGAGGCGTCGACCGACCGGACGACGCCGGCGGAGCCGGCGGATCACTACTGCGGCAACTGCCAGCACTTCGAGTACCGGCGCGATTCGTCGGGCATGGTTCCCTTCTGCGGCCACGACGGCGAGCGCATGGAGGACATGGACGCCTGCGACGCGTGGGAACCCAACCGGTAAGTGGACCGCGAATCGGACTGGCTAGAGACCGAGTATCGGACGGACCGCGTCGAACCAGCCGGCCTGGACGCCGTATACGATAACAGCCGCCAGGGAGAGCTCGACCGCGGTGATGAGCAGGGTGACGACGTCGGCCGCGTGACTGTTCGCCGGGACGCCCACCGGCAGGCCGTACTCGCGACCGAGCAGCGGGTAGAACAGCGCGATCCCGCGGGTGTTGCCCGCGACGTCGAGGACGTAGTGGGTGACGATCCCGATCCAGACGTACTGGAGGTTGCCGAACGCGTAGGGAAACGCGGCGAAGCCGGCGAGCAGCGGGAGGTTGTGCAGCGTCTTTCGGTGATCGCCCATCACGGTGTCGATGTCGGGGACGAGGGCGCCGAGCATGACCGGCACGCCGATCTCGAGGATCGCCCGCGCGGTCGCCTCGCCGCCGCTCGGCTCGGCGAGCGCGCCCAGCCCCGCGCCGACGAGGACCGCGTTCATCACGTGGTCCCGTTTGTTCATACACACGAGGGGAGTTTCGGCGCGGATGAATACCTTTCCTTCCGGCCGTTATCGGAAACCGAAACCGGGTTCGTTCTCCATATTTGACTACAGTCGGCACTTACCACGGGTGTTGAAAGCGAGCAGCAGGTTTCGATCGGTTTTCTAACGTCTATTGGCGGTCTACCCGGCACAGAATCGGAAACGGATCGGGAATTCGGCAGTCCGACGACGGGCGGACCGAACGCGGACCGTCCGGAACTGAGGGCGCAGCGGCGGCCGACCGTCAACGCTCGACGCGATCGGCCGTCTCGAGGAGGCATTCGAGCGATCGCTCGACCGTCGCGGCGCGGATGGCCGCCCGATCGCCGTCGAATTCGAAGCGCTCCGCGTCGGCGAACGACGACTCGCTGCCCCACGGGCCGGCGTACGCGACGCCGACGTAGACGGTGCCGACCGGTGTATCCTCGGCCCCGCCCGTCGGTCCGGCGACGCCGGTGATCGAGAGCCCCCAGGTGACGTCGCAGGCGTCGCGGACGCCCCGGGCCATCTCCCGCGCGACGGGGTCGGAGACGGCCCCGTGCTCGTCGAGCGCCTCGCGGCTCACGCAGAGGTGGCGACGCTTGGCGCCGTACGCGTAGGTCGTCAAGCCGGCCTCGAAGTAGTCGCTCGCGCCCGGAATCGCGGTCAGCGTCGCGCCCACCAGCCCGCCGGTGCAGGATTCGGCCACCGCCAGGGTTTCCTCGGCGTCTCGAAGCGCGTCGGCGACGCGCATCGGCAGGTCGCGGTCGATGTCGTCGTTCATGCGCCGACGAACGACCTCCGCCGTAGTCAAACCGGTGGACCGGCGTCGCCCGTCGGTCGTTCCGTCGCGGCGGGCCAGCGACGCGACCCGTCACGCGTTCGCCGCCGACGAAAGAACCACGACCCCGTCGCCCCAGTACCTTACGTATGGAGTACGAGACGCCGCTGTTCTTTCACGTGATGGCCTACGCGGCCGACGCGGACCGCGACGTGGTCGACATGGTGAGCGGGAACCCGGACTGGGAACCTCCCGAGGCGCTGCGCGAGGGGCTCCGAGCGTACGCGGACTTCGACGCCGACCGCTTTCAGTACCCGCCGAGTCACGGCCTCCGGGAGCTTCGCGAGGAGATCGCAGCCCGGCGCGGCGTCGACGAGGAACGGGTCGTGGTGACCAACGGCGGCGGGGAGGCGAACTACCTCGCGATGGCCCGCGCGTTAGAGCGCGACGCGGGCGACGAAGTCGTCCTCACCGACCCGGTCTACCCCTACTACCCCGGGAAGACGACCATGTTGGGCGGCCGGCCGCGGTACGTCTCGGCCGGCACCGACGGCCAGCTCGACCCCGACGACGTCCGCTCGGTCGCGAGCGAGGACACCGCCGCGATCGTCGTCAACACGCCCAACAACCCGACGGGGGCGGTCTACCCCGAGTCAACCGTCCGCGAACTCGTCGCCATCGCCGAAGCCCACGACGCGATCTGCGTCGTCGACGAGGTCTACGACCACTACGACCTCTCGGGCACCTTCACCAGCGCGCTCTCGGTCGACTCCGACCGCCGGATCGTCACCAACGCCTTCTCGAAGACGTTCGCCATCACCGGCTTTCGCGTCGGCTACGCGATCTTCCCGCCCCACCTCGTCGAGGACGCCAAGAGCCGACACATGCTCGTCAACGTCGCCGGCAGCCGACCTGCGCAGTACGCCGTCCTGCAGGCGCTACGGAATACGGATCCGGCCTACCACGAGGCCAATCGCGAGCTGCTCCGCGAGCGCGTCGCGACGTTCACCGACGCACTCGACCGGGCGGGTGCCGACTACACTCGCCCGGACGGCGCGTTCTACGTCCTTGCGCGCTTCGAGGACTATCCGGGGACGCTCGAGAACACCGAACGGCTGATCGACGAGGCCGGCGTCGCCGGCATGCCGGGGTCGGCGTTCGGCGAAACCTGCGAACCCTGGCTCCGGTTCGCGCTCGTGACGCCGCGGCTCGAGGAGGCCGCCGAGCGACTCGCGGCGTACTTCGCGTAGCGAGCGGGCGACGGTCCGACGACAGCATCCCTCGACCGACGCATACTCGTGACTGGATCGACTTCGTCGGGTAATGAGCGGACTCGACGTCGAACCGGCCGAGGGGGACGAACGGGCCGACAACGAAATCGAGGTGACGCCGACGGAGTCGGTCGACGACCGCGACGTCGATTCAGGGGACGGCGCCGGATCGGCCGACGGAACGCAGCGGATCGACGTCTCGGTCGACGACGGCGAGGGCGTCGACGGCCCGTCGTACGTCCTCTACGGCGGGAAGGGCGGCGTCGGCAAGACGACGATGGCCGCCGCGACGGCCATCTCGAGCGCTCGCGACGGCGTTCGCACGCTCGTCGTCTCGACCGATCCGGCCCACTCGCTCTCGGACGCGCTCGAGACGGACGTCCCGAGTTCGCCCGAGCGATTGCGCGAGGACGTTCCGCTCTACGGCGTCGAGATCGACCCGGAGGCCGCGATGGAGGCCGGCGAGACCGCGTTCGGCGGCCCGGGCGACCCGTTCGGCGACGCCGGGATGGACGCCCAGGGCGCCGGCGAGGGGGCGAACGACGGGACTGGCGACGGGCCGTTCGGCGCAGGGGGAGCCGGTCCCTTTGGCGACGCAGGGGGAGGCGGACCGTCCGCCAGCGCAGACGGCGGACCGTTCGGGGACGAAGGGGGTCCCTTCGGCGGGCTCGCGGCGGCGATGGAGGGAGAGAATCCGATGGCGGGTCTGCTCGGCGGGACGATGCCCGGCGCGGACGAGGCGGCGGCCGTCCAGCTCCTGCTCGAGTACCTGGACGACGATCGCTTCGACCGCGTCGTCGTCGACACCGCGCCCACCGGTCACACCCTCCGTTTGCTCGAACTCCCCGAACTGCTCGACTCGATGGTGGGCAAGGTCCTCACGGTTCGTCAGCGGATCGGCAACATGATCGACGGGATCAAGGGGATGTTCGGCGGCGAATCCGGCCAGGATGGCCTCGACGTCGAGGAGCTCCGCGCGCTGAGCGATCGCATCGAACGCCTCCGGGAGGCGCTCCAGGATCCGTCGCGAACCGACTTCCGGATCGTCACGGTCCCCGAGGAGATGAGCGTCCTCGAGTCGAAGCGACTGCGCGAGCAACTCCAGTCGGCGGGGATACCGGTCGGGACGGTCGTCGTCAACCGCGTGATGGAGCCGCTGGCCGACGTGACCGACGAGGTGTCGGGCGAGAACTTCCTGAGCCCGAATCTCGACGACTGCGAATTTTGTCAACGGCGGTGGGACGTCCAGCAGGACGCCCTGGCCGAAGCGCAGGACCTCTTCCGGGGCACGGACGTCCGGCGCGTCCCGCTGTTCGCCGACGAGGTCCGCGGCGAGTCGATGTTGTCGGTGGTCGCGGCGTGTCTCCGGGGGTAACGAACGACCGACGATCACCGCGAGAACCGTCGTTCGGTGTCAGTCGTCGATCACGACGACGCGCAGGTCGTTGACGTTCGTCCCCGTCGGGCCGGTTCGTACCAGCGCGGATTCGGCATCGAGCATCGTCGCCGCATCGTGTCGGTCGAGTGCGTCTCGCGCGTCGGGGATCCGATCCGCGAGCGTCGTCTTGTCGACGATCGCTCCGGCGGCGTCCGTCGGGCCGTCGACGCCGTCGGTGTCGACGCTCGCGAGGACGGCGTCGATGTCTGCCTCGGCCAGGTCGATCGCCGCGGCCAGCGCGAGTTCCTGGGCCGGCCCGCCGGTGCCGTCGCCGTCGACCGACACCGTGACCTCGCCCCCCGAGAGCAGGACGGCGGGTGGGTCGATCGGCTCGCCACGAACGGCGCACTCTGATGCGACGGCGGCGTGGAACCGTCCGGCCTCGGCGGCAGCTCCCTCGATCGCACTCGAGATGACGAGCGGTCGATAGTCCGCGTCGCGAGCCGCCTCGCGAGCGGCCTCGATCGCCGTCCGACCGTTCGCCAGGCAGTGCCAGTCGGTCGCGTCGAAATCGAGATCCGTTTCTGTCGGGGTTTCCGCCTGGTTACCGGCCGCGCCGCTCTCGAGGTGGTCGACGACCGCGTCGGGCACCCGGTCGCGCAGGCCGTACCGACCGAGGACGGCCAGCGCGTCCGCGTAGGTTGTCGGGTCGGGCACCGTCGGGCCGCTGGCGATCACGCCCGGATCGTCGCCGACCACGTCGCTGATCGCGAGCGTGCAGACCGTCGCCGGGGCGGCCGCAAGCGCGAGTCGGCCACCCTTGATCGCGGAGAGGTGCTTGCGAACGGCGTTGAGTTCGTCGATCGACGCGCCGGACTCCAGAAGCGCGGACGTGGTTCGTTCGAGATCGGACAGCTCGAGATCGCGCGCCGGCGCCGCGAGCAACGCGCTCCCGCCCCCGGTGACGATCGCGACGACGAGCGTCCGCTCGCCGGCCTCGCGCGCCAGCGACAGGATCCGTCGCGTGGCCGCGACGTTGGCCTCGCTCGGTACCGGGTGCGTGCCGTCGGCGACGTCGACGGTGGCGGGCGAATCGAGCCCGTCCTCCGGTTTCGGCGTCGTCACGATCGAGCCGCCGTCGATCCGATCGCCCAGAGCGTCCGCGAGCGCGCGGGCGAGGCCGTCGGCGGCCTTGCCGCCGCCGAGGAGGAGCAGGCGGTCGAAGCGAGACAGGTCGTACGTCGAGTCGCCGACGCGCAGCGTCTCGGCCTCGGCCGTCACGGCCTCGGAGACGAGTCGCGCCGGTCGGGCGGCGGCGATGCCGGCCTCGAGGCAATCGAGGGCGACCTCGTGGGCTGGCGTTCGGGCGTGGCGATCGCGGTTTTCGAACATCGGGATGGGACGGCGGTCAGACGAGTTTGCGAACGACGCCGTAGATCGCGTCGCGCATTCGATCCGGCAGGAAGCGGGCGTAGGCGCCGTAGGTCGCGACCGGTCCGACGGGATAGCGCGCCGGCGGATCGGAACAGGTCGCGGCGTGGACGATCGCGTCGGCGACGTCCGCTGGCGCGCTCGCCAGCGGACCGCTGCCGCCGAGGAGCCGTGTATCCTCGAGGACCTCGTAGAGGTCCGCGTAGTCCGCCGTCCGTTCGGCGGGGAGTTCGTCCTCGACGCGCTCGGTAAACCCCGTCTCGACGGGGCCGGGTTCGATCAGGACGACGTCGAGATCGAACGGGTCGACCTCGACGCGCAGCGCGTCGCTCATCGCCTCCAGCGCGTGCTTCGAGGCGGCGTAGGCGCCGGACCCGGCGACGGCGATCCGACCGTTGATGCTCGAGACGTTGATGATCCGGCCCTCGCCCTGGGCGCGCATGTGCGGGAGCGCGGCCCGCGTCAGGCGGTGCGGGCCGAAGACGTTGACGTCGAACTGGGACTGCAGGTCCTCGGTCGGGACGTCCTCCAGCGGCCCCATCTGGGCGAAGCCCGCGTTGTTGACGACGCAATCGAGCCCGCCCGTCTCCTCTATCACGCGCTCGATCGCCGTCGTCACCTGCGCCGAGTCGGTGACGTCGAGCGTGATCGTCTCGCAGCCCGCCTCGGCGAGGTCGGCCACGTCGCCGGGGTCGCGCGCCGACGCGACGACGGTCCAGTCCTCGTCGAGGAAGGCGAGGGCCGTCGCGCGCCCGATCCCGGACGAACAGCCGGTGATCAGGACGCTCCGCTTTCGCGTGTATCGGTCTTCGTCGAGTCGCTCCTCGGTCAGCGCACGGTCGTCCGTTCCGGCGCGCTCGTCCGATCGCTCCGTCCGGCCCGTTCGCGTCGAGTCGGCCGACTCGCGCGCGTCGGCCGCCGTCGCACTGGTCATACGCGTCCACTTCACACCCTGATACGTAAGTCCCGCCGATTTTCTCCGCCGGCGGACCGGGTGCATCACCAGTCGAGGTCGTCGAGCCGCCCGTCGATCGAGGCGAATCGCCGCCTGAACGTCCGGTACGGATGTTCGTCCTCGACGTGGGGTGCCGGCTCGCGCTCTGTCGACCCGTCCGAACGGGTAACCTGGAAGTGCACTGGACCGTGCTCGGGTTCCGTTTCGTCGCAGTGCCAGCCGAATCCTCGATCGCGATCCGGTTCCCACCACTGGATCCAGTAGTGCGGCCGGTCACCGGTGAGATCGAATTCGACCCGAAGCCTCGCCGGCGCATCGTCCGACCGGCCGAGGAAGACGATCGGATCGACCTCACAGACGACCTCGTTCGCGTCGAGTCGGGACGGAACGTACCGGACCGACTCGCACCCGGCCGTCCGCACCAACCGATCGTGGACCCGCTCGAGGAGTTTGCGCTCCGAGGGAACCCAGACGCCACGTATCGGACCCACCGAACTCACCCGGCCGTTTCGAGCGTCGCCGAATCCGGCAACTCGTCGGTCAGCGTCGTCACGTCGTCGTAGATAGACAAGGCCGAGGCGATGGTCTCCCGCGTTCGTTCGCTGGTCTCCCAGCGGCGGATCACGCGCCGCCGGTCACGGATCGCCTCGGCGTCGAGATCCCCGGCGAGCGATTGTTCGAGTTCGTCGCGCGAATCGACGCCGTACTCCCGTTTCCAGCGGTCGATGCGGTCGGCGATCGCCTCGAGCTCGCCGCGCAGCGACTCCCTGTCGTTCGTCAGCACGAGTTCTCGCAATCGGTCGAAGTACGCCCGCGTGGGATCGGGGAGGTACTCGCCCGAGTCGGTGACGAGCAGTTCGCCCGCGTCGACCAGTTCGTCGAGGTACTTCTTGGCAGTGTCCCACTTGACGTCCGCCTGGTCGGCGACGCAGTTGGCCGTCCGCGGCCGCGAGAGTGTCGTCGCGATCGTCTCGACGCGTTCTCGGGCCGTCGCCGAGTCACTCCACGATTCCATGCGGATAGATCGATTCCGTTTCCCCATATAGATTGGGATCATGCCCAAATTATTGGACCCCTAGTGGGCGACATCCGCTCGACAATACTCAGCGCAGATACTCCTCTTTCACTTCGTCGGCGTACGCGTCGGCCAGCCGCGTCGGTTCGGGAAGCTTGTACCCGGCGGCGAACGCGAGGGCGACGTCCGCCGCCGTCGTCGCGGAGACGCGATGGCCCGCGCTCACTATCAGGGGGTTCACGTGGCGATTCGGCGAGTCGTACTGCTTCGTCTGGACGGCGTAACCGATCGTCGGCCAGTCGGGATCGTCGGTAGAGGTATCGTCGGCCGCGGCGACGTTCACGGCGTCCGCCGATTCGCCACCTTCTCCCTCGATCTCGTCGGGCCCCTCGACGTCCGCGTTCGCCTCGATGGCCACCCGCTCGCCGGCCGCGAGCCCGTCGGTCGAGGCCACCGGCTCGCCGCAGAGGAGGCTCTTCGCGACGCCGATGCTGGGTGCATCGAGCACGACGCCCATGTGCGTCGCAATGCCCGCCTGCCGGAAGTGGATGCGTCCGCTGCCGTCGAAGACGTACAGGTCCGGCTCGACGGAGAGCTCCTCGATCGCCGCCAGAATCGCGCCGCCCTCGCGGAAGGAGAGCAATCCCGGGATGTAGGGGATCTCGAGCGGGGTCACGGCGTGGACGCGCTCGACGACGTCCCACTCCGAGCCTGCGGGTTGTAGGACGACGATCGCGGAGAGCGCGCGATCCTGCTCTAAGAGGAACGACTGGTCGACGCCGGCGACGAGCGGCGGGTCCGCGGGTTCGGCGGCGTCGGCATCGGGCCGCGACTCGGTGGTCGAACGGGCGGACGCCGCCTGCGCGTCGGCCGTCGCCCTGGCGAGCGGGTCGCCGAGGAGCGACGGATCGAAATCAAGGTCGTCCGCGAAGACGGCGCTCCGGGCAATTTCGCGCTGCATGGTCTCCATTTCGTCACGCGAGAGCGACGGGTCGGGTGCGAGGTCCGGGCGGGGCGCTGGCATGGGTGGAATGGTCTGGTGCGGCTGATAATAGCGTCGTGGTTGGAAGGTCCGGTGTCGGCTTCGGTTGGTATCAGCGTCGACAGCGGTTGGCTTCAGTGTCGGGGTGAAACGCGGGACGGTATCAGAACGGGCCGCGCCCGCCGCCGGGTCCACCCGGTCCACCCGGGCCGCCGGGACCGCCCGGGCCCAGCTGGAACTGGTTCGGCCCGCGGATCGTTTGCGTGCGCTTTACGTACTCGCCGACGGCGAAGCCGACGAGCAGGCCGACCAGATGGGCCCCGTGTGCGATCCCGCCGAGACCCGAGAGATTGAACCCGACGAGTCCCAGGCTCAGCACCGCGAAGCCGACCGTCAGCACCCACAGCGGCATCGGGATGAAGAACATAAAGTAGACTTTCAGGTTCGGGTGCAGAATCGTAATCACGCCCAGAATCGCCAGTGCCGCACCGGAGGCGCCGAGCACGCCCGAGGCCGGACCGGGTGTGAGGATCTGAAGCGCTATCTGGGACAGCCCGGCGAGTGCTCCCGCACCCAGGAAGAGTGCCCAGTACTGCTTGTCGCTGAGATACCGCGACAGCAGCGGCCCGAAGAAGAATATCACGATGCTATTGAAAACGAGGTGAAATATATTGGACGGATCGTGGGAGAAGATGGAGGTGATCCACGTCCAGACGTACTCCGGATGCTGTGGCGTAAGGACGAACAGCATTCGGTGGATCGCCGGCCCAGCCAGAAAGATCGTGAGCCACTGCGCGAGAAACGTCACCCACATGAACAGCAGGATCGTGTAGGTCACGTTGCCGCGGAAGTACGCGAGCGGGCCCCCGGGCCCCGTATCGATCGGTAGCTTCGCCATGATACGGTCGGTCGTCGACGCCGACGACCCGTTCACCGATTCGTCGAACCCGCTGTCGAAGACGCCGCCCGGATCGTTCCAGTTCTGCAGCCCGGAGCAATCGTGATTTTCCGGCAGCCGGTGCTCGGAGCAGTGGGTTCCGCCGCAGTGTCGGCAGTTGTACGGCATACTGACCGACGCCCCACACACGTCACACGTCGCCATTGCGCGGGGGTTTGCGCCGGATCGCTATGGGGTTTGGGGTTTCGACCGCTCGCGAACCGGTTCGGACCGTCGCATCGCCGCGGACCGATTCACCGTGCGGCGGATCATTTTTGCCCGCGGACCGTCGAGGGACGAACGTGCAACCGTACGAGCGCGCCCAGCTCGTCGAACGCGTCGGCCGCGACGGGGCGACCGTCGGCGCCGACATCCCGGATCGCATCGAGATCCAGGGCGAGGATATCGACCTCGAATCGTTCGTCTTCGAGATCAAGCGCCGGGAGACGATCCCACCGGGCGAGCGCGACCGCGTGGAGCAGGCGAAGCGAAACCTGCGCCGAGAGCGCGTCGAACGAATGGAGCTGATCGAGGAGGGAGACATCACGTTCGAGGAGGGCGAGGAGCTCGCGCGGGCGATCATCGGCATCGATCGCGCGCTCAACGCGCTCGAGAACCTCGGCCCGACCGACCTCGAACGCGAACGGCAGGCCCAGGACGTCGCCGACCGCAAGCGCTGGATGTCCTTCCTGCGGAAGGCGCTAGGTAACGAAGACGACGCGGCGAACCGTCGCGGGCGGTGACCTGGACGGCGCGGACGACGATCGGGACGACGCGCCGAGCCGGCGCGGGCGGTGATCGGCCGGGCAGTTGGAGGCCGCCCCTCGGGGCGGTAAGACACTAAGGGGCGGGCCCGCCAAGTGAGGCCCATGACGACCAACGCGGAGCTCGCCGCCCGCTTCGAGGAGTTCGCGGACCTGCTCGAGGCCGACGACGTCGAGTACAAACCCCGCGCCTATCGCCGCGCGGCCGAGAACATCCTGGCCCACCCCGTCCCCATCGCGGAGGCGGTCGAGTCGGGCGACGAGGACGCCATCGACGACATCGAGGGCGTCGGCGACGCCATTTCTTCGAAGATAATCGAGTACGTCGAGACCGGCGAGATCGAAGAACTCGAAGAGTTGCGCGAGGAGCTGCCCGTCGACATGGCCGACCTCACCCGTATCGAGGGCGTCGGCCCGAAGACGGTCGGCACGCTCTACCGCGAACTCGGCATCGAGACGCTCGACGACCTCGAGGCGGCCGCCGAGGCCGGGGCAATCCGGGAGGTCAAGGGGTTCGGCGCGAAGACCGAACAGAACATCCTCGACAACCTCGAGTTCGCGCGGACGGTCGGCCAGCGCCACCTGGTGGGCGAGGCGCGGCCGCTCGCGGACGACGTGCTCGCCTACCTCCGGGACGTCGAAGAGGTCGAGCGGGCCACCGTGGGCGGCTCCATCCGTCGCTGGCGCGAGACGATCGGCGACGTCGACGTGCTGGCCGCGACCGAGGCGCCGGAGGCCGTCGTCGAGGCCCTCCTGGCGTGGGACTCCGTCGACGACGAGATCGAGTCCGGGCCGGCGAAGGCGAGCGTCCGCGTCGGCGAGATCCGGGTCGACCTGCGCGTCGTCGACCCGGCGGAGTTCGGCGCCGCGCTGCAGTACTTCACCGGCAGCAAGGACCACAACGTCCGCCTTCGCAACTACGCGATCGAGCGCGGGATGAAGCTCAACGAGTACGGCGCATTCGACGTCTCCGACCTCGCCGCGGCCGAAGACGACGACCCCACTCACGTCGGCGGCGGGCCGCGAGCGGGCGAGCGAGTGGCGGGCGAGACGGAGGAAGGAATGTACGCCGCGCTCGACCTGCCGTGGATCCCGCCGGAACTCCGCGAGGATCGCGGCGAGATCGACGCCGCGGCGGCGGGCGAGCTCCCGGATCTCGTCGAGGTCGAGGACATCCGCGGCGACCTCCACACCCACACCGAGTGGTCAGACGGCAACAACACCATCGAGGAGATGGTCGAGACGGCCGCCGACCGGGGCTACGACTACTACGCGGTCGCCGACCACGCCGAGGGCCCCGGCGTCGTCGGCGGCATGGGCCTCTCGGACGCGGAGATCCTCGAACAGGTCGAGGCGATCCGCGCCGTCGACGACGAGTCCGAGATCCGCGTCTACGCGGGCATCGAGGCCAATATCGACGCCGACGGTGCGGTCGACCTCGGGGACGAGGTGATCGACGCCCTCGACGTCGTCGTCGCCTCGCCCCACAGCGCGCTCGACCAGGATCCGGACAGCGCGGGCGAGCGCCTCGTCCGCGCGATCGAGAACCCGGCGGTCGACATCCTCGGCCATCCCAGCGGCCGGTTGCTGAACGAACGCGAGGGGCTCGCCATCGACGCGGGTGCGCTGGGCGAGGCGGCCGCGGCCAGCGACACCGCCCTCGAAGTGAACGCGAACCCGCGCCGGCTCGACCTCTGGGGGAGCGCCGTCCAGGCGGCGATCGACGAAGGGGCACCGATCGCGATCGACACTGACGCCCACCGACCCGCGACCCTCGAATACGTCCGCTGGGGCGTCCACACGGCTCGCCGGGGCTGGGCGGAACCCGGTGACGTCGTCAACACCTGGGAGCGATCCGATCTCGAGGCCTTCCTCCACTGAAACGAACGGACGATTCGTCCCGGGCCCGACGGAGGGTGCTGCGTTCGCCGTCCCGTTCGACCCATCGGAGATTTACCGGTTCCGCTCGAAGCCCGAACGTGCGACTGCTCGTCGACGTTATGTGCGGGCGGCTCGTCCCCTACCTCCGGATGTGCGGCCACGATACCGCCTACGCGGGCGATCGAGGCCTGGAAGCCGACGCGGACGTCCTCGCCGTCGCGGACGCCGAGGAGCGAACGGTCCTCACGCGCGACGTCGAACTCGCGTCTCGGGCCGCGTCGTCGATCCTGCTCGACGCCCGCGACGTGACGGGACAGCTCGAAGCGCTCGCGGCGGCCGGCGTCGACCTGACCCTTCCCGCAGCGCCGACCCGCTGTGGCGCGTGCAACGGACCGCTCGTCCCGGTCGATCCAGCTGACTCGACGCCCGAATACGCGCCTGACCCGAGCGACGAATCCACCTGGCGCTGTCGCGAGTGCGGGCAGCACTTCTGGCGGGGAAGTCACTGGGAGCGAGTTCGGCGGACGCTCGCGTCACTCGAACGGGACGTGAACGACGCGTAACCCGGCCGAACGAACGGAATCGTCGACGAAACGGTGACTACCACGGAATCGCGGGGAACGAAGGGCGAACACGGCGACGATGCGCGCGAACGGACCGACGTCACTCGATCGCCGGCCCCTCAGTCGGCGTCCATCTCGTCTTCGAGCATGGCCGCGAGCTCTTCGGGGTCGATCTCCTCCTCGACGAGCCGTCGGACCCAGTCGACGTTGATCGTGGTCGTGAACACGCGCGTACCGCCGTCGAAGAGCGTGACCTCGAGCCAGTCGACCATTTCGACGAGCGATTCGACGTCATCGACTCCCTTCTGCAATCCGCGACCCAGTTCGGCCATCGCCTTCTTCCGGTCGTCCCGAACGACGTCGGCGGTGACGACGAGGGTCTTCCCGTCGAGTTTGATCGACCGGATCTTCACGTGCTCGGTGAGATCGTTGAGGTCGTCGACGTCGATCCCCGGCACGTCGCCGCCGTCGCCTCCATCCCCGCCGTCGCCACCGCTTCCGCCATCGCCGCCGTCGCTCCCGTCGCCGCCGCGCGTCCGGACGTCCTCGGTCGGCTCCGCATCGCCATCGTCGTCGTTCATACAGCCGGCGAGCGCGATCGTGAGGGCGGTACCACTTCCCAGGATGACGGATCGTCGATCCATATGGATCGCGACCCCCTCCCGCCAGTTTACTAAGGAGCCCCTGTTCCGGCAGCCGACGATCACACTCGCTTCCTACCAGCACCCAGGTGCTCCTTACGGCCGCCGGAGACCGGGTGGAACGCCGCCGCGGCGCCGCCACCGGCCCGTGCCGCCGTCGCGTTCACAGCAGTCGCAGTAGGGGCTCGTTGCCCGCTGGCTCGCACGACGGTCTCGTCCCGGATTCCTCCGTGCATCGCGGCCTCGACAGACCCGAGTCTGGCCGAGACGTCATCTCGACCGTATCGACGCGGGAGCAACTGAAATCCGCCGACGTGGGCGACGCCCATCGCGGACCGTCGCCGGGCTGCGGGAGGCGGCTGCTCAGTAGACGGCGCCGTCGTCGAAGCGACCGCGGTAGCGACGGTTCCCCGGGTGCGTCGGTACGCGGTCGGGGCGCAAGAGGCGTTTCGCCTTCGTCCAGGTGTTCTCCCACCCGAGGTGGGCGAGTTCGGTCATCGTCGTCGCCACCCGTGCGGCGCCCCGCTGGTGCGTGACGGTTCGCGGCCCGCCGGTTCTGAGAGCGTCGGACAGCGATTCCGGCCCGTCGACGGCCTCGAACGCGGTCCAGGCAGCCCCGACCGTTCGTCCGATGTGGGCGTACGAGGAGGCGAATCCGGGCAGGTCGAGGCGGTCGGCCAGCCGACTGGCGCGTCGGTTGTGAAACGGCAGATGTTTCGGGTTGAACAGCTCGATCCCGTCGATCGCGTGGTGATAGGTTCGTAGCTCAGACTCTCCGAGGCTTACCGTCGCGAACGTGGGATGCGGAACGAGGATGACGGCGTTCTGGCGCACGCACTCGTCGACCGCCGTCGAGAGCGAGATGAAATCCGGGATCGGCGAGTCGAGATCGAGCGCGAGCACGTGCTTTCGGTTCGCCCACGACCCGGTGAATATCTCCCGCGCGGGGATCACGTCGAGATCGTCGTCGGCGTACTCGCTCGCGGTGCGTTCGATTCGGTCCAGCGGCGTGAAGTGGGGCGCGTACACCAGCGCGTTGAGTCCGACGCGCTTTGCCCGGCTGACGACCGCCTCGTCCAGGACTTTCACGTGGAGGTCGACGCGATACTCCTCGGACACACTCACTCGTTCTCGCGTACCGGACGTTATCGTTTCCGATTCTGTCGGCCCGGCGCGACCGATCACCCGCGGAGTGGCCCGATGAACCGCTCTCGGACATTCGACGGGACACGTTCGGCGGTATGACACACGGACGCCCTCGCCGCTCGAAACGGGCGAAAGTTCCAATAGGACCGCCCGTAAATCAACGCTCGAATGGTCTGGGAGTGCGGGATCGCGGGCTGTGGCTCGCGCTTCGACACCGTCGAAGACGCGATCGTCCACCAGGCGAGCGACCACGAGCGCCGCGAGTGCAAGGTCTGCGGGTCCGTCGTCCCGGACGGCTACCTGGCGATCTACCACGCCTTCACCGAACACAGCCGCGCCGAGTACGTCCGCGCCTACGGCGCCGACTCCTCCGACGTCCGGTGTCGCGAATCGCTCCTCGACGAGATCGCGGACGTCGTCGATCAGGAAGCGCTCTCGGACCGCCTCGACGGCTGACCCGCCCGACGGTCCCGTCCCCTCGACCGCGAGTATTCCGAGCGCACCGACACAGGCTCCGCAGACGTGTACCTCCACGTCTCGAATATGGGCGTAATGGAAATAGGCGCGGCATCGAAGTGGTACGTATTAGTGATAGATACAGGAATTAGAATACGATGGCATATAGGAGAGAGGCGATCTTGTCCGCGACGGCTGCTGCCGTCGCCAGCGTTGGCGGCTGCGTTCAAGAGCCAGCCGATTCTACGCCCGGAAAACGGTCGACGGAGGAGATCCAAACGACGTTCGAGACAGGAGTGGACACAGCTATAGAAACAGCCGACGACCCGATCGTCTCGTTCAAAGCGGGCGAAATCGTCGTGATCGGAACCTACGCGATCGGTAACTACTGCTACAACCCGACCCTGGCTGAGCCAGCATACGACGAGGCCGCGGACCGGTTGGAGATCAGAGTCACCCGAGAGCACGTCGGGAGTACCGAGTGTGAAGATATCAACCAGGAAATTTCATATCGTGCCGTCGTTACCTTCGATGGCCAACCGCCGGAGACCGTTCACGTGATAGAAAACGACGGGGGCGAAACGACCCGAAGCCGACCGCACTGAGTCGAGCGCACACCTGCGTTCGAAGCGTCTATCGGATCCGCGCCGTTATCGCACCAGTTCTATCCGTTAGGCCTGGCTGCCTGTGAAACGTGTGCCAGATCCTCAGCGCTCGTCACTGTCTGCTCACGGCGCGACGCGCCGTTCGCATGGTCCGACGAACTATCGTTCGTCGCTATATTCAGCGCGGCAGTGCCACGCTGACTGCTTGACGAGCGCGTCGGCGCTCGTCACTGGGCTCGCGGGCGTTGCGAGGCGGTTTCACCGCCTCGACGGTCGCGGCGCGTAGCGCCGCGCACTCCCCGCTCGCAATCCCCGACGAGCGGTTCACTCCGTTCACCGCTCGTCACTGTCCAACACGCGGATCTGGTCGCCTCGCACCGTCACGGGGATCGGGACCGTCGCCTCGTAGAGTTCGACCGTCACCTGGTCCTTGCCCTCGTCGATGCGCTGGACCTGGGCCTTCTCGCCCTTGAACGGGCCGGCGATGAGTTCGACGATGTCGCCCTCGGCGATCCCTTCGACGTCCGGTTTCGGCGAGAGGAAGTGTTCGACTTCGGAGATGTCAGACTTGCCGGGGACGATGCTCCGGGCGTGGGGAATGTCCTCGAGGACGCGTTCGAGGACGGCGTTGCCCTCGGCTTCGACCATCACGTACGAGGTCAGGGAGTCCGGCGCGAGCGCGGCGTGGACTTCCTCCTCCTCGCGGTTGATGATCATGTCCGCGACGGTCTGCTCCTGGCTCGCCGTCGTCTTCACGGCGTAGATGCCCATCAGATGCCACCGGTCAGCAGACCCATGGTCACCCCGATGATGAAGCCGAGCATTCCCACGAGGAGGACGCCGGCGCCGGCGATCTTCGAAACCTGGTAGAACTCCTCTTTCGTCGGCGTCGTCGCCATCTTCAGCACGCGGACGTACGACGTGAGATCGTAGGGTACGTTCATAGCTGGATCAACAACGTGGACGCTCTTTTATCTGTCTTTCCGTCGGCCGATCGACGCATCGTCGGCCCAGACCGTTGCACCTGACTGCCGGTCCATCAAGCGTCTCGCTCTCGAAGCGGGTCCATGGCTCAAGACGATACCGACCGCGCGGACGAACTCGAAGCCGAACGAGCGGCCGAGATCGAAGACGAACTCGAACGCGTCGGGCGCGATCCGGACGAAGTCGACGCCGACGACGAGGCGGTCGGCACCCAGAGCGCGCCGCGACGGGACGAGGAAGATAGCGAGAACGAAGCGGAGTAGCGCTCTTCATCGCCTCCCGATCGGTGAACACGTCGGCGGAGCCGCTCGAATGCGAACCGGGACCTCGATCTGTCGATTACGCGGCGTCCGTCACGCTGGAACCCTCGAAGCGACATTACCATCGGGAGCCGTCCCAGTTTCCCAGGATTCCTGGTGAACTGGGTCGCCGAAAGCGGGGCTGCTAATACCGTTCCAGTCCTCCTGAGCTATGAGGTCGTCCAGCGGTGGAACGATCGAAGAATCCCACGACGATTCGTGAGCCAGCGTCATATTCGGGTCAGTCAGCTCCGCATCCCACGATTCCTCGTGTACTGGCGCGGCAAACGACGGAAGCAAGTCCGGGCTCCAGCCGTCCTCGTGGACCAGATCGTCGAATGGCCCGAGGAGATCGGGAAACCAATCCTCGCCGAAGACCAGATTTCCGTATCGGCTCACGGTCACGGCTTCACGCTCCTCGATGCGGGTACCGTCATCAAGTTCGGCCAAGACGCGAAGCAGGAATTCACCGTGCCCGTTGTAGATGTGAGAGCGACTGATCAGCGTGGTTCCGGGGACCGATTCGCCGAGTTCGTGACCAATTCCGTCGATCGTCTCGCTACGAGCGAGTGACCCGTCCCCGAACACGATCCACCACGTGTCGACGGCCTCAATCTGCTCGTCCGGTACGGTAATGTCGATGAACGTCGCATCTCCGACGGTTGGTTCTGACTGTCGAATCGAGACGCTTAGCGAAAATTCGACGGGTTCTTCGTCCTGGTTACTGTCCGAAAATACCTGTTGACCGGCACCTGTACCGGTGAGCCAGAGGCCAGCGAAACCCCCTAGGATTCGGCGACGGCGATTGGACACATCGCTCCTCATTTATCGTAGTAGATCCGCGTCCGGTCAAACCAATGATTTCTGGAATGACCGTCCACTGACGAGGGATTATAGAAAACCATACCAACGCCTCCACCATCAGCAAGGCCCGGATTAGAATCGATTAAGTCCTCATTCTCATTGTAGCGAGTCCACTCATGTTCCATCGATTCACGGAACTCCGGACGAACATGGACGTCGCCTTCCGACTCGAACACCGTGCACCGAAACTGAAACCACTCACCATTTTGATTTGGGGTGTTTCGCATCTGAATCTTTTTGACGGTCGTGCCATCTCCATTGGTTTCCTTATATAAACCAATTCGATCGGCAGTGGAGTTGTCAAGGAAACGCATCGAATCGACAGCATAGAAGTTATGTTCGTCTTGCCACCTAAACGCCATCCCGAACGAGCCATAATTTCCACAATATGCGTGTGTTTCCAACTGCGCTTCGGCCGGTGAGTCGTCGATTGACTGCTTGAGGATGGCCATGTTTTTCGCGGAATGGTTTCGTTGTCCATCGACGAAGAGTGATCGATCGCCTTCGAACGCCCGTGTCTCGCTCTGGTGGAAGTGTTCCGATTGGCCAACCCATTTCCAGTCGCTAAATCCCATAGCCACAATTTAGAGTGCTTCGTTATATAAATTACTTTTTAGAATTTCATATAGTAACATATTTCAGTTTGTGGTAAATACCTCCATTAATGATTAACTCTCGCGATCGGTTTCTAGCAGTCGCCATTGCAATTCTTTTGGCGATGACACCGGTGGCTGGACCGGTGATAGCTGGCGAGTTAGGGAATTCGTACGATATCGGAATCAGTCCCAACAAGCCGGATATTGACCATAACAACACCTCGCCGATTGGGATGGAGGGGCGGCTGGACGACAATCGATCAACGCCGTTGGACCCCACGTGGCAATTCGACGGGGCAGACGGAGCGATCGAATCCTCGCCGACGATCGTGAACGGAACTGTGTACGTCGGCTCGAGTGACGGGTCGGTCTACGCCGTCGATTTCGAGACTGGAACCAAGCTGTGGGAGTTCGACGAACCGGACGGAGCGATCACCGGTTCGCCGACCGTCGACAACGGGGTGGTCTACGTGGGCTCTCACGACGAGACGCTGTACGCCATCGACGCGGCTACCGGTGAGCAGCGCTGGGCATTCGATCGACCCTCGAACTGGATCTACGGGTCGCCGACGGTCGTCGGTGGGACCGTCTACGTTGGCGCACTCGATAGTACCGTGTATGCGGTCGATACGGCGAGCGGAACCCTCGAATGGCGTTTCTCGGGTGATCGACACAGCTCCGATGGAGAACCGATGGGTCCCGTCGCTTCGTCTGTGACAGTCGTCAATCGCACCGTCTACGTGAGTTCGCTCGACGGGTCGCTCTATGCACTCGATGCCTGGAACGGAAAGGAACAGTGGGAATTCGAGGACCCCGAGGGAGAACTGTTCTCCTCGCCGACAGTCGCCAACGAGACCGTCTTCGTCGGTTCGCACGACGAGTCATTGTACGCCGTAGACGCCGAAACCGGCGAAAAGCGGTGGTCGTTCTACCAGCCCGACGGTGCAATCCCGTCGACACCGACTGTGGACGACGGGGTCGTCTACGTCGGATCAGCCGACAGGAACCTCTACGCTGTGGACGCCGAAACCGGGGTGATCCGGTGGGCGTTTAGCGAACTCCCGTTCGAAGGCCCCGAGGGCGGAATCAGTTCATCGCCGACGGTTGCGGGAGACACCGTCTACATCGGAGCGGACGACGGTATCGTGTACGCCGTCGACGAGACGACCGGTGACGAGATAGCCCGGTTCGACGCTGCCGACGAGGCCGTTCGCTCGTCGCCGACGGTCGTCGACGGAACCCTGGTCGTCGGTAGCGACGACGGGAATCTCACGGCGTTCGACACGGGCGGGTCGGCGGACAGCGACGGGTCACGCGTCGAGCACGGCACCCTCGGCCACGTTCATCCGTGTCCGGACCTCGAACTGGCGGACTCGAACGACGACTGTATCCCGGACGTCGTGGCGTCGGCGGACCTGCACATGCCCGAGGACGGGTCCGACGTAGCCGGCGACCCGATCGAGCTGGATCCGACGGTGCGGGATTCGAGCGGGGATGGGATCCACGATCACGTGCTCCTCGACATCGAGTGGGAGGTCACCGAGGCGGGCAACGAGACGCACGTCGACGCCGCGGTCACCGACGCGATCGCTCACCCGTCCCGGATCGACTCGACGGGCGACGGACTCACCGATTACGAGCAACTCGTCGGCTGGAAGATCGCGTACACGTCATCGCTCAACGACACGGTGGGCTTCTTCGAGGCCGTCAGCGACGCCGAGGACCTCGGCGCCGTCTCCCGAGCGTCGGAAACCTACATGACCCATGAGTGGGTGACGACCGATCCTCTCCGGAACGATACGTCGGGTGACGGTCTCTCCGACAGGGAGGAACAGGCCCTCGGGACCGACCCGCGATCGAACGATACGACGGGCGACGGGTCGCCGGACGTCGAGGCCGGTACGGCCGAGTACGATCCGACGCTCTTCGAGGTGAGCCCGCCGCTGATCGAGGTCGACGACACCTCATTCGAGCCGGACAACGTCTCCGCCTCCTACCAAATCGACGTCACCGTCGAGGACCCGACCGGCATCGAGGCCGTCGAGATTCGCCGCGACGGGGACCTGGAGGCCAGCTTCGAAGACCCCGGAACGACGGCTGACCTCGAGACGACCCTCGAACTCGGCCCGGTCGACGCGGTCACGGACCTGTTCACCGGTGCAACGATCACCGTTGAGGCTGCGGATTACCACGGGAACGAAGTCTCGGCGGTCGCGCGCGAACAGAATGACGTCTTCGGCGACGTCTCCCACCGGCTGAGCGAGCACGGCCTGACGACGCCCGAGATCGAGCGACACCTCGGCACGATGTCTGGGGCCTCGACCGGCCTCGGCGAGACGATCGATCTGCTCCGATTGCTGTACCACGACCCCCTCGGTCTGATTCCGTCGATCAGGGAGGTCGTCGACGCCATCGAAAACTACGACGAGATTATCGAGGCCCTCCCGGAGCAGGTCCACCAGCAGCAGGAACTGAACAACCCGCACGATTCGGAGGCACAGCCGGAGCTCTACCAGGCCTACCGGGAGGGCTGGTACGCCGGCTACGTCACGTGGTTCGTGTTCGAAGCGGTCGTCCCGGCTGGCGAGGCGGCGAAGGCGGTCAAGAGCGTCGATCGACTCGACTCCGCGCTCGATCGGCTCAGTCCCTCGGAGATTCAGCGCGCGGCGAAGTACGCCTCCAGATCGGATCACACGCGGACGTCCGTGCTTCGTCACTCGCGCTATCAGATTTCGCAGAGAATCACCTCCGGACTCGGCGTGGGCCAGCACATTGGCGAGCAAATACTCGGTCCAGTGCGGTCGAGCGGTCGGCAAGTGCAGGTTGCCGACCGGTTACGACGCTCGGACATCGATAGCGATCAGCTCGAATCGCTCTCGGCAGCAGAGCGCGAGGGCATCGGCTCGTATCTCGCCCGCGGTGGCGACGAATCCGCACTCAAACGTGCACTCGACGTTGGCTGTCCAAGCAGCGCATCAACTTCGAGACCGAGCATCACGTCACGGCGATGCACGATCCCGGACGAGTGGTACACCGACGGGGCTGGGATCCGGCTGATTGAGGAACTCAACGACGACTCGCTACAGGCGGTCCTGGACCTCGACGTCGATCGTGCCGCGGAGTTGCGATCGGCGTTCCCGCGCAAGCACGCCGATGGATATGCCACAGCGGACGAGATCGGAGCGTTCGCCCGTCACGTCAACGAGATATCTGACATCGATGGGATCAACAGCGGTCCCGTGAAGGACTTTATCACTGCGAACTCGAGAGGTAACGTCGATGGAGCACTCCGTGAGGTTGCGGTTGCAGCCGATATCGGTGCAGACTCCATCGAACGAATGAATATCCAGGTGGGACCGAAAGGGGTTGATGGTGAATTGGACATCAAACTCAAATCCGGTCAGGTCGTAGAAACGAAACCGAATTTTGGAAGGAAACCATCGTCAACGTTTAACGAGATTAAGAAGAAACTCACGGCCATGAAAAAACACGATCCGACGGAACTCGACGGGAACACGTTAACTATCCGAGCAGCGGAGGTCAACAACGTCGACGACGTGCAACGGATAGTTGACTCGTGGGAAAAAACCGTACGAGAAAGCGGCGAGTGGAACAACGCGGCCATCGATCTCCGCGTTATTGACGACAGCATAGGGGAAGTCGTTGCAGACTGAACGTTTAGAAGTAGAGTATGAAGGATTTCATCGAAATTGCGTACGTGTTCGAGGAGCAACTAACAGTTGACGCGCTCGAAACCCTCTTCGAATCTCTCGCATCGCATCCGTATAGCAGTTCGGCGGCCAGCTCGCTAGACATCGTGTGCTGGGTCGAAACAGGAGGTATGGAGAAACAAGTCGGAACGTCAATGGATGCGGCACGAGCCTGCAGAAAAGGATACGCGGCAAGTGTCACAATCGAGTTTGGTTCATTCGAACTAAGTATCGGTCCAGATCACGAGGACGAGTGCCTCTCGAATGTCCCTCACATTGTGTTTAGCGAGCACGTTCACCCGTTCAGAGTTCCCTCGACGGAGGACGTGGATCAGGGGTTTCATCGACGACGATTTCAGTTCGTGTCGGTGCTGGCGTATGCCGCAGAATTACTTGACCCTAACTGGGGATTTGGCCGCTGGGGAAACCTGGCTGTGGATTCGGACTCGACAGTGCGAGAACTGGCGACATCCAATGCACCACCCCTCTATGAATACAACGTGTTCGACTCCCAGACCGTCGAAACGATCGGCCGCGATCGCGTACTATCGGCGCCCGCGTGGTTCGTAGAGGAACTCGATTCCGGCGGCGTCTTCCTCGCCGTCCGAGAGCCGCCGAAACAGTGCAACTCCAGCCTAGCGCCCTGTGTCGAGGTTGCAGACCATCTCGGCATCCCGATCGCGAGAACGGAACGTACTACGGAATATCGAGAACGAATGGGGTCCACTTAGGAGAGGGTTGGCACCCGGGGAATCACCGAGTAACGAGAGGGTTCACAAGTGCCGTCCGATACGCGGACGACAGTGCGGACGTGATGGTGGAACCCGGTAACGGCGACTACGTCCTGGGCGTCACCCGGAATGGGCAGACCGAATACGTCGACGTGAAAACTGCGGGGGCAAGGCGAAATAGTGGTTCGTAAAATCAGCACAGCGGGAAGCAGAACATACACGTCCGAATGAGTCTCACGTCGAAGATGTCGTCGGGAACGACGTCGGGTTTTCCCCACCAATCCAGCGAGTCTCACGGGAAGCGAGTGCACTGGTCGCACTCGCCCGAACGCACGATATCGACGTCCGCGTCGACAGCGAGTACGTTCCTGATGCGCTCTACGACGAGGGCCACTATCCGCTGTGTGGAGACTAACCGAGAGTACGTTTTTCGTTCGAATTCACCCCGACAAGAACCAAGAATTCACTCCAGTCCCGACACGACCTCCTCCGGCTCGACGTCGAAGTCACCGCCCCAGGCGAGTTCGGGGGAGCCGCCACCGCCGCCGCCGAATTCCTCCGTCAGTGCCCGGAGGATTGCCGCTGCATCCGCGTCCTCGCCCGCCGCGACGACGGCGAACGGCGACTCTTCCTCGCCGGCGACCACCACGACGTCGGCCACCTCGCCGGCCGTCTCGCGCGCGACCTCGCCCGCTTCGTCGGCGTCGACGCCGCCGGCCGTCGTGGCCACCCAGGTGCGCCCGTCGCGTTCGAACGCCTCGGCGCCCTCGATCCTGGTTCTGACGAGTTCTCGCTGGAGCGTGTCGACCGAGTCGGCCAGTTCCGCGCGTTCGGTTTCGAGTCGCGAGAGCTCGCCCGTGGCCTCGCCGAGCGGGACGCCGAGCTGGCGGCTCGCGGCGAACGTCACGCGTTTTTCCGTCGCGCGCCGGTCGATCGCCCGCGGCCCGACGGCGAGTTCGACCCCGACCCGCCCCGGTCGCGGCTGCGTCGCGCCGAGGATCGTCACCGGCCCGATCTCGCGGGTGTTCCTGACGTGGGTCCCTGCGCAGGCGGCGGCGTCCCAGGTATCACTCGCCGCGTTGATCGTGTTTGCCCCGCCGCTGTCCGCGTCGCCGATCGTCACCACGCGAACGCGGCCCTTCTCGAAGGCGCCGTCGTCCGTCGCCTCGGAGATGGCGATATCGTCCGTTTCGCGCGCCTCAGCGACGGGGATCGAATCCCAGGAGACGGACCGGGACTCCCAGACCACCTGGTTGAGCAGTTCGTCGAGTTCGACGAGCGCGTCGTCGTCGACGGCGTCGTTCGTCTCGACGTCGACGCGAGCGCGCTCGGCCCCGATCTCGACGCCCGCGTAGGCGACGTCGTTGAGGACGCGACGGGCCGCGCCGTAACAGACGTGACACGCGGTGTGGGCGCGCATGCAGTACATGCGCGTCTCCCAGTCGATCGAGCACAGGACGCTGTTTCCCGCCCGAAAACGGGGCTCGTCCGAGAGGACGTGGACCACCTCGCCGTCTTCGAAGCGGACGTCGGCGACGGGGACGTCGCCGATCGTCCCCTGATCCGCCGGCTGGCCGGCGCTCGCAGCGAAGAAGTGCGTCGTCTCGAGCCAGACGCGACGGCCGTCGACGGCCGCCACCGTCGATTCGAACCGCGTTCCGTACGGTTCGGCAGCGGCCCGTTGGGGGCTCATCACTGCTCAGTGGGAGGGGAGGCGATAAAAATCTGCTCGCCGCGACCGTTCCGCTGGAAGACAGGTTCGCCACCAGAGTTCGGCGTCAGCGCACCACCTCGCTTCGTCCGGCTCACTCCGCGAGTTCGACGTCGAGTCGTTCCTCCAGCGCGTCGATCAGCCCGCCGCCGATGCCGGCCTGCGTCGCTCGCCCCTGTTCGATCGCCAGGAGATCGGATTCGGGAACCCCGAGGTCCTCGGCCAGTTCCTCCCGGGTGAGTCCCGCGTCCTGTCTGGCAGATTCGAGGACGTCACCGTACTCCGATACCAGGTAGGGCAGCGGGTCGTCGTCGTAGTTCGTCCCCTCGCGCTCCCAGTGCTCCGAGTCGCCGTCCCAGACGGGCGTCGCCTTCGCGACGTTCTGGGCGGCCTTCTTCTTTCGATTCCGCTCGTCTCGGTCGTTCGATCCGGACGACGACGTCGATCCCTTGGATCCGTCGCCGTGTGTCGCACAGCCGGGACAGACCGACAGCCGCGCCCCCGCCACCGTCTCCTCCGTGAGCGAGTCGCTCTCGGTCCCGCAGAGTTCGCACGTGGTTCCACCGCCGCCCCCGGTGGACCCGGTCGAGTACTTGGCCATGCGGGTAATTCGGCGCTCCGGCATTTGAATGGCCCGCCTCCACCCACCCCGGGGCGCCCGGAAAAGAACACGTTTTTATATCGACCCCCGGGTAGGATTTGGTGCGGAGTGCACAGCGAGCGTGGGTAGCCAAGCTAGGCCAACGGCGCAGCGTTGAGGGCGCTGTCCCGTAGGGGTCCGCCGGTTCAAATCCGGTCCCACGCATCGCATGCGTCGCCGAAGGCGACGAAACGCGAGGCGGGGCGCGCGGAACCGTTCCGGTTCCGCGTTTCGGTCGAACGGGCGCGAAGCGCCCGTGAAACGCCGCCGAGCGTCGATGCAGGTGGAGTCCCTTGGGACTGCACCCACGCACCATCTTCCTACCAAGGCAATATTGAACAGCGACGGCGCTGTCCCGTCGGGGTCCGCCGGTGAGCAGTCGCGATCGCGACTGCGAACGTCGTCACGAAGCGAAAGCGGAGTGACGGAAGTTCAAATCCGGTCCCACGCATCGCATGCGTCGCCGAAGGCGACGAAACGCGAGGCGGGGCGCGTGGAACCGTTCCGGTTCCGCGTTTCGGTCGAATGGGCGCGAAGCGCCCGTGAGACGCCGCCGAGCGTCGATGCAGGTGGAGTCCCTTGGGACTGCACCCACGCACCAACTTACTCTCGACGTCACCCGGACAGCGACGGCACCGTCAGTTCGGCGGCGAACCCCCGTCCGGATGGTCGGTGCGTTCGCCGTCGAATCGCCGTCGGAGTCGATACGCCTTCGGCGTCGGTACGTTTTCGACCGTGGAATACGACGCTCGAACGATGGTCTGGACGACGAGGGGACCGCGGCCGGCGTATTGCCCGACCTGCGGCGACGGACTCGGATCGACGGTCGTCGACGGCTCCTCGGTTCCGTACTGCGAGGCGTGTGAGCGGCGATTCTTTCGCAATCCGGTGCCGCTGGCGCGCGTCGCGGTCGTCGACGGTGCATCCGTCCTGCTCATCGAGCGGGGTGCCGGGGCGGATATCGGCGCGTGGGCATTGCCCGGCGGGCACGTCGACGCGAACGAATCGCTGTCGAACGCGGCCGCGCGCGAACTCGAAGAGGAGACTGGCGTTCGTGTCGCTCCCGACGCGCTGTCACTTCTGGGAACGGGGTATCTCGAATTCGACGACGGGCACTCGCTGGTGTCGATCAACTACGCCGTGGCGCGCGAGGCGACGACGGGAGAGATCGTGGTCGGCGGCGACGCTGCCGACGCCCGATTCGTCGCCAGGGAGGCGATCGTCGACGATCCGCCGCGGGTGCGAGCGTCGGGACCGAAACAACTGCTTCGGGCGATCGACGAGCACGGATCGGTGGGCCCCGCCTAACCGTCCCAGTTCGTCAGGGCTCGCCGTTCGCGTCGGTGTCGCTGACCATCTGGATCCGCTCGATGCCGTCGATCTCCTCGACGATCTCGACGACGGCGTCGGGGACGAGCGACTCCCAGTCGCCGTCCTCGGTCATGCGCTCGCGGACCTCGCTGCCTTCGAGCACGCCCCGGTTGTACATCGGCGACTGGCGCACTTCGACGCCCGCCTCGCGAAAGAGCTGGATGACGAGCGGGTTGTTCGAGTACGCGACGTCGAAATCGGGGCTCATGCTCTCGACGTGGCTCACCCAGACGGAGTTGCGTTCCAGATCCTCGATGGGGACGGCGTAGGTGACGAGGTCGAAGTCGGCGAGGCTCTTGGTGAGCATCATGATGCGTTCGCCCGCGGTGAACGGGTTTCGCGCCGTGTGGGAGGCGTCCGCGCTGCCGATGCCGAGGACGAGTTCGTCGACGTCGGCGGCGATCCGCTCGACGACGCTGTAGTGGCCGTCGTGAAACGGCTGGAAGCGGCCGATGTAGATGCCTCGCTTCATGCGACGTAGATGCCCCGCGCCATACCGAGGCCGATGCGCGCGTCTCGCATAAGGGTGGCGAGGCCGGCCCGCTCTCCGGGGTTGTCGAATTCGGCCGTTAGAGAGCCGGAGGTGGCTGTAAACAGCCGAACCCGAGGGAGAAAGTATATCAGTGGCAATCCCCTCGATTCAGGTAGCAACTAGCCCCGTATGAGTAACGACACGAACGACGATGGCCCTCCCGACGGGGAGGACGAGGAACGCACCGAGGAGGAGGCCCCGGTGCGTGACGAGACTCCCGCAGATCAGGGGGCGTCATCCAACGACGACGAAGTGTCAGAGGCAGTCGACGACGGGTCGAGGACCGACAGGGACGCCGGGTCAGACGGCTCGGTGACGGATCCGGTCGACGAGACTGACGTGGACGAATCAGACGACGAGTCGACGGCGTCGGCTGACCGACCGACCGAAGCGGACGACCGATCGACCGAATCGGGAGCGGAATCGTCCGACTCGATCCGGATCGCGGATTCGGTGAGCGAGTCCCGCACCGAGGCGGACGACGAAGCCAGCACCGACGACGATGCCGAAGGTGACGACGGGGCGAAGACCGACGACGGCGGGAGCGAGTCGACCGCCGGCTCGTCCGATACCACCTCGTCGCAGATCGCCGACAGCGTCTGGGCCGCGGTCGACCAGCAGGAGCGCCAGGAGCCCGACGACGGCGACGACGCGGACGACGGCTGGGACGACGACGAGTGGGACGACGAGCCGACCGGTGACGACGAGATCGAGACGGTCGAGACGCTCGACGACCTCGGGAGCGAGGTCGAAGTCGACGAGCAACTCGAGATCGACGAGGACGAGGAGGACAACTTGCTCGGCGGCCTCCAGATCGACTCGACGGACGACATCGAGGTGCCCGACCGGCTGGTCGATCAGGTGATCGGCCAGGACGAGGCCCGGGACATCATCATCAAGGCGGCCAAGCAGCGCCGGCACGTGATGATGATCGGCTCGCCGGGGACCGGCAAGTCGCTGCTGGCGAAGGCGATGAGCCAGCTCCTCCCGCAAGAGGAGCTCCAGGACGTCCTCGTCTACCACAATCCGGACGACGGGAACGAGCCGAAGGTCCGGACCGTCCCGGCGGGCAAGGGCGAACAGATCATCGACGCCCACAAAGAGGAAGCCCGAAAGCGCAAACAGATGCGCTCGATCCTCATGTGGGTCATCATCGCCATCGTGGTGATCTACGCGTTCATCAGTGGGCCCCTCCTCCTCGGCATCATCGCCGCGGTAGTCATCTGGCTGTTCTTCCGCTACACCTCCCGCGGGATGGACGCGATGGTCCCGAACATGATCATCGACAACTCGGACCAGCGCACGGCGCCGTTCGAGGACGCGACCGGCGCCCACGCTGGCGCGCTGCTGGGCGACGTCCGCCACGACCCGTTCCAGTCCGGCGGCATGGAGACGCC
This sequence comes from Halovivax limisalsi, assembly GCF_023093535.1. Taxonomy (NCBI): domain Archaea; kingdom Methanobacteriati; phylum Methanobacteriota; class Halobacteria; order Halobacteriales; family Natrialbaceae; genus Halovivax; species Halovivax limisalsi. The sequence goes on from NZ_CP095757.1 coordinate 3,209,724, forward strand.
GAGTCACGACCGCGTCGAACCCGGCTCGATCCACAAGGCCAACAAGGGCGTGCTGTTCGTCGACGAGATCAACACGCTCGACATCCGCAGCCAGCAGAAGCTGATGACGGCCATCCAGGAGGGCGAGTTCGCCATCACTGGCCAGTCCGAGCGCTCCTCGGGCGCGATGGTCCAGACCGAGCCGGTCCCGACGGACTTCATCATGATCGCGGCGGGCAACCTGGACGCGATGGAGAACATGCACCCCGCGCTGCGCTCGCGCATCAAGGGCTACGGCTACGAGGTGTACATGGACGACACCATCGAGGACACGCCCGAGATGCGACGCAAGTACGCCCGATTCATCGCCCAGGAGGTCGAGAAGGACGGCCGGCTGCCCCACTTCGATCGCGAGGCGATCGAGGAAGTCATGCTCGAAGCTCGGCGCCGGGCGGGTCGGAAGGGCCACCTGACGCTCCTGCTTCGCAACCTCGGCGGACTGGTCCGCGTCGCGGGCGACATCGCCCGCGCAGAGGGTCGGGACTACACCACGCGCGAGGACGTCCTCCAGGCGAAGAAGCGCTCGCGCTCGATCGAGCAGCAACTCGCCGACGACTACATCGACCGGCGCAAGGACTACGAGCTGCAGGTCAACGAGGGCGGCGTCGAGGGCCGCGTCAACGGCCTCGCCGTGATGGGCGAGGATTCGGGCATCATGCTCCCCGTCATGGCGGAAGTGACGCCCGCGCAGGGCCCCGGCCGCGTCATCGCGACCGGCCAGCTCAAGGAGATGGCCCAGGAGTCCGTCCAGAACGTCTCCGCGATCATCAAGAAGTTCTCGGACGAGGACCTCTCGACGGGCGTCCCCGGCTGGGAGGAGGATCGCTACGGGGCGAGCGACTACCCCGACTCCTCGCTCACCGGCAAGGACGTCCACATCCAGTTCGTCCAGGCCGGCCAGCAGGGCGTCGACGGCGACTCGGCCTCGATCACCGTCGCGACCGCCGTCATCTCCGCGCTGGAGGACGTCCCCGTCGACCAGTCGGTCGCGATGACCGGCTCGCTCTCGGTTCGGGGCGACGTCCTGCCCGTCGGCGGGGTGACCCACAAGATCGAAGCCGCCGCCAAATCCGGCATCAAGACGGTTATCATCCCGAAGGCGAACGAGCAGGACGTCATGATCGAGGACGAGTACGAGGAGATGGTCGAGATCATCCCGGTCTCGAACATCAGCGAGGTGCTCGACGTCGCGCTGATGGGCGAGCCCGAGAAGGACTCGCTGCTCGATCGCCTCAAGTCGATCACGAACACGGCCTTCGACGGACAGGTGAGCGGGCGGGGCGGCTCGAATCCGAGTCCGCAGTAACGGATGGTCGACTGGGTGACGTTCGCGGCGATCGTCACCCTGCTGACCGTTGCGATGGCGTTTCTCTCCGTTCGGACCCAGCAGACGTTGCGACCCGTCGGACAGAGCGATCCCGACGGACGATCCCCGCGGGCGAGGAACGAATCGGATCCGAACGGCGACCACGGTTCGCCGACCGACCGCTCGGAATCCGCCGGTGACGGCGGCGTCGGCACCGACTCGAACGACGCGGAGTCGGACGGTCCTGACTCGATCGGCCCAGAGCCGGACGGGGTCTCCGCCAATTCTCTCCTCGACGAGATCGACGAACCGACGTTCGGACCGGACGAGTCGACGCCCGGACCCGACGAATCGAATACTCGAGCCGCCGGCCGGGGGCGCGGTACCGGCGGAGAGCAGGTCGTCGCGTACGTGGGACCGACCCCGGTGACGAGACGGAGTTTGCTGTTGAACGTCGCTGCGACGCAAGCGCTGTTTCTCGCCCTCGTCGTCGGCGTGATCGTCTACGCGGAGGTTCCGGGCGGATCGCTCGGACTGGTCGGCGGCGCCGACGATGGCCTCGTCGGACTCGGTGCCGGCCTGGGGTTGTACGGCGCGAGCGAGGTCGGCGGTCGGCTGGCTCGTCGCCTCGGCGTCGACCACGACGAGTGGTTGCGCGAGAGTCTCGCGCCGACGAGCGCCCAGGGATGGGCGGGGCTCCTCGGGATCGTCTTACCGGTCGTCGCGCTCTTCGAGGAGTTGCTCTTTCGCGGCGTGTTGATCGGGGCGTTCGCCGCCGGCTTCGGCGTCTCGCCCTGGGTGCTGGCGATCGGGTCGTCGATCGTCTTCTCGCTCGGCCACGGCATCCAGGGCCGGGCCGGGGTCGTCGTCACCGGCGTCCTCGGCTTCGTGCTCGCGGCGGTGTTCGTCTCGACCGGCAGTCTCCTGACCGTCGTGGTGGCCCACTACGTCCTGAACGCCTGCGAGTTCGTCGTCCACGAGGGGTTCGACGTCGACCCGCTCGGGTGACTGGCGAGCGAGCAGGGTACCAACCGACGTCGTGCGTGAAAGGCACCCGGCTGGGTCGGACCGACCCAGCGACGGACTGACGGACCAAAGCACCCGGGTGTAACCGGGGCGAGTGACTCGCCGTCGTATGCAGACGTTACAGGAGGCGCCGGAGCGGATCCAGCAGCTGATGCTGTGGCGGTCGTGGGATACTTCGTCGTCTGGATCGCCGCGGTCGTCACCGAGTCGGCGGCGCCGCTCGTGGCGAGCGAGATCTTCTTCGGCCTTATCGCGCTGGGCGTCGGCGTCGTGTTGCTGCGACGGGCGCCACCGACCGAGCGGGTGTTACGCGTCCGGCGGACTGCTGGCGCTCGGCGGGCTGAGTCAGCTCTTGGACCTGGCCCTGCAGTTTGGCGGGGTCGACATCCCGATCCTCTACTCCCTCTCGACGGCGGCCATCTTCGCGGGCGTGGGCGGGTACGTCTACGTCGTCTGGGTGCGTCGCTAGAGCCCTTCCAGCGACCGGAGCTTCTGTTCGATCGCGGGCGGCGCGGCGCTCGGACCGTCGCGGACGCGGTGATCGGGAATGAGGAGCGGGGCCGGGTTCTCGTCGAGGGCCGTGCGGACGACGATCAGGTCGTCCTCGTCGTCGGCGTCGAGACCGGGGGTGAGCCCGGCGAGTTCGGCGACGTCGATCCCCGTCCCGTACTCGAGGTCGCGGACGCGTTCGAGTACGGCCCGCTGGTCGGTCGGGACCGTTAGCGCGATCGACACGTCGTCGAAGTCGACCGCGGCTACGCCGTCGAGGTACTCGAGAACGCGATCGAGGATCGGGTGGTCGTCCACGGCGTCCTCGGGCGGGAGCTCGGGGAACGAGACGCTGATGACCCGGCCGCTCGCGATGCCCACCTGGACGTACCGCTCGAGGTACGGCGACTCGACGGCGTAGATGCCCGCGTCTTCCATGTCCGAGCGAAAGCGGGCGAGCGCCTTGAAGATTCGGCTCGTCCCGACCAGTCGGTCGCCCCCGCGCCAGACGATTCGTCGCCGGTCGGTGGACCGCGATACCGCGCCGTCGTCGCCTCGCTTCCCATCGAAAGTGAGTCGGCCTTCCCGGCGGAATCGAGGCGAGCGCGGTCGTAACGCGCAAGGCTTATGTACAAACCAGTACATCGATGTACGATAATGACTGATTCGAACGTGGCACCGGCCGTCCGATCGATCCTCGAGACGGCCAGGAATCGAACGCCGCCGACCGACGACTCCGTGTCCGTGACTCCCCGGTCCCTCCCAGACGCGATCACGTCGGCCGACGCCGACGGTCGCGTCCCGATCGTCGCGGAGGTCAAACCGACGAGTCCGACGACCGACGGCGTCCGCGAGGACGACCCGGTCGACCTCGCCCGCCGGATGGTCGACGGCGGGGCGAGCGCCATCTCGGTGCTGACCGAGCCCGACCACTTCGGCGGCTCGCCGGCGACGCTGGAACGAGTGCGCTCGGCCGTCGACGTCCCCGTCCTCCGAAAGGACTTCGTGCTGGAAGAAGCCCAGCTCGACCGCGTCGCGGCCGACGTGATCTTGCTGATCGCGCGCTTCGTCGACGATCTCGCCGATCTGCTCGCGGCGGCCCGCGAGCGCGGGTTCCAGGTGCTCGTCGAGGTCCACACGCGCGACGAGCTTCGCGAGGCGCTGGCGGCCGGCGCCGCGTTCGTCGGCGTCAACAACCGCGATCTGGCCGCGCTCGAGGTCGATCTATCGACGTTCGAACGGGTCGTAGGGGCGGCCGGGGGCGACGCGACCGCGAACGAGTCTCCGACGTCCGGCCCCGCCGAAGGACTCGCGGACGTCACGCTCGTGGCCGAGAGCGGAATCTCGACGCCGGCAGACGTCCGCCGCATGCGCCGAGCGGGGGCCGACGCCCTGCTGGTCGGCAGCGCGATCATGGGCGGCGACGTCGAGGCGAACACCCGGCGACTGGTCGAGGCCGGGCGAGCGGGGAACGGGCGGCCCGAGGACGAGCCATCTGACGCCGGCCCGGAGTCTCGTTCGGGGAGCGACCCGGAGGTGGACGTCGCATGACCGACGCCTCGATCGGCCGACGCGAGGCGGTGGCCGACGCCGACGGCCGCTTCGGCCCCTACGGCGGCCAGTACGTCCCCGAGGCGCTGGTGCCCGCGCTAGCCGAACTGGTCGACGCCCACGAGCGCTACGTGCTGGACAACGAGGACGGCTTTCGCGACGAACTGCGCGAGCACCTGCGGACCTTCGCCGGCCGGCCGACGCCGCTCCAGCGGGCGGACGCCCTGAGTGAACGCTACGGCCGCGAGATCTACCTCAAGCGCGAGGATCTCGTCCACGGCGGCGCGCACAAGCTGAACAACGCCCTCGGGCAGGTCCTCCTGGCGAAGTACATGGGCAAAGAGCGCGTCATCGCCGAGACCGGCGCCGGTCAGCACGGCACCGCGACGGCGATGGCCGCGGCCCACCTGAATATGCCCTGCGAGATCTACATGGGCCGGGTCGACGTCAACCGCCAGCGACCCAACGTCTACCGGATGCGGATGAGCGGCGCCGAGGTGACCCCCGTCGACGCGGGCAGCGCGACCCTCAAGGAAGCCATCAACGAGACGATGCGCGACTGGGCGGGCAGCGTCGAGACGACCCACTACGCCGTCGGGTCTGTCGTCGGGCCGCACCCCTTCCCGGCGCTGGTCCGGGACTTCCAGGCCGTCATCGGCGAGGAGATCCGCGAGCAGATTCGCGACGAGGCCGGACGCCTCCCGGACGACGTCGTCGCCTGCGCCGGCGGCGGTTCGAACACGATGGGGACGTTCGCCGCGTTCGTTGGTGACGAGCGGCCTGACGACGCAGATTCCGAAGCTGACGCCACCGCGGACGTCGCCCTCCACGCCGTCGAGGCCGGCGGCTCCGACCTCGGCATCGACGAGGCGTCCGGCGTGGCGCCGAACTCGGCGTCGCTCTCGACCGGCACCGAGGGCGTCCTCCACGGGGCGCTGACCAAGCTCCTCCAGACCGAGGACGGCCAGGTCGTCGAATCCCACAGCGTCAGCGCGGGGCTGGACTACGCCGGCGTCGGGCCCGAACTGGCCGAACTGGTCGACCGGGGCCGAGTGCGTCCGGCGACGGTCGACGACGACGCGGCGCTCGCGGCGTTCCATCGCCTCTCGCGACTCGAGGGTATCATCCCGGCGCTCGAATCGAGTCACGCGCTCGCGTACCTGGAGGAGACCTGCGGGCCGGACGCCGACGCGTCGGGCGAGGGCGGCGGCGACGGGTCTGACAGGGACGACGACGGGTCGGGCAGGGACGACGCGCTCGGCGACCTCGTCGTCGTGACCGTCTCCGGTCGGGGCGACAAGGACCTGGAGACGGTTCTGGAGGAGACCGACAAACGCGACATCCCGACCGCGCCCGACGTGGAGGTGTTCGACGGATGAGCGCCGACGGGCGCGCCGTCGAGACGGACTCGGCGATCGAGGCGGCGATCCGCGAGGGCTACCCGGCACTGATCCCCTACCTCACCGCGGGCGATCCAGACCTCGAGGCGACGAAGCGCTACGTCGAGGCGCTCGACCGCGGCGGCGCGGACGTGATCGAACTCGGCCTGCCGTTCTCGGAGCCGATCGCGGAGGGGCCGACGATCCAGTCGGCGATCGCCCGCGCGCTCGAGGCGGGGACGACGCCCGACTCGTTCTTCGACCTCGTCGACTCGCTCGCGGTCGAGGCGCCGCTGGTCGTGATGACATACACCAACCTCCTGATGCAGTACGGCCCGGCCGATTCCGGCACCGACGTCACCCCGTTCGTCGAGCGGGCCGCCGCAGCCGGTCTCGACGGCGTGATCATCCCGGACCTGCCCGCGTCGGAAGCGGGGAGCGTGCGCGAAGCGTGCGAGGCCGCGGGGCTGGACCTGATCGCCATCGTGGCGCCGACGACCGAGGGCGAGCGCCTCGAGACGCTGCTCGCGACGACGAGCGGGTTCGCGTACGTCCAGGCGCGACTGGGGACGACCGGCGCGCGGACCGACGTCTCGACGGCGACCCACGAGAGCCTCGAACGCCTCGAGGACGCGGACGTCCCAGCGGCCGTCGGCTTCGGCGTGAGCGAACCCGAACACGCCCGCGAGATCGTCGCCGCCGGCGCCGACGGGGTCGTCGTCGGCAGCGCGCTGGTCGAGCTGGCGGCCGCGAGCGACGAGCCCGAACGCGACCTCCAAGCGACGGTGCGCGAACTCAAACGCGGGGCGGTTGCGGGCGCCGCGACGGATGCCACGGAGAGGCCAGACGATGAGTGACCTGGCGACCAGAATCCGGCGAGGTGGTGAGCCTGCATGACGATCGGACGCGACGCGCGACTCGACCGGCTCCGTACGGACGATCGGTACCTGATCGTCCCGATGGATCACGGCATCACCCTCGGCGCCGTTCGCGGGCTGGCCGACATCGAGTCGACCGTCGACGCCGTCACTCGCGGCGGCGCCGACGCCGTGCTGACCCAGAAGGGACTGGCCCCGCGGGTCCACCCGAACCGCAACGGCGCGGGCTACGTCGTCCACTGCAACGCCTCGACGGTCCTTGGCCCCGACAGCAACGACAAGCGCCGCACCTGCAGCGTCGAGGAGGCCGTCCGGGCGGGCGCCGACGCCGTCTCCTTCCACCTGAACGTCGGCTCGAACCACGAGCCCGACCAGCTGACCCAGCTGGCCGAGCTGACCGGCGACGCGGATCGGCTGGGGATTCCCGTCCTCGCGATGGCCTACGCGCGCGGACCGGACCTCGAGGGCGACGAACCCGACGCGCTCGGCCACGCCGTCCGCCTCGCCGAGGAGGTCGGCGCCGACGTGGTCAAGACGGGCTACAGCGGCGACCCGGAGAGTTTCGAGTCGGTGATCGACGACACCGCGCTCCCGGTCGTGATCGCCGGGGGTTCCCGCGGGGACGACCGCGAAACGCTCGAGATGGTTCGGGGCGCGATGGACGCGGGCGCCGCGGGCGTGTCGATGGGCCGGTCGATCTTCCAGCACGACGATCCCGGGGCGATCACGCGCGCGGTCTCGGCCGTGGTGCACAAGAATGTAGAAATAGATACCTCGTTAGAAAAGGTAGAAGTGAATCATTAGATGACGAGTTAACGTTGCCACCTAATATTACGATTTCCACCGATACTGTCTAGTTCAGGGTGAGGAATGAGCAAATACTAGCGAGAAGACAACCGGTGACCTATCACCCCACTCAGAGGTAACTTAGATGTGGATTATGACGGGGTAGGGAGAATATGTATACACCATTACCCGTCAAGATGTTTGGATTGATTTACACCGATGAACTATTGGTTTGAGGAATCGTGGCCCGTGTTCGACTTATTCGCCTGAACCGTCCCTATAGAACAAACTGGAACTAACCGCACAAATATTCGGAGGATCAGAGCGATTCGCCGACGGATGCTTCATCGCGCGTCGAGGTCGACCAGAATCTTATTTAAAATGACGACGAATAGTCGTGGTTGTACACTGCGACCGACACTGAATTGAAGCTGTTACTCGAAATCAATATCTTCAACCGCCGATGGCCTTACCCCAAAGTAGCGCTTTTAGAGGGTTTAACCGAGAAACACGACATCGGCGAGATTACCATCAATACTTGCGGCTATCTAGCTGCCCACGCCACAAATGAAGTTGTTATCTCGCCAATATCGACCGACACATCTCGAAAAGTGGTCTGAAACTATCTCAAGCAGGTCAACCGCTTTCAAACATTCTACGTGACAGTCCAGTCAACGCATGCCCCTAAATAAAAAGCTTCAGGCATCACACCAACCGAATTAAGCGATGATTGGCCGAACACCAGCCGAGAAGGCTCTGAACTAGACGGGGGCCATAGTTATCCTTCTATCAAGGCAGGAGAGTGATTATTTATTATGGGTTTAATACTTAAAATCCCAATCGAAGAACATTTCCATGTCACGGATGTGGTAGGACGATGGGCCATCTGTGATGTCCATGGAGTATCCATTCACCGTATAGATATGTGGATCATTGGGATCCGGAGATCCAGCTGCATAATCATAGTAACTCGGATCACCGGGATGACCCCTGTCAAATTCATCGGTTTGAACACCATGGTTGGTCCAATAGCAAATGATGTTTTTGCCTGCTGGTATGCATGTTTGGAACTCTCCGTCTGATGGTATGCTCACTTCGGAAAGTGGCCCGTTTGCGTCCCAAAATCCGAAGGCATACTCGCCACTTCCCTCCAATTCGAATTCTACATTGTGAATTGGATCTGGTTGAGTAACCATATTACAACTCTCTTTATCTTCTGGATTTGCCACAAGCTGCATCACTGCCTCACCATCTACTATAATTCCGTCCAGTATCCACTCATTTTCACTAACAAACCCATGAGCTTCCCCGTCATCAGCGTTACCCCATAACATATCATGGTTTATCTGGTTATCATACGAAGAACCAGGTAGTCGCCTAACTTCCCGCATTCTTTCATTAAATACAATAGTAAATTCAGTATTATCCTCTTTTCCTTCAAGAACGAATCCGTAGCACCCATTGAAGTCAGTGTTGGGATTTTCCCCGCCCTCATCAAGAGCAATGGCAGTATCCGACTCATCATCAGGTTCGGCACTCCCCGTTGTAGACAATCCCGTTGCGGTAATGGCACTTGCAGCTACTGATTTGACAAAGATGCGTCGATTAGCCGAGGTGGCCAAAGTCCCCATTCTCTTCTCACTATTATTGCAATTTTCGTTGGACATTGCATTTTCTAAGAATATAATCGGGTGTATAAACCTTATGATATTACTCTTAATGATTTTTATAGTCTATTTCGTTGAGTGTTTACCGGTTGCTATCATAGTAGTGGGCGAACTGTCAAGGAAACGCATTAATGAAATTCTGATGGCGCATCACGCCAAACTCGCCATCAACAACTATCGGGTTCCGACATCATCCACGTTGATCGACATCGGGGAGTTTCATGGGACAATTGCGATCTGCTACATTGAATTTGGCGTCCGATTGCCGTTGGGGTCCGAGTGAGCCCATTAATTCTGTCCATGTTCCACTTCTCGGCCCGTCAATGGCCAGTTGACTGGTACTTTCCTTCTCGCTTTACGGTGTCAGCAGTTGTGTCATCTTCGTATCTATCCTTCACGAAGTCATGTCGACAGACAATCTCCGAGTTAATTCAGTACGAAGTCGCTCTATCTGCTCCACGTCAGCAGGTGTTATTAATCTATTTCCGCTTCTCAATTATCATATTAATAGTTTAGCATCAGAGTATTTTATAACAAACCTAATAAATCATTCACTATACCTATCCCCGCACGCGCCACGTTCTCCGCGGCCAGGTCGACCGACGCGTCGGTACCCTCGAAACTCTCGTGAACGTGCTCGTCGGGCGCCGGCCGGTCGTAGTTCGCGACGGCCCGCAGGCTCAGGTAGCGATCGGCGGCGTCGAAGCGCGCGAGAGCCGTCGCCGTCGCGGCGTCTTCCATCTGCGTCGTCACGTAGGGGTCGATGCCGTAGGCCGCACAGAGCGACTCGACCTCGCGAGCGACGCTCGTTCCGTGCCAGAACTCGTCGCTGGTAATGGTCGGTCCGGCGCCGGTTCGGGGGCCGTGGTCCGGTGCAGCCGGGTAGCGGTCCTGGAACGCTCGCACGCGCTCGTTCACATGGAGCTCGAGGCCGCTCGTCGCCTCGCGTGCGCGCTCGACGAGGGTGGGATCGGGTTCGTGGAGCGAGCCCTCGGGTTCGTACGCGAGCGGTTCGACGGTGACGGGGCCGTCGCCCTGGTCGTCTGCTGACTCGGCGTCCGCCACTTCGTCCGGGTCCCAGCGGTGCTTGCGATCCCAGTCGAGGACCGCGTCCGCGACGAAGACGGATCCGAGCGACGCCCGTTCCGGCGGAGCGCCTGCGATCCCCGCAGAGATGACCGTCGTCGCGTCGAGATCGAGGCCGTCCGCACACCAGAGCGCGGCCACCGTCGTCGCCGCCGGCGCCTTCCCGAGACCGGTCGTGGTGACCGCGACGCCGTCCTCGCTCAGGTAGAGCGGGCTCTCGGCGCCGGGGATCGTATAGGCCGCCCGGATGGAGAGCCGGTCGAGCCAGCGTCGGCGCTCGTCGAATGGCGGCTCGTACGTGACCGCGGGGAGGACGAGAACCGCGGGTTCCACCGCAGCGGTCGGGTCGAGCGGCCTCGGCGTCGGGAGCGAACCGGTCATACCTGCGCCAGATGCGGGCCGGCGTCGAAAACGTGGCGGTCGGAATCGCGGACCGTAACCGTGACGGACCCGCCCTGCGTGGTCGGCCCTGTGACGCGCGAATCGGCCTCGACCGACGAAACGGCCGGCTCGTCGGGTCGCGACAGCGGCGACGTCGTCCCGCCGGAGACCGATCGGCAAGACGAGGCCGATATCGGCGGCGGTCGGTCGACGGACGCATCAGAGCGGGCCGAAACTCGCACGGAACCGACGGACGAAGAAATCCTCGCGCACGCCCGCGTTCACGCGAGATCGGTCGCCGACGAGATCGACGTCGACCTCGACGCGCTCGAGTGGGCCGTCTCGGCGCGGGCGAAGCGTCGGGCGGGCGTCTGCAAGTGGGACGCCGACGATGCGGTGGCGACGATCGTCCTCTCGCGACGGGCGTACGAGACCTACGACCGGGCGTCGTTCGAGGCCGTCGTCAGGCACGAACTCATCCACGCCTGGGAGTTCCAGACGTTCGGCGAGTCGGATCACGGCGCGCGGTTTCGCGAGGTGGCAGACCGCCTGAACGTCTCGATCCACTGCGATTCGTTCACCGATCCGCGCTACCGACTACGGTGTCGCGCCGGCGACTGCGACTGGTCGCTCGATCGCCACCGCGCCTCGAAACCGATCAAGGACCCCAAACGGTACCGCTGCGGCGACTGCGGCGGCGACCTGTTCGTCGAACACGTCGCGAGCGGGCGCACCTGGACGTCCGCCGCGGGCTACGAGAGTACTCGCTCGACGCTCGGCGCCGACTGGTAGGGACGGTCCGTGTAGCCGAGCGCGTCCCGGCGCCGTCGATTCCGGCGCCAACGCTTCCTGCCGGCCGCTCCCGACGCGCGGGGCGACCCCATTCGCCGGCCTTTATCGGGATCCGCTCGAAACGGCGGGTATGGGACTACTCGATCGGTTACGGGGTGAGGAATCGGGCGTCTGCAAGTTCTACTACGACCCCGACGACGTCGTCTTCACCGTCTCGACTGACACCCACGTGATCGCCTACGCGGTCGCGATCTCCGACGCCGAGTGTCGGGCCCTCAGGGAGCTGCTCGAGGCAGACGACGCGGCCGGGGACCGCGAAGCGTCCCTCACGCAGGCGATCGGGGGCGCGCTCGACGACGAGGCGGCCGACCCGGAGCGGATCGCCGCCCGCGTGAACCGACCCAGACACGTCGCCGAGGGGCTCTGTACGCACTGGGAGTCGCTGCTCGACGACGATCCGGACGTCGTCTACCTGCCCCTCGGTGCGGTGGGCGAGCTGGCCGCCTACGTCGAGACGGTCCGCGCCCGCGACGAGCGCGAGGAGGACGCGTTCGCCCTGCCCGAGTCGTTCGAGACCGTCGCCTCGTTGCTGGTTCGGCTCAATGAAACGACGGATCGGGCTGAGAACCGGGTCGTGGTCCACCGCGATCGATTGCCGTCACCCGACGGTCACAGCACGGACGAGAGCCCGTCGAGCGAGGCGAACTCGTAGGTCGGGCGGTGGGTCGAGTCCGCCTCCTCGATCTGATCGGCCCCCGCGGGCGGCGAGAGCCAGGCCGAATCCATCCCGGCGGCGTTGGCGCCGGCGACGTCCGCGTAGACGGTGTCGCCGACGTGGATGGTCCGTTCCGGCTCCGTTCCCAGCCCCGCGAGGGCCCGTTCGAACGGGATCGGATCGGGTTTCGGCGGCACGCCGGCGTCCGGGTCGACGAAGACCGACTCGTCGAACGCGTCGGCGATCCCGAGCGTCTCGAGTTTTTGTGACTGCGTCTCCCGGCTGCCGTTCGTGATCAACCCGACCGCGTCGGCTCGGTCCCGCGCGCGCTCGATGATCGACTCGGCCCCGTCGCGGAACGCGACGGCGGCTGGGTCGGAGGCGTCGAGGTACGCCTCGGCCAGCGGCCGGGAGTGGGCGGGATCGACCCCGGCGTCGGTCGCGGCGCGTTCGAAGAGGTTCCGGTGGAACTCGAGATCGGTCGTCGCGTCGGCGACCTCCGGGACGAGCGCGGAGAGGTCGTCGTACCCGCAGAAGGGTTCGCAACCGACCCGGTCGAACGCGCTCGCGAGGACGGCCTCCGCGTCCTGCGTCGAGACGCACAGCGTCCGATCCAGGTCGAAACAGACCGCGTCGTATCGCATCGAACGTTCGTAGGCCGGTCACCGTCCTTACCGTTTCGGGAGACGCGTTACCACACCTCGTTCTGCAGGTACGGTCGCCCACCCGTTTCTACAGACGCGTTCTCACGCCCGGTTCAGCAAACCAGTTCCGCGGGGAAGATGGGGTCACCGCGCCAGCCGGGCGAGCGGGCGCGCGGGTCGGCCGGGTTTCGTCGGCCATTCCCGACCCCCGGCAACGGTCAGTCGTTCCGCCACGTTCAAGCCGGTACCGCGAGAGGGTCGAGGTATGACGAGAGCTGTCTGGGTCAAGGCCGACGACAGCGTCGGCGACTGGGACGACCGGCGCGAACGCGTGACGGCCGCCCTCGAGGCGGGGGCGGACTGGGTGCTGGTCGACGAAGCGGACGTCGAGCGCGTCCGCGAACTCGGCGAGATCAACGTCGCCGCCTTCCGCACCGACGGCGACGTCTCGCTGATCGACGACGCCGAGGCCGACGGGACGGCCGGCAGTCCCGACGTCGCGGTCGTCGGCAAGAACGGCGAAGGTGACGGCACGGTCGATCTCCCCGGGGACTTCTCGGGGTCGGCCGACCTCTCGACGCTCCGGCGGGATCGGCCCGTCCCAGCCGGGGCGTACGTCCGCATCCTGAACGAAGACTACGAGGCCTTCGCCGAGGCGGCCGCGGCCGAAGCCGAGTACACGATCGTCATCGGCGAGGACTGGACGATCATCCCGCTCGAGAACCTGATCGCGCGCATCGGCGAGGAGACCGAGCTCGTCGCGGGCGTCACGAACGCCGAGGAGGCCCGCACCGCCTTCGAGACGCTCGAACTCGGGGCCGACGCCGTCCTCCTCGACAGCGCCGACCCCGACGAGATCCGCCGGACCGTCGAAGTCAGGGACGAGACCGACCGCGAGACGCTCGACCTGGAGTGGGCGACGGTCCGGTCGATCGAGCAGATCGGCTCCGCCGATCGCGTCTGCGTCGACACGGGGAGCCTGATGGACGACGACGAGGGGATGCTCGTCGGCTCGATGTCCCGCGGGCTCGTCTTCGTCCAGGCGGAGACGGCCGACTCACCCTACGTCGCCGCTCGCCCCTTCCGCGTCAACGCGGGCGCCGTCCACGCCTACGTCCGCACGCCCGGCGGTGAGACGAAGTACCTCTCCGAGCTCTCGAGCGGCGACGCCGTCCAGGTGGTCGACCGCGACGGCGGGACCCGCGAGGCGATCGTCGGCCGGGTCAAGATCGAACAGCGCCCCATGTTCCGCGTGGCGCTCGAAACCGAGTCGGGCGACCGCGTCGAAACCCTGTTGCAGAACGCGGAGACGGTCTCGGTCGCCACGCCCGAGGGGCGCACGGCCGTCACCGACCTCGAGACCGGCGACGAGATCGCCCTCTACTACGAGGAGACCGCGCGACACTTCGGCGAGGCGGTCGAGGAACAGATCATCGAGAAGTAGCGGCGGCCGACGCGTTCGGTGCGCCCGATTGCAAGCCCCGCGATCGGTCAGACGGGCGGCTGGTCGGGCTCCTCGTCCAGTCGCGTCGTACACCAGTGACAGAACGTCAGGTCGTCGTCGAGCGGCTTTCCGCAGTGGGGACAGGAGGGCGTCGCCTCACCTGACTCCGGCTCGCCCGTGAGTTGCAGCCCCCGCATCCCCGCGTGAATCGCGGCGAACAGGGCGAGAAACGACAGGGTAAATTGCTCGAGCAGACCCGTGTTCGCCTCGATCGTCGCCGAGACCTCGGTGGAGAAGGCCCGGTACTGTGCCACGCTCGAGATCTGTGAGTCGCTCGCGAGCGCCGCGAGTTCGTCGACGGGCAGCAGCAGGGCAATAGAGAGGACGAAGAGCGTCCCGAAGAGAAACGCCTGTACCCAGTCGCGAAGGAGCGCGTGCCCACTCCCCGGAAAGACGAGCGAAAGGGCGGCGGCCGCCAGGGCGCGGATCCAGCTCATCGGCAGTGGTTGCCGTTCTCACTCGAAGGGGTTAATTCCCTCGTTCCGAACACAATCGCTCGTAAAGCCCGGCGAGTTCGGCGACCGGTAGCTGGCCGGGTGCCGTCGCGCGCTCCGCGTCGACCGGCGCGTAGCCGATCGTCGAGCCGTAGATGGGCGCGACGACGCGCGTGTGCGCCCCCAGTTGCCCCATCGCCATCGTCGCGACCGACAGGCCGCGCTCGGTCGCCCGCGCCGTCGCCGACAGGAGGGCCAGCGTGTCCGCCGGCGCGTCCGGCGTGACGGCGAGTTTCGCGACGTCGGCGTGCTCGCTCGCGCGGGCCAGCAGCCGCTCCATCGCCCGCTCGGACGGGGTCGCCTCGAAGTCGTGGACCGACGCGATGACGGCGACGCCGCGCTCGCTCGCCCGTTCGAGGAGCGAGCGGGCCGTCCCGCGCCGGATCGCCGCCAGTTCGACGTCGACGGCCGCGACGGGCTCGACCTCGATCGCGCGTTCGAGGGTGTCGAGCCGATCCGGTCCGCCCGACGCACCGCCCTCCCAGTCGGCCCGGTTGGTCGCGATGATCGGCAGCGGGCCGTCGTACGACCGGAGCGCGGTCAGGGGATCGTCGGCCAGGTCCAGCCGAAACTCGACGGCGTCGGCGTGCTCGCGAACGGCCGGCGCCGACGCGTCGGCCAGCGTGTCCGTGGCGGCCGCGAGGACGAACGATTCGAAGTTCATACGGAGATGCGAGGGTCCCGCCGGCAAAAATCGTCGGATCGGCGGTCGGTCGCCCGGCGCGACGGGGTGCGATCGGGGGAGCCGAGGGGCGAGGTCACTGCACCCGCTCAGGCCATCCCGATGGTCTCCTCGGCCTCGAGGAGTTCGTGGTAGCGGTTGCGGATCGTGACCTCGGAGATGTCGGCGACCTCGCTGACGGCGGCCTGCGTGGTCTTCTCGTTTGTGAGGAGGGCGGCGGCGTACACCGCGGCGGCCGCGAGGCCGACCGGCGACTTGCCGGAGTGGACGCCCTTCTCCTTGGCGTTCTTCAGGAGCGATCGAGCGCGGTGCTCCGACTCGTCGGAGAGATCCAGGCCCGAGGCGAAGCGCGGCACGTAGCTCTCGGGGTCGGCGGGCTGGACCTCGAGGCCGAGTTCGCGCACCACGTAGCGGTAGGTGCGGGCGATCTCGTTCTTCTCGACGCGGCTGACGTCGGCGATTTCGTCGAGCGAACGGGGGACGCCGGCCTGGCGCGCGGCGGCGTAGACGCAGGCCGTCGAGACGCCCTCGATGGATCGGCCGGGGAGCAGATCCTCTTCGAGCGCGCGGCGGTAGATGACCGACGCCGTCTCGCGGACGTTCGTCGGCAGGCCGACGGCGCTGGCCATGCGGTCGATCTCGCCGAGCGCCTGCTTCAGGTTGCGCTCCTTGGAGTCACGCGTCCGGAAGCGCTCGTTCCACTTGCGCAGGCGCTGCATCTTCTCGCGCTGGCGAGAGCCGAGCGAGTTGCCGTAGGCGTCCTTGTTGCGCCAGTCGATGTTGGTCGACAGGCCCTTGTCGTGCATCGTGTTGGTGGTCGGGGCGCCGACGCGGGACTTCTCGTTCTTCTCGCTGGCGTCGAAGGCGCGCCACTCTGGGCCGCGGTCGACGGAATCCTCGGCGACGACCAGGCCACAGTCCGAACAGACGGTCTCGCCGTGCTCGTCGTCGGCGACGAGCTGGCCGCTGCACTCGGGGCAGGTGACGTGATCGTGGGTGGATTCGTCTTCGGTCTCGGTCGTTCGTTGTTCGCTACGTCGTACTCGTGTGGACTGTGATGCGTTCGTCATGCGAGAGGTGTGGCCTGACCGGCTGAACAGGTGCGTCGCGCGGCCAGATTCGTTGCTACCTATGTTTCCAGACGCGTCTCTTAAATATTTCGGTATCGTATGGCGCTGAGGCCGGACGCCGTGAAATTCGGCGGGAGGCGAATTCTATTCCGGAAGTTTTTTATTGGAGAATGGACCGCTCGTCGATTCGACCCGACCGGGATTCGTTTCGACGGCCAGTTGCTCAACAGAATCGACGATATCGGCCACGAGGACGGCGATTACGTTTGCATAATAATATAATCATGGAGTTTTATAAATGCAATTACCGGAGAAGTTGATCACAGTAAACAAACAGAAATGGGCGTCGGTGGTGGCCGGCTGCTGAAGTGCGCACGGGCGCGAGGAGCGATCGTGCGCTCGCCAGGGACGGAACCGAGCCGACACCAGCGAAGTATTCCGCCGATGGCCCGGCCGTCCAGCGGGAGGCAGGTCGCGGGCGATGGAGCGAAGACGACCGACCGAACTCGTCGGTTACCTCCCTGTACCAACGGCGCGGCGGAGAGCGGTAATACGTCACTACGCGGTGCCAATACGAGGGTACCGTCGGGGAAAACCGCCAGACTGCGGCCGATTTACCGCACGTACCAAACCCCTCAAGGCCTTCGTCGTCCACCCATCGAGTATGAGTTCCGCGATGGCGAGCACCCTCTCGGGAAAGCAACACCGCATCCTCGAATACCTCCGCGAACGCGGTCAGACGAAGACGTACTTCAAATCTCGTCTGATCGGCGAAGAACTCGGCATGACCGCGAAGGAGGTCGGGTCGAACATCACCAGCCTGCAGGAGGGCGATTTCGACATCGACATCGAGAAGTGGGGCTACTCCTCGAGCACCACCTGGAAAGTCGAGGTCAACTGATCGACGTGCGGACCGACCGTTCGCGATCAGTCCCGGCAGGAATCGTCCGAGTCCTCGCCCGTAGCCGTCCGCTGCCCGACGCCGACGGCGTCCGATAGCGGCACCGATTCCGGCTCCGCACGTCCGCCGATGGTCAGTTCGCCGTCCGGGCCTTCGACGTACGCGTCGTCCGCGAAGCCGCCCTCGGCGTGGGGGTGGACCGGGTCGTCGAGCCGGTCGGGCGTCGAGGGCGCCGCCGCGATCGGCCCGGTTTCGAAGTCGCCGAGAGGATCGTCGATCGTGATCCCCCGCTCCTCGAAGAAGGGCGCGTACCGTTCGTAGTGAGCCTCGAGTTCGTCGGACGGGATCTCCATCATCTCCGTCCAGCCGTGATTGTAGAAGTCGAAGTTGGCCTGGAGGTGCGTGATCTCCCGCGCCTCGGCCTCGTCGTGGCCCGCCCGGAGCGCGGCCAGGTAGCTGTCCACCGTCACGTCGAAGAGGTCCTCGAGGTGTTCGCGGCGGTCCTCGGCGTGGTCCGGGTCGGCCTTCCCGAGGAATACCCGCGTGTGGAGGCGGACGAGGCCGCGACGGGCCACCGCTCGAACGCCGGGGAGTTCCAGTGCCTTGCGGGAGGCGAAGTGACGCGCGTTCTGGCGGAGCTTCATAGGTCACCGTTCGGTCGCGAGCCACATCAGGGGTTCGACCGCTCGTCCGTGTCGGAGTCCATCCGCGTAGCCGACGGCCCCGAACCCCCATCGCCGGCTATCCGCGTCGCAGTCCGGGCCATCCGCGTCGCAGTAAGTATTCCGGATCACGGCCCTACAGCGCCCGTGCGCGGACAGAAACCGCGTATCGTAGGTTCGAGCGCCGTGGGGGCTCGCTATCGGCAGATAGCAACCCACTTTAACCCGGCTTTCGAACCAGCGGTCATGAGCGAGTACGTCATTATCGGCGACGGAATCGCGGGCAGTTCCGCCGCCGAAACCCTTCGCGAGGAGGATCCCGACTCCTCGATCACCGTCATCACGGACGAAGGGGAACCACTGTACAATCGCATCCTGATCAAAGAACACGCCAAGGGAAAGCTGCCCGAAGCGCCGATCTCGATCCACGACGAGTCCTGGTACGACGAGCGGGACATCACCCTCTCGCTGAACACCCACGTCACCCGGATCGACACCGACGCGAAGACGGTGCGCACCCACGAGGGCGAGGAGATCCCCTACGACAAGCTGCTCGTCGCCTCCGGCGGGACGCCGACCCAGCTCCCGGTGCCCAACTCCGACGCCGACGGCATCTACCACTTCTGGACGTTCCAGGACGCCCGCGGTATCAAGGAGGCCGCCGAGGCGGCCGAGCGGGGCGTCGCCGTCGGGGCCGGTCTGCTGGGCATCGACTTCGCCGCGGTGATGGGCTCCCAGGACGTCGAGGGCAAGTACCTGATGCGCGGCGATCGCTGGTGGCGCTACGCGCTCTCGGGCGACGGCGCCGAGATCATCCACGACGGGCTGCGCGAGATGGGCGTCGAACCCGTCTTCGACAGCGGCGTCGATCACTTCGAGGTGGACGACGACGGCCACGTCACCGCCGCCGTCGACCCGAACGACGAGCGCTACCCCTGCGAGTTCGCCGGCGTCGCCATCGGCCTGACGTTCAACACGGAGTTCCTCCGCGGGACCGACGTCGAGCGCGACGGCGGCATCGCCGTCGACGAGTTCATGCAGACGGGGGTCGAGGACGTCTACGCCGCGGGCGACATCACCCGCTTTTTCGACACGCTCATCGGCCAAGAGGCCCAGAACGGGTCCTGGGGGTCGGCCAAGGAACAGGGTCGCGTGGCCGCCGTCAACATGGCCGCCGACGACGAAGCCGAAGGCTTCGAGTGGGTCTCCTCGTACTCGATCACGCACTTCGACTTCCCCTTCCTCTCCTTCGGCCACCCGACGGTCGGCGACGACCACGTCGAGCAGCGCTACAGCGAGACCGAGTGGCGCCGCGTCGCCCTGCAGGACGGGCGGATCGTCGGCGGCGTCCTCATCGGCGACCTCTCCCAGCAGCGGCCGCTCAAACAGCTGATGCGCGAACAGCGCGACGTCCGCGGGCAGACCGACCGGCTGCTGGACGAGCAGATCGACGTCGACGCCTTCGCACCCGCACAGGAGCAGTAGCGCCTCGCCGTAACGGGCTGCAACGCCGTGGCGTCGGCGGCCGCACGGTCCCGCGATTTCCCGCAGGCGTCGACCGAACGGTACCGGATTTATCATATAGGTACCGACTGGACGAACGTGTTATATACGTTCGTCCGTCTTACGGCGTATGGATTGGGACTCGTACCGGTTCGACCCGACGAACCTCGGATATCTCGGCTTTCTCGCCGCACTCGGCTGGTTCGTCGACTCGTTGCGGCCGCTCGCGATATTCGGGTTCTTCTTTCTGTTCTGGTTCTGGCCGCTCGGGTCGACGGTGCGGTCGATAGCCTCCCCGGCCGAGGACCCGACCGACTGGATCCAGCTCGGGGATCGGCGGTATTACGGGACGTACTTCCTCACGATGCTGCCGACGATGGTGAACCCGTACGTGGTGCTGGCCTCGCTCGGACAGATCGGCGGACAACTCGTGATCCTCGCCCGTTACTCGCTCCGGCTGCCGGGCCCCGAGGACCGAACCCAGACCGTCGACTACCGCCTCCCGTTCGACGGGACCTGGACGGTCATCAACGGGAGCGTCCGTCGCGAACACTCCCACTCGTGGTCGATGTACACCCAGCGCTACGCCTACGACTTCCTGATAACCGACGAGCAGGGGCGAACTCACCTCGGGGACGGGCGCGAGAACGAGGACTACTACTGTTTCGACGAACCGATCCGGGCACCGGCCGGCGGCGTCGTGGTCGACGTGGCGGACGGCCATCGGGACGGGCCGCGGCCGGGCGGGTCGCTCGACGTGTTCCAGCGAGACATCCGCGGAAACTACGTCACGATCGACCACGGTGACGTGTACAGCGTCCTCGCGCACCTGACCCCGGGTAGTTTCGCCGTCGACGAGGGCCAGCGCGTCGAGCGAGGCGAGCTGATCGGCCGGTGCGGGAACTCGGGGAACTCGACGGAACCCCACCTCCACTTTCACGTGCAGGATCACCCCAACTTCTACCTCGGAATGGGGCTTCCGATCGAGTTCGAGCGAGTCCGGATCGAACGGCCGACGGAGGGGACCACCACGACGGCAGAGCGGGCGTACGTCGAGGCCGGCCAGCGCGTTTCCCACGGCCGCGAGGGTCCGCGTACCGACCGGGAAACGAGGACTGCGACCCCGGAGCGATAGCGGGGCCCCACCGCCCGTATCGACACGGTTTTGCGTCGGCCGACGAACCCGTACGTATGAACGGCGGCACCGACATGACCCTCGCGTTCGAGCTGGCCGCGCTCGAGGAACTCGCCTACCCCGAGCAGGTCTTCGAGGACGCCCGCTCGTGGAGTACGTACGTGGGCGTCGTCTCCGAGGAACCGACGTACGTCGTGACGAACTTCACGCGCAAGAACCGCATTCGCCAGGACTTCTTCTCCGGCCCACGCGGCAAGAAGGAGAGCCTGGAGGCCGTCAAAGACCAGTTCGCCACCGAACGACAGGTCTTCATCGGGACGAGCGAGGCGGACGAGGCGCTCGCCGACGAAGTCGACTGGGAGTACCTCTCGATCGAGGACGCCGCCGACGCCGCGGACTGGACCGTCGCCGCGTCCGTCGAGGATGACGTTGACGAGACCGAGGCGGGCGAGAAACGCGACGACTGGCCCTGATCGACCGTCGCCGGGCGGCGATCGGCCGACGGCGCCCTTCACCGGGAGAGCCCACGTACTCCGACGCTGCCCGCGTTGGCCGGTCAGTCGTCGTTCCCCAGCGTCACCCTTACGGGACCACCAACCGAACCCATACCCGATGAGTCAGCCACGCGTCCCGGGCGACGAACCGGACGGCCTCGAGTTGCCCTGCGGCGAGACCCTGGATCCGGGCGCGGTCGACCTCGGGATGCGCGAGTACCGATGTCCCTGCGGGCAGCGCCACGCGGTCGTCCTCGACGTCCACCCGCCGACGCGCTTCTTTCCGTCGTCCTTCGTCGACGTCCTTCGCGAGACGATCGAGCCCGAGGACGACTTCGAGGCATTCGGCACGCCGCACCTGCTGGGGATCGTCCTCGAGGAGTTCCCGGACCGGGTCGCCGTCCACGACGCCGAGGGCGACGGCGGCGTCGGCTACGCGATGCTGTGGGTCACCGACTTCGACGCCCGCCGCCTCCACGAGATCGTCGTCGAACTCGTCGTCGAACTGATGGACCACGCGGTGAGTCACGCCGACGACGACGCGACGATCGCCCAGTTCGAGACACAGCTCGCCCAGTTCGACGTGGAGACGTTCGTCGAGGAGTATCGAGGGATCAGGGATTTCGATTCGCCCGGCGATCGGCGGGTGTGACCGGCGAGATTCCGCTTCGCGGCCGGCGCGAGCAACCGCGCCGCCGGACCGTCGTTCGACTCGCTCGACCGTTCTTCGGCCTGTTCCCCGGTCGCGAGCGAGCAGCCCCGAACCGGACGGCGGCACCATCCTCGCGACGCTCGGCTCGGACAGCGAGCGGCGGGCGAGAT
This sequence comes from Halovivax limisalsi, assembly GCF_023093535.1. NCBI lineage: Archaea > Methanobacteriati > Methanobacteriota > Halobacteria > Halobacteriales > Natrialbaceae > Halovivax > Halovivax limisalsi. The sequence continues at coordinate 3,231,730 of NZ_CP095757.1, forward strand.
CCCGGATCGTGCGAATTTCGAAAATCTGTTACGGGTTTCGTAACGTATCGTGGGGCTTATTACGATGTACGAACTTCGAACGGACGACCAATGGCATCCGCGCACAACCGAACCGGGGACGAGCCGGACGGGCGCACGATCCTGCTCATCGGCAGCGGCCCGATCCAGATCGGGCAGGCGGCGGAGTTCGACTACTCCGGCGCCCAGGCCTGTCGGGCGCTGCAGGAGGAAGGCGCCCGCGTCGTCCTCGTCAACTCGAATCCCGCGACGATCATGACCGACCCGGAGATGGCGGACCGGGTCTACATCGAACCGATCACGACCGAGGCGATCGCCGAGATCATCCGCGAGGAAGAGCCCGACGGCGTCATCGCCGGCCTCGGCGGCCAGACCGGCCTCAACGTCACCGCCGAGCTCGCCGAGGAGGGCGTCCTCGAGAAGTACGACGTCGAGATCATGGGCACGCCGCTCGACACCATCTACGCGACCGAGGATCGCGACCTCTTCCGCCAGCGCATGGAGTCGATCGGCCAGCCCGTCCCGGCCTCGACGACGATCACGCTCGACGAGGGCGAGGACGTCGCCTCGCTCACCGAGGACGACCTCCGCGAGCGCGTCGAAGCGGCCGTCGACGCGGTCGGCGGCCTCCCGGTCATCGCGCGGACCACCTACACCCTCGGCGGCTCCGGGTCGGGCGTCGTCGAGGAGATGGACGAGTTGATCGAGCGCGTGCGCAAGGGCCTGCGCCTCTCGCGCAACGGCGAGGTGCTCATCACGGAGTCGATCGCGGGCTGGATCGAACTCGAGTACGAGGTGATGCGCGACGCCGACGACTCCTGCATCATCATCTGCAACATGGAGAACCTGGATCCGATGGGGATCCACACCGGCGAGTCCACCGTCGTCACGCCCTCCCAGGTCATCCCGGACGACGGCCACCAGGAGATGCGCACCGCGGCGCTGGACGTCATCCGCGACCTCGGGATCCAGGGCGGCTGTAACATCCAGTTCGCCTGGCACGACGACGGCACGCCCGGCGGCGAGTACCGCGTCGTGGAGGTCAACCCCCGCGTCTCGCGCTCCTCCGCGCTGGCCTCGAAGGCGACCGGCTACCCGATCGCGCGCGTCACGGCGAAGGTCGCGCTCGGAAAGCGCCTCCACGAGATCGAAAACGAGATCACGGGCCAGACGACCGCCGCCTTCGAACCCGCGATCGATTACGTCGTCACGAAGGTGCCGCGCTGGCCCATCGACAAGTTCGACGACGTCGACTTCGAGCTGACGACGGCGATGAAGTCGACCGGCGAGGCGATGGCCATCGGCCGCACCTTCGAAGAGAGCCTGCTGAAGGCGCTCAGGTCCTCGGAGTACGAACCCAGCGTCGACTGGGAGGACGTCGACGACGCGACGCTTTCGGCCGAGTACCTCGAACGGCCGTCGCCGGACCGCCCGTACGCCATGATCGAGGCCTTCGACCGCGGCTTTTCGGTCGAGGAACTGTGTGACCTGACCGGCATTCACGAGTGGTACGTCGAGCGCTTCGAGCGGATCGCCCACGCCGACGCGCTCGCCCGCGACGGGGAGTTCGCCGAGGCGGCGATCGCGGGCCGGACGAACGACGCGATCGCCGCGACCGCCGGCGCCGACGTCGAGTCGGTCGAAGCGGAGGTTCCCGGCCGATCCTACAAGCAGGTCGACACCTGCGCCGGCGAGTTCGAGGCCGAGACGCCGTACTACTACTCGGCGCGCCAGTCGGAGTTCGCGAGCGCGGCCGTTCCGGGCGCCGGCAGTGCGGGAAGCGCAGGCGACGGTACCCCGAGTGAGGACGATCGCGTCTCTCGGCTCGCCAGCGAACTCGAGATCGATCCGGACGTCGAGAGCGTGGTCGTCGTCGGCGGCGGCCCGATCCGGATCGGCCAGGGCGTGGAGTTCGACTACTGCGCGGTTCACGCCGTCCAGGCGCTGCGCGAACTGGGGATCGACGCCCACGTCGTGAACAACAACCCCGAGACGGTCTCAACGGACTACGACACCTCCGACGGCCTGTTCTTCGAGCCGATCACGGCCGAGGAGGTCGCCGACGTCGCCGAGGCGACCGGCGCCGACGGCGTGATGGTCCAGTTCGGCGGCCAGACCTCCGTCAACATCGGCGAACCGCTGGAGGACGAGCTGGCACGCCGTGACCTCGACTGTGAAATCATGGGCACCGGCGTCGAGGCGATGGACCTCGCGGAGGACCGCGACCGCTTCAACGCCCTGATGGACGAGCTGGGCATCGCCCAGCCCGACGGCGGCTCCGCGACCTCCCTCGAGGAGGCGCTCGAACTCGCCCACGAGATCGGCTACCCGGTGCTCGTCCGGCCCTCCTACGTCCTCGGCGGCCGCGCGATGGAGATCGTCTACGACGACGCCGAACTCGAGGAGTACATCGAGGAGGCCGTCCGCGTCAGCCCGGACAAGCCGATCCTCGTCGACGAGTTCCTCGAGGACGCCGTCGAGCTGGACGTCGACGCCGTCGCGGACGGCGAGGACGTCCTCATCGGCGGCATCATGGAACACGTCGAGAGCGCGGGCGTCCACTCCGGCGATTCGGCGTGTATGATCCCGCCGCGCTCGCTCGGGCGCGACGTCAACCGCCGCGTCCGCGAGGTCGCAGAGGAGATCGCGCGCGGGCTGGACACCGTCGGGCTGCTCAACGTCCAGCTGGCCGTCAAGGACGAAGACGTGTACGTCCTCGAGGCGAACCCGCGCTCATCGCGCACGGTGCCGTTCATCTCGAAGGCGACCGGCGTCCCGATCGCGAAGATCGCCGCGCAGGTGATGGCCGGCAACTCGCTCGCGGAACTCGACGTCACCGAGCAGGTACCCGAACAGACCTCGATCAAGGAGGTCGTCCTGCCGTTCGACCGCCTGCCGGGCTCCGACCCGCGCCTCGGCCCCGAGATGAAGTCGACGGGCGAGGTCATGGGGACCGCCGACACGTTCGGCAAGGCCTACGAGAAGGCCCAGTCGGCCGCCGGAAACGAGATCCCCGAGTCGGGGACGATGGTCCTCGACCTGGCCGACGGCGCCTTCCCCGACCCCGACAGCGAGGCCGGCGAAGCCCTGGTCGAGGGCTTTACCGAGTACTACGAGTTCTCGGACGCGGTCGACCTGATCGAGGCGACCAAGCGCGGCGAGATCGACCTGATCGTCTCCGGCAAACGCGACCTGCTGAGCACCGCCGTCGAGGAGGAGGTACCGTACTTCTCGACCGAAGAAGCCGCCTCGGCCGCGCTCGAAGCCCGCGAACTGAGGGACGAACCGATCGACGTCGCGGCCATCGGCGACCGTCCGCAGCGCGACGAGTACTGGGGCCAGCCGAAAGGCGAGTGAGGGCAATCGACTAGTTCTAAGCACTTCGCAGCCACTCGCGTTCCCTTTCGATCCGTTTCCGCTACTTTTTTGAGCCGTCCGCCCGTACAGACGGGTGGAGGTGAGCATCGACATGAAGAGAGTCATCCGAACCCTTCCTGGTTTCGCGCGACTGCGACGGTTCGTCGAGACGGTCACCCGCTGGGACCTGCTGCTGGCGATCATCCCGCTGGCGTTCGCCAGCGCGGCGACGGCCAGCAAGACGTTCGGCGTACCGCTCGAGTCGGCGATGCTCGCCGCTAGCGCGATCGGCCTGCTCACGCTTCTCGACGGTCTCTTCCTGCGCCCGCCGAACGGGCTACAGGGAGCGTGAGGTTGCTCTGAACATCGCTACCCAAGTCTGCAGTACGGATTTTCTCGGATCCGATCGGACGTTGCGAACCGGTCCGGAGAACATCCCAGCACAAAGGCCTTGTATACTGCGTCGTATACAACGAGTATGAGCAAGAGCATTCGAGTCGAGGAAGACACCCACGCTGCGCTCGCAGCGTTAAAGGGCGAAGACGAAACGTTCGATTCGCTTCTGACGAGATTACTGGAAGAGCGTCGCGAACGAGTACGAGAAGGTGCAGGCCTCTGGGAAGGGACCGATGCGGCCGAGAAAGCTCGCGAGGCTCGAAGTGAGATGAAGCAGGGCGTTGGGAATCGATGACGGTCTACGATAGTAGCGTTCTCATCGACTACCTCGATGGGTCCCCCGAGGCGCTTTCGTACGTCGAATCAAATTTAGACGACCGTGCAATCGGCCCGCCGCTGGTCGTATTCGAAGTGTACCAAGGTGAAGTATACCGGTCCGGACCGCCTGATTTCGATGCCGTCGATCGGGCACTGGAATGGGTAACTGTCGTGAACGCGTCGTCGGAACTCGCTCGAACGACGGCCGAACTGCAAACGGAACTCATGGAACTGGGACAACCGCTCGCAGCGCGTGATGCGCTTATCGCCGGGTTCGCACTGGTCAACGACGACCGACTCGTCGTCAGTGACGACGATTTCGACGTTTCGGGGATGACCGACCTACTCGACGTGGACTTTCTGTGAACGGCGGTGACGAGGCGTTCGACAGAGCTGCCGGAGAAACACAACTACTCGGACGAGAATCGCCTCAATTTCAACACGCTAAAGCGATCCTGGACTGATCCTCCCGTATGGAGTACCACGAGGCGGCCGATCGGCTCTACGATCTCGGCCGGTTCGGCATTCGCCCGGGGACGGCGTCGACGGCGGACTTGCTCGCCCACCTCGACGATCCCCACGAGTCGGTCGACGCGATCCAGATCGCGGGCTCGAACGGGAAGGGCTCGACGGCCCGAATGCTCGAGTCCGTCCTCCGGGAGGCGGGCTACACCGTCGGCCTCTACACCTCGCCCCATCTGGAGGACATGCGAGAGCGCGTCCGCGTCGACGGGCGCGAAATTCCGAAGGCCGCGGTGACCGAATTCGTCGAGACGTGCGGCGCGTACCTCACGGAACGGGGCGCGGACGGCGCCTCGCCAACGTTCTTCGAGACGACGACGGCGATGGCGCTGTGGCACTTCGCGCGCGAGGGCGTCGACTTCGCCGTGCTCGAGGTCGGCATCGGCGGCGAGAAGGACGCCACCAGCGTCGTCGACCCGGTCGCGGGCGCCGTGACGAGCGTCGCACTCGAACACACGGACGTCCTCGGCGATACGATCGAGGAGATCGCCCGCGACGTGGCCCACGTCGCCCCGTCGGTCGACGGAGCGGGGGAGGAACGGGACGCAGGGAACTCGAACGCGACCGACGGCAACGCCCTCGTGACGGCCGCCGACGGCGCGGCGCTCGCGGCGATCCGCGACGTCGCGGGCGAGGTGGTGACGGTCGGCGACGGCGTCGACCCGTCCGACGACGCCGACGCGCGGCCCGACGTCCACGTCACCTACGACGGGCGGGTTTCACACGTCGAGGCCGCGGTGACGATCGACCTGTCCGACCATCCGGTTCGGCCCCGGGCTGATCCCGTCGAGAGTCGGATGGCGGCGATCGGCGCCCACCAGGCCGAGAACGCGGGCGTAGCGGTCACGCTGGCGCGCCAGCTGGCAGCCGTCTCGGACGAGGAGATCCGCGGCGGCCTGCGCGGCGCGCACTGGCCCGGCCGCTTCGAGGTGATGGACGACGCGCCGCTGGTCGTCCTCGACGGCGCGCACAACCCCGCGGGGTGTGCGCGTTTGACGTCGACGCTCTCGACGTTCGACTACGACGACCTGCACCTCGTCGTCGGCGCGATGAGCGACAAGGACTACGCCGAGATGATCGCGTCGTTGCCGACGCCCGACGCCGCGATCGCCTGCCGACCGACCAACGAGCGGGCGGTCGATCCCGCGGTGCTGGCCAGGGTCTTCGAGCGCGAAGGCGTCGCCGACGTGCGGACGATCTCGGCCGTGCGCGACGCGTTCGAGGCGGCGCTCGCGGATGCAAAGGCTGGCGACGCGGTCGTCGTCGCCGGCTCGCTGTACGCCATCGCCGAGGCGCGCACGCACTACACGCTCACGGGCGCCCAGACCCGCGTTCGGGACCTCAGGGACGCGCGGCGGACCCTGGAACGTGCGAACGTGACCGAGAAGGGCGTCTGGCGGATGCGCGGAAAGGCCGTCCACCGGATGGTCCGCCTGCGAGTACAGGAGCGCCAGGCCGCCTACCTCAAACAGGAGCTGTTGAGCCTCGGCGGCGAGTGCGCCATCTCCGGCCTCCAGCGCGAGGAGCAACTCGTCGAGGCCGTCTGCACGGCCACGCTCTCGCAGTTCAAACGCCTCGTCGCGAAACTCGACGCCCAGCCGTACGGCCTCGCCGCCCTCGGCGAGGAGATTCGCCGGACGCTCGGGTTCGGTGACGGTGGACGGGACAGCGACGACGACAGCCAGGTCGGCGCCGGGAGATCCGGCGGCCCCGACCCGCACGGGATCGACGTCACCGGCACGTCCTACCCGTGGGGAGAGGCACCGGCCGTGATGGGTATCCTGAACGTCACGCCCGACAGCTTCCACGACGGCGGCGAGTACGACTCGGTCGACGACGCGGTGGCGCGCGCCGAGGCGATGGTCGCGGCGGGCGCGTCGATCGTCGACGTCGGCGGCGAGTCGACCCGGCCGGGCGCGGAGCCGGTGCCGATCGACGAGGAGATCGACCGCGTCGTCCCCGTCATCGAGCGTACCCGGGATCTCGACGCGGCCATCTCGATCGACACGCGCAAGGCCGCGGTCGCGGAAGCCGCGCTCGAGGCGGGCGCGGAGATCGTCAACGACGTCTCCGGGCTGGCCGACCCCGAGATGCGCTTCGTCGCCGCCGAGCACGACGCTTCACTCGTCGTGATGCACAGCCTCGACGCGCCCGTCGATCCGGACCGCGAGGCGACCTACGACGACGTCGTCGGGGACGTCCTCCGGGACCTCTCGGAGACGGTCTTGCTGGCCGAGCGAGCCGGTCTCGACCGCGAGCGGATCGTCGTCGACCCCGGCCTCGGCTTCGGGAAGTCGAAACCCGAGGAGTTCGAACTCCTCGATCGACTCGAGGAGTTCCGGGCGCTTGGCTGTCCGATCCTCGTCGGCCACTCCCAGAAGTCGATGTACGACTGGGTGGGCCGGGCGGCCGGCGAGCGCCTGGAGTCGACCGTCGCCGCGACGGCGCTCGCGATCGACCGCGGCGCCGACGTCGTCCGCGTCCACGACGTCCCCGAGAACGTCGCCGCCGTCGAGACGGCGCTGGCGACGCGGGATCCGATCGGCTACGCCGAGCGTCGGCGGGAGCGGGGTGACGGGGAATGACGACGAACGCGAACGACGGAAGCGATGAACGTGACGCACGCGGTGATCGCGACGACACCGACGCACGCGACGACACGATCGAACAGCGCCGGCAGGTTCGCGAGGGGTACGACGAACTGGCGACCGCCTACGCCGACGAGCGCGACCAGGATCCCGACGAGCTCGCGCTCGTCGAGGAGCTGTTCGACCGGATCGACGAGCAGGCCCCGCGCGTGCTCGACGCCGGCTGTGGCGACGGCCGTGCGGCGTCGCGACCGCTCGCCGAACTGGGCGCCGGCGTGGTCGGACTGGATGTCTCCCGGTCGCAACTCGAGCTGGCGAGCGAGACGTTCGACGAGGTCGGCGCGGAACGCGCGGATGGCAACGTGCCAGAGCGCGTCCAGGGCGACCTGACGGGCTTGCCGTTCGAGACGGACTCGTTCGACGGGATCTGCGCGCTGCACTCGATCATCCACGTCCCGACGGGCGAACACGAGGCCGTCCTGGCCGAGTTCGCCCGCGTGCTCGACGCGGGCGGCTGGCTCCTCCTGACGACCGGCACCGGCGCCTGGGAGGGCGAGAATCCGGACTGGCTCGACGGCGGCGCCGCGATGCGCTGGAGCTTCCACGACGCGGCGTGGACCCGCGAAACGCTCGAAGCGGTCGGCTTCACCGTCGCGGACGCCCGCACCATCGGCGACGAACTCGGCGGCGGGGAGTGGCGCTACCTGCTCGCGCGGCGGGAGTGAGCGCGGAATCGGATTCGGTAGGGTGACGAAGCCCTTCGACCCGGAATCAGAGTTGTATCGCTGACCAGGGTAGAACAGTTCGTCTTCAGGCCCGGAACCTTCCCGAAACCAGGGATTGTTTTCCGCGATAGTATCCAGTAACTATATGTAATGTCGCGATAATTGTCACGACGGAAGCCGCGTCCGAACGGGTACGAAATGCCCGGGGTGCAGGGACACCCAGGGCGTGGCTTCCAATTCCCCATGTGGGATTTTGGTCGCCATGATTGCAAACACGCTACCGAGACAAAAAGGTCTCGCCGGGTTGTGGTACCGACAGCGAAAGCTCTGCTCGTTTCTGGCTTCGAAATCTACGAGATGCGTCGTTTTTGTGGAGGGATCGCAGTGACGAGAGCACCAGTCGAGCCATCCGACGAGCGGACGTGCTACCGGTGCGATCGATCGCTCACCGACGGCCACTGGATTCGCCTCTCCGCGGAACACGGCGGGCGGTGCGCGAACGCGTTCGAGGACGTCTCGCGGCACCTCTGCGGGGACTGCGCGGCCGGCATCGGGATGCTAGAAATCTGCAGGAGCGTATTCGAAGGGGCTCGAACCGATAGCGGCGCAGCACGCGATCCGATCAAGTCGCGTCGGTAGGCTCGGCGTCCGTCGGCTCGGTTTCATCCGGCGGCGCCGGTTCGTACGGAACGAACCACTTCGTGAAACAGCCATCTGTCTGCCCGCGGCCAATTCGAAGGAGCGCGACATCGACGGCCGCCTTTCCGCCGACGCCGACGACGAAGACGGTCGCCTGCGTGAATAGCACGTTCCCGGTGAGCCGCGGAATCGTCGTAAGGAACGTTCCAACGATCAGTGCGACGAACCAGAACGCGCTCGCCCGTCCCGAAAACTCGGCGAGCATGGCCGCGGAGAACCGCTCGTACTGGCATCCGCCGAAGAATTCTCGGCTGATGACCGCGGCGTGTACGACGAACAGAACGATGGCCACGGAGAGGCCACCAGGGGAATACGCCATCCGAACCGCCGAAAACACCGCTCTGACCTCGGGTTGAGCAGGAAGACTGACCGCTGGGTTCGTGTATTCGAGAAACAGTCTCGACGTGAGGGACCAAAATCCGAGCGTCAGAACCAGATTGAGCGGGAGGAGCCGAAGATTTCGATACCGGATCGGCGGAAAGTGGTCGAAGATGCTGAGCGAGCCCTCACGCTTTGGAAACGGAATCATTCCAGCGTGCATTCGCCCCGCTTTATCTGCGACACGAGACGGCTGTTGGCCAAACACCAGCAGAACGTTATAGAACGCAATTATGAGTCCGATATCGATCCAGTAGACGAACATCGCCTCGTAAAACGTCCACTCGAGACCGACGAATCCCGCCAGCGGACACAGGTTCACCAGCACGATGACCAGTGTGGTCGACCGAAGCGACGTCTCGAAGCGCCTGGCCATTCGGCCGGCTATTTCTCACACCCTGGCATAAGATAAACTATCTTCGGCTAGCGCCTGATTAGCGCGGTGTCCCCGATGGGCGCAGGTGAGGCTGTGAATGTAGAAACCAGTCCGCAGAAGCTAGATACACGCAGTCGAATTCGCTCAGCCGATCAATCCACATTCCTCGCGCAGCCGATCGTACAGCCCTCGGTACTGCTCGCGCACCTCGCGGCGATCGAATTCGGCGAACCCGTCGTCGAAGTCCCGCCGCTCCAGGTCGCCCGCGCTGACGATGGCGTCGGTGAGTTCCGTCTCGCTGGTCGTCCGGAAGCCCCGCTCGCGGCCCTCGACGAGTTCGTGGCCGCTCGAGTCGACGTGGTACTCGACGACGCCGACGCAGCCGCAGGAAAGCGCCCAGGCGAGTTCCGTCGGGAAGAGGCAGTACTCGGCGGTCTGGGCGAAGACGTGGCCGGCGCGGTAGATGGCGATGCGCTCGTCGCGGTCGGCCGGGCCGACGAAGGTGACCCGATCCTCGATTCGGAGGTCGCTCACCATCTCCTCGTACATCTCGCGATGCGGGCCGTCGCCGACGACGGTGGCGGTCCAGTCGCGATCGCGCAGCTCCGCCAGCGCGAGGAGGACGCTCTCGAGGTTGGCGCCCTCGTCGAGCCGCCGGCTGTAGACGACGTCCGTCTCGGATGCGGGGTCGACCGATCGGATCCGATCGAGGTCGATCGGGTCGGGGATCACGGTGACGTCGTCGCCGTCGGCCCCGCGTTCGCGCGCCCAGGTGCGGACCAGTCGCGACGGCGTGACGACGGCGTCCGCTCGTCTGGCGGCCTTGCGGTAGTCCGCCGGGTCGCCGTGACCGTCCGAGCCCGGCCACTCGGCGACCAGCGGGATCCGCGAGAGGGTCGTCCCCCAGCCGGCCGCCGTCACCTGTTTGGGGCGGTGAGCGGCGGCGTGGACGACGTCCGGCCCCAGCCGGCGGAGCGCCACCGGCAGGCGCCACAGGAACGACCGGCCGGCGTCGCGGTCGGGAACGACGCCGTGGTAGGTGATCCCCGCCTCGGCGACGACGTCGCGCTCGTCCGGCCACCACCTCGCACACAGGACGTGGACGTCGAACCCGCCGTCGGCGAGTAACTCGAGGACCGACTGGAACCGGGTAGTCGCCGCCGTTCGCTCGTGGTGGACGGTCCTGAGCGAGACGGCTGCGACGCGCATTGTCGGCGGCCACGGAGCGACGGGGCATAAATTCACGGCATTCGTCGCGGCCGACAGGTCACCGCCGCGCCAGGTCGCACGCCCCCTACTCCTCGCGGATTTCGATCGTCGTCTCGTCCGTGAGGCCCCGGCGCGCCGGCGACTCGACGTTCACCGCGACGCCGAGTTCGTACGTCCCGACAGGGGCGGGTTCCCACTCCGACTCGCTCACTTGGAAGCGCCCGTCCCAGCCGCGTACGAAGCGTTTTCGCTCGCCGCGCCCGAGCGTGAACGCCCGCGGCTCGTCGGTTCGCTCCGCCCGGTCGTACCTCGCCGCACCCTCGTGGCCGTCGACGCGCCACGTCCACAGCACGGGAGAGACCGTCGGTATCGTCACGGGGAACGGCATCGAATTCCGCAGCGTGACGGCGAAAGGGAGGCGCTCGCCGACCGCGGCGTGGTCCCGTCCGGCCTCGACCCTAATCGAGATCGCCCGGTAGCGGAGCCGATCGGGGAGGAGCAGTCGACTCGCGCTCGCCGCGGGGATCGAGCGAAACGATTCCGGTTCGGCCTCGCGCCGGCCGGGGGTGAAGGGCGTCTCGTCGCGTTCGACCGCCGCCGACTCGTAGATCCGGCGCATCAGTCGGTCGCACCCCCGCCCGTCCCGGTCTCGCGGTCCGCGTCGACGCCACCGTCCGTCCCGGTCTCGCGGAACGCCTCGCCGTCGTAGCGGTCGTCGTAGAGCAGGCACGCGATCCGGTGGATCTCGCCCGTCGGATAGTGATCGGGCGGGTGGACCTCGCAGGGCGATTCGAAGGCGCCGTCGAGGTGCGCGGCCGCCGCGTCGAGCTCCCCGGCCGAAAGCAGGTCGATCGCCTCGCGAAGCGCGTCCTCGGCGTCCGGGTCCTCGAGACGGGCCGGTAGCGAGAACTCCTCGCGGACGAGTTCGTCGAGGCGGTCGCGCGAGATCGTCTCCGGATCGATGGGTTCGACCGCCTCTGCGGCCGGATCACCGGCGGTTGCGGCCGGCCCCTTCTGCCGGGCATCCTCCACGGCGGTCACCGCGTCGAGCCCCTCGGCGTCGCGCAATCGGAGTTTGAGGTTCATCACCTCGCGCCAGACCGGCTGTTCGAGGTCGTACTCGGCGGGCTGGATGACGCGCGGACACCGGGTGTGGAATCGGCATCCCGAGGGCGGGTCGATCGGCGAGGGGACGTCGCCAGGCAGGATGATCTGGTCGGCCTCCCAGCGCGGATCGGGTTCCGGGATCGCCGAGAGCAGCGCCTCGGTGTAGGGGTGGTACGGCGGGGCGAAGACCTCCGCGGTCGTGCCGATCTCGGCGATCTCGCCGAGGTACATCACGCCGATGCGGTCGGAGATGTGCTCGACGACGGAGAGGTCGTGGGCGATGAAGACGTACGAGAGGTCGAACTCGTCCTGGAGGTCCTCGAGCAGGTTGAGGATCTGGGCCTGGACGGAGACGTCGAGCGCGCTGACCGGTTCGTCGCAGACGATCACCTCCGGGTCGACGGCGAGCGCGCGGGCGATCCCGATGCGCTGGCGCTGCCCGCCGGAGAACTCGTGGGGGTAGCGGTCGGTGTGACTCGGGTTCAGCCCCACGATCTCGAGGAGTTCGTAGACCCGGTCGGTTCGAGCTCGCCCCTCGGCGATGTCGTGGATGTCGAGCGGTTCGCCGACGATGTCGCCGACGGTCAGGCGCGGATTCAGGCTCGAGAACGGGTCCTGGAAGATGTACTGGAGGTCCCGCCGGAGCTCGCGAATCCGCCCGTCCGAGGCGCTCGTCAGTTCCTCGCCGCGGTAGTAGACCTCGCCGGCGGTGGGTTCGACCAGTTGTAACAGCGCGCGGCCGAGGGTGGTCTTCCCGCAGCCGCTCTCGCCGACGATGCCGAGCGTCTCGCCGGCGTAGAGTTCGAGGTCGACGCCGTCGACCGCCTTCACCGTCCGCTCGCGGCCGAGCAGGCGGTCGACGAACCCGCTCGAGGCGTCGAAGTACTTCGTCAGCCCCTCGGCCGAGAGCAGCGGTTCCTCGCCCGTTCGATCGGCGATCCCGTCGGCGGCGGACCCGTCGAGCGTGTACTCGGCCGTCTCGTCGCCCGGCCCGGGGTCGGGCGCGTCTGCGCTACCCATTCCGCCCACCTCGCTCGCGTCGGGCGGCCTCGGCGCTACCCATTCTGCCCACCCCGATCCTGTCGGGCGTCGTCGATCGGCTCCGACTCGTCCGGGGGTCGCTCCTCGACGTGGACCTCGTAGTCGAGGCCCTCGGTCAGGTCGCCGGTGTACTCGAGGCAGGCCGCGGTGTGGCCGCGCGATGCGGGCGCCGCCTCGCCGGTCTCGACGTCGGCCAGCGGCGGCTCTTTCCGGGGACAGATCTCCTCGGCGTATGGACACCGGGGGTGGAAGCTACAGCCGGAGGGCAGTTCGACGAGGTCGGGCATCGTCCCCGGAATCGTCTGGAGGCGATCGCTCGTCTCGCCGACGCGCGGGATCGAACTCATCAGCCCGACGGTGTAGGGGTGTTTGGGATCGTAGTAGAGCTCGTCGACGGTCGCCTTCTCGACCGGCTTGCCCGCGTACATCACGAGCACGCGGTCGCAGACCTTCGCGATGACGCCCAGGTCGTGGGTGATCAGCTGGACGGCCGTATCGTACTCGTCGGCCAGTCCCTCGATCAGGTCGAGGATCTGGGCCTCGATCGTGACGTCGAGCGCGGTCGTCGGCTCGTCGCAGATGAGCAGGTCGGGATCGCACGAGAGCGCGATCGCGATGACCGCGCGCTGTTGCATCCCGCCGGAGAACTCGTGGGGGTAGTCGTCGTAGCGCGTCTCGGCCTCGGGGATGCCGACGTCGTCGAGCAGGCGGATCGCCCGGGCCCTGGCGGCCTCGCGGTCGTAGTCGAGGTGGTGGCGGATCGACTCGGCGATCTGCTCGCCGACGGTGTAGACCGGGTTGAGCGCCGTCTGGGCGTCCTGGAAGATCATGGCGATGCGATTCCCCCGGACGTCGCGCATCTCGCGCTCGCTCAACTCGAGCAGGTCCCGGCCGTCGAAGACGATCTCGCCGTCGACGATGCGGCCGGGGTCGTCGATCAGGCGGAGGAGCGAGAGGGCGGTGACGCTCTTGCCGGCGCCGCTCTCGCCGACGACGCCGAATTTCTCGCCGGCGTCGATCTCGAAGGAGAGGCCGTCGACGGCACTGACGACGCCCGCCGGGGTGTAGAACTCGACGGAGAGATCGCGCACCTCGAGCAGGGCCATCAGCCGCCACCTCCCTGGACGGCGACCCCGCCCTGCTGGGCGTCGAGCGCGTCGTTGATCCCGTCGCCGATGAGGTTCATCGCCATCACGAACAGGAAGATCGCGAGGCCGGGGAAGACCGTCGCCCACCAGGGGATCGACCCGGTCGGCCCGGCGATGAGCGTCTCCCGGGTCGCGTCGAGCATGGTGCCCCACTCGGGCGTGCCCGGGTCGAAACCGACGCCGAGGAAGCCCAGCGCCGCGACGCCGATGACGACCGTGCCGACGCTGAGCGAGGCCTGGACGACGACCGGGGCGAGGGCGTTTGGCACGACGTGTCTGAAGATGATCGACCGATCGCGCGCGCCCAGCGCCTTCGCCGCGAGGACGTACTCGTTCTGCTTGACCGAGAGGACCTCGCCGCGGATGATGCGGGCGTAGGAGGCCCAGCCCACGAGCGTGAACGCGGCGACGAGTTGCCAGTAGCCCCCGCCGAGCATGGCGACGATGATCAGCGCCAGCACCAGGCCGGGGAACGCGAAGATGAGGTCGACGAAGCGCATCAGCACCTCGTCGACCCACCCGCCGAAGTAGCCCGAGATGCTTCCGTAGACGATGCCGAAGCTGGCCGTCAGGAGGACGACGACGAAGCCGATCGAGATGCTGTACCGGCCGCCGTAGAGCACCCGCGTGAAGAGGTCCCGACCCGTCTCGTCGGTCCCGAACGGATGCTGCCACGAGGGCGGCGCGTAGATGCCCGCGTCCGAGCCGTAGAAGGCGACGATGTCCGAGGGGCTGTACGGCGCGATGGCGTAGGGCTGGACGGTCACGCCGGCGACCTCGATCGGGCGGGCGAAGATCGCCAGCAGCGACATGACGAGGACCACGAACAGGCCGAGCATGGCGCTGCGGTTGCGGACGAATCGGCGGAGCGCCCGTCGCCAGCGACCGAGCGTCTCCTCGCCGGCGTCCTCGCTCCAGTCCGAGAGCGGTTCGCGTTCGATCACGCGTTCCGGCTCGAATCCCTCGATTCGAATCCGGCCGCGTTCGTTCGGAACGTATCGTTCGGTAGCCATAGTGTGATCTCAGTACTCGTCTCTGATGCGCGGGTCGAGCAGCGCGTAGGCGATGTCGGCGAGCAGGTTCGCCAGGATGATCGCGACGCCGGTGAACAGGGTGATCGCCAGGATGAGGTCGATCTGGCGCGCCTGGATCGCGGTAATGAACTCCCGGCCCAGCCCAGGCCAGCTGAAGACCACCTCGACGACGACCGACCCGGAGATGATGCTCGCGGTGAGGAAGGCGGCGACCGTCGCGACCGAGATCAGCGAGTTGCGGAGGACGTGTTTGAGTACGACCGTCCGCTCGGGCAGCCCCTTCGCTCGCGCGGCCGTCACGTAGTCCCGGTTGAGCTGCTCGGTCATCGACGAGCGCATGATCCGCATCAGGATGGCCGACGAGGCGGTCCCGATGGTGAGCCCCGGCAGGATCAGGTACCACAGCATGTCCGGGTGGTACAGCGGCTCGCGCGGCGCCAGCACCGGCCAGTAGCCCAGGATGACGGCGAAGATCAGGATCAACAGGAGGCCGAGCCAGAAGTTCGGGATCGAGATGCCCGAGAGGGCGATGACCCGGCTCACGTCGTCGCCCAGCTGGTCCTTGTTGACCGCCGCGTAGATGCCGGTCGGAATGGCGATCACGATCGCGAACACCCAGCCGAAGAGCCCCAGGGCGATCGTCTCGGGCAGGCGCGCCCAGACGATGTCCGAAACTGGGCGGTTCGTTCCGATCACCTCCCCGAAGTCGCCCCGGACGACGCCCGCGAGCCAGTCGACGTACTGTACCCAGATGGGGCGATTCAAGCCGTACTGGCGGCGTATCTGGGTCTCCTGGGCGCTCGTGATGTCCGGGTTCAGCGCGACCATCTGACTCACCGGGTCGCCCGGCGTGAGGTGGACGAGCGCGAACGTCACCACCGAAACCCCGAGCAGCAGGGGGATCGTGACGACGATCCGCTTGGCGACGAAGCGTCTGAGACTCATGTCGATAGGGCGTGTGCGTCGGTCGGGGTCGGGACGGATCCGAATCGGTCGCAGGCGTCGGCGATCGGCGCTCGCGACCGCTCGGTCGTGTGGTCGGGGGTCGGTGCGGCGCGATCAGTTGCGGTCGATGTAGGTTATCTGCTGGTCCATCGGGTTCCAGAGGCCGTAACTCAGCAGCCCCGTGACGAACGGGTACATGTTGTAGCCGTAGAGCGCGGCGTCGTCGAGCGCGGCCGTCTGGAGTTCGAAGTCGACGATCGAGTTCGCGTTGATCTCGACGAAGCGCTGCCAGAGTTCGTCGTAGCGCTGGGCTCGCAGCTGGGGATCGTCGACGATTTCGATGCCGTACTGGGCGGCGTCCATCTGCTCGACGAAGTCCTCGGGCAGCGAGCCCGGCGGGATGTTCCCGTTACAGCACTCGAGGAACTGGTTCGGGTGGTGGATCGCCTCGACGAAGCTGTGCGGGTTGAACGTCCCCGAGAGGCCCACCATCGCGACGTTACCCTGCGTGTAGTACTCCGGATCGAACAGGATGCCGACGAACGTGGTGAGGTCGCCGGGCGTCTCCAGGGTGGCGTCGAAGAGGTTCGACGCGTTGAGCGACTCGACGATGAACTGGGCCTTCCGGACGCGGTCGTCGTTGTCCGAATTCGTCTGGAAGGTGACGGAGATCGGCGGCTCGACGCCGGCCTCCTGGAGGAGTTCCTGGGCCCGTTGCGGGTCGTACTCGTTGTACGGCCGGAGATTCTCGACGAGCTGATCGTAGTCGGTCGTCCCGACGTCAGCGGCGAGTTCCGGCAGCGGCGCCCAGGCTTCCTCGGCCCAGCCCTGTTCGATCGTCTCGACGATGTTCGTTCGCGGAATCAGGTGGTTGATGGCCCGCCTGACCCGCCTGTCGTCGAACGGTTCCACGGTGACCGGGAACTGGACGAACAGGTACGACCCGCCCGAGGTCGTCGGGACGCGAAAGCCGTCGGCCCGGTCGAAGCTGGTCTTCTGATCCGCGGTCAGGTTGTACGTCAGATCGAGTTCGCCGGTTTCGAGGGCCGCCGCCCGGGTCGAGTCCTCGGGGACGATCTCCATCTCGATCGCGTCGATGACGGGACTCGCCGGGAACGCGTCGGGGCCGTCCCACCACTCCTTCGAATCGAGGCCGAGTTGCTCCATCCAGTAGTTCTCGTTGCGCGAGACGGTGATGAAGTTCTGCTCCTCGTACTCCTCGAAGACCCACGGGCCCGTGCCGACGGGCGGGTTGCCCTCGATCGGATCCCAGTCGCCGAGCGGGATGTCGGTTTGCATCGAGGGGTACACCGGCCAGATGTTGTCGAGTTCCGCCTCCGCGTCGGGCACCTGCGCGTAGATGCTGACCGTGTAGTCGTCCTCCGCGACGGCGTGCAGGAACTGGTCGAAGACCTGCCCCGCGTTCGCGGACTGCTCCCAGCGCTCGTAGGACTGGACGACGTTCTCGGCGGTGAGTTCCTCGCCGTTGTGGAACTCGATCCCCACGTGGATCTGGTAGCGATACTGCATCCCGAAGGTGCCGTCCTCGACGGCGTCACCCGCCTCGTCCACCGTCAGCACCTGCGCCTCGTCGTCCTCGGCGAGGTCGATGTTCGGGTGGATCGCCACGACCTGCTCGTCGGCGACGGGCGCCCCGTCCTCGATCGGGACGGTGGTCATGTACTCCTCGTAGGCCGATCGATCAATGGCCTGCGTCTCGACGAGTTCGTACGACGAGGCCAGCCAGGGGTAGATCCGCCCGGCGGCGTCGGTCGCCACCAGGGACTCCCAGAACAGGTTGTGGACGATCGAGGCCGGCGCCTCGACGCTCTGAGGTTGATCGAACGTGTCCGGATCGAGTACGAGGCCGACCCGGAGCGTCCCGCCCTCGACGATGTCCGCCGGATCGACCTCGACGCGATCGCGGACCGGATCGAGGTCGCCGTCGTCCTGTGCCGAGAACCCCGGGACCCCCGCGAGCCCGGCCACGCTCGCCCCGCCGACCATTCCGAGTACCCGCCGCCGCGTCGACGACAGGAAGCCACCGTGTGACATACACCCACGATACAGGCCGACGGGTAGTGTAAATCTAATTAAATTTATCGTGAACGCGCGTTCCCATATTTTAACAGTCGCGATCGCCGGCACGGGTTGCCGGAACGGAGCGCCTACCCCGGCGTACGCCGGGCCGATATGACGTACGAAACCGATACAGCCAGGGTATGGGGCGCTTACAGCGGTAACCGGACGGTCCGGCCGCACGCACTCCATCGAGCGACCGACGGGCGCCCATCGCCGGGCGGGATGGACGTCGATCCGCCCGGCGCGCGGGCGTGAACCGTCCGCCACGAGCGGAGTTCGGCCACCGCTCGGCCGACCCGACGAACCCGCCGCCTCCGGAACACATAGGGCCGTTCGTCGCCAGGCAGGAGACGTGCCAGCCTACGACATCGAACGCTACCTCAACGTCCGATCGGCCGGGGGTGCATCGTTCGGCCCCGACGGCGAACGCCTCTCGTTCCTGCTGAACACCACGGGAACGAACCAGGTGTGGACGCTCGACGGCCCCGAGCGCTGGCCCGAGCAGCGGACCTTCTACGACGAGCGCGTCACCTTCGCCTCGTGGTCGCCCGAGCGCCCGGAATTCGTCTTCGGCATGGACGAGGGCGGCAACGAGCGCGCCCAGCTCTACCGCCTCGACGCGGAAACCGGCCGGATCGAGAATCTCACCGACCGCCCGGACGCCAAACACCGCTGGGGCGGCTGGAGCCACGACGGCGACTGCTTCGCCTTCGCTTCGAACCGCCGCGACGAGGCCGTCTTCGACGTCTACGTCCAGGGTCGCGACGAGACGGGCGACGCCGCGACGATGGTCTACGAAGGCGACGGCTGGCTCTCGCCCGCCGGCTGGAGCCCGGACGACTCGCGCCTGCTCGTCTCGGAGGCCCACGCGAGCTTCGACCAAGACCTCCACGTGCTCGATCTCGAGACGGGAGAGCTGGACCACCTCACGCCCCACGACGGCGACGTTCGCTACCAGAGCGCCAGCTGGGCCCCCGACGGCGACGGGCTCTACCTCGTCACCGACCAGGAGACCGACACCCTCTCGCTCGCGTACCTCGACCTCGACGAAGCGCGCGCCGCGGCCCGCGACGGCGCCGAGTCGACCCCGCTCACCGTCCTCGAGGACGGCGACGGCTGGAACGTCGACGGGATCGCGCTCGACGACGACTCCGGCCGGTTCGTCTACTCGCGCAACGTCGAGGGCTACACCGAACTGACGGTCGGCGAACTCGACGATACGGATCCAACCGCGTTCGAGACCTTTCCCGAGCCCGACCTTCCCGGGGGCGTCGCCGGCGGCGTCTCGTTCGATCCCGACGCCGAGCGCTTCGCCTGCACGGCGACGGGCGACACCACCAACGCGAACGTCTGGGTCGTCGACGTCGAGACCGGCGACGCCGAGCGCTGGACCGACGCCCCGACCGCGGGCATCCCCCGCGAGACGTTCGACGAATCGGAGCTGGTTCACGTCGAGAGCTTCGACGAACTCGCGGTGCCCGGCTTCCTCACGCTGCCGCAGGGTGCGAACGAAGACGCGAGGACGAGTGCCGAGGACGGCGCACCCGTCATCGTGGACATCCACGGCGGGCCCGAGAGCCAGCGCCGACCCTCCTTCTCCGGCGTCAAGCAGTACTTCCTCGATCGCGGCTACGCCTACTTCGAGCCCAACGTCCGCGGCTCCTCGGGCTACGGTACCGAGTACGCGAGCCTCGACGACGCGGAGAATCGCATGGACTCGGTCGCCGACGTCGCGGCCTGCGTCGAGTGGCTGTCCGACCAGGCGGCGGTCGACCCCGACCGCATCGCCTGCATGGGCGGCTCTTACGGCGGGTTCATGGTGCTCGCCGCGCTCACCGAGTACCCCCACCTGTGGGCCGCCGGCGTCGACGTCGTCGGCATCGCCAACTTCGTCACCTTCCTCGAGAACACGGGCGACTGGCGCCGCTCGCTGCGCGAGGCGGAGTACGGCTCGCTCGAGGACGATCGCGAGTTCCTCGAATCCATCTCGCCGATCAACCACGTCGACGAGATCGAGGCGCCGCTGTTCGTCCTCCACGGCGAGAACGACCCGCGCGTCCCCGTCGGCGAGGCCGAACAGATCGTCGAGGAAGCCCGCGAACGCGGCGTTCCCACCCGCAAGCTGATCTTCCCGGACGAGGGCCACGGCTTCAGCAAGCTCGAGAACCGCATCGAGGCCTACTCCCAGGTGTCGGACTTCCTCGGCGAACACGTGTAGGAGCCGCTGAAATGCAGCTACGTCGGAGCGAGATACCGCACGTCTCGGCTGCGACAGCTACCACACCGCGATCGTACATCAGTGCTCCTCCGCCCCGTCACCGGTTCCTTCCACCTCTTCGAGGTCGGGTAACTCCTCGTCCCAGCCCTGATTCCGATCGTAGTAGTCGTCAGCGAATTCGGTCGCGACCGTATCCAGTCCGATACTGCTCGCGGCGTTGGCGTCGTAACCGTCGGGGTCGATTGCCCAATACACGCCCTTGTGACGGACGAATCCGCGGGACTCGAGTCGAGCGAGCGTGGTGCCGACGCTACCGCGCGGAATGTCGAGTTCCTCGGCGAGTTCGGTCGTTCGGAACCCCGTCTCCGGGTTCGCAGCCAGAAACTCGAGGATTCGACGGCCGTTCGTCTCCTCTCGCGGCAGATCCGTCGGTTGATACTGCTCGAAGTCGACGGGCACGTGTAACTGTTTGTAAGAGAATGTAAAAGACGTTGTGGTCAGTGCGGTCATCAATTGCGACGCGGCCCCGGCTCGGTTCCAGCGGGCGGCCCTCGCTCGCGCACGTGTCGGCGCGGCTAAATGTAGGGGTTTTAAGCGGTGCGTGCGGTGTAGTTTCAGCCGAATGCCAGCTATCGAGACGACCGGACTCACCAAGCGCTTCGGCGAGGACGTCGTCGCCGTCGACGACCTCGACCTGACCGTCGAGGAGGGGGAGGTCTTCGGCTTCCTCGGCCCCAACGGCGCGGGCAAGTCGACGACGATCAACGTCCTCCTGGATTTCGTCCGCCCGACGGCGGGTAGCGCGCGAGTCCTCGGCCGCGACGCGCAGGACGAATCGGCCGCGATCCGGCGACGGATCGGCGTCCTCCCCGAGGGCGCGGAACTGTACGACCGGCTGACCGGCCGCGAGCACCTCGCCTGGATCGCCCGAACGAACGGGGTCGCCGAGACGGTCGACATCGACGCGACGCTCGATCGCGTCGGGCTCCCCCCGGACGAGGGCTCGCGGCCGGTCGGCGGCTACTCGAAGGGGATGGCCCAGCGGCTCGCGTTCGGGATGGCCATCCTCGGCGATCCGGAGCTGCTGATCCTCGATGAACCCTCCTCGGGACTGGACCCGACCGGCATGCAGGAGCTGCGGGCGATCATCCGCGAGGAGGCCGAGACGGGAACGACCGTCTTCTTCTCGAGTCACATCCTGGGCGAGGTCGAGGCCGTCTGCGACCGCCTCGGGATCATGAACGAGGGCCGACTCGTCGCGACCGGCACGCTCGACGCGCTCCGGGACGACCTCGATCTGGACGCGTCGGTCAGCCTCGAAGTCGACGCGGTCCCGGACGACCTCGATCTCGCGTCGGTCGACGGCGTCCGCGCGGTCGAGGCGGACGGGACGACCCTCACCGTTTCGGTCGACGACCCGACCCGGAAGATCGACGCGATCCGCCGCGTCGACGAGCGGGCCACCGTCCGCGACGTCCGCTCGACGGACACCTCGCTCGAACAGCTGTTCAACACCTACACCGGCAACGGCGCGGCGGAGCCGGATTCGTCGGCGGCCGATTCCGCCGGTAACGGCGCCGAGACGGCGGCAGAGGTGGGCCGATGAGCGTCGCCGACGTCGTCTCCAAGGACATCCTCGACGTCCGTCGTGCGAAGATCATCTGGGCCGTCGCCGGCCTCTACACGCTCGTCACGGCCGCCTTCGTCTACTGGGGGACGGAAGCCCAGCCGCCCGACGGCTGGTCGGGCGTCTACATGGCCCTGTGGAACTTCGCGTTCGTCGGCGCGCTGTTCGTCCCGGCGATCGCCCTCGTCGCCGCCTACCTCGCCGTCGCCGGAGAGCGCGAGTCGGGCAGCATCAAGTACCTCCTCTCGACGCCGATCCGCCGACGCGACGTCGTCCTCGGCAAGTACGTCTCCCGCGCGGCGGTCGTCGCCGTCTCACTGATCGTCGCGTTCGTCGTCGCCGCGGCCCTCGCACTCGTCTGGTTCGACGAGTTCCCGGCCGACGTCTTCGTCGGCCTGTCGCTGCTCACGATCGTCTTCGCGCTCGCCTACGTCGCGATCGCGATCACCGTCTCCGCGACGACGGCCAGCCGGTCCCGCGCGATGGGCGGCGCCCTCGCCGTCTACTTCGTGACGAACCTGCTGATCCTGTTCGGGCAGCTCTCAATCCTCGGCGCCCTGCAGTACGCGTTGAACGATCTCCTCGGGCTCGGCGTCGGCGACCAGCCGATCCAGTTCGTCGGATTGCTCATCAGTCCGACGCAAGCGTACCTCGCCTCGACCACGCTCGCGTTTCCGGACGACCTCGTCGCCGCCATGCCCAACGCCGGCGATCCCGCCGATCTGGTGTGGTACCTCCAGCCCGAGACCGCACTCGCGATCCTGCTCGCCTGGACCGTCGTCCCGCTCGCCCTCGGCGTCCGGCAGTTCGAACGTGCGGATCTGGGGTGAAGGTACGGCCACGTCTCGATCGAATCGCTATCCGATCACGCCGGTCTTCCTCGCGACCTCGCGGGCGGCGTCGGCGTCCATCCCGTCGCCGAGGATGGTGTAGCGATCGCGGATCTCGTGGCAGGTCGTCAGCGCCTCGATCACGATCTCGTCGTCGATGCCGAGCTCGGCGGCCGTCGTCGGCGCGTCGATGCTCTCCAGGGCGTTGCGAATGTCCAGCCAGAATCCCTTCTCGCCGCCGTGGAGGTAGGCGGTCATGATCGAGCCGACGCCGACCTGGTGGCCGTGGAGGGCCGCGCCGGGGGCCAGTCGGTCGAGCTGGTGGGAGAAGAGGTGCTCGGCGCCGCTGGCCGGTCGCGAGGAGTCGGCGATCGACATCGCGACGCCCGAGGAGACCAGCGCCTTCGTGACGATCCAGGCGGCCTCCTCGAGACCGGGGCGGACCGAGTCGGCGTTGTCGACGAGGATCTCGGCGGTCATCTCCGAGAGCGCGCCGGCGAAGCCGGAGTACTCGACGTTCTTCAGCCGGTGGGCCAGGCGCCAGTCCATCACCGCGGTGTAGTTCGAGATGATGTCCGCACAGCCGGCGGTGGTGAGCCGCCAGGGCGCCTCCGCCAGGATGCCCGTGTCCGCGACGACCGCCAGCGGCGGCTTGGCGGCGACGCTGTGGCGAGTGTCGCCCTCCGGCACAGATCCCCGGTTCGAGACGATCCCGTCGTGACTCGCGGCCGTCGGCACCGAGCAAAAGCCGATCGAGCAGTGATGACTCGCCATCTTCGCGATGTCGATGGCCTTCCCGCCGCCGACGCCGATCAGGTACGCGGCTTCCTCGGCCTCGACGGTCTCGATGACCCGCTCGACTTCGTCGAACGAGGCCGTCTCGACGGTCACCATCGCCGGGTCGATCCCGGCCGCCTCGAAGTCCGCGACGATCGGATCGGCCGCCACCTCGCGCGGCGTCGGACTGGTCACGATCAGGGGTCGGCCGTCGAGGTGCAGGTCCTCGACGACCGGGACGACCTCCTCGAGCACGCCGTGGCCCACCACGACGTTGCGCGGCAGGCGGATCCACGAGGACTTCTCGAACATACCGCCACAGAGTCACCGATGCATTAAACGTGTTTCCCGTGTCCGCGGACGCAGGCAGCTTCGCACCTCACTGGTCCGAGCGCCGATCCGGTCACTCGCCGGTCGAACCGACCGTCGGCACCTCGACCGGCGGCTCCCAGGCCAGGATCGCGAGCGATCCGACCACCAGGACGCCGCCGGCCAGCGACAGCGCGGCGGTCGGCGAGACGAGGTCGGAGAGCACGCCGCTGCCCAGCTGGAAGGGGATCACGGTGAGCGCGCTCACCATCGCCATCGCGCTCAGGACGGTCGCCCGGCCGAGCGTCTCGACCCGATCGTTGACGTACTGGCCGGCGAGGACGCGCGTCGGCTCGACGACACCCCAGCCGACGAAGAGCGCCACGAACGCGAGGGCCGGCACGGCGGCCATCCCCAGGAGCAACCCGCCGACGAGCAGGGGCGCGAGGACGAACCACCGGCCCAACCCGATCCGATCGCGGAGCAGGTCGATGCGATAGCTCACGGCCGCGGAGGCGAGGTTGATCGCCGCGTAGAACCCGCCGAGCAGCGTCTCGACGTTCTCGGGCGAGACGGCGAGTTCGAAGGCGCCACCTCCCGGGAACGGAACGACCAGGGTGACGTCGATCCCGAGTTCAGCCAGGGTCGCCTCGAAGACCGGCTGGAGGAAGATGAACACGAGGTAGGTGACCGCCGAGAAGAGCACGAAGTAGTACACGATGAACGACCGGAGGCGACGCTGCCCGAGGGCCTCGCGGGTGACCTCGATCGCCTCCCGCAGCCCCAGTTCGCTCGATCCGCTCTCCCGGTAGGTCTCCGGTTCGGACAGCGTGAGGATGACGAGCGCGCCGAGACCGGTGAACACGGCCGCGGCGAGGAACGGCAGCGCGAGGTCGATCCCGCCGAGGTAGCCGCCGACGAGCGAGGCGCCGACGCCGGCGGCGAGCGCGATCGACTGGCCGCGGCCCCGAATTCGGGTGAAGGCGTCCGTCTCGTCGGTGTCCGCGAGCGTCTCGTACACCCAGGCGTCCTCCGTCCCCGACCGGAAGTTGTAACCCAGCGACCAGCAGACGAACAGGATCGCGAACGCCACCGCGGAGCTCGCGAGCGCGAGGCCGACCAGCGTCGCGGCGATGAGGACCGTCCCGACCAGCAGGCTGTTGCGCCGCCCGATGCGGTCGCCGACGTAGCCCGTCGGGATCTCGCCGAGGACGGTCGTCAGGTTGTACAGCGCCTCGAAGAGCACGATGTGGGTGAACGACAGGCCCTGCGAGAGAACGTAGAGGTACATGATCGGCCGGTAGAACTCGACCGCCTCCGTCGCCTTGAACAGGTAGTACCGCGCGACGGCTCCCGCCTTCGCCATGCCCAGGCCCTTCGAGTGTGGTGGCCTAAAGGCATCGAACGCGGCAGGGGAAGGAGGTGGCAGAGCACCATCACGAACCCCGAATACCGTCGCGAAGTCGGTCAGTCCGACGTACCATCGCGAACCCGGCGCACTGCCTCGGGCCACGCACAAAGTCGTCCATCGACGGCCCAAGGGCCAAGCCGCTCCGCGTGGCAGCCAGTCACATGATGTTCGACGACAGAGCGGACGCCGGCCGAAGGCTCGCGGCGGAACTCGACCGTCGCGACGTCGAGGCCGACGTCGTCCTCGGTATTCCCCGCGGCGCGCTCCCCGTCGCACGGCCCGTCGCCGATCGGCTCGACGCGGACCTCGACGTCATCGTCGCCTCGAAACTCGGCGCCCCCGGCAATCCGGAACTCGCGATCGGCGCCGCCGGCAGCGACGGCGCCGTCTGGCGCAACGACGCGCTGATCGAGCAGCTCGACGTCTCCGAGGCGTACTTCGAGCGCGAACGCGAACGAGAGGCCGACGCCGCGCGAACGAAGCTCGAACGCTATCGCGGCACGACTGACCTGCCGGCTCTGGAGGGCAGACACGTCGTCGTGGTCGACGACGGCGTCGCGACCGGCGCGACGGCCAGGGCCTGTCTCCGGCAGGTTCGCGAGCGCGACCCCGCCTCGGTCACGCTCGCCGTTCCCGTCTCGTCGCCGCGGGCGGCCGACGAACTGGCCGACGAAGCCGACGCGGTCGTCGCGCTCGAGACGCCCCAGAGCTTCCGGGCCGTCGGGCAGTTCTACCGGCGGTTCCCCCAGGTCAGTGACGACGAAGCGATGGACTATCTCGAGTGAGTTGCCGGCGAAACGGGGCTCCCTCGAGCGAGTAGCCGACGGACGGTGACGTCGAGTGGGTAGCCGACAGAAAGGCGTGTGCCCCGCTCGACTCTCGCGAACGGGGACGGCATCGGCGCCGATCGGGGTCACGCTGCAGCCTCAGTCGTCGACGGCCTCCTCGTCGATGACGTCGATGGGGATCCCGGCTCCCGGTCCGGCCCCGCGCTTCGAATCGCCGAAGCCGGCGCTGAGGACGCGGGTGAGGGCCTCCTCGACGTCCTCGTCGAGTTCGTCGACGCGGTGGCTCTCGACCTCGACGACGAAGCCGGTCGTGATGTTCGGCGACGTCGGCAGGAAGAGGATCTCGCGGCCGTCATCGGCCGTCTTTCCGGTCCGAAAGGCCGTCATCCGCAAGCCCTCCCAGACCTCGAGTTTGACTGGCTCCTGCAAGCTCTCCTGTTCGCCGAACGCGGTCTCCGCGGCCATCTTCGAGGCGTTGTACACGACGCGGAGGCCCGGCAGGCGGTTCGCGAGGTTGTCGACGACGCGTTCGACGAGGCCGCCGACCGTCGTTCGCATCAGGTACCCGATCGCGAAGACGAGGATGACGAGCACCGACAGCGTCACGAGCACGCGGACGAGGTCGGCGAGCTGGCTCGCGGCGTCGGAGGTGCCGAGGATCCCCTCGAGAAGCTGATCGGAGACGATGAACGTGGGCGTGACCGAGGCGATAAAGCCGTAGAGCCAGAAGAGGACGAACAGACAGATCAGCACCGGCCCGAGAACGACGAGGCCGCTCGCAAAATCTCGCTTCCACGAGGTCATACCCGAGGGGACTCACCCGACGACTATGAGCGTGTCCATTTCGTGACAGGGAGACCCGAATCGCACACCGCGCCCAGGCGCGATCAGGGCTCGAAGGCGGTCCCGAGCGCGCAGCGCGGACGGTCCGATCAGTGACAGGGCGGCCCCGAACGTACGCAGCGCGCCAGGGTCACTCAGCGACCGAGCACGGCCCGAAGCGCGAACAGGAGGTTCTCCTTGCGTTCGCGAACCCGGCGGTAGAAGTACGAGAACCACTTGTCGCCGTAGGGGGCGTACTGCCAGACTTCGTAGCCCCGATCGACGAGGTCGTACTGGGCGTCCTCGCGAACGCCCATCAGCATCTGGATCTCGAAGTCGGTGCCGTACTCGTCGTGGAGGTCTGTCGCGTAGTCGATCATCGCGGGGTCGTGACTGCCGACGGCGATCCCGCCCTCGAAGTGTTCGAACGCGTAGGCGAGCAAGTCGCGATAGGCCTCGTCGACGCGCGATTTCTCCTTGTGGGCGATCGATTTCGGTTCGTCGTAGGCGCCCTTGACGAACCTGACCTTGCCGGGGACGTCCGCGAGGCGTTCGATATCCTCGCGGGTCCGTTCGAGATTCGCCTGGACGCAGACGCCGACGCCGCCGTCGTGCTTGCGCGCGAGATCCTCGTAGACGTCGAGCGTGACGTCGGTCGTCGTGTGGTCCTCCATGTCGATCCAGACGAAGACGTCGCGCGCGGCGGCGTGGTCGACGATGTCGGTGACGAGCTCCCGGAACGCGTCGCCGCCGAGGTCGAGCCCCAGTTGCGAGGGCTTGATCGAGATGCACGCCGAGAGCCCGGCTTCGTCGATCCGGTCGACGAGATCGCGGTAGGCGGCGGCGTCGGCTTCGGCCGGTTCGCGCTCGTCGTAGTGTTCGCCGAGGAGGTTCAGGATGACCGAGACGTTGCGCTGGTTGAGCTCGCGGGCGTGGTCGATCGCCGACTCCGGCGACTCGCCGGCGACGAACCGACTCGCGATCGGGGGTAACATACGGGAGACATTCGAGGCCGGCTATTTGTGCGTTGATACTCGGCGGTACGCGTGACGCCGAGACGGCATCGGCGGACCGATACGAGCCGGTTGCCGTCTCGTGTCGTCGGACTGGATCCGGTGAAACCCGACGTCGGACCGCCCTTGCGACGCTGGTCGAACGTGGCGTCAGGATCTCGCGATCGGTCCCGTCGCGAGTGAGTGCCGTTAAGAGGGGGCGGTCCGTGCGTCGCCGGTAATGGGAGTGCTCTCGACGATCGTCGTCGCGTTCTGGGTGATGCTGCCCGCGTACGTGCCGAACAATGCGGCCGTGCTGGCCGGCGGCGGGCGTCCGATCGACGGCGGTCGCACGTGGGGCGAGTCGAGGCTGCTCGGCGACGGCAAGACCTGGCGCGGGACGGCCGTCGGGACGGCGGTCGGGACCGGACTGGCGGTCGTGTTGAACGCGATCGCGGGCGACATCGGTTCGGTGCTGGGGACGACGCTGCCGACGTTTCCCCTCGCGGTCGCGCTCGCATTGCCGTTCGGCGCCATGTGCGGCGACATCGCAGCCTCGTTCCTGAAGCGCCGGACCGGGCGGCGGCGAGGCGCCCCGTTCCCCGTCGTCGACCAGCTCGACTTCGTCGTGCTCGCGCTCGCGTTCGCGTTCGTCGCCGCGCCCGGCTGGTTCCGCGAGACGTTCACGATCGAGGTGCTCGCAGCCGTCCTCGTCCTCACGCCGATCCTGCACGTCGGGACGAACGTCATCGCCTACTGGCTCGGGTTCAAAGACGAGCCGTGGTGACCAGGCCGGGCGTTCGGCCGTTCGATCAGTTCCACGGAGACCGTCTCAGGGAAGCTCCGACGGACTATCGTCCGGAGTCGGGCGAGTCGATCCGGAGCTGCCCGACGAACGATACCGTGTCGTCGACCGTTCGCTCGAACCAGGGATCGTCCTGAAAGAAGAAGTGATCGCCCGAGGGCGTCCGGAGTTCGACGTCCACGCCGGCGAGCCGGAGTGCGTCGCGATAGGCGCGCGTCTCGCGCAACGTGAGCCACTCGTCCTCGGTACCGTGATACAGGCGGGCCGGCGGGTGGTCCGGCGTCACTCGTTCGCGCGGCGAGGCCTCCCGGTATCGCTCCGCGATGGCCGACGGCGGACCGCCCATGAACTCCGCCGTCTCTCCATCCTCGCGCGCGCCGAGGAGATCGTACGGACCCGCGAAGCCGATGAGACCGTCGACCCCGCACCGCTCGTCACCGAACGCGTCGTCCGGCGGGGGAGTATCGTTCGGCGCGGCGGCGGTCAACGCGGCGAGGTGCGCGCCGGCGGAGTGACCACAGAGCACGACCCGTCTCGGTCGTCGGCCCGCGGGTGACGCCGCCCTGGTCCACCGGACGGCGCTTTTGACGTCTTTCAGGGCGGCCGGGTAGGTGGCGTCGCCGGCGAGCCGATAGTCGACCGTGACCGCGGGGATCCCCCGCGCAGCCAGCGCGCGAGCGCGCTCCGCGAAGAACGAGCGCTCGCCGCGGTTCCAGACACCGCCGTGGACCAACAGGATCGTCGTGTCGAGTCGCTCACTCGCCGGCGGCAGGTACGTAGTTGCGAACAGGTCGCGCTCCTCGGTACGCTTGAACCGGATTTCCCGGTCGACCGTGACGTCGCTCACGTGCCGATTCGTGACAGAAGAACGTGAAATGCGTTCCGACCGACGGAGAGATGTGGTCGGCCCCGGTCGGGTGCGTTCCACACCGTTTATCTCGGTCGACTGAATCGCTTCGCGTATGACGGATCAGGACCTCATCGACGCGCTCCGAGACGCGGAGGCCGTCGAGTTCGGCGAATTCGAGCTGTCCCACGGCGGGACGAGCGAGTACTACGTCGACAAGTACCGCTTCGAGACGGATCCGGCGTGTCTGTCTGCGATCGCGAACGCCTTCGCGGATCGGCTGGACGCGGACGACACACTCGGCGGCGTCGCGCTCGGCGGCGTCCCGCTGGCGGCGGCGACGAGCGTCGCCGCGGACGTCCCCTACGTCATCGCGCGCAAGCAGCGCAAGGAGTACGGGACGGGGAACCTGATCGAGGGCCGCCTGGAGGAAGGCGAGTCGGTCGTCGTGGTCGAGGACATCGTGACGACGGGAACCAGCCTGGTCGAGGCCGTCGAGGCGCTCCGCGAAGCGGGCGCGACGGTCGAGCGCGCGCTCGTCGTCGTCGACCGCGAGGAGGGCGGCCGAGAGGCGGTCGAGGAGGCCGGCGTCGAAATGGAGGCCCTCGTCACGGCCAGCGAGTTACTCGCCGACGCCGACCGCCAGTAGGTGTCACAGCAGTTCTCCCGCGGGACGTCCGACGGCCTCGCCGACGGTCCGAACACCGATCGGATCGCGCGTCGGTCGCCCGGCCTGCGGACGGCACCAAAATGTTTTTAAGTCGGTCGGAATTACGCGTAGTCACGATGGTAGGTGTCCGCTTTACAGGGCCGTTCGCCCGCTTCTAACTCACCTACCGTCCGCTGTGTCGCAATCCGCGTCGCAGTGGGCGGTCCGCGCGGACGCCGATCCGGGCTTCTCACCGAAGTACCACACCGATACGTCCCATGTCAGCATCAGATTCACAGCCACAGATAGCGGTCGTACTGCCAGACGGATCAGAGCTCTCGGTCGACCCCGGCGCGACCGTCGAGGACTGCGCCTACGAGATCGGTCCCGGCCTCGGGCGCGACACCGTCGCCGGCAAACTCGACGGCGAGCTCGTCGCCAAGGAGGAGCCGGTCTACGACGGAGCGGCCCTCGAGATCGTCACCGAGGGGTCCGACGAGTACCTCCGGGTCATGCGCCACTCCGCCGCCCACGCGCTGGCCCAGGCCGTCGAGCGCCGCTTCGGCGAGGACGTCCAGCTCGCCATCGGTCCGCCGACCGACGACGGCTTCTACTACGACTTCGACGAGCTCGACGTCGACGAGGACGACCTCCCCGAACTCGAGGCCGAGATCGAGAAGATCGTCGACGCAGACTACGACATCGAACGCGAGGAGGTCTCGATCGCGGCGGCCGAGGAGCGCCTGGCCGACGAGCCCTACAAGCTCGAACTCCTCGAGGAACTGGCCGACGAGGGCGAGACGGTCACCTTCTACCGCCAGGGCGAGTGGGAGGACCTCTGTGCCGGCCCGCACGTCGACTCGACGGGCGAGATCGGCGCCGTGAAACTCCTCGAGATCGCCGGCGCCTACTGGCGCGGCGACGAGGACAACCCGATGCAGACCCGCATCTACGGTACCGCCTTCGAGAGCGAGAGCGACCTCGAGGACTTCCTGGAACGCCGCGAGGAGGCCAAAGAGCGCGACCACCGCAAGATCGGCCGCGAGATGGACCTCTTCTCGATCCAGGACGTCACGGGTCCCGGCCTCCCGCTGTATCACCCGCCGGGCAAGCGCATCCTGCGCGAACTCTCGGGCTTCGTCGAGGAACTCAACGAGGACGCGGGCTACGAGTACGTCGAGACGCCCCACCTCTTCAAGACCGACCTCTGGAAGCAGTCGGGCCACTACGACAACTACCGGGAGGACATGTTCGTCTTCGAACTCGGCGACGACGAGTTCGGTCTGAAGCCGATGAACTGTCCGGGTCACGCCTCGATCTTCGAGGACCACTCCTGGAGTTACCGCGACCTGCCCGTCCGGTACGCCGAGAACGGCAAGGTCTACCGCAAGGAACAGCGGGGCGAACTCTCCGGGCTCTCGCGCGTCTGGGCGTTCACGATCGACGACGGCCACCTCTTCGTCCGCCCGGACCAGATCGAAGCCGAGGTCGAGGCGATCATGGACGCCATCGACGAGGTGCTCTCGACGTTCGATCTCGAGTACGAGGTGGCGCTGGCCACGCGCCCCGAGAAGTCCGTCGGCAGCGACGAGATCTGGGAGCGCGCCGAGTCCCAGCTCGAGTCCGTCCTCGAACGTCGGAAGATGGACTACGACCTGGAGGCCGGCGACGGCGCCTTCTACGGCCCGAAAATCGACTTCGCCTTCGAGGACGCGATCGGACGCAGCTGGGACGGCCCGACCGTCCAGCTGGACTTCAACATGCCCGAGCGCTTCGACCTGTCCTACGTCGGCGAGGACAACGAGGAACACCGGCCCGTCATGATCCACCGCGCGCTCTACGGCAGCTACGAGCGCTTCTTCATGATGCTCATCGAGCACTACGAAGGCAACTTCCCGTTCTGGCTCGCGCCCGAACAGGTGCGCGTGCTCCCCATCTCAGACGACAATCTGGGCTACGCCCACCGGGTCGCCAACGAGTTCGAGGAGTTCCGCGTCGAGGTCGACCACTCCGACGCCACGCTCGGCCGAAAGATCCGCGCCGCCCACGACGACCGCGTCCCCTACCAGATCATCGTCGGCGACGACGAGGCGGCCGAGGGGACGATCTCGGTCCGGGATCGTTTCGAGGACCAGGAGGAGGACGTCGCGATCGAGGACTTCCGCTCACATCTCGTAGGGGAGCGCGACGAGAAACGGACGGAGCCGGACTTCTTGCAGGACTGAGACAGTGTCCCGCTGGGGTGAGCCACATCCCGCCATCCACGTCAGCGCGAGCGGCCGGAGCCGGCAGAGAATTCCTGCACGGCGGTCTGGACAGCGACGCGGCCACAACCGCCGATCGGTTGGCTGTGTCGGCCCTCTCAGAGTGGCCAGCCTCCCACTTCGCTCAGAAAAGCGGACCGGTTGGTCCGGTCGCTACGCGGGCCCGCGGAGGGTTGCGGGGCCGGTGAGCGCGAGACCAGCAGTCGACGACGAACACGCCTGACGCTGGAGCGTCGCCGTCGAGCCGTCGGCGGGCCCGACGAACCGCTCACAGACCTGGGAACCGTCCGCAGCCGTGGCGGTGAGTTCGATCTCGTACTCGTCGCCGTCGGCGTAATACTCGTAGGGCGACTCGGACCCGGACGTGGCGCTGAACTCGGCCATAATCGATCCGGTGTCGAGATTCGTCACCGTCACGGTCGCGCTCTGGGCGTCGGCGACGGCCCAGTCGATGCCGAATTCCGCGTAGCCGTAGGTACCGGTGGTGCTCTCGTCGGTCACCTCGAAGGTCTCGATCGACGGCGCGTCGCCGACATCGCCCTCGACGGTGACGGTCTGGGCGGGCCCGTCGCCCACGCGGATCGACCGTTCGCCGGGGTTGTCGAGCGTCAGCGTAACCGCGGCGGTCGTGCCGGACGATACGGGGCCCTGGACGTCGATGGTATCGACCTGCTGACCGTCGACGTACACCGGAATGGATCCGCTCTCGTCTGCGTCGGTGTACAGCGCTTCGACGGTAACCTCGTCACCGGGAGCGACGGACGCGTTGGGGACGATGGTCCCGAACAACCGAATCGTCGACTGGCCAACGGAACTCTCCATTGGCTGTTCGACGCCACCATCGACGATTCGGACCGATTCGGATCCGTTCGCGCTCGTGTCGAAGTTGTAGAAACGGTAGCTGGAGTCGGTCGTATTCCGATACCGAATCTGGTAGGAGCCGCTGAGTTCGAGTCCCGGCTGGCTAC
The DNA here is from genome assembly GCF_023093535.1 of Halovivax limisalsi. Taxonomy (NCBI): domain Archaea; kingdom Methanobacteriati; phylum Methanobacteriota; class Halobacteria; order Halobacteriales; family Natrialbaceae; genus Halovivax; species Halovivax limisalsi. Next base: position 3,264,980 of record NZ_CP095757.1, read on the forward strand.
CGGGGACGAACTCGCCGTCAGTAGTCGTCTGGTCCTCGACCTCAAACCGCTGATTGTCGGTATCGAGGGCCGGTTTCACCGTGACGGCGAGGGTCCTGTTGGCGACCGGTTGGCCATTCTCGTCGACGACATCGATCGTCACTGGCTCCGCGTCGGTCGGTAACTGACCAGGTGCCTCGGCAGTGCCAAGGGCGTGCAGGTCCGGGATGCCGTCTCGCGGGAATGACTCCCCGCCACTGGCTTCCTGAAGAAAGCCAACGCTGTAGTTGTTCCAGCCGGTCTTGCGGTCGAAGATCGAGTTCTGAACGCCGGTGACGACGTCTGTCGACCACGTAGTCGCGTTCGGATACGTGTAGCTGTGAACCCCGAAGATTGGGTCGCTGTCTATCAGACCAGTTTCGGGATGGAGATTACTCGCGTTGAACTGCACAAACGGCTCCCAAACCGAACTGGTGAACACGACCCCAGAGTCCACTGCTACTTGCGGAAGGGTTCCAGAGACGGTCTCCGTCTGTGTGAAGTCGTACTTCTCGGGATTGTTGTCGTAGGCCGGCCGGTTTTCGCCCTCGACGTAGGTCGCGTAGAAGTTGTCGAGGGACTCGCCGGTGACCGCTTCGTAGGCGGCGGTGAGGTTCTCTCCATCGTTCAGCCGGGCGAAGACGTCCTCAAACGACCGCTGGCCGTCAGTCGCCTCGATGACGCGGCTGTCGATGGCGTTGATCACGTCCGACCCGTGCGTGTAATCCGGCCCCCCTATACCTGACCACTCGCCGTTTACCAGATCGACCGGGTTGCCGGGGTTGTGCGCTCGCGCGTCGTCGTAGGACTTGCCGCCGTACCTGAACGTTGCCTTGCCCTCGTAGAACTCCGCGATCGCTTCCTTCTCCCAGTTTTTGACCGACGCACTCTGACGGGTGTGGACGTACTCGTGGATCATGGTCGAGGGGTCGGACTTGAACCAGAACCTGTTGCTGCCCGCTAATCCACCCGGACCGTTCACGTCGCCCGGGACGCCGAACCCGGTCACGTTCATGGTCGTACCGACCTCGAAGTCCTCAGACATCGTCGTCAGCGCCTCCAGCAGCTGCTGGGGCGGTTCCTCGATGTCCGCATGATCCGCAACGACGAGGGTGATGGTCTGCTTCGTGGTCGTCTCGCTCACTCGCTCGTGGGGACCGAGGTAGACGTACCCACCCCCGACTGTCACGTCGGTGGTCGCGGTCCGGTTTCTCACGGCCAACACGTGGCTTCGTTCGTCGTGGTTCAGATCGTCGAAGAACGCCCAGTCGGCGGTGATCCCCCGACTATCCTTATTCAGGTCGATCTGTTTCTGGATAGTTACCGACGCCTGCTCGGTCGCTGCATCGGCGGTGACGGTTTCACCGTCGACCGACAGGCCGGTCGTGTCGGTGATCGTGACGGACGAGCTGTCCAGCTCCGAGAGTATCGCCTCGAAGTCGCCGGCAGCGCCGAGGTCGTACGCGACCGTCATCTCGACCGTTTCGGGTTCCGACGGCAGGAGGTCGTACGCCTCGGTGATCGAAACCTCCGATCCGAGGACATTGAAGCTGCCGGCGAGAACGCCGTTGACCCGAAGGGAGGTCCAGTTTACCTGCGGCTCGTCGTAGGTCGTCGCGAGCGTCACTGCCCGTTTCGCTCCAGCGTCGACGGTGACGGTCGCGTTATCGAGCGGCTGGTCGCTGTCCTCTTCGGTCAGCACCAGTTCTTTCGTGCCGGCCGCCGAGCCGATGTTCTCGACGGTCGCCTGGACCTCGATCTGTTCCCCGACCATGTAACCTGACTGCCCGTCGGGGAGGGAGGCGTTCACGACGCTGATGTCGGCCTCGTCGGGACGCGTCACGTCGATACTGACGGTCTGGCCGTCGACCGTGATGTTCTGCGTGCCGGCCGATTCGTAGGTTCGTTCGATCGAGGCGGTCCGCGTCCGGTTCGGCAGCACGGCGACCTCCTTCGTCACGGGTTCGTCGAGTCCGTCGCCGGTGAACTCGACGGTGGCGTTGTCGTAGGCGTCGCCGGTGTTGGTGTACTCGGCGGTGACCTCGACTGCGTCGCCCACAGTGATCTCCGTATCGGAGGCCCGAAGGTCGGCCAGTTGAACGTTGGGCTGGCCGTTCTCGACGCAGTCGCGGTTGGTGAAGTCGGCCGTACCGTCACTGTATCCGAGCGCTTGCTCGCAGAGCGTCGTGCCGTCGGCGGTGGTTGCCTCGACGGTCACCGCCATCGGATTGTCGAACCGAAACTCCTTGATGTACTGGTCGACGCCGGATTGACCGGAAAATTCGGCCGAGTCGCCGGTCCGGAGATTCTCGACTGTCACGGTAGTGTCCGTGATCGAACTACCCTGGACGGCCCACTCGACGGTAAGGTTCGTCTCGGCGTTGCGGATAAAGCCGGCTTCCTCACTGTCGTCGGTCACCGAGAGCGTGTCGATGGCCGGCCCATCCGCGGGCGGGGCGACGGTAACCGTGCCGGCGGTCGTGCCGTCGACGGCGACGGTGTACTCGCCCTCGGCGTCGAAGGTCCGATCGAAGGAGACGGTCGTATTCTCCTCGGGCGCGAGCGTGAGCTGCTGGCTATCGACGACGGTCCCGTCGACCAGCAACTCGGCGGTCGTCGTTCCCTCCGCGGTTCCGGTGTTCGCGTAGTCGGCCGCGACGGTGACGACCTCGCCGACGGTCACCGCCTGCTCGGTGAGGGTCACGCCGGTCTGTTCGATGGCGGGCTGGCCACCCTCGCTGCAGTCCTCGAACTCGAGGTTGTCGGTGCCGTCGGCGGGGCCGACGTAGCGCTGACACTGGGTGGGCCCGTCGCCGGTGACGGTCAGTTCGATCTCGTACTGATCGCCGTCGGTGTAGTACTCGACGGGCGATTCCGATCCCGACGCGCCGGAATACTCCGCGACGACCGAGTCGGTGTCGAGATTCGTGACGGTAACCTGGACCGTGTCACCGGACTCGGCGTCGACCGTCCAGTCGATACTGAACTGCGCGTAGCCGTAGTACCCGGTGTAACTCTCGTCGACGACCTCGAAGGTCTCGATCGGTCCGGTCGTCGACGAGGCCACGTCTTCCTGGGCAGTGGACTGGCCGAGGTCGACATCGGCGAGACCGACGCCGACGAACCCCGTCATCAGTACTGTGCCGGTCAACAGCAGTATTGCAATGCCGTATATCCTGTCTCTATTAGTCTTCATCCATCGAGAATTCTAATTAGAACTAACTTAAGTGGAAGGTTTTTTGATTGTTTTGGGAGATAATATCATGGGCCAACGACCCCCACGAGTGCAGCACTGAGGAGAGACGAGTACGGAGCGAATTTCGGCGTCATCAGGCAGCGGAGAACCGACCGAAAGCGGCGTACATCCTCGTCGAACGTATCGAGTCCCTTACTTTCATAGTCACTACTCCGATAACAAAATCATCATTTAAACGAGAGGTTTGTTTATTTCCCACTATTGGAACAAATAGAGAGGAGTGCGAAAACTCGGGCGGGCGCCGCCCGACGGGACGTATGCGGGGGAGCGACGGCGGGACGTTCGCCGCTCCACGCAGGCGGAGTCGGAAGGCCGACGATCAGTGACGAGCGAGGACACCGACTGGAATCCGGCGGGCCGGTCGGATTCTGAGACGTGATCCTCGTACAGACCGTCGACGGGACTGACTACGGGTACCGATCGGAGACCCCGGAACCGTCCGCCCGATCGCGTGGCTGGACCCAGCCGTATCGCCTCCCGATCCGACCGACGACTGGCGCTACTCCAGATACGGTGTTTCGATATCGCCGTCGACGTCGATGATCGCGTTGATGCGGCGAGTGATTCCGTCGAAGAGGGAGATGAGCGGAGCGAGGAGTCGTTCGACGAGTCGAACCGGACCGGCGATCGTCAGCGCCCACTCTTCGGCGTGTGCGAGGCCGTACGCTTTCGGAACGATCTCGCCGAATATCAGGATCAGGAAGCTCGTGAGGACGGTGGTCGCGACGACGGCCGGTCCGGGCTGGAGGTAGCTCGCGACCAGCAGCGTCATGATACTCGAAATCGCGATGTTGACGACGTTGTTCCCGACCAGCAACGTCACGAGCAGGCGATGGGGATCCGCGTACAGGTCGTCGAGAACCGCGGCCCGGTCGTCGCCGGCCGTCGCCTGCGATTCGATCCACGCCGGCGACAGCGAGAAGACGGCCGTCTCCGAACTCGAGAAGAACGCGCTCACCGAGAGGAGCACCACGATCGCGACGCTTCCGGCGGTCAGAACGAGGACGCTGCTCATGACCGTCCACTGGCGGGACGGCCCATCAACCCGTCGCTATACGGTGGGATGGGACGGGCGGCCGATAGCGTTCCCGTGGCCGCCCGAAGGCGACCGTGGACCGGTGCCGCCGGGCTACCGGACGATCGTCACCGGGACGGGCGAGCGCCGGGTCACCGTCTCCGCGACGCTGCCGAGCAGGATCCGGCGGGCGCCGGTCCGGCCGTGACTGCCGATGACGACGTGGTCGACGTCGTGATCCTCCACGTAGTCGATGATGGATCGCGAGACGCTGCCGACGACGTGGTCGGTCTCGATCTCGCGACCCGCCTCGGCGGCGCGGTCGCGGGCCTCGTCGAGCAGGGACTCGGAGCGTTCGGTCTGCTGGTCCATGATGGCGTCGTAGTTGGCCATGGCGCCGCCGTCCATCCCGGTCGCCGCGTAGAAATCCGCCGGGTCGATCACGTGCAGGACCGTGATCGTCGCGTCCGGATGCTCCTCGAGCGCGAAGTCGAGCGCGTCGCTCGAGCGCTCGGAATCGTCGAACGGAACGAGTACGTGGTCGGACATGCTAGCACGTTGGCGCCGCGATGAGATAAACGCTGGTCTCGATTTCACGGTCGCGAGAAGCGTCTCGGTTCGCTCACGCTGCGGCCGCCACTCCCGGCCCATCTCGGCCGCCGCTCGTCGACGTAGCGAGTGGGAAAATCACGTCGCAATACCGGCGATCAGTCGCCGTGGTTCGACGGGCGGACCTTCTCGGCGCCCTTCCCGCGGGTGCGCAGGCCGCGGTTGGTCTTGCCGGCGTTGGTCAGGCCGCGGAACGCGCGGTTCTTCTGGTCGGCTCCGCAGATCCAGTTGAGGTCGTCGTCGTTCTCGATGGCCGGGTGCTCGGGATCGAGGAGGATGACCTCGAACCACTTCTGGGAGCCGTCCTCACCGACCCAGTAGCTGGCCAGCACCCGGAGGTTCGGGTACTTGCGGGAGACGCGCTCCTCGCCGATCCGCTGGATGTTCTTGCGCCGTCCGATACGGTTGACGCCCTGGCGCTTGGTGCGCCGGCCGGCCGTAAAGCGCTCCTTTCGGGCGGTCCCCTTGCGCACGGAGACGCGGGCGAGGACGACCCCCTGCTTGGCCTTGTAACCGAGTTCGCGCGCCTTGTCCAGACGCGTCGGGCGCTCGATGCGCTCGATGGCGCCCTGTTTGCGCCACTCCTGTTTGCGTTGCCACTGTAGTTCCCCGAGTTTCCCGTCGTCGGGGTCCTTCCAGGCCTCCTTGATGTGGGAGTAGAAGCTTCGTGCCATGTGTGTCACCGCGGGCGTTCACTGGTTCAGACCGCACGCGCGGTCCACATCCCGACCCGTGACGTGTGTCGAACGGGTGCCCGCTGGTGCCCGCCGCCCAGCGTAGCTATCGGGAGTACCCACCGTCGTTTCATAAGGGCTTCGAAGCACCGACGCTCGCGGCCGGCCAGCGCAACGCCGCGTCAGTACCGCTCGACCCAGTCGTCGAACCGACGCCACCGACCGGGCGAACGGACCACCAGCGCGACGAGACACGTGATCGCGACGATCACGAACCGGCGGTCGACCGCGGCCGCGAGTCCGAGCCAGATCGGGATCGAGAGCGCGATCGCCTGCAGCCGTGACATCGCCTGGACGCTGCGGGCCAGGGGACTCACCCCCGAGAGCGAACCCCGCACCGATCCGGCTGGCAGCGACCCGCCCGCGAGCACCACCACGGCGAGGACCGTCAGGCCGATTGCGACGGGCGCGAGCGAGGAGTCGACGGCCGAGCCGACCATTCGCGACGCGCCGAGCGCACCGACGGCGAGTACGCCCCCGACGGCGACGACGAGGGCAGTGAGACCGGCGTGGCTCCTGGCCGGTTCCACGCCGGCGTCGGCGCCGACCGCCGACCGCATCGACAGCCCGTGCGTCCCGAGATCCCAGACGAGCACCGTCGCGGCGACCCCGGCGACGACGCCGACCGGGTGGAGGCCGGCGATCGAGCCGATCACCGTCCCGCCGAACAGCGAGCAGGCGGCCAGGCCGACGAGCCGCCGACGCCACGCGTTCGAGGCGAGCCGCCGCGTCACGCGACGGGGAAGCCCCAGCCGCAGCGCGACCACCACGATCCACGCGCTCGCACTGAGGGTGGTCGCGAGCGGGGCCACGGTCGCACCGTCCGTCGTCCGTCCCCCCACGAGGACCCCGACGGATACGATCGCACCGCCCGCCGCCCCCGCCAGCGTCCCCAGCGGGACCGGTTCGAGCCACGCTCTGCAACCCGGTTCGAGAATGCGGGCCGCCGAGAGTGCGAGCATCGCCGCGATGCTCGCGAGACCGAGCGTCACCGGCCACCCGCTCGTCAGCGCGGCGGCGACGAGGTGGCCGACCGGATCCAGCGCGACGAGGGCCGAATCGATCGCACGCCGAACCGTGGCGTCGGTCCAGACATAGCCGTACACGATCAGAGCTATCGGGACGACGACGTACCACTCGCGCATCCGGTCGTACCACGCCGTCGACGACGAGACCGAGTAGCCCCGCCTGGCGAGTATCGCGCGAGTCGTCTCCGTCGACGTCAGTACGACGAATCCGAGCAGGGCGAGGGCTGGCAGCGTCAGGAGCGCCATCGACGGGGTTCGACTCACTCGCTGGGGCAGGGTGCGGAAGACGATCAGCGCCCCATCGAAGAGGTGACCGGCCAGTGCGAGTGCGAGGATCGGCGTGAGGAGGCCGACGGCGAGGGCGGCCTGGCGGACGCTCGAGGAGAGCGCCGCTCGAAACGAATCGGCCGGGACGAGCGCACAGCCCGCACTAGTGACGGCGAGCGACGCCGTCGCGACCGCGCCGAACGCGATCAGCGGGCTGACGGCGGCGCGCGAGCCGATCCCGCCGACTACCAGCGCGACGCTCGCGCCGGTTCCCAGGAGCCCGGCAACCGTCGCGAGAGTTCCGAACAATCGATCGCGTATCCGCCCGCGCGCGAGAAGCCAGCAGCCGCCGACGAAACTCACCCCCGCGCCCACGGCGAGCAGTGCGAGCGACCCCGCACCGCTCCCGACGCCGAGGACGAGCGCGATACAGACGACGAGGACGAACAGCAACGGCGAGCGAGCCGGCCTCGCGAGCAGCCCGGAATCGCTCACGAGCGCCACCCCCGCTCCGCGCGATCGAGCGCGATCTGCAACGGTTCGTCGGGCGACCAGTCGACGACGTGGATGCCCGCCTCGCGGAGCGACGCGAGGCGGTCGTCCCGGAGAACACCGATGACGGTGCCGCCCGGCGTCTCCGGGATCACCGCCGGGGAAACGACCGTCACGTCGTGGCCGAACGCCGCGAACCGGCGACTCGCCGCGACCGGATCGTCGTCGAGCAACGGCGAACAGACGAGGAGGTGGGTCTTCTCGGACAGGTGGCGACAGCAGCGCTCGATGTCTCGACGTCCGTTCTCGAGCCAGCCGGAGTGACCGAACGAGCGCTCCCACGTCCCGTCGAGGAATCGGTCGAGCCGCGCTCGCTGTGGGCGACCGACACCCGGCAGGAGGTAGTGTCCTCGCCCGCCGAACAGTGCCGCACCGACCCGATTGTCGTCGTCGAGCAGGCTCGTCGCCAGGGCACGCGTCGCCCGTCGACACAGGGCGCGCGCCGTGTGTTCGCCCGCACGGCGACGGACCGCCGCGCTCGCGCGGGCGTCGGCGAGACAGACCACCGCGACGGCCCGATCCTGGCGATACTCGACCGTCGAGAGGGTGCCGGAGCGAGCCAGCCCGCGCCAGTCGATGCGGTTGACCGGATCCATCGGCTGGTACGGGCGCGTCCCGTAGAATTCGATGCCCTCGCCACCCGCCTCGCCGTCGAGTCGACCCGCGTACCCGATCGTCCGGCCGGCGAGCGGGACGCGTTCCACGTCGTCTTCGACCCGGATCGTCCGGGCTGCCGGATACGTCTCGACCGTCGAGTCGCTGCCGGAGACGGCCGTCGTCTCGACTGTCACGTCGCCGAACGCGGCCTCGCCGCGGCGCGGTCTGACGTCGTACTCGACGGTTACCGTTTCGCCGGGGGGCAGGGAGGCAGCCCCCCGCGCCTCGCCGTCGATCGCGTGGGACTCGGGCGGGCTGTCGGTGATCCGGACGTCCGGCAGAACCGCCGACCCCTCGTTCCGAACCGACAGCGATACCGAGAGCGTCTCGCCCGGCGACGGGCGATCCGGTTCGATCGTTCGCTCGACGGCGAGCGCCGGCGACGACGCCGTTCCGACGCTGGTGTACGTCGCGTACGTGATCCCCACGAGCGAGGCGGCGAACAGCGCCGGATTACCGAGGAGGAGTCCAGTCCCGCTGGCTACCAGCGCGACGGCGAGACCCGCCCAGAACCGCCGTTGGTCGGTCACCGAATCGCCTCCCGGGAGCGAGATGTCGCGTCGGCCCCCGAATCGTCCGTCGCCGTCTCCCCGACGCCCGTCGGCTCGACGCGCCCCGACGCGTCGACTGTCCCGGCGGAATCGTCCGGCGCACGAGATCGGTTCGGTGACGCGGCGTCCGTCCTCGCGCCCGCTCGTGGCCGAACGGCATCGGTCGCCGTCTTCGACGTCGAGATGCCCCGTCGTCGGTCGAGTTCGTCGATCGCGGCTCGCAGGCATCGCCGGTATCCCCGGCCGGTGAGCCAGTCGCGAAGGCGCATGGCCGGCGGTCGATGATCCCTCCGGGCCAGGAGCGTCGCCGCGCGCGGGTCCGCCGTCCACGTCCCGTCGCGAATCCGCTCGCGGGCGGCGGCCGGAGGCAGTCCCTCGGCCCGCTCCAGCGTCGTCTGAACCGCCCGTTCGACCTTGATCTCGATCCGCGTTCTGGTTCCAGCCCCGAAATCGGTCCCGTCCCGAATTCGCTGGTCGATCCAATTCCCCACGACGCCGCGCAAACTCGTCCGGCGCTCCCGCTCATCAGGGTCCGTCTCTGCGACGCGCGACGCGAGCGGTCCGTGTCGAACCCAGACGAAGAGACCGAGTCCGACCGCGAGCAACCCGGGACCGTACACACCGATCGTCCGGAGCGGCGCCGGCGGCGGACCGATCGGTGCCACCAGCACGGCCCCCGCCGCGCCGAGGATGAGCACGCTGACGGGCACCGAGAGCCCCCTCACGACCGATCACCTCCCGTCGCCGCCCGGATCGCCGCGTAGGCGGCGCGCGCTCGATCGAGATCGGCCGAACCGTCCGATGCGGCCCCGTATCGGACCCGTTCGAACGTTTCGGTGAGCGTCTCGACCGCGTCTTCCGGTGAGCCGCGCTCGACGGCGACGGTCGCACACTCCCGCGGCGTCCGAACGGACCGCCGACGCAGCGGCAATTCGGCGACGAATCGCTGCCACACCCCCTCGACCGAGGCCGGTTCGGCCGGCCGATCCGACGCGTTCTCGGCCGGATCCACCGTCGATCGCGCCCGCCGTCGCGACCGACCGGCCGACGTCGTCGATCGATTCGACCGATCGGACGATCGGACCAACGTGAGCCACTGTCTCGGGCGAAACAGCCCGCCGGTCGGCAGGGACGGCCACCGGATGGTCGAGCTGACGGATCCCACGCCGGTAGCGACGAGGCGTCCGAGACCGCGACTCGCCCGCCGGAGCCCGGCGCCGAATCGTCCGACTCCCCTGACAGCGGCGATGGTCGCGAGCATCGTGCTCCGCGGAATGCGCCGAATTCGGAACCTTAGGCCCCGCGGGCCGGTCGGGCCGATCGCACCGCCGTCCGTCTCGTCGCGCGACAGCCCGTTGCGACCGACGTGCAGCGCCACGGCTACGACGAGCGCCAGCAGACCGAACCCGCGGAGCAAGTCGGACCCGTCCAGGTCCTGGTCGGTTCCGTCGCCTGCGACGTCTCGCTCGCTCCGATCCGTCCCCTCGTCGTGACTCTCCGCCTCCTCGGACTCGTCCGTCGGCTCATCGCTCGCAGTCGATTCACCGTTCGCTGTCGATCCCTCAGTCTCTCCCGGTTCGTCCGGCGGTGTCACGTCGATCGGTTCGGCGCCGCCGCCGAAGTCGAGGCCGCCGATCCCCGCGGCCGGGAACAAACTCGCGCCGAAAACGACGGCCACCAGACAGAGGCCGAAGACGAGAATGGGACGCTCCTGGATCACGGTGCGTCTTGCAATGGCACCAACATAATTATTTGTATCGGATCGATACCTTCCGAGAAGGGAGTAATTGATGGAAATGAAGAGGGCTGCAGTCAGGGGGGTTCGGCTACCGGCGACCGTCGTCGACACCGTACCTCGGAGCGTCATCGAGGCGGGTGTCGGGAACGTCGGCGACCGGACCGCACGGACGGATGTCCGCGCCACCGTACGATCCGGCGACCCGACGATCCAAACGGGACTCGCCGCGGCGCAACGGGCTCGCAATTGGCGAGGCGGAATCACGGCTGAGCGGGACAGACCGGGCGGAGTGACGGACGCGCCACGAGATTGGAAGCATGAATGATCGCCTCACGGTCCGGCTCGCCGCGACGCTCGGGCTGGTTCTGACCATCGACCTGCTGCTCGCGGCCGGACTCGTCGTGTTGCTGGAACCGTGGGTAACGCCGACGTTCGCGCGAATCGGCATCACGTCGACGGTGGGATTCGTCTCGCTCACGCTCTGTGTCGTCCTGGTCCTGGTCGCGATGCAGATCCGGTACACCCGACGAGAACTGCTCGCCGAGGCGAACGCCAGCGTGGCCAGGGCGGACGACCGCGAGCTCAAGGAACGGCTCACCCGACTCGCCGTGCAGGCGGACATGCCGGTCCCCTCGATCGCGATCGCGGACACCGCCGCCGGAAACAGCATGGCGATCGGGGGTTTCGGGGCCGGGACCGTCGTCCTGAGCCGTGGGCTCCTCGAAACGCTCGCGGACGACGAACTCGACGCCGTGCTGGCACACGAACTCGTCCACCTCAAGAATCGAGACGCCGTCGTGATGACGGTCGCGACGTTCGTCCCGGCGCTGGTCGCCAACGAGTACTCGCCGTTCGACGGGCTGCCCCGTTACAGTAAACCGGCGACCGTCGGCGCACTCGCACTTCTCGCGACCGTCCTCGCCGGAACGGTTCTCGACGCGCCGGTCGTCACGCCCGCCGGGTTCCTGCAGTTCCTCGTCGCAACGGCGGTAACGGTCGGCGTCGGTGGGGTCGTCCTCGGGATCCTCGCGGCCGCGACCGCGCTGACCGCCGGTTCGCTCTCTCGCTGTCGCGAGTTCGTGGCCGATCGCGGTGGCAGTCGGTTGACCGGCGATCCGGCGGCCCTCGCCAGCGCCCTCGAGACGCTCGCGCGCGCCGACGATCGACCGTCGAGCGACAAACGCCACGCCGTCCGACAGTTCTGTCTCCTCCCGTACGGCTTCGACGTGCCGACCGAAACCGCCGGCGGGATCGGGTCGGGGCTGGAGATTCGAACCCATCCGCCCGTCGAAAAACGGATCGATCGGTTGCGCGAACAGGTACGCCGAATCGAAACCGGGACGACCTAGCTCCCGAACGCCGGCAATCGGTTTCTAACTCGCGCGGGCACGACGCCGTTGACGGTCGCGAACGTCGCGCCGAGGACCAGACCGTAGACCAGGTGACCGATGGCGAAGATGACCGCCGCGACGAACTCGCCCGCAGCCCCCGAAATCGGCACCAGCGACAGCGGGAGCGAAGCGACGCCGGCCCGCTCCATGGCGATCGGGAACACGAGGCCGCCGGCGACGATACCGATAAAGGCCCCGTATACGAGTCCGACGATCGCAAAGTCGACGAACGCGGTCACGTTTCGACGAACCGGCCGTCGCGAGAGGAGTCCGGCGAAGAGGAGGCCGAATCCGAGGCTCACGAGCAAGTGCATCAGCCAGCCCAGGCCGATCGAATCGAGCGGGACCGGCGCGAGGCCCGCAAAGACCGCGATCAGGTCCGCCCCCACGTGCAATATCACGCCCATCGCGATCCCCGCGACGATCCCGGCGATCACGCCGCCACCCCAGACGCCGACGCCGTCGTACTGTGGAATGGTATCGATGCTCATGTCCGTCGCTACGCGTTCGATCGACAAATAGCGATTACCTATTCAGCACCAGTGACGCGACCGGGGTCGGGGGTGACCGGGTCGGCTGGTCCACGCATCCCGCTTCAGCGGTCGACTCGGCGTCCGGGCGCCGGTCGACCGCCGTCCGTCGCGGCGTCTGTCCACCGTTCGACGCGGATTACGGCTCACGCCGAACGAACCCGAGACGGTGAATTTTGTATAGCGATATTCAATACATGTGAAGGGCGAACCACGCCCCCATATAAAGAAACGGGCGCGAAACCGCGGCACCAAAAGCGGCGGCGCTCGCTGCGGGCATCGACGTCTCGAACGGACCGCGGCGTTCAGGTCGCGCCGACGGACCGTTATCCGGCGATCGATTCGAACGAGCCGGATCGAACGTCCGTCGCGATCGCGTCCGTCGTCCAGTCCGGGATCACACCCGGGTACTTCCGCTCGAAGTACCCGACGAGATTGTCCACGTCCCGCCGAAGAAACTCGTCGGCGTTCGGGTGGTCGGTCGGGACGGCCTGGGGCCAGTCGAAGACGGTCACGCCGCTCTCGTCGACGAAGACGTTGTACTCGCTCATGTCGGCGTGCACGTAGCCGATATCGTACGCGCGCGCGAGCTCCGACAGCAACAGGTCGAGCACGCCGACGACCTGTCCGTCCTCGAGCGCCGCCCGCGAGAGTTCGACGCCCGCCATCCGTTCCATCACGATCGCGTGTCGATTCTGTTCGATCGGTCGCGGGACCGAGACGTCCGGATAGAGCGTCTCCAGGATCTCGTACTCTCGCTCGGCCGCCTTTCTGGCGGTGTAGAGCCAGGAGACGTGTTCGCGATCGGACGTGTAGTCGCGCTCTTTGTTCACCTCGCGGAAATTGGTGTAGCCCTCGCGGTGGTACTTCAGCGCGAGCGGTTTGTAGGATTTGACCTCGTAGACGTCGCTCTCCTTACCCACTCCCAGGGGCGAACCGAATTCCGCGACCGCGTCGCGTTCGACCAGCGCGCGGAGCGCGAGCGCGTCGTAGCCCTCGAACTGCAGGGTATAGCCCTCGTACTGGATCGTCTTCTTCTCGATCAGACCCCGTTTCAGACAGCGTTCGAGACGGTAGTCCACCTCCTCGGGCGTGAGACTCGCGAATTCGGGGAGTTTCTCGCGGTTGACCCACTCGGAAAAGCGCATCCCCTGCTCGACGCCCGAGAGGAGATAGAAGTCCTCGTCGTCGAGTTCCGGAAGGAGGGACGCGACGTTTCGAACCATACCGCGCCTAACGGACCGAGTGGTAAAAAGCGCGCGACCGAAACGCCCGTAGCGAGGCGTTCTGCCACCACGAACCCCACAGGACGACGGCGGTGGCCCCTCTACAACACTGACCGGTTCCGTTTCAGACGGCGGAGAAACCGTTCGACCGATGCCACCTCACATCGAACGAGTCGTCCGATACTGGCGATCTCGGTCGATCGACCGACCGGACCGACCGGGTGCCGTCCCCCTCTTGGCCCGAGAACCAGCTGCGTTCGCTCGTCCGTCACCCTGGCTGCCCCGGTACCGAATGTCGAGGTCACGCGGTCGAACCGTCCGGCCAACCTCGCGGCGTAGCTCCGCAGCGGTGGGCGCGTAATCGGCCCACCGCGGCGAGGGCGGTTCGTCCGTCCCGAGCACCGCCAGCGACGGCGAATCGCCAAATGTAAACCGTATAACGCGATATCAAATGGGGATCGGAGGTCGGGGATACGGTCGAAGGGACGATGCGGATCCGGAGACGGCGAGTCCGGGCAGGCTGGCCGTGCCGCCGGATGCCGCGAGATTCGCCTCGCAAGGTCCGCTCCGATCCGCTGGAGCGGCGGTACGGAAGGGCGACGGAGTGAGAGACCGAAGACGACGAAGGGAGCCCGGCGTCGTCTACGCGTACTCGCGCAGCAGTTCGGCCCGCTCGTCGCGGCCGAGACGGTCGTACGCGATCGCCTCGTACGAGAGGGAGAGTACCGGAACCGGCTCGCCGGCGAGGGAGACGTACTCGCGGTGGGCGCTCACGTCCACTGGCGGCTCCCACTCGCCGTCCACGCGCTTCTGGAGATCGCCCATCACCTCGACGCGAACGCCATCCAGTTCGAACGCGCCGAAGTGCGAACGGATCGTCGACGATTCCGCGACCGAGACGGGATCGACGACCGCGTCCGAGAAACGCACCTCGATCTCGTACGCACCCGCTTCCGTCGTCTGTACGTCCACGTCGTCTGGGTCGAGCGGGACGCCCTGCAGCGCGAAACTGGTGCTACCGGTCAGCGCCCACTCGATCGAGGCGTCGGCGAGGCGATCACGAAGCGTTCGCACCGCCTCGCGAGTCGCAGGATCGAGCCGGGTCATCGGACAGAGTTCGTTCCGTCGCCGGAAAAGAGAGGTGGTGCCGGATTCGTTCACCGCGATGGGCATCGGAATGTCTTTGCCCGTACCGGGTGAACGGTCATCCATGACGGAACTCGCAGACCCGGAGTGGCGGCTCATTCGGGACGATCCGCGGCCGGGGGCGACGCAGATGGCCCTCGAAGAGGTCGCGGTGCGGACGGCACACGAGGCGGACGTCCGGACGGTACGGACCTACGGCTGGGAGCCGAGCACCCTCTCGCTGGGCTATCGACAGGAGGCCTCGAGCGTCGACTGGGAGTTCTGCGAACGCGAGGGCATCGACGTGACGCGCCGCCAGACCGGCGGTGGCGGCATCTATCACGATCGATACGCCGACATCTCGTACACGATCGTCGCGCCCGCCGAAGAGGTGCCGGGCGACCTGATGGAGTGTTACGCCCTGTTTTGCGAACCGATCCTCGACGCGCTGGACCGAATGGGGCTGGACGCGGACTTCGCCGAGGTACCGAAGGCCTCGATCCACCGGCCCTCGTGCTACCTGCGAGACGTCAACCCCGCCCACGACGTCGTCGTTCACCCCGCAGACGGCGGACCGTCGCTGAAGGTCAGCGGGAACGCCCAGTATCGCCGTCGCGACGCCGTCATCCAGCACGGCTCGATCAGCTTCGACCGCGAACCCGAGCACCACCTCGGCGTCTTCGCCGATCACGACGTCTCCGTCGAGCGGTTCGACGAGCGGGTCGGTTGTATTACGGACGAGTGCGACCTCGTCCGCGACGAGGCAGTCTCGATCCTCGGCGACGCGCTCGGCGAGTGGTGCGACGCCGACGAGGGGTCGTGGTCGGCGGACGAACTGGCGGCGGCGCGCGAACTCGCAGCGAAGAAGTACGACGCCGAGGCATGGGTCGAACACCGCGAGACGCCGACGCCCTGATCGTCGGCACCGACGCCCCGATCGTGCGCCCGTAGTGTTGGATCCGGCGGATCGCACCGTTTCCGCCAGCCCGAGGAACCACCGGCGGGCGTAGCTGGCTTCGATACGCCTATGGGTCCGCCGTTCGCAGGGTACGCTATGCAGGTAGGCGCACACGTCTCCATCTCCGGATCGCGCGTCTCCTCCGACGAGGAGACGCCCCCGTACGACGACATTCGCAACGCCGTCCCTCGACAGCTCGCCTTCGGCGGCAACTGCGGGCAGATCTTCACCACCTCGCCCCAGGTGTGGGCCGAGCCCGAGATCGACGACGAGGCCGCGGCCGGCTTTCGCGAGGCGAGCGACGAGCAGCTCGACGGGCCGTGGGTGATCCACTCCTCGTACCTAGTCAACCTCTGTACGCCGAAGGACGACCTGCGCGAAAAGTCGCTGTCGTCGCTGCAGGCCGAACTCGACGCGGCCGCGAAACTCGGCATCCCCTACGTAAACACGCATCTAGGAGCCCACACCGGCGCCGGCGTCGAGGGCGGCCTCGACAACGCGGCGAGCGCGATCGACGAACTCGACGTTCCCGACGGCGTCCGGCTCCTGATCGAGTCCGACGCCGGCAGCGGCACCAAGCTCGGCGGCGAGTTCGCCCACCTCGCGGGGATCATCGACCGGACCGAGACCGACATCGGGGTCTGCATCGACACGGCCCACACCCTGGTCGCGGGCAACGACCTCACGACCCCCGAGGCGGTCGACGAGACGATCGGTCGCTTCGACGACGAGGTCGGCCTGGAGTACCTCGAGTACGTCCACCTCAACGACTCGAAACACGACGTCGGGACCCACAAGGACGAACACGCCCACGTCGGCGAGGGTTACATCGGCGAGGACGGCATGCGCGCGATCGTCAACCACCCCGACCTGCGCGACCTCCCGTTCGCCCTCGAGACGCCCACCGAGGACGGTCGCGGCTTCGCCTGGAATATCGAGAAGACGAAGCAGTTGCGCGAAGACTGATCGGCGACGCCGTCACGATCGGCTGCGGTCGGACGAACCGTCCGATAACCGACTCGTTTTTGTCCACGCTGCCTCAACGCAGGAGCGTGCGCGAGTTCTCCGCCGACTACCTTCGCCGGACGCGCGAGGGCATGTGGGACGACTCACGAGCGGCTCTGTCCGGGCTCTCGCTGGACGACCGCGAGCGGGTGCTCGACGTCGGCTGCGGAACGGGCGAGCTCAGTCGCGTGCTCGCCGAGGAGGTCCCGGCTGACGGCCAGGTAGTCGGCTGCGACGCGGACGCGGGCTTGCTCGATCGCGCCGCCGAGTTCGTCCCCGTCGTCGCCGGCGACGCCACGCGGCTCCCGTTTGCGGACGGTTCGTTCGATCTCGTCGTCTGTCAGGCGTTGCTCATCAACCTTCCCGAACCGGCCGCAGCCGTCGCCGAGTTCGCTCGCGTCTCCTCGGAGTTGGTCGCGGCGATCGAACCGGACAACGCCGCGGTGGAGATCGACTCGAGCGTCGAAGCGGAGTCAGCGCTGGCCGATCGAGCGCGGCGGGCGTACCTCGACGGCGTCGAGACGGACGTGTCCCTCGGTGAGAAGGCGCGCTCGGTCTTCGAGGCGGCGGGCGTCGAGGTAATCAAAACCGCCCGGTACGACCGGATCAGAACGACCGAACCGCCGTACGATGCCGACGCGGTCCGCGCCGCGAAACGGAAGGTCTCCGGCGCGGGTCTGGCCGACGACCGCGAGACGATGCTCGACGGCTCGTTGACGACCGAGGGCTACGACGACCTGCGGACCGCGTGGCGCGGGATGGGCCGATCGGTCGTCGAGCAGATGCGCGAGGGCGAGTATCGCCGCACCGAGACCGTCCCGTTTCACGTTACGATCGGCCGCGTGACCGATGCCGGTTGACGCGTTCGCCGGTCGCGACCGACGACGGTGACGAGGGACAGAACACCACGTAAACGCCATTTTTTCGGCGTTTGCGCCGGCCAAAGGGACGGTCGCGCTCAGACGACGTCGCCGCGAACCGTCGCGCCGACCTGGTCCGCTCGCCAGTCGCGCAGGTCCGTCGCGGCGCGTTCTGCTTCGGCCTCGTCCATGCCGAGCATCTCGAGGGCGTCCGAAAGCGTCGGCATCGCGAACGCGCTCTCGCGGAGTTTTGCGAACGCTTCGGGCGACCGCGTGCCGTCGATCCAGAGGCAGACGCCGCGGGGATCGAGCAGCTGGGTGTAGTCCTCGCGCATGCGGGCGCCACGGAGGCGTTGCGTGACGTTATCCTCGAACGAGGCGTTGCAGACTTCGAGGTGGATCGGCTCGTCACCGTCGAGCAGGTGCGCGGCGAGACAGCGCTCGGGCGCGACGTGGCCGTGTTCGTTCGCCCGCACGTACTCGGGGTGGGTTTCGGCCCACTCGGCGTCGACGGCCGTGCCGACGCCCCGGACGCCGTGTTCTTCGTAATACGCCTCCGAAGCCCCCTCGTCGTTCGAGAGGTGGATGTCCTTCGTGAGGTAGACGTCGAGGCGGTCGATCGGGTCGAGACCGATCGCCAGATCGCCGTATACCCAGAGTTCCCGTACGGGAACGGGCATCGGCTCGGTCTCGACGGTCTCGACGAGGCGTTCGACGCGATCGACCGCTTCCGCCCGCTCGAATCCCATCGCGAATCCCTAGGTGCGCCGGCGGCAAACGGGTTCCGGTCGGTGGACGGGATCGGTCGATTCGGGAGTCGCCGCGGGGGAGCAGGTCGACGAACGCACACCTTTTAGCGGTCGGTCGACGAAGACGGGACCATGCGAAACCGGGTGTTCAACGACGAGGGCGAAGACGATCTCGTCTTCGTCATGGGCTGGGGGAATCGCTTCACGCACGAGAACGTCAGCTGGCTGATCGGGACGCTCTCGAACGCGGGCTACCGGGTCCACGCGTTCGAACTCCCCACCGACATCGACGATTTCAAAGCCGATTGGGTGGAGCCGGTCGCGGAGTACGTCCACGACTTGGAACCCTACCAGTTGCTCTCACACAGCGCCGGCGGCCTGATCGCGCAGGCGATCGACGGCGCCGAGAACCACGTCTACCTCGCCCCGTTCTGGGGGTACGGGTCGATGTGGTACGACGAGGCGCTCGACCTGGCCGCGGCGATTCCGAGCGACTTTCCCTTCCTCCCCGTCCGCGGGCTGGACCGCGACGCGCTCGGCTCGAAGGCGACCGATCACCAGCTCGCGACCCAGCCGCGGTGGGTGTCGCCGGCGTTCGTCCGCGAAACGCTCCACGCCCAGCGGACGACCCTCGAGATCGACCACGACGCCGTGGTCTTCTGTTCGCTGCGCGACCCCGTCGTCGACCTGGCCGCGATCGGCGAGCGCGTGCCTCCCGAACACGTCGTCCTCTACGACGGCGGCCACGAACTCTTCTCCAGCGAGTCTCGAGATCGCTACGTCGATCCGCTGCTCTCGGCGCTCACCGACGGCGCCGACGCCGTCGAAGACTGGGCGGCGGTGCCCCCGGTGGCGCGACCGGCCTGAAGACGGCCCGACGCTGGCGTGTCGAGAACCGCGCCGTCGATCGCACCGGGCCAGGGGACACCGCTCGAGGCGTCTCGGCGGCCCCGTCGTCGCGTCGGACGGGTATCGAGCGGTTTCAGACACGATCCACCGGCGTCCTACGACAGTCGAACTGTCGTCGGACACCCGCCGCAGCCGGTCCCGGCGTTCGGACGGTACCCGGACAACCGTTGGACGGGCAACCGCGACCGGTCGTGCCAGGCCGCGGGCTGCGCGGAACGAAACGGGTTTCCGCGGGCGTTTGCTAGACGGATCCGATGGAGTGCGATCGATGCGACGCGGAGGCGGTCATGCACGCGGCCTACTCGGGGGCGCACCTCTGTGACGATCACCTTCGGAAGTCGATCGAGAAGCGGGTTCGCCGGCGGGTTCGACGGGACGGGCTCGTCTCGCAGGAGGCGAGTCCCGAGAACCCACAAACGTGGGTCATCGGCCTCTCTGGGGGCAAGGACAGCGTCGTGCTCACGCACATTCTCCACGAGACCTTCGCCGCGGATCCGCGGATCGAACTCGTCGGGCTGACGATCCACGAGGGCATCGAGGGCTATCGCGACAAGAGCGTCGCGGCCTGCGTCGAACTGGCCGACGAGCTCGGAATTGCCCACGAACTCGTCACCTACGAGGACGAGTACGGCGTCCAAATGGACGACGTCGTCGAGGACGACCCCGAGAACATGGCCGCCTGCGCCTACTGCGGCGTCTTTCGCCGCGACGCCCTCTCCCGTTACGCAGAGGAGCTGGGTGCGGACCTGTTACTGACCGGGCACAACTTAGACGACGAGGCCCAGACGGCCCTGATGAACGTCCTCGAGGGCGACGTCGCCCAGATCGCAAAGCACTTCGACGCGAGCCTCGGCCCGCTCGAGGATCGCGCGGACCAGGACGACTTCGTCGCCCGCGCGAAGCCGCTCCGGGACGTGCCGGAGAAGGAAGTCGCCCTCTACGCCCACCTCGCGGATCTGCCCGCCCACATCACCGAATGTCCCCACGCGAGCGAGGCCTACCGCGGCGAGATCCAGGAATTGCTCTACGAGTTAGAGGAGAACCACCCGGGCACCCGCCACTCGATCATGGCCGGCTACGAGGAACTGGCCGATATCGCCGCGGATCACTACGGCGGAGAGTCGAGCGTCGAACTCACCGAGTGTCCGCAATGTGGGTCGACGACCTCCGCCGCAGGGGATCGCTGCCGGAAGTGTGCGCTACTGGATGCGCTGGCCTGAGTTCGCACGATCGGACGAATCGTCCGTAAACGGAACGCAATCTACTCACACGCCGACGAAGACGCGGCTGAGCCCCAGGACGCCGTAGGCCGCCCCGACGAGTAACAGCATGTAACAGCAGTTTCCGACGCCGGCGGCGACCGCGTAGGATCGTCGCGGATGGGCGCCCAGCCCGGCGACGATCGGCACGACCGTTCGAACGCCGGGCAGGGCCGAACAGAACGCGATCCCGTAGACGCCGAACCGGTCGACCTGCCGTTCGACGAGCACCACCCAGCGACGGCCGAGCCAGCGACGGAGGATGCCCGGAACGCGTTCGAGCAGGTCGCTCGAGACGCGAGTCGCGCCCGGTGACGACTCGTCGGGCGAAACCGTCAGATAGAGGAGCCACTGCCCGATCGTCGCGCCGAGGGCGGACGCCGCGGTCACCACGGCCAGCGAGAGGGGCGGCGGGGCGACAATCGTGACGTAGCCGACAAAGAACACCGCCGGCTGGAGGAGTTTGCCCAGGACCAGCCCCTCGCTCACGAAAAAGAGGCCGAACCCGACCGCGATCGCGAGCGATAGAAGGGTCGTATTCATTATCTCTATCGAAAGGTGGTGACAGGAGCCTCCGGGAGAGGCGTCGACCCGGTTCCCCCTAAAAGAATTGGATTCTCAGTAAGTAGTAGCTATCCTTACTTATCCGCGGTTCCGGGCCGGGTTTGCGTCCGGCAACCGTCGAACCGTGCGGCGGTCGGTACTCGCCTCGAGCCGGTCAGCGTATGACGTCGACGCCGTTGTTGCGCTCGACTTCGTTGCGACCGCCGTCGCTGTGGGCGCCGCGGCCGCGATCGCGACCGGACTCGACGTTGTTGCTCGCGTCGAAGTCGGCGTCGTTGACGCCCTCGATGCTGGCGCGGGACTTGTCGGCCTGTTTCTGCGTGGTCGGACCGAGCACCTGCGCGGACTGGACGCCCGTCATGATGGCCATGACGCGCACCTTACCCTTGTAGTTCTCCTGGATCCGCGCGCCCCAGATGACGTTCGCGCTGGCCTCGAGGCGCTCGGTGATGTTGTCCGCGATCCCTTCCGCCTCTTTGAGAGTGAGATCGGGGCCGCCGGTGATGTGGACCAGGCCGCCGGAGGCGCCGCGGTAGTCGACGTCTAACAGCGGGTGGTTCATCGCGTCCTTGACTACCTCCTCCGTCTTGTTCTTGTCCTGGGTCTCCCCGACGAGCATCACCGCGACGCCGCCCTGGTTCATGATCGTGGACATGTCCGCGTAGTCCAGATTGATCAGGCTCGGCTGAGTGATCGTCTCGGAGATGCCCTTGACGGTCTCGGCGATGATCTGGTCCATCACCGAGAACGCCTTGCCGATCGGCAGGTTGGGGACGTAATCGAGCAGCCGGTTGTTGTCCAGTACGATGATCGAATCTGCGGTCTCGCGCAGCCGTTCGAGGCCCTCCTCGGCCTTGACCGTGCGAGCGCGCTCGACGTTAAAGGGCGTCGAGACCATCCCGACGACGATGGCGCCCTGCTCCTTGGCGATCTTGGCACACACCGGCGCCGCTCCGGTCCCGGTGCCGCCGCCCATGCCGGCGGTGACGAAGACGAGGTCCGCGTCGCCGAGGACGTCCTTGATGGTGCTCTGGGCCATCTCCGTGGCGCGCTCGCCCATCGACGGATCGCCGCCGGCGCCGAGGCCGTTCGTCAGCGATTTGCCGACGAGGATCTTCGTGTCGGCCTCGATCATCTTCAGGTGCTGTTTGTCGGTGTTGATCGCGATCGTGTCGGCCCCCTCGACGCCGATGTTGTACAGCCGGTTGATCGTGTTGTTACCGGCGCCGCCGGCCCCGATGATGACGATTCGGGGGTCGCCGAACTCCTCGTCGTCCATCGAGACGTCCATGTCCCGGGCTTCGGCCTCCGCGTTTTCGAGGGCGTCCTGAACGATGTCTTGCATCGTTACACCTTCGCCCAGTTGCGTTTGCCGGTGCGTTCCGGCCGGCTCTCGGCCTGTTCGTTGATCATCTCGCGGACGGCCGACCGGATCGCCTCGCTCCGGTTCGGAAACTCGCCCGTTTCGACCAGCTGTTCGACCTCGTCGATTTGCTGCTTCGGAATTCGCAGTGTCACACGCTCCATTGTTGTATTCCCCGTTTGGCTTCGAGTAAGACGGAGTGCGCCCATCTGCACACCGCGTCTTACACCCGTGAGCCGCCGACGTGGCCGTTTGGACCACTTGCGACGGTGTGTAAGACGACCGTCTTACGTGCCTGCTACCAATATTCCGTTACCATATAAATGTACCGGCGGCGTGACCGTTCGCGTCTTACGACGGTCGAACGTGTGTGACAGTCGGGCAGGGGCAGTTGCCCGCGCGGGGTGAAAAGCAGTCTGGTTCCGACGTCGCACGACCGCATCAGCCCGCGGCGCCGAGACGGAGTCCGCGTCGAACAACCGGGCCCCGTCAGTGTGGGAGCGACGGCTGGAGCAGGCCGGCACGATGACGGACCCGGCCGGAGCCAGCACGTCGCACCGTTGTCGAACGGGCGCCACGAGAGCGAGAGAACTCGTCGACCGGTTAAATCCGCCTGCGGTGACGAATTCACCGGGAGTCCAGAACGTCGGCGGCGGGCGTCCGTCGGCCGCATGCCGGGCAGAACGCCCAGTCGGAGCGGACCTCCTCGCCGCACTCACAGAACACCCGGTGGGTGGCCTTCTCGCCGCAGTTCGGGCAGTACACGTGCGAGGCGTCGATCTCCATCCCGCACTGGCCGCAGCTGCCGCCCGTCGCGGACCCGCTCGACTCGCGATCGTCGTACTCCGCGGAAATGTTCGCACCGGCGCCCTGGGCCCAGCCGTCGTCTCCCGCCGCGGGTTCGGCCGACACCCCGCCGTTCGCGGCGGGGTCGACCGTAATACGGAGGTTGACGTCCGTCGAGTTGCTCGTGTCCCGGGACAGACGCTCGTCGAGCGCTTCGTCGATGCGTTCGGTCAGGACGTCGTCGACGGACCGAGTCTCGGATTCGGACGCGACCGACTCGCCCGAATCACATCTGGGTGGGCCGCCCGAATCGGATCCGGCCGGTCCGCCGGCGTCGGACGCGGGCTCCTGGAGGTAGGATCGCAGCGCTTCGCGCAAGACCTCGCTCTTCGAGACGTCGAACGTCTCGAGTTCGTCGACGAGGTCGTCGTCCGCGCGAAACGTGATCTTTCCCATCGGTATGACAGCCATCCACATTCTCGTATAAATACTATTCCCCGTCTGACCGATCCAGCAGCGAATAACAACCCTTATTTGGGGAAGCCCTGCTACAGTTTACTGCCCGCCCTTAGCTCAGACTGGTAGAGCAGTCGACTGTAGATCGACTTGTCCCCCGTTCAAATCGGGGAGGGCGGATCCGGATTCTCGCCGAAGTGTAGTAGTACCCAATTCCGTAGTATACGCTGTTCTCAGTGCGTATACCGACGGGTCAGGATTCGCGCGATCGACCGCGAAAAGTGGAGTAGAACGGGTTTCCAGTTGGGGGTCGGCGCCGTCGGGCGAAATTAGGAGTCGAAAACCGGGGTGGTCGGCGTGACGTCGCTGGCCACCCTCGTCGAAGAAATCGACGCCGAGGAACTACGCCGGCGACACTACGCTCACCCGGTACCTGACAAGAGCCGGGAATTCTGGTGCCAGAGTTGTAAGCGCCGCTGTACGCAGCTGACTGACGGGACTCGCGAGGTCGGTCACAACTGGGATTGCCCGCGCCGGAATCTGGTTCCCGGGGCCGGGCGACGCGTCGCGACTGACGGGGGTGAGCGGCGGTGATGGACGCGTTCGTTCCCGCTTCGGCGCTGTACGACGTCGAGACGCGATCAACGCTCGTCCACCCGGCCAATCAGGCGAGCGATATCGAGGTTCGCGAGGCAGTCGAGAAAGCCGGAGGTGAGCCGGCTTGAGTCGAGTTGTTGAACGCGACGAGTGCGAGCGTTGCGAGACGTCCGTCGCCGCAACCCGTCGGCTGTGTCCATCGTGCGCTCGCGAGGTTCGCCGGATTCGGGGTGATGTGCTTTGAGTTCCCGCGCGAGTCTCGGCGAGATCAAGAGCCCGAAGGCCAGTGGGGACGCGATCGAGGCCGACGTCATCCAGTCGATCGACGCGCTTCGGTACGTGGGCGACGGAACGGCCACCTGGCACGACGCGGAGACGACCGGACTGCTCGAAGCGTCGACGTCGCTGCCGTTCTACGGCATCGTTGTCGTCGAGCCGGAGACGCCGATCGAGATCAAAGCCTGCCAGGTCCGGACGTCGAACGGGTCGCGATCGACGCGCGGGCGCTTCTACGTCAAGCGCCGAGCGCACCAGCAGCTCGTCGACGCGGCCGGGATGTACCTGTTCGCGATCTACGTTCCGCGGCCAGGGCTACCGAACCAGGCGCGGGCGCTCGTCCCGGCGACGCTCGTCGACGAACTGCTGAAGGAGCGATGGTACGATGTCGACGGCGAGCGCTCCGAGCAGTCGGTCGCGAAACTGGCGTGGTCGCACGTGATCGATCCGGCGACGGTCGACCTCTCCAGGGGTGATCGGCGTGTCGAGTAACGGCACTGACCGATACCGCTACGTCCTCGTCGGGTGCGGCGGTCAGAAGCGAGACTGTCGCAATACGCTCGCCTACAACCTCTACACGTCGGGCTGGTTCCGCTGGAACCGGGCCTACGCGGTCTGGCTGGGGGACTTCTACTCGGTTCTCTCGGCAAAGGGCGTCATCCCGTGGATCGCCTACATCGAGCCCTACGACCTTCGGATCACCAACTCCGGGTTCACGGGCGAGGACGAACCGAACCACGAGAGCGTTTCAGAGTGGGCTGATCACGTTGCCGACCACGTCGACGAGACAGTTCACTACCACACCGACGAGGACGCGATCGAAATCGTCGTCCTACACGCCCAGTCCTACGTGAATCCGCTCCGCGATCGACTCGCCGACGTCGCTGCGGACTACGATACCGTCGACGTGACTGTCCGCTTCCCGTTCGACGCCACGGGCGGGAACGGTCAGCAGATGCGGTGGGCGCGAGAACAGGTCGCCGCCGAGCAGGGTGTCGACCCCGACGACCTGGAGCTGAACGCGCTGTTCTGTGATTCGTGCGAGCGGGCGGCTCGGAACGCCGAGGTCTACGAACCGGGGCGAGTCACGTCGCCGGGAAACGGCATGGCACCCGAATGGTGGACGGCCGACGGTGCCTGGCTGTGCGAAACCTGCCGCAAGAAGGCGACGGGAGAGGCCGACCCGTCGGTCGAGATCGAGACACCCGATCCCGACGGACACCCGCCAGAAGCCATTCAGGCGACGTTCGGGAGGTGGTCGGCGTGACCCGGTGCGCCGAGTGCGACGGTCAGGTGAACCCGGGACGCGCGACGGTGTACGTTCCGCCGTCCGAAGACGTCGGTCTCACCCTGTGCGTGGGCTGCCAGACGGCCTATCCGCGATCGCGACAGTACAGCCCGAGGCGGTTGCCAGCCCGGTCGCGGGTATCGATCGACGGAGGTGAGTCCCGTGTCGAGTAACGGGTCGGACAAAACGGAGTGTGGGGAGTGCGGTCACGAACGGTTCACCTTCGAGGCCTGCCCGAATTGCGGCGCTTTCGGAGGTGAGCGGCGGTGACGGTCCACACGACTTATTTCGGCGGGGTCAGCCAGTTCGAGCCCGCCGACGACGCCGAGGTGATCGGTGTCGTTCGCTATCCGAAGGATTTCGTCGAGCGAGTGACCGACCGGAACGTCCCGGCACTGGCCCCGCCCGCAAACCTGCTTGACGCCTACAAGACGGTCGAGGCGAGTGCCGAGGCCGACGGCGCCGCGTTCCCGAGTGACGTCGCCTGGCAGACGGTGAGATTCGAGCCGCGGTATCTCAACTACCTTCGGAGCTTCCCGGGCCCGCAGGCGGTCATCGAGGAGCTACGCGAGCGTGCGAGCGAGCGGGATATCTGGCTGGTGTGTTGGGAGAAGGATTGCCGCTGGTGTCACCGTCGCCTGCTCACGAAGGAGATCGTCGCGGAGCTGGCCGACGTCGAGATCGTCCACCATCCCGACCCGACAACGCTCGACGTCGGCCGCAACGAATCTGACGAAGAGAGTAGCCCGAACGCCGCTCTCGCGGACTTCAGCACTCCGGAGGCCTAACCGTGACCGACTTGACGGCCTTCGGGGTCACGGAGCCGCAGGACCCGCCAGCGACCGACGAGGAACCGACGAGCCGGTGGCCCGAGTGCGTGGGCTGTGGGCAGCGGTCGCGTGACGTTCGCGAGCGGCTGGGCCAGTCGATCGCACTCTGCCCCGACTGTTTCCGGGACAGGGAGGGACTGTAGATGGCGGTCCAGCAGTTCCTTCGGTTCCAGTGCCACGAGTTCGACGCCCACTTTCACATGGTGCGAGACGGCCTGAAACCGTACTACGGACTGGATCGGACGCGGAAGGATCACGACTGGAAGAACGCGGGCAAACCGACCGCGACGTTCGAGATCGATGGCGAGACCTGGCACGCCTGTCTCGATTTCGATGACCAGCCGATCGTTCCGTGGGAGGACCCGAGTTACCGCCTCAATTCGGCGTACCTCTACCGGATATACTTCGTGTGCGACGACGGGACGTACGACGACGAACGCGCGGATCGCTCGAAGCGGGTGAAGGGCGGGACCGTGACGATTCGACCGCGCTGGCCGAACATGAAGAAGCGAGACGACGAGACGGGCCAGGTGAGCAAGGTACAGGGGTACATGGACCTGGGCGTTCCGTATCTCGACGCCCAGGTACAGGCGTCGAACGTCGATTTTGAACGCTACCCCGACCTGCTCGCGGAAGCAGCAGCCGCGTTTGATGTCCCGCGCCGGTACTTCGACGAATTCGCCGAGTCGAGCAACATCAAAGACGCCGCAGTGTACGCCCGAGTCGTCTCTGACGAGAGTGGGCCGATCTACGCGCCCGATGGCCCGCTCGCGCGGATTCACAGTCTGCTCGAAGGCGATCGATCAGGGTACCGAAAGCACGTCGAGGACAACCGAGACCGACCGGGCGACATGGTGACGACGGTCGTCGACGGTGACCGAGCGCGGAAACTGATTCGCGGTCACCGACTCGGCAAGGAGATCAAGCACTACTACATGAAGGACCCAGACACGTACGACGAGGACGAGTTTGGGTCCCATCCGAAGCTCGAAGTCGCGTTCCAGACGAGCGTGACCGACGAGACGGTGTATTGGGACCGGGAGGACGACGAACTCGACCGCCAGGACCTTCGGCGCGAGCTGGAAGAGACGCTGGCGAACGTCCTGGAGTGGGCCGGGTTCGACGTCACCGGCGGAGATCGATACTTCGAAGACGAGTACTTCGACCCGGACGATCGCGAGCAGCGCACGCTAAAACTCGTCGACTGTCCGCTGCCGGAGATCGAGAGTGAGCAGGAAGCCGCCGTGATGCGCCTGTGGGGCGATATGAACCCATCCGGGCGGGCGGTGACCGAGACGCTACTGTCCGACGGTGGCGAGGTCTCGCCGGCCGACGCTGCCGAGAAGACCGGATACTGCTACGATACGGTGCTTCGAGTCGTCGATCGCCTCGAAGGCGTCGTGCGTCACACCTACGGCCAGCTCGAGATCGAGAGCGACTACGTGGCCGAGGCACTCATCAAGCGGGTCAGATCCTCGGCCGAGCAGTTCACGCGCGAGATCGGGAGCGCGACCATGCAGGTCGCCGAGGACGCCCAGGGAATCGCGAGCGACGCCCTGGATGCGTGGCGAACTCGGTACGACGCGGGGATCGAGCAGAACCGCGAGGACTGCCGGCTGCTGTTGAAGCCCCGACTCTCGGCCACCGACCGAGACCACGCCCGAGAAATCGCTCGCGAGGCGTATCGCGCGGTCTGCGAGCGATTCTCGTCACACCACGGTGTTCACATCAAGATCGAGCTGGCCGACGGTTCGATCGTTCGTTGGCGAGACCTGAGTCAGGTCTTTCTGAGCGCTCCCGACCACGACGAGATCGGGAAGAGCCGTCGACGTCGATGTTCCCGCCGTCAGCAACTCGACGAGGAGCGAAGCGAGTTAGAACAGTTCCGCGCTGACCGACGCCGCGCGACCCGGTAGCGCGGTCCTCGTGAGTGGCAACACTACTCAAACCCCTTTGTTTCGCGTAGATCATCGTGATATTCTGGTTTCCGTGGGGTTTGGGCCGAGGTGATCGGCCTGGACGCCGGCCCGATCGCGATCGCGCCGACGACGAACTTCGACCCTGCGGGTCGATTTTCGTGTTAGAACGTGTGGCTAAGGCCAAGGTCCCAAAGTAACCGCCACGCCTCAGCACCGCTACAGCCGAAGCAAGGGCGATGGGTTATCACGGTCCTGTCACCAGGGGACAGAGCCAAAAAATTACAGCCCCCAGCTTGCGCGATCTCCAATTGAAGCATCGAAACTCACCATTGATGTGCCTTTAGAGAGTTCATTTTCTGAATGTTCTGAGAAGGATATCGATCCCCCAAGAGGTAGGTTAGCTACTCACTCCTCTGGTCCATATAATATTCTTTGAATATCATCTCTACAAATAAATGGGGAGTTCCCGATAGCATCTGATCTATCACCACAACAAGCAAGATGGTTAGCCCAGCTGCCAATAGGAGTATAACAGCAGTGGCATCTGGAAATTCCATTCCAATATACCATATGTAGAAAAACAGTGAAATCATTAGTGCGATCCGAATATTTTGGCGAAATGCCCATAGCTCGCGAAATTTTTCTGTCCGCGGGGACTTTGATTCGGCAAGTGTTAGTAATAGACAATCATAATAGTCTCGGGGGAGCGCTCTCTCCGGATCAAGTTGGAAGTTATTATTCATAGAATCTAAAAAATCAAATTGGAAGCGTGTTTCAAGTGTGGTTCCTTCTGGCGCATCATTGAAAATGCTAAACTTGTCTGGAAGCCTTTCGTCTATTTTGATAATAATTCGAAACCACTTTGGTAACTTAGAAATTTCACCAGTTGCATTATAGAAGAAATATGAGAAGGGCAGTGGAACACGGAATAAGCCTGACCTGAGATGGTTTATTACTTCTCCTATTACAAGAGTGGTAAGGGCAACGCCCAGTAGAAATGTTGTACCAGAAGAAATAGCAAAATAGGAATCAAGATGCAAATTTATCAAAAAGGGCAATACCACTATTGAGCCGGGTATAATTCGGGTCAAAAGGGTATTATGCGAAAACCCCACCGGTGTCTGTGATGCTGACATTTCTTGAATTTATGAAATCCGTCTTACAGGGAGATATCCTTACTACCTTATGAGACTAGGGGATCAACATTTGTGGAGGTCAGTTATTTCGATACCATAACTGCCTCCACGTCCTTGGGGTTGCGCGTTGCGAGAATCTATTTCCCGAATATGAACACGAGCGCGAGCCGGCCGTGTTCATATCGCGCCGATCGGGCCGACGGTCGAGGCCGCGATCCGCGCCGATCGCGGCCGTGGGCTATGGGCTACTTAAACGAGACCCGTTCCAGTGACCGCAAAAATCTAGGATTTGCGGACCGTGTTCACGAGTATGGGCCGAACCACGACCCCGGCGAGCGTCCGAATCCGAACCGACGACGGCAACGAGTGGCGGTTTGACTGTATCGAGAAGGCCGCCACCTTCTACGACTGTAACCGGAGCGACGCCGTTGCCTACGCCTGCGAGGATCTTACGCAGCAGGTCGCGGCTGCCCGCCAGGTTCTCGAACGGGACGACTTGACCGCCGAGCAGCGTCGGGAGATGGCCGAGACGCTATCGACGCGTGCTATCACGTTCGACATCGAGACCGAGGTCGTAACCTGCAAAGGATAGATCCGCCTAAGGATTATCAAGGAATTTCAGGCCAGTCGTCCTGATGTACAATCATCCACCAGCGTATCTGTCACCGTAAAATGGATTTTATCTCGTTCCAGATTATCAAACAAATGATGTTGGCGATAGTTCCATATTCCGCATCTGGTGGGTTCTGACCATGCAATGAAGTGTTACGCCATTCGCCTATTAAACTATAAACTTTCTTTGGGTTCCGATGGTAGAAATCTCCAATCATGATCCTCATGTCCCGTAGCAAATTCTTAAACTCGTCATCTGCATATTCCTCCTCCAAATGTGTTAAAAGGTCTGAAAGACGATAACACACATTATTGCTATATCCACCTGAGAACCTTTTTATGCGTTTCCCATCTTTCACTTCTCCATTTGGTTTTATATAGTCACTACAAACTCCCTTAATTACTCCTTCAAGAAGGGGGAAGGATAGATATGCCGCGATGGTTTTAGCTCGATAAATTATGTATGCTTCATGACCCTCACTATCCCAACTTGCTTGAATTGGGTGTAAGAGGCCTTCACCAACTTGACTTGGGATTGGGGAGCAAGCAGATAGGCGAAATAGTATTTCCAAATTATTCACTAATTCGGAGGGTAATATCGAAATTTGTTTGTTAACCTTTTCGAAAGCCTGAATGGTCCATTTCCAATATTCTTGATGGTCAGTTGATATCTGTACTTTTAGAATATTCATCAATTCAGTAGAGAGCTTTGCCAGGGTTTCTAAAGATAACTGTTGTATGTCAGGCAATGAATTGTCGGAAGTAATTAACAAGTTTTGATTTAACCCGCTGGATGTATTTACCACATATCCTCCCTGGATAATAGCTGCGGATTGAAGAGGATATTCCAGCACCCCTTGGACGTTGCCTTCCTCGGGGTATCTACGGAGGTATTCGTCATAATTTGACTTTATTTGTTTCCATTCTGATTTACTCATATTCGATTTTTCTCTCACTAATTCCATTTAGTTGTGGCGGTCCGAGAAATATAGTAGATCTATTTTTAGGTCTCACGCTCTGTGTTCAGCATGTCTCATCTGTCCGAAGGCTAGGAATTCAATAGTACTGTCTTAGAAGACATCGCCGATCGCGATCTTTGCCTGCTCCGTTCCGCGGTGATCGCCGCCACCGTGCCACCGGAGCGTCGGCAGATTCGCCGCCCTCACCATCCGATCGTTGACGATCGTGCAGCCGGTGCGCCCGTGTGGTCGGTAGACTACGAAGCAGTACCAGCCGTCGTGACGGCGTAGCTTTCGGTGGTAGGCGCGATAGACTTTGAAATTCCCCGGCTGGCCGTCACTGTGTTCGAGCATGGTCGACTTGATTTCGACTGGCGTCCCGTTCTGGAAGGTCGCGTCGTGCCAGCTCGCCCGTTCGAGGTCGAACCGACGCTTTGCGGCCATCCGCTTCTCGCAGATCGTACCGAAGTGGTTCGCCCGCTTCGAGCGGTTCACGCCGCATCACGCGCCTCGCGCGTTTTATATATCGACTCCTCTCGCCTGTCACTGGTTCTGAGCCGTGGGCCGCAGGATTTGAGCCGAGTAGGTGAGTCCGCGGCCCTATCTACCGGGTGTCCGTTGCCGTTGACAGGCTGTCGCCTCCGTGCAGTCATGCGATTACGCCCTCGACGTTGGCAACCGTGTCGGTGTGGAGTCCGTCGTTCTGATATTCGTTCCACCGCTTCCGGACGGTCTCGTGGCTCCAGGGGACGAATTTCGCGACTTGTCGATTGCTCATTCCCTGCTGCTTCGCCCGGATCACGGTGTAGATCGCGGCCTGCTCGACCGCTTCGGTTTCGTCGAGCCCGTCGTTCTCGTCGTCGCTCCGGAGGTCCTGCCAACTCCACGCGGTCGCCTCGTGCGTGTCGAAGCGCCAGTCAGTCGGCGGGATTCCGGTGATGCCCGCAATCTCCCCCTGGGGCTTGCGATTCCGAATCGAGTCGTAGATTGTCGCCTCTTTCTTGCCGTCCTTCTTGACCACCTTCGCCTGCTCTCGGACCATCGGATGGACGTCGCCGCCGTCGTGGCCGATGATGATGAGCGAGCCACCGTACTTGCGGATCTTGTAGACGAGTGGCCCCATCTTCTGGCGCGTCTCGTAGCCCTGTGCGCCGCCACCAGCGGCGTGACTCGACGCCTCGTCGAAGATGAACAGCTTCGGCGTCTGCTCGTTCTCGGTGGGTTCGCCGTCCTGTTTGATCCACTCGTCGAGCGCACCGTAGTTCGCGATCCAGCCGTCTCGAAGCCGTCCCTCGCCGTCGGTCCACTCGGTCGTTTCTTCGAGCGTCTGGATGTTCGACGCGACGAGTGACTCCCTCGGCTGGTGGTGCATCCAGCGCTGGCCGAGTAAGAGAGCGAAATCCGTCTTTCCCGACCCCGGTTCGGCGTAGATGTATATGATCGACGCCGGACCGGTCACGAGGTCGTCGACGTTGCCGATCGCCTGGATGCCGCTCACGTCCGCGCGTTGGTTCGTATCACCGGTTAGGTGCTTGACCGTCGCCATGTCACCGGTTTCGAGCGCTTTGCGGGCTACCTGCGTGCCCTCGATCAACTGGATCTGGCGATGTTTTTCGAGGTCCTTCGCGTGACCCGGCATTTGGTCGGGCCGGTCGGCTGACTGTGGGTCGTAGTGAATCGCTCGGACGGACAGCGCCCGCTCGATCTTCGGGTCACGAACGATCGCCGTATGCGGAAGCGTTTCTCGGTTCTCGCGGGCCTGGTATCCGTCCTGGTGCTCCCGGAGTTGCGCCGCCGTGAAGATCTCCTGTTCGTCGGTCACCGGTCTGCACCTCCGTCGGTGGCGGCCTGCTGGCCGGACTTGCCGTCGATCGCGATTCCCTCCGGATTCTCGACCGGGTCAAACTCGTGTTCGTAGTCGCCGAGGTCGCGAATCTCGTCGGTGTCCCACTCCTGCGCCTCCTTCTCGGCCGCTTCGAACCGTTCTTTCACGGCCGTCCTCTGGCCCATTAGCCCACGCTCGTCGGCTTCGGCCTGGAAGTTCACGACGTCCTTCTCGATCTCGACGCCCATCCTCGAGATACGAGCGCGGAGCTTGTTGTATGCGATCGCGGTCTCGATGAGCTGGCCGTGAATATCTTCCATCATCGCCTTGACGGTGATGAGCTTCGAGTCGGCCAGCTGCGAGAAGTGGCAGCCGGTGACGATCAGTTCTCCCTGGTCGTCGAACCACTCGAATTCTCGTACCTCGTAGGCGTCGCCGTCGTTGACGACGTACGGGCTCGGTCCCTCGACGGTCTTCTCTTTCCAGATCTCGGGCTCGACGTAATACTTCTCTCGCTCGTCTGTGACGCCGTTGATGTGGTGCACGGCGATCATATTCCGAATCCTGAGCTTCCGGACGAGCCAGACAAAGAACCCGAACACGGGCGGTCCTAACAGCATCAGCGCGGCGATCCAGCCGAGAACGATCGGCGGGACGCCCGGCAGACTCGGCCGGAGCCAGACGATTGCGATCGCCGTCGAGACGAGTAGTCCCGCGACGAGAAATTGGGCTTCCGCGACGATGTAGGTCAGTCGATCCTTCCAGTTGCCGAACGTGGCAGATAGCTCGCTCATGCTTTGATCACTCCGGACTCCTCGCTTCGAAGTACCCAGGCGGCCGCGCCGCCGGCCATCCCGATCGACAGCATGACGCCCGACAGGACACCGCTGGTGCCACCGAACGGGGAAAACGGATTCTCTCCGACCGATCCCGTCGCGAGTTGGACCGCCCGCCCGTCGCGTCGCGAGTCGCGCGTCGAGACGACGACGGCCGCCTCGCCGCTGACCGTCTCGGCCGGCACGCGGATCGTGCTGTTGCCTCGAGGGATCGCCTTCGTGACCCACGTCACCTGCTGGGCGCCCTCGCTCATCTGCTGGCTCGGTGTCGCCGTGACCGCCATCGATCGCTCGGCGTGCAGCTCGAGCACGAACGCGTCGCCGTCGAAGTGCCAGTCAGTGATGGTGAGTTCGTCGTCGACGGTCTCGCCGGTCGGCCCGGTTGTCTCGTTCCCGGCCGTCGCGTTCGCCTCGCCCTGCGCGGCGACGGCGCCCATCCCCATCGCCAGCGCCAGGGCTACGACGACGGAAAACAGGAAAACCCGCCTCATCTCACTCTCCTCCAGCCTTGCCGATCCCCCAGGCGACGCCGATCAACGCGATCGCGCCGGCGATGATGCCGCCGCCAGCGCCGTCGAGACTCGGGAAGGAGAACCCGCCCGATTCGACGATGATCTCGCGCGTCTCCTCGCGCGTCTCCTGCTCGTCTTCGGCGGCGTCCTGAACCATCTGGTAGAACTTGTCGAAGTCGTCGGTCGGTTCGACGGTGTCCGGTTTGACGAAATCCAGTTGCGATCCGCCGCCGTCGATTCCCTCGATCGTGAACGGCTCGGTCATCTGGGCCGGAAGTGCCGTTCCCTCGTCTTCGGGCGTCAGTTGCTCGTTCTCGAACGGATCGGCCTGATAGCTTGTGTTGTCCGATCCGTCGTGGGTGATGGTCACGTCGTCGCCGTCGGCAACCTCCATCGTTATCGCCGTCTCGCTCGACGTGCTATCGGCGTCCGTCACGTAGAACGTTCGGAAGCCGGGCCGCACGTCGATCGTCACAACGCCCTGGTCGTCGACGGTGTAGTCCGACGAGTGACCTTTGACTGCGACCGTCGCGTCCGTCATCGCCGACCCCGACGAATCCTGCACCGTTACGTCGATGGTCGCCGTCTGGTCGCTCGACTCCACCGGCGGCACGTAACTGATCTCGGCCGCCATGTAGAAGCGCCCGATCGTCGACGACGGGTTGATCTCCTCACCGACCGACAGGGCCGAACTCGGCTCAGTCCAGAACAGCAACCCTTCTAACTCAACACCGTTTTCGAGCGAGACGACGACCGGCTTTTCGCCCTCCGGCATCCACAGGGCGCGATAGATCCCGGCGACCTGTTTCCAGTTGCCGAGGTCGCCGTCGCGCGCTTCTTCGAGGATCGCCGATCCGCTCGCGATCTCGGCGAAATTCACCTCGCCATCGACGGCCGGCTGATAGAGGTTGCTCGCCATCGTCTCGGCATGAGTTAGCTCCTCGCTGTGGATCGTCATCAGTTCGTTGTGAATTGCCCACCAGTCGGGCGAGTGGAGCGCCTGAACGGACTCGGATTCCCGACTGAACGCCTTGACGCCGTACGAGGTCGAGAACGACCAACTATCGTCCTGATACGAGGAATAGTGACTGCCGTAAGATGACGGCTCTGTCGTGGTTTCGCCGGATGGAAGCGTATAGCTCTTGGAACCCGACCAGGGGACCATCATGTAGCCCTGGCCGGTGTTAGGCGTCCCCAGGACTATCTCGCAAGGCGCCGTCTCACCGTTAACGAGGGTGACAGAGGCCGTGCCGCCAAAGTTGTCATCGGTGTTGGCGGAGTTTCCGACCAACCATCCCGGCGAGAGCGGATCGCTCGAAGCCTCCATACTCCACGGCGTTGTGGGGTCGAGGTCCGGGTTATCTTTGACAAGCGAGATACGGCTTCGGAGTCGGGTGAACTGCGAGGTCCAGGCGTCGAAGAAATTAGCCTCGACTCCAGCGACAGCCGAGCTCACCGCGTCTTTGGCGTCGGTCGTTGCCTGGGTCTCTCCCGCCTCGTCGCTCGCCGCCTGCATGATCGCGAACGCCGCGTCAGCCCGGCACAGTTGCCGGATCATGGAGGCATCGCCAGCAAGCGACTCCAAAAGCGGAGCCTGAGCCATCTCCATCTCGGTCGCGTCGAGAAACACCCGGTCGTGAAGCTCCTTGGCCCGTTGAGCCTGGATTTCATCGTGGTCGTTCATCCCGGCGATACCGGCCCCCGCGAGGCCGATCCCGATTCCGGCGGTGAGGATAACCGCTCCTGCAACCAGCCCGAACGCGTGGGCCCTACCAACCGGCGAGAATCGCGGCACCCACCGATCGCCGACGTACACCGTCGCGGCCCCGCCGGCCGCGATCGTGCCGCCGCGCCGGAGTAGCTCGCGCCGGCCGACGCCGCCACCCCCGTCAGGCTGTGGGCTGTGGGCCGCCGTCATGATCCCCTCCGCGCGATCGCGAAGGCGGTCACGGCCAGAATCGCGACGCCGGCCGCGATCCCGCCGGCCTCGCCGCTCGAGATGGGTGCGCCGCCCCCGCCGCCGTCTTTGATCGTGCCGAACGACAGGACGGACACCTCGGCGGTGTCGCCCGTGCCGCGAATCGAGAGCGCCCAGTCGGTGCTACTCGTCAGGTTCTCGGTCGCGTTCGTGACCCCGATCTGAAGCGACGACTCGTTGACCGTCGCGTTCAACGTCACGGTGTCGTTGCCGACGACCGAGGCGTTCGCCACGTCGGTCCCGTTGTAGAGCCAGGCCGTCACCTCCGTCTCGTTTTGCAGGGCGTCAGTGCCCGTCAAGTCGGCGTATACCGTCGTCGTCGTGTTGTCGACGGTCACCGTCTCGTTCGTGATGACGGTCCCGTTGCCCTGGTCGACGATCGCCGCGCCGGAGGCCGCCCAGAGACCGATCCCGACCATCGCCAGCAGCACGACGATCGGCAGCAGGACGAGGATCGTCCGAGACGCCGCGTTGTGCGTGTCCATTCGCATGGACGATCAGCTCCGGTAGGAGACGTACATGGTCGCTGCGCTGACGTACATGAGCGCCGCGAGCTTGGTGATGTCGTGGTAGTTCACGAGGTCCGCGACGGCCGGCACGAAGACGTACAGGATCGGGAGCGCAAGCGCGGTCCCGATCGCGGCCATCTCTTCCTGGCCGTGTTCGGTCTCGCTGTTCAGCAGGTTCGTGACGACGACCCAGGCGACCGCTGCCAGCGTGATGAGCAGCGCCGGGGAGATCGCGACGCCGCCGATCGTCCAGAGCGCCTGGTTGAAGTCGTAACCGCCGAAGACGTTGATCTGCCAGGTGAACACGTTGAGCTGCAGTGCCCAGCTGATCGGAAGGATGACGAGCGCCAGCACGTCGAGCAGGTCGATTTGGTTGTTATTCGTTCCGCCGCCGATCGCAATTTGTCTCGTTGCCATGGGATGATACCCAGGCGACGAGTTTCTGACATTCGGGTATATACCTCACATTCGTCGAGGTTGGAAGGTATCGAACACTAATATCATATTAGTGGATATCGCGTAGGACCATAACAAAGTATCTAATTACGGTTATCGCAACCTTGATATCGCATCTATGACAGGAGAGGCTGCTCGACCGTCTGACGTCGAAGGTAATGATCGATAAAATCGATAATAAGTTGCGATCTATAAGATTATATTTTAAGAGGGGATTAGCTCAGCTGGAAGCTCCCGAGGGAGACTGTTCCCTCAGCAGATTCGAGCGGGTCTCCCTCTGCGGCACTTCCAGTAATCGCATAGACATCGTACTCATAACCCGTCTGAAGACTCCCACCATTATGGTTTGAATCTACGGTGAAGTCCCCCCCGGCAGCCACCACGTTATAATTTGCACCAGTGCTAATATCCGAATTAGCCGCTGCGATTGATCCATCATCTGGATCCACTATTACTAGTTTATCCGCCTCTCCAGACTCAGTCACAGCGATGTCGACTGAACTAGTCTGTGACCCAGAAATGTCAGCTGAAGCCGTTAGCGCTTCGCCACCGGGCCCGATCCCCATCACGAAGGCAGCAATCACGGCTGCGAGAATCACTGTTATCGCAACCATCAAGATTACCCCTATGACGAGCGAGACCCCGCGTTCATCCACCGATTCGGTCAGTTTGTCGCGCACCTGTTGTCCGTTCATTGGTCTTACACCTGTCCTCGGCGGCTGAACGGAAAACTTATCGTGTGAGCGTTTGACAGCTCACACGCGTCGGGCGAGGGACTGGGACATCCCGATCACACCGTCCGAGCGGTATTCCGTTCTGCGCCGGGTACGACAATGTGGAGGTAACCAGTTTAATATAAAGCTTCCTGCCGATCTGGGAAAATTGACAGTCGTCGTATCAGAAATGGTTTCCCATTGGTACTTCCAATCTATCGTAGAAGTCTTCCAAGGGTCGCTTGAAGGCCCTGAGAGTTCCGAATTCAGGAGGTTTGGCGGCTCGTCCGGAAACCCATAACGGTTTTGGGCAATTCAGTTCCTGTATCGAATAGTGACCAGCAGAGTGTTAGTCAGTCCGAAAGATCTCGCGCGCACCTACGATGGTGGCTACTACGACGATACGTGGAAAATCGTCGAGCAGTACCGTGATGTCCTGGAATACAAATCTCGCCATCCAAATAAAGGTTCCAGCGCAATCGCCGGCGCACTCGAAATACCGCGCGGTCGGATTCGAACGTGGCTGGATGGCGGCGCACCAGACGCAGCCCGAGGGATCGAGACGGCTCGGGAGTGCGGCTGGCTGGAAGTCGAGATCAGGGAACCGATGGCCGAGGCGTTGAACGCGCTGGTTGCGAACGTGTTTTCCAGCGGATCGATCGCCGAAGCATGGTATCAGCCATCGTTTGCGCTCGATCCGACCCGTCGCCACCTTCACATCACCGACGCACTTGACGCGGTCGGTGTCGAGTACGAGATCGTCGACGATCGCGATGGGCGGACCGACGAAGCACGACCGTCAGAGGACGCGTCGGTTCTCGGGCGCGTCCTTGCGGTGCTTGGGGCGCCAGTCGGTCCGAAGGCCGAGCAGTGGCTCGAACTCCCGGCGTATCTCGACGAGGCGCCCGACTCGATGCGAGAGACGTTCGTGCTATGCTATCTGGAAAATCGAGCGACTGAGCCGCACAACGATACCGTTTCGTTTCGAGAAGAACGAAACGACGCCTACCTACGCGACCTCGCCGGTCTGATCGCAGACGTTGCCGATGCGCCTGTTCGGGTTTCCGAAAAGAACGTGATCCTCAGCCAGGCCGCGACCGAGTCACTCGGCTTCGTTTGAGTTTTCGAGATCGTCGGCGTCGAGATCGCCCGCGAGGTAGTCCCGACCCATTTCTGTGATTTCGTAGTAGCCCTTGGTCTCGTCCACCTTTTCGAGAAGGCCGCGTTCTACGAGCTCTGGAAGCCTTCGCTTCAGCGTGGATTTTGAAATTCCTTCTAGATTGTAATTGACAACCGCTGGGGGCATTGCTATCCCAGCTTCGCCGAAGAATTCGACGATAACCGGATCGGATTTAGTCATCCACGACACCAGCGGGCGCATTCAGTTTGCGCTCACACTTTCGTACCATAATAACAGGGTAAACGTCGGCAACTAACACTCTTATGGGGCCATAATGAGCCTAGATAGGGTCAAGTTTTAATACAAGTGACTGTCTTGATGGCGGTGACAGAGCCCATTCGGAACTCGCGCGATGGAGATTCGGAAGGAAGGTGATCATCCCGCGTCGGCGCGCGGGTTTCGGGTGGCTCTCGTCGTGAGAACCATGATTCACTCGACTGGCGGGGGATTTAATCCTCACATTCAGACCGGTATCGGAAATATCGGACGCCGAACTCCCGCGCTTATGGTGGCATCACAACAAGCAGTCAATCGACCGACGGACCGCCTCCGGGTGCGCCGAATCCTGTGGCAAGGAGCGCACCCGGATACGTCCGTGGTCCCACACGGTGAGACCATGCTACGAAACACGCGCACGACCCTTCAGCGTACCGCTAACAGACAGATCAGCAACACTCGCGAGGTGGGCGCATGAGCGTCCAGACCGTCGATCGCGGTCAGTGTGATACGCCCCGCTGCGATGGGCAGGCCGAGACGGTGACGCCCGAGGGGTACGTCTGCACCAGCTGCGCCCGCGAGATCGAGCGCGCCTATCGTGAAGCCGAGCGCTGCGATCGGGCCGGTCGAGACGGTGGTCGGCAGTGACCGAACTGGAACCGATCAGCCCCCAGGAGGCCGTCAGCCTCTATCTGGAAGCGCGCGACGACGCCGCAGAAAACACGATGGAGGCGCAGGACTACCGCCTGCGCGCATTCGTCACGTGGTGCGACGAGGAGGGCATCGCGAACCTGAACGACCTCTCCGGCCGCGATATGTTCGCCTATCGGGTCTGGCGACGAGAGGGCGGCTACTCCGGGGAGGAACTACGCGACGTGACGCTCCGGGGCGACATGGCCACGATGCGGGCATTTCTCCGGTTCTGTGGGGAAATCGAGGCAGTACCGGAGGACTTGTACGATCAGGTTCCGCTCCCACGGACGAACGGGGCCGACGTGAGCGATTCGACGCTTTCCCCCGACCACGCCGTCGACATCGTCGACTACCTGGAACGATTCGAGTACGCGAGCCGACGCCACATCATCGTCTTACTGCTGTGGCACACCGGCTGTCGAGTCGGGGAGCTTCGCGCGCTCGACCTGGGAGATCTCGACCTGGAGGGGAACCGACCGCGGGCCGACGGCCCGGCCGTCCACTTCGTTCACCGTCCTGAAACCGGAACCCCGCTGAAAAATCAGGAACGGGGAGAGCGGTGGAACGCGATCAGCGAACACGTCGCGGCGACGGTCCAGGACTACATCGATGGGCCGCGCGAAACAGTCGTCGACGACCACGGCCGCGCCGCACTCATTACGACCAGTCACGGCCGGGTCGCCATCTCCACCTGCCGAGATACCCTGTATCGGGTGACGCGTCCCTGTTGGCGCGGCGAAGAGTGTCCGCACGATCGCGACCCGGAGAGTTGCGAGTGGACGTACTACGCCAAGATGAGCAGTTGCCCGTCGGCCCGGTCGCCGCACGACGTTCGGAGCGGGCGAGTGACGGCGCATCGGCTCGCCGACGAAGATCGTTCACTCGTCTCGGATCGCATGAACGCGAGCGAGGAGGTACTCGATAAGCACTACGACAGGCGCAGCGAGCGGCAGAAAGCGGAGCAGCGACGGAGGTTCTTCGAACTATGAGAGACACGAGCCAAC
The DNA here is from genome assembly GCF_023093535.1 of Halovivax limisalsi. Classification (NCBI taxonomy): domain Archaea; kingdom Methanobacteriati; phylum Methanobacteriota; class Halobacteria; order Halobacteriales; family Natrialbaceae; genus Halovivax; species Halovivax limisalsi. Next base: position 3,306,125 of record NZ_CP095757.1, read on the forward strand.
TTGACCGAGGAGAAGTATCGACCGGCGAGTTCCCCTATACGGGGAGGGCGGACTGCTTTTCCGCGAACCAATCGGTGAGCGGAAAGCACGTCCAACCGACCCGATTTGAACACGCGAGTCGCAGCGCCGAACGGAGTGAGGCGACCGTCTCGCATCTGTTCAAATCGGGGAGGGCGGATTTGCTTTGCAAATCAGACCGAGCCGATTTCGTGCTCGGAAGTCGCAGTCCGTGAGCGTAGCGAGCGGAACCGTCTTCCGGTGTTCAAATCGGGGAGGGCGGACTGCGAGGATCGAGCGTAGCGAGATCCTCGTCGTTGCGAGCGGCGAAGCCGTGAGCGTTTTCCTGCGAACGAAGTGAGCAGTGAGAAGTTTCTCCCGACCCGATTACGAACACGCGAGTCGCAGCGCCGAACGGAGTGAGGCGACCGTCTCGCATCTGTTCAAATCGGGGAAAGCGGATCTTCTCTGAAAATTCGACCGATACGATTTGAGCAGACGAGTCACAGCCCGGAACGTCTCACTGCGTTCAAATCGGGGAGGGCGGACTGCGAGGGTCGAGCGGAGCGAGATTCACGCCGGTGCGAGCGGCGAAGCCACGAGCGTTCTCCTTCATCTGGCTCCCGGCGGGACCGAGTTTCCACTCAGGTGGTCGTCGTGCCCAGTTCCGGTCGCAGCGACCCGGAGGCCTGCACCCAGTAGACGCCCCCAACGACGAGCGCTGCGACGAGGAACCCGCCGATCGACTGTTCCCACGTGTGTGCGTTCAGGTAGATGCGGTTCGGGACCATGATGACTGGGAAGGCGAGCAACGGCCAGAACCGCCGGTGGACGAGCGTCAGGTAGAGCGCGGGCATCAGCGAGATGATGACGTGACCCGAGATGTTCCAGAACGGCGAGACGAGAGCGTACGGCACCGTCACGGCGGCGAGCGCCTGCATCGCACCCGGCACGAGCGGCCCCCAGTCGAAGCGTCGCCACACGAGCCAGGTCAATCCAGCGACGATCAGGAGGCCGCTGGCGACGAGCGCGTCCATGACGACGCTGTTCCCGCCCGTCGCCTCGAGTACGCCACCGCCGACGACGAGGAAGTACGCGACGGTGGGCGCGAGCGAGAGCAGTCCGATCCCGGCGAACGCACCGATACGGCGCCAGAGTACCGACCGGTCGAGGTCCCGCCTGGCCCACTCGTGGTGGACGAGCAGGACGATACCGACCCCGAGGACGGTGATCGGGTGGACGACGTACGGGTAGTACTCCATCGTCTGGGATACTGGCCCCATCGTTCCCCCCTACGGTAATACGAGTGAAAAAGGCCCGCGGCAGGTCGACCCGACGAACTCGTCGAAGGCTCGAAGGACGGCACGTTTCGGCGCTATCTGGGTTATCTCTCCCTAGATCGAGATGATGTAGCCGGATTCTCGCCGACGTGTAGCGGAACTCGGGTCCGCAGTAAGCGGTGTTTTCAGAAATCAGTCTGAGGGCTCGGCGAGGGATCGACCGGCGAAGAGGAAGCAGAACTGGGTTCACCCCCGGATCGGCGGCCTCGGCGGACGTCGGAGTCGACTATCCGAGTGGTCGCGCGGCGTCGCCGATATCGACCCCGAGGATTTCCGTAAACGGCTCGGGACTGAACCGGCACCGACGACGGATCGGGTGTCCCTGGTGCGGCCGGCAGCGCGCTCGGTTTCGTCGACCGTCGTCAGGTCATCGTATTTTACGGCTCCATCCCGTGTGTCCGGTCGTGTTCACGGCGGAGATCTCGGTGGCGATCGACGACTTCGCGCTGGGGCACGCACTCGGCGCGGCCCCGGAGATGGAGGTGAAAGCCGAACGGCTCGCGGCTCACAGCCGTCACTGGGTGATGCCGTGCCTGTGGGCTGCCGGCGGTGATTTCGATGCGTTCGACGGGGCGCTCGAATCCGACCCCACCGTCGACGATGTGATTACGACCCGGAACTACGACAACGAATCGTTCTACCAGATCGATTGGGCCGAGGAGATAAAGCAGCACCTCGATATCACGCTGGACTCGGAGGCGTCGCTCCTGCACGCAGAAACGGTCGACGATGACTGGCGACTCGCCATCCGCTTTGCCTCTCGCGACCAGTTCGAAATCTTCCGCGACCACCTCGCCGACGCAGGAATCGCGTTCCGCCTGGACAACTTGGCGCAAGCCACCGTCCCCAAACAGTTCGCGGGCGGCCTTACGGCCCCCCAGCGTGAAGCGCTGGTTACCGCGGTAGCGGAAGGATACTTCGCCATCCCCCGCGATGCGAACATGGAGGACGTTGCGGACGCACTCGACATCTCGACCCAATCCGCGTCCGAACGCCTGCGTCGCGGAATCGAAGAGTTCGTCGAAACGAGGCTGGTAACCGACGATGACGTCCTCGAGGAGTGATCACACTTAAAAGCCTGAGGTCGTCAGGTCGACCCCTTACCCGTATCAATGGCGACTTTCACATGTGAAGCCAATACGCCCCGCCGATAACAACGTGTTAACGGGTTTGGGGAATGCTCGTCGACAGCACATCCTCAGGATACTCCACGATCGGACCGCCCCCATCGACGTGCGAGCGCTCGCGACGAACCTCGCCGCCGCGGAAGAAGAGCAGGAGCTGGTGGACGTCACGCCCGACGAAGTAGCCGCGATTCAGGCCGATCTCGTCCACGTCCACCTGCCACAGCTTGAAGGTTCGGGGCTCGTCGACTGGGACCGGACGATGGATACCGCAACCACGACGGACCACCCCGCGCTGTCGGACCCGAAATTCCAGCAACTGCTGGAGACGGACGCGCCCGGCCGGGAGGCAGTCGCGGCCACGCTCGCCGCCAGGCGCCGCCGGATCATCCTCGCGACGCTGATGGACGCCGAGGACGCGCTCACACGCGAGGAACTGGCACGACGTGTGGTCGCCCGGGAGCGCGATGACTCCGCTCCCCTCGGACCGGATGCCGGTGACGGCCTGCTGGTGGCCCTCCATCACGTTCACCTGCCGAAGCTCCGGGAGGCGGATCTCGTCAGCTACGACGCCGAGACGAAAACGGTCGAGTACACTGGCCATCCGGCGCTGGACGACGAGTGGCTGGACTTCCGGCCGGACGAAACGCCGCGCGCCATCGTCCCCACGGCGTCCCATCCGGACGATATCTGGACGATCGACGGGCGCGACAACGTCATCGCTCGCGGCCAATCCCTCTTCGAGCAGGCCGAGTCGGAACTGTTCCTGATGTTTACGACGACCGGGCTGCTGGAGGATGGCTGTCTGCGCCGACTCCGGGCTGCCGCCGACCGCGGGGTCGACGTCTATCTCGGATCGCAGACCCGGGAGGTCCGCGACCTCGTCCGGGAGGAAGTCCCCGAGGCGACGATCTGGGAACCGCAGCTGGACTGGCTGAACCTGCCGCCGGAGCACGAAAAAGTCGGCCGGCTCGTGATGGCCGACCGCGAAGCGATCATGCTCGGGACGCTCGGCGAGGGGACCGGCGACGGCGTCCACCACGAGGAGAAAGCCATCACGGGCGCCGGCGCGGACGATCCGCTCGTCATGCTGCTGCGCGAACTGCTCGGGTCGCGCCTCGATCATCTGGACGCCCAGAGCGAGGACTTCCTCGAACAGATCCCCCTGTGAACTACCCTCCCCTACTCACTCGCCGCTGACGCGGCTCGTTCCTTGAGGGTAGGGTTTCCTGCTTCCACGACGCGCTTTGCAGGAACCGTGGTGGTTCCCGTAGGGAGCGCAGTCTTCACAGGCGTTGGTTCGGAGCGTCCCTCTCCTACTTGTTTCGCACCGCGGGAAAGAATGTTCCACGCCGTCGCAAAATCGCACACGATTTTGCTGCCCGTCAGACGTAGTCTGACGACCGCGTTCCAGTCCCGGTCGGCAGTGAACCCGCGCGAGGGACACGAGTGTTCGCGGACCCACAACGGCTTCTCCGTCGAGACACCGAACGCCGCGCACGCCTTGGTCGTCCCTTTCGGGGTGACCGCCACGAAATGCGTCCCTGCTCGCTCGCACTTGTATTCAAGCAACGAGAGGAACGTCCGCCACGCAGCAGAGGCGGTGTTACGGCTGTTCGACGGTGACTCCATATCCCCTTCACGTTCAGGTCTTCGACCGCCACGAGGTCGTACTCCCGGGCGTAGTACGCCGAGAGTTTGTGCAAGAAGTCGCGGCGCTTCCGTCGGAGGTCAGCGTGACACTCCACAACGCGACGGCGAACGACAGTCGGCTGGCCGTGTACAGCGCCCTCGGTCCCGGGTGCCACGAGCCAGTCAGCCCCCGCGCTCCCGCAACGGTCCCACGCTCCGCCGTGACTGACCGGCTCTCCGCCGCGACGGTCCCGTTCGCTACGCTCGGCGGCGTTTGCGGCGTAGTATCCGGCGTTCGGTCAGGAGGACCGCGCCGATCACCGTCCAGACTAGGCACCAGCGAGTCGATAGTGACGACCCGGTCGGATCCGTCGGAGTAGCCGCTTCGCATCGGACCCGCGTTCGGGACCGCCGTCGGTAAAATTCTCGCTTTACCATACGGATGGCTTATATGTGTCGGGGGGAGAAATCCACAGCAGACGACAGGTTCCCATGGCCAGCCTGCCCTCCACCAGCACGACGCGGGAGCGCGTCGCAACTGCAGTCGATACCAGTAGCGCGGCGATTGCGCGCCGGTTCGAGATCGACCCGCGGGCGCTCGCGGCGTTTCGCATCGGCCTCGGAACGCTGTTGCTCGTCGACCTCGCCCTCCGCTCGCGGTCGCTGGTCGCGTTCTACACCGATTACGGCGTGTTGCCGCGGGAGGTCCTCTTCGCCGATTACTCGGACGTCTACTCCCTGCACGCGCTCTCGGGCGAACCGTGGGCGATCGCGCTACTCTTCGCCATCGCCGCGGCGTTCGCCGTCGCGATGACCGTGGGATACCGCACGCGCATCGCGACGCTCGGCTCCTGGCTCTTGCTTTACTCGCTCCACGTGCGCAACCCGATGGTCCTCAACGGGGGTGATTCGCTGTTTCGAATGCTGGTCCTCTGGGCGATCTTCCTCCCGCTCGGCGCTCGCTGGTCGGTCGACGCCGTGCGCTCGACGAGCGAGCGAGCCGACACCGGTGACGCGGTTGCGAGCGTCGCGACGATGGCGCTGTTGTTGCAGATCGTCCTGATGTACGCGACGAACGCGGTCCACAAGGCCGAGGGCGACCTGTGGATGGAGGGCGAGGCGGTGCTCTACATCATGCAGGTCGACCAGTTCACGGTCTACCTGGGCAACCACATCGGCGAGTTCCACGGCCTCCTTCGGGTCGTCACCGTCGCCTGGCTCGGCCTGCTCGTCGCGGCGCCGCTGTTGCTCGTCTGTACGGGCTGGCGACGCTCGCTGCTGGCCACGGCGTACGTCGGGATGCACCTCGGCATGGCGGCGACGATGCGGATCGACATCTTCCCGATCGTCGTCATCGTCGGCTTCATCCCGTTCTACGGACCGACAGTCTGGGACCGCGTCGAGCGGCTGGCGACCGAACGCGGCCTGACGCGACGGGGGAGCCGCCTGGCCGCGGGGCTGGATCGTCACCGCCCCGCCGGTCCGACGATCGCGATCGACGACGTCGCGTCGCGACGCGCCGTCCGGCGAACCATCCGCGAGAGTGCCGGGCGCGGTCGGACGCTGTTCGCGACGGTCCTTCCCTGGTTCCTCCTCGTGCTGGTCGTGCTCTCGAACGCGCAGGCGGTGGACTACGCCGAGGTGCCCGATCCAGCGGAGGAGGTGCTCGACACCGCGAGGCTGGAGCAGTCCTGGTCGATGTTCGCGCCGAATCCGATTCGGACCACCAGCTGGCACGCCGCACCCGGCGAACTCGCCGACGGAACCGAGATCGACGTCATGTACGAGCGGTCGGTGACGTTCGACCGGCCGCCGGACATCGACGCGACCTATCCGTCCGCCCGGTGGCGAAAGTACCTCTCGAACGTCCGATCGGGCGACAACACGAACCATCGGTCCTACTTCGCGAACTACCTCTGTGATTCGTGGAACCGGTCCCACGAGACGGACGTCGAGCGCGTCACCGTCGAGCGCCTGTCCGAACGAACCGATCCGGACGGGACCGTCGTCGCGACGGGCGAGTACACGCTCATCGAGTACGACTGCGCGGGCCCGTTCGTCCAGTGACCGGTTCCCATCCAGGCCATCGATCGGAATCCAAGGACGAATGGAACGACGCGGCTTCGAAGCGGGTGGCGAACGGACGCCTCACAGCCACGGCACCAGCATGCCGAACAGTCCGACGAGCGTGACGATCGCCCCGATTCCGATGGTCACGAGGCCGCCACGCTTGCCCTCACGGACGAGTTCGGCCTCGGACTTATCCGAGAGGATGAAGTCACCCGAGGCGGTGGACTCGTCGATCACGTACGCTCGCTCGCCCCACCCGCCGCGTTCCTCGCGAGCGCGCCCGAGCACGTAGATCTCCTCGTCGGGCGCGATCCACCCCTCCGAGTATCGGCGACGCTCGCCGATGCTCAGCGGTCCGATGGAGCGGCGCGATGCCTCCTCGACCGCCGCCTCGTGCTCGAGGTAGCGAGTGATTTCGGCCGGCGGTTCGTCCCCGCTCCCCACCTCCGTCCGCGTTTTCTCGACGTTCAGTTCGCCGTCGGCGGGGAGTTCCACCCGCACGGTTCCCGTGCCGTCGTCAACCAGCAAGGGGACCGCGTTCCGTTGCTCGTGCGTGGTTTCCCAGCTACCACCACCCTGGCCACTGCTCTCCCACTCTTCGACCTCGACGCGGGTTGCAAGGGCCGGTTCCTCCGATATCGGCGACGAGAGCGTCGTCGCGTCCTCGGCCGGACGCACACGGCCCTTCACTTCCGCGGTTCCGGGCTGCAGGTTCCGAATGTCGGTGGTCTCCGTGCGTGCGATGCGGTGACTTTTCGCTCGCTCGATTCGGCCGCGGTTCAGCTGATAGGCGCCAACCACCACGAACACCGCGCTGAAACCGCTGATAAGGAACTGACCGACAGTGCCCTCGATCATTGGCAGGCGGGAAATTTCACCGAGGGGACAAAAATACCTCGTATCACGTCCCCCGGTCGAGCGCCGCAACCGCTGGGAGTCGGGGCCCTCCGCCAGCGGTCGGTGATGGAACGACTGGCTAGGACAGTTGCGACCGGGTGCTATGGAACCAGGTGGGGTCCCGATCGACTCGGCTCGATCCGGAACGATGGCGCCGGACGAATCGCGTCGATCTGTCCCGACCCCGGGCCTGTCGAGGCGGCCGGTCCGATCCCCGTGGCCGGTCGCGGCGGATTCGACCCCTCGTCGTCGGTCTCCTCGATGACGTACTCCTGATCGACGGTCGCGGCCTGGAGGCTGTCGACGGGGGCGTGGTCCGCCGTCAGAATCGGGACGTCGTCGGTTTCCGGCGGGCGGAGCATCGAGTCGACGGCGCTTCGCAGGTCGATCCCGAGGTCGCGGGCCTCGTTCCGCGCCCGCAGTTCGGGTTCGGTGATCGTCATCTCCCGCTTCGTGGCGACGACCTCGATGTTCTGGACGGCGTCGTACGGCGAGGTGCGAAAGCTGTCCGTCGTGGCGAAGGCCGCGTCGATCGTCTCGTACTGGGCGCGGTAGAACTCGGAGCCGGAGCCGCTCGGGGCGGCGATGACGTTCGCCAGGAAGACGCCGTCCTCGGAGAGGCGGTCCGCGACGAGTTCCATGAACCCGAGCTGGGTCATGTGCAGCGGGACCTGGGTCTTCTGGTAGGCGTCGAGGACGATCACGTCGTACGTGGTGTCCGTCTCGCGGAGGAACCGCCGGCCGTCGCCGGTGTGGATCGTCAGATTCTCGCTCTCCTCGACGGCGAAGTATTCCTTCGCCGCCCGCGTCACCTCGGGATCCAGTTCGACGACGTCGACGGTGACGTCGTACTTCCGGACGAAGTCCTTCGGGCCGGTGTAGCCGCCGCCCCCGATGAAGAGGACGTTCTCGACCTCGGCGGGATCGTCGACGTACAGCATCGGGAGGTGGAAGTATCGGGTGTACTCGAAGACGTGGCGATCGGGGTCGTCGAGATCCATCGCGCTGTGGCGGGCGCCGTCGAGGTACATCGTCCGCACGTCGCCGTCGTCGACGATCTCGAGTTCCTGGTGGGGCGTCTGGGTCTGGTAGACGACGTCGCCGCGGTGGTCGAGGCCGACGGACCCGGCGCTGACGGCGAGGACGAGCAGAACCGCGACGGCGAAGCTGGCGCCGAGCGACTCGAGATCCGTCGGCGCGAGCGCGAGGACGACCGCCGTTCCGATACAGAGGAGGCCGAAGAACAGGCCGATCGCGTCGATGCCGAGCGCCGGAACGAGGAGGTACGTCGTCGCGCCCGCGCCGACGATGCTGCCGATCGTCCCGAGCGCGTAGACGTGTCCGGAGGCCTCGCCCGTCCCCTCCTTCACCGAGAGCTCGGCGGCGTATGGGCTGACGAACCCGAGGAGGTACGTCGGCGGGCCGAAGAGGGCGACGACGGCGGGCACCGAGGCGTACTGGGCCGGCAGCGGGAGTTGCGCCGTCGAGAGGAGCAACTGGTCGCTGCCGTAGACGACGATGCCGACGTAGGCCGCCGTGGCGAGCAGGATCCAGATCAGTCGCCGGGTCGACGCCTCGCCGGCGCGCTTGCCGCCGCGCCAGTAGCCGAGACTCAGCGCGGCCAGGAAGACGGTGATGATCGAGCCCCAGGTGTAGATGCTGCTGCCGAACTGCGGGGCGACGATCCGACCGGCCAGGATCTCCAGGCCCATGCTGACGACGCCCGAGACGAAGACCGCCAGGTCGGGATCGCTCGGCCGGGAGACCAACCGGGAGACGGCCATATCGGGACGTGAACCGGGACACGTGAGAACTTGTCGACTTCCACACCGCGCCCGGGACGCCGGTGACCGGTTCAGGCCCGGACCGACGTGGTGGACGATCGCACTTCGGTGTTCGACTCGAACCGCTCGGGCGGTCGGCCGGCCGCCCGATCGGTGTCGCCGGCCCGTTCGGGCGGGGTGGTCCGAGCGCCGGAATCCTCCGCATCACGACCGCCGCGAATCCGACGGTGCCGACGGCGGTCGGCCGGTATCGGAACCGGTTTCGACACCGCGTCTGCGGCCGTCACGACCGCCGCGTACCCCGGCGCCGCGCTATTTCGGAACTAGCGGAAACCGGACGGTCGAGCTTACGAGTCCGGGAAATAATGGACACCTTATGCCACTCGCCACGGACGAAGCCGAAGCGTTACAGGGAACGATCGAACGGTACCTGCGCCGCGCCGATCGCGAGGGCGACGTCGAGCGGATGGCCCAGCGGATCGCGCTGGCACACGGCCGCGGCTCCAGGGTCGTCGGGTTCCGCCGCGACGGCCGCGAACTGTTCGTCCACGAGGTCGCGGACGAAGCGGGTCCCTCGACGCTCGCGATCGTGGGCGTGGACCGGGACGGGCGACTCGACCGGACGGCCACCGTCTGGCGCGATCGCGACCTCCGGCGGTGGCTCGAGGAGAACCACCACTACCTGGAGTGGATCGCGCCCGGGTGGCGCTGAGTGTGGCCGCCGGTACTCGCGACGGCCGCCGCCGGTACCCGCGACGGCTGGGCCGATACCCTCGACGGCTGGCGCCGGTCCCCGTGCGGCCGACGCCGGTCCCCGCGACGGCTGATCGGGGACCCCTGACGGCCCTCGCCGGACCGTTTCAGTCGGCCGCCGAGACGCGACCTCGGACGGTCTCGACGATCGCGTCCGGGTCGTACTCGTCGTCGGCCTTGTCGAAGACGAGGTCGCCGTCGACGTGGACGGTGAAGACGCCGGAATCGCCAGTCACGAGCGAGACGGCCTCGAGCTCCCGGCCGAACGTCGACAGGAGCCGTTCCTGCAGCGACTGTGCGCGATCGAGGTGGCCGCACGGGACGCAGTAGGTGATCTCGACCCTCGTCATACGACGACGGTCCGGCTTCCGTGACCGTAAAGCTACGCCTTCCGGGCCGAACGCCGCGAACGCGCCGGTCGGCGGCGAATCGGGCGCGAGGACGATCGACGCCTACCGGTCGAGCGCCCGGCGTACGGATCGGTTTCGTCGCGCGTCGATCGACGGCGCGTTTCGACGGGCGACGGGCGGGTGCCTGGCCCCGATCGGACAGGTGGCACCTGCGTCGCGGGTAGGGCGGGGAAAACAATGGCCGACACGGCCGACGGTCGGGACGATGGTACGGAGGCCGATCACCCGCCGACGGTCGAAGTCGCGTGCGGCCGATCCAGCCGAGCCAGCGGCGGCGCCGGCCGTGGCGCTCGACGGCGTCCGTCAGGTCTACGACGCCCCGACCGGACGGTTCCGGGGGGAGTCACCCGAGCCGGTCGTCGCGCTCGACGACGTCAGTCTGTCCGTCGCACCCGGCGAGGTGGTCGGGCTGACCGGGCCGAGCGGGAGCGGGAAGTCGACGGTGCTGCACGCGATCGCCGGGTTGCTCGTCCCGACCGAGGGATCGGTCTACCTCCTCGGAACCGACATCGCGGCGCGTTCGAACGGCGAGCGCCTCGCGCTCCGGCGCGATCACGTCGGCATCGTCTTCCAGCACTTTCACCTCCTGCCCTCGCTCAGCGCCCGGGCGAACGTCGCCCTCCCGCTCGTCCAGCTGGGCGTCCCGCGGTCGGCCCGTCGGGATCGAGCGGCGACGCTGCTCTCGCGCGTCGGGCTCGACGATCGGGCGGACCACCGACCGGGACAGCTCTCCGGCGGCGAACGCCAGCGCGTCGCGATCGCCCGCGCGCTCGCGACGGACCCGGCCGTGATCGTCGCCGACGAGCCCACCGGCGAACTCGACTCCGAGACGGGTCGGCGGGTCCTCGACCTGCTCACCGACGTCGCCTCCGATCGGGCGGTCCTCATCACCTCCCACGATTCGGCCACGCTCGCCGTCAGCGACCGTATCGTCACGCTAGCCGACGGCCGCGTCGCGGATCGCGGGTGATCGAGCCGTGACCGATCACCCCCGACGCGACGGCGTCGGTGGCGACGATCAGCCGGAGGCGAGCGGCTCACGCCGCGCGGGAACCGACCCGTCGAGCCAAGCGTCGCCGGGGTTCCCGACGGGCGTTCGACGAGCCCGGCTGGCCGGTTGCTGTCGGCTCGCCGCCGCCAGGGTTCGCGGACAGCTGCTCGGCGCGGCACCGGGTCGGTCCGGGGCGATCGTTCTCGCCGTGGCGTTCACGCTGGCGCTCCTGCTCGTCGTGACCGGACTCGCGCTCGCGCTGACCGCGGGTGGTCCGGCGAGCGCCCACGACGCGGCCGTCGAGATCGAACCGGAGGCCACCCAGCCGTTCCCTTCGGTCGACGGCATCGAGGAGCGCCGACTCGCGGGTGCGAGTGCGGGTGCGGACGCGATCGAATCGCGCGACGGCGTCGCGCACGCGAGCCCGGTTCTCGTCGAACCCGTCGGCGCGGTCGGCTCGTCCGCAGCCGGGGCCGGCAACGGTGGCGAGGTGGCCGGGAGCGACGTCGAGACCCGACGCATCCTGGCCGTCGGCGTCGAGCCGGCCGACGTCGACGGCTCGGTCGCGGGGCTCCCGATTCGTTCGCTCGGGTCTGGTGCCGCGCCGGCCGAGTCGGGGATCGTCCTCTCGGAACCGGCGGCGGACCGACTCGACGTGGACGCCGGCGAGGCGATCTACGTGCGTCGCGGCAGCCAGCTCGTCTCCCTCCCCGTGACGGCCGTCGAGCCCGGGTCGTCCGACGGGACCGCCTCGAACCGGGGGGCGCCCGTCGCGCTGGTCCCGCTCGAGACGCTGCAACGATACTCGGGAGCCGCGGAAGCGGACCTGGCCGATCGCGTGCTCGTCTGGGGCGACGAGGCGGCGGCGCTGGCCGCGAGCGAGACCGCCTATCCGGACGCGAGCGTCGCCGCCACCGGCGCCCACCCGACGGCGCTGTTCGACGGCGGGCTTGCGCTCGCGACGAGCGCGATCGCCCTGCTCGTCGGCGTCGTCGTCTGCGGACTGTTCGTCGCGACCACCGCGGGGATCGCCGTCGCGGAGGATCGCCGGAACCTGGCGATCCTCCTCGCGGTCGGCTTCTCGCGGCGCAGCTGTCTGACGATCGTCGCCGTCGCGACGCTCGTGACGGTGCTCTGCGGTGCGCTCGTCGGGGTCGGCCTCGGTCTGGGCGGGATCGCCGCGCTCGAGTGGCTGACGACCGCGTTCGTGGGTCGGGACGGCGTCGTCGCCGCCCACCCGCTGTTCGTCCCGTACGCCGTCGCCGTGGCGACGGTGGCCGGCGCTCTCGCGATTCCGTACCCGCTCGCGATCGCCGCGCGCACCGACGTCCTCGCGGAGGTGACGGGATGACTCGATCTCGCGACCGTGACGGGCCAACCCGTCCCGGAGCGGGCCGGAGATACGGTCACCGCGACCGACCGCACAACCCGCAACCTCGGTTCGGGGGTGAGCGGCCGTGACGCGCCGGGGTACGCGGCTCGTCGCCATCCTCGGCCTGGCAGCGGCCCAGCTCCGGCAGCGCCCGGGCCGGACCGCACTCGCCGTCCTGGCGGTCGCGCTGGCCGTCCTCTCGGTGACGCTGTTCGTCAGCCTCGGCGTCGGCGTCGTCTCGGTGGGGCAGGAGTCGGTCGCCGACACGAACCGGGACGTCTGGATCAGCTCCACCGCGGTCGGGGGCGAGGGCATCGAGAACTCGATCGTCGACTCCCACCGCGTCGCGGCCGACGTCACGCGACACGACGACGTCGCGGTGGCCGCGCCGGTGGGCGTGTACACGGCCTACGTCGGCGCCAGCGAGGACGAGTTACAGCCGATCACGTCGGTCGGGCTCCCCCGGACCCACGGCGGGTTCGAGTTCGAGGAGGGGTCCGGGTTCGACGTCGACGAAGCGGCCGTCGAATCGTCGATCGATCCGAGTCCGTCGATCGTCGAGCCGACCGCACTCGACGGGGCGCGCAGCGATCCGACGGGCGTCGTCCTCGATCCGTCCCTCGCCGCGGAACTCAGTGTCGGGGCCGGCGACACGATCTACGTCGGGCCCGGTCCGGACGGAGCGGGCGCCCGCGCGGTATCGGTCGTCGGCACGGCCGATCGCTACTCGGAGTTCGTCGGGCAGCCGACGATGGTGATGCGACTGCACGAACTCCAGGGCCTCGTCGGCGCCCGGGGAGCCGACCGGGCGGCGTTCGTCACCGCCGACCTCGAACCCGGCGCGGATCCCGAAGCCGTCAGCGACGATCTCGGGGCCGACTACCCCGCCTACGACGTGAGGACGGGCGAGGAGCAGTTTCGCTCGATGCTCGCCGACCGGTCGCTCGTGATCGTCAGCGCGGCCGCGCTGGTCGGCCTGGCCATCGTCGGCGGGATCGGCCTGACGGTCAACTGCTTCGTCCTCGTCGCCTACCAGCAACGAACCGAACTCGCGGCGTTGCGGGCGATCGGCCTCGCTCGCCCGGTCCTCGCCGGACTCGTCGGGATGCAGGGCCTGCTCATCGGCCTCCTCGGCGGCGCCGTCGCGCTCGTGGCGACCGGGCCGCTCGTCGGCCGGTTGAACGAGTTCGTCGCCTCGCTCGTCGGGTTCGACGGCTTGCTCCAGACGCCGCCGACCGTCTACGCGGCCGGCGCCCTCGTCGCCGTCGGCGTCGGCGGCGCGACGGCCCTCGTCGCGGGCTTCAGCGCGAGTCGCTACGCGAGCGTCGACCGGCTCGAGTCCGGCGGCTGAGTCGATCTGGGCGGCCCGACGGGAAGTGATCGGGCGGAAGCGCTCGATCGAATCGGGTCGCGTCGGCAACCGACCCCCGATCGGATCGGGTATCAGGTATCGCGGAGAGCGATCGGCGGGTTGCCCCAACCACCCCGTATTTGGTCGTCGCGCGTCTACGCGCTCGCATGACCGAACTCCGATACCTCCCCGACGCCGACGACGTGACGACGTTCACGGCGACCGTGACCGAGGCGACCGACGAGTACGTCGTCCTCGACGGCACCTACTTCTACCCCGAGGGCGGCGGCCAGCCCGCCGACCGCGGCCGGCTCGAGTGGGACGGCGGCGGCGCAACGGTGACGAACGTCCGGAAGGATCACGGCGACGTCCGCCACGAACTCGACGGCATCGAGGGGCCCGCGCCCGAGGACGGGGACGAAATCCGGGGCGAGGTCGACGCGGAGCGTCGCGAGCGCCTGAAGCGGATGCACACGGCCCAGCACGTCGTCTCGCGGGTCGTCCTCGACGAGTACGGCGCCTCGACCGCGGGCAACCAGATCCACCCCGACCGCTCGCGCATCGACTTCGAGCCCGCCGACTTCGACGACGCGGATCTCGCGGACATCGAGCGCCGCGCGAACGAGGCGATCCAGCGCGACCTCGCCGTCACGAAGGAGAACCGGGCCCGCGACGCCGTCGAGCGCGAGGTCGACGAGGGCCGGTCGCTGCTCTCGCTCATCCCGGATCACGTCGATCCGCTCCGGGTGGTCGCGATCGAGGACTGGGACATGTGTCCCTGCGGCGGCACCCACGTCGACCGCCTGGGCGAGATCGGCCGGATCGAACTCACGGATCGCACCTCGAAGGGCGAGAACGTCGACCGCATCGAGTTCGTGCTCCACGACGAGTAATCTCCGCCGAGTGCGGACGGCGCGCGGACACGGCTGGTCGGCAGCCGTGTCCGCATCGATCGCCGACGGTGGTGAATCGAGTCTGGCGGACGCGGATCGAGGCAGGCGAGACTCCGCCGCCCGCACCGAACGCGCTCAGGAATCGAGTTCGACGTCGCCGGTGCCGTCGACGGTGATCGTATAGCCGAGGTACGAGAACGTCAGTCGCATCGAGTCGTCGGCGCTCTCGACGAGCGCGTCCAGCGCCTCCGGATCGATCACGCCGAACAGCGGCGGGTCGAGCGACTCCGGATCGGTCTCTTCTCGCTCCGCCACCGTGCGGGCGATCCGATAACTCGGTGGCGAGTCGACCGAGTCGACTCGTCGACTCGAGGAGGACGTATCCATACGACCGGGCATTTGCTAATCGAGCAAAAACGTTCCGGGATACGGATGGTTAACCTGACAGATCGGTTCAATTGGCACGCACAAGTCCGGCCTGAAATCGAACAACTTTGCCCCATCGTGGGCGATCGAGTTCGGAGAAGCCTGAAACGGGGCGATGGCAGCGAAGGATCTGAACCGGTACGCTCGCCGCGAAAACTCCCCCATCCGCGGGCTCCGGACCGAGCCGATTGGCCAGATCGACATCGATCCCGCGTTCGCGGCGGCGAACCGGGGACGGCTTCGGGCCAGCGATGGCGGCGGTCCCGTCAGTACGTCTTCGCGAAGTAGGCGATCTCGTCGGCCGGTTCGTCGCAGACGCCGCAGGTGGCGTCCGCGTCGGGGCGGACCGGGTCGCCGGCGGAGGCGCCGCCCTGGTTCTCCACGGGCTGCATGACGATCTCGGCGGCGATCTCCTCCTTGATGACCGTCTCGCAGGCCTCGTCGCCGCACCACGGCGTCTTCACGTAGCCGCCGTGGCGACCGATCGTCCCCAGAATCTCCTCGGGCGAATCGGCCTCGCGGACGTTCTCCTCGAGGTTCTCGGCGGCCGCGTCGTAGAGCTTCTCGAAGATCGCGTCGAGGTGGGCGTCGACGGCGTCGGCGATTCCGTCGCGGTCGGCCACTGTCTGCTCGCTGTCGGGCCGGTGAACGAGGGTGACCTCCTCGTCCTCGACCTCGTTCGGGCCGATCTCCAGCCGGAGGGGGATCCCGTTGAGCTCGTGTTCGTTGAACTTGAAGCCGGGATTGCGCTCGTCGCGGTCGTCGAGGTCGACGCGAACGCCGGCGGCCTCGAGGTCCTCGGCGATGCCCTCGGCGTACGCGAGCACGTCGTCCTTCGTGTCGGCCTGCCAGATGGGGACGACGACGACCTGCGTGGGGGCGATCGTCGGCGGGAGGACGAGCCCCTGGTCGTCGGAGTGGGTCATGATCATCGCGCCGAGCGCGCGCCAGGACAGGCCCCACGAGGTGGTGTGGGCCGTCTGCTCGTCCTCGTCCTCGTCGGCGAAGGTGATGTCGAACGCCTCGCCGAAGTGTTGGCCGAGGTGGTGACTGGTGCCGCTCTGGACGGACTTGCCGTCGGGCATCAGCGCCTCGATCGTGGTCGTCGTCTTCGCGCCGGGGAACTTGTCGTGGTCGGGTTTGCGCCCGCGGAGGACGGGGACCGCGAGGACCTCCTCGAGCGCGCGGGCGTACTGGTCGAGTCGCAGCCAGACCTCCTCCCAGGCCTCGCCCTCGGTCGCGTGGGCGGTGTGGCCCTCCTGCCAGAGGAACTCCTTCGTGCGGAAGAACGGCTTGGTCTCGGTTGCCTCCCACCGGACGACCGACGCCCACTGGTTGAGCCGCAGCGGGAGGTCGCGATGGCTGCGGATCCAGTCGGCCATGAAGGGTGCGATGATCGACTCGCTGGTCGGACGCACCGCCAGTCGCTCCTCGAGTTCCTCGTGGCCGCCGTGGGTGACCCACGCGACCTCGGGGTCGAAGCCCTCGACGATGTCCTTCTCGCGTTCGAGGAAGCTCTCCGGAATGAACAGCGGGAAGTAGGCGTTCTCGACGCCCGTCTCCTTGAACCAGCCGTCCATCGCGTCCTGGAGGTTCTCCCAGATGGCGTAGCCGCGGGGCTTCGTCACGATGAAGCCGCCCATCGGCGCGTAGTCGGCCAGTCCCGCCTTCTGGACGACCTCCGCGTACCACTCGCCGGGCTTGTGCGATTTGGACTCGGTGATCCCGAGGTCCTGCTCGTCACCACTCATACCTCGAACGACAGGCACCGCGGTCTTAAACGATGCGAAGGACCGACGGGCGAACCCGGTTCTCGGTCGTCCGTCCTCGCGTCCGGCGTCACACCTAAAGGAGTACGTGTACAAGTACGTGTATGGGTACGAAGACGATCACCGTCACCGAGGAGGCCTACGAGAGCCTCGAGGCCCACAAACGCGACGACGAGAGTTTCACCGAGGCGATCCTCCGAATCACGGGCTCGGAGCGCGACGTGATGAAAGGGTTCGGATCCTGGGAGGGAGCCGACCTCCGCGGAGCGGTCGAAGGACACCGGACGGAATTCGACGCCGACCTCGAGGAGCGGGTCGATGAACTGTCTTGATACGAACGTCCTGATCGACTACCTTGAGGGGGATCCGGCAGTGGGTGCGTTCATCGAAGCGCACGAATCCGTCCCGATGTTCGCGCCGGTCCCCGCGCTGTTCGAGGTGTTCATCGGCGCTTCCCGGCTTCGGGGCGAGACGGGCATCGAGCGGGCCCGGTCGGATCTCGACTGGCTCGAGCCAGTCCCGCTGACGATCGGTGGCGCCGCCGAAGCTGCACGAATAGACGCCGAACTCCACGCCAGCGGCGAGCCGATCGACTCGCTCGATACCCTGATCGCCGGCGTGGCCCGTGAAGCTGGTGCGACGGTCGTCACCCGAGACGGTCACTTCGAACGGGTCGAGAACCTCGACGTGGAACTGATCGACTGACAGACGAAGATGTGCGCTGGTCTCCACGGTGAAAGTGGCGATTTTTGCCCTCGAAGACGGAGACTGGTGATCCAGTTTACTCGGTGAGAGTAGGTCCCCGCACCACCAACGTGTGAACTGACCCGCCGTTTCCCGACGTTCTGGACCGTTTATTGAGCCGGCTCTCGAACGACCGGCTATGCGAGCAATCCAAGTGAGCGAGTACGGCGACAGCGACGTCCTCGACGTCGTCGAGCGCGAGACACCCGAACCGGGCCCGGGCGAGGTCCGCATCGCCGTCGAGGCGGCGGGGATCAACTTCGCGGACGTGATGCAACGACGCGGGCTCTACCCCGGCGGACCGGACACGCCCTACGTCCCGGGAATGGAAGCCGCGGGAAGGATCGACGCGACCGGCGAGGGGATCGATCTCGACGAGGGCGACCGCGTCGTCGCGATGCTCGGCGGTGGCGGGTACGCGGAGTACGTCACCGCGGACGCCCAGTCCATCTTTCCGATTCCGGAGGGGATGGGCTTCGAGGAGGCCGCCGGGTTTCCCGTCCAGTTCCTCACCGCGCACAACTGCCTCTTCGAGTGGGGCGGGCTGGAGGCGGACGAGAGGGTCCTAATCCAGGCCGCCGCGGGCGGCGTCGGCACGGCCGCCGTCCAGCTGGCTTCGAACGCCGGCGCCGAGGTGTTCGGCACCGCGAGTACTCAGGAGAAGCTCGACTTCGCGGCCGAGCTGGGCTGCGATCACCCCATCCAGTACACCGAGGTCGACTTCCGCGAGGTCGTCGACGAGGAGACCCACGGCGCGGGCGTCGACCTCGTCCTCGAGAGCGTCGGCGACGACGTCTTCGATCGCAGCCTCGACGCGCTCGGCCACTTCGGGCGGCTGGTCACCTACGGGGTCGCCAGCGGCGTCCCCGCCAGCGCGGAGAACCGCCGCCTGCTGTTCGAGAACAAGCGCGTCGTCGGCTTCCACCTCGGCCAGGCGATCGCCCACGATCCGGGTCGCGTGCTCGCCGCGGTGCCGGAACTGACGGCCGCGCTCGCCGAGGGCGAGCTCGAGGTGATCGTCAGGGAGACGTTCGCGCTCGCCGACGCAGCCGACGCCCACCAGTTCATCGAGGACCGAGAGAGTCACGGCAAAGTCGTCCTCGTGCCCTGAAGCGGCCGGTTCGAAACGGAAACCGGTCTACGACATGTCGACGTCCCACGTCAGGTCGTGATCGACGAACTCGGCCTCGTCCAGGGGGGCGCCGCCCTCGAAGTGGAAGGTTCCCCGGACCGACTTTCCGTCGAGGACGCCGGGCAACCAGAGGTGGTCGTCGTCCCACATGCGGTCGTAGGGCACCTCGTCGATCGCGAACCACGCGGGTCTGGCCTCCTCGGTGGGACCGGGTTCGCCCTCGAAGCGGTCCGTCCGGTAGACGTGACAGTCGATCTGCGGATCGCCGTCCAGGTAGAATTGCAGGCGGCCGACGCGCTCGAGGGCGGGCGAATCGACGTCGATGTCGACCTCCTCGCGAACCTCGCGGATCGCACACTCGCGCAGCGACTCGCCGGGTTCGCGCTTGCCGCCGGGGCCGTTGTACCAGCCGGCGCCGAGCCCGCGTTGCTTCTCGATCAGTAACACCTCGCCGTCGCGCACGACGAAACAGAGCGTCCCCTCCGTCACCGAATCCCAGTCGGCCATCACCGCCACATTCGAGCGACGGCGGAAAAACGCCGGGAAACCGGTCGATTCCGATCGCTCGGCACAGCCACCGTACGCGATGCCCTGGTCGGCCGGCGACCGGTCGAATATGGCCACCTGCGGAAGGCCTTTTATCCGGGCCCCTGAAGGGATCAGGTATGGAAGACATTTTCGTCGCCCGACTCATGTCGACCGACGTCTACACCGTCTCGCCCGACACCCTCGTCGAGGACGCCGCCCGGGCCATGCGCGAGCGGGAGATCGGCTCCGTCGTGGTCGTCGACGAGCGAAACGCGATCGAGGGGATCCTCACCTCGACCGACTTCGTCGACATCGTCGCAGAGCGCAAACCCAAAGATGAGACGCCGGTCTCGGCGTACATGACCGCGAACGTCACCACCGCCAGCGCCCAGCAATCGGTCCGCGAGGTCGCCGCCATCCTCACCGACGAAGGGGTCCACCACCTGCCGATCGTCGACGACGACGAAGGCGTCATCGGCATGGTCTCGACCTCGGACCTCGCGGCGTACCTCTCCGAACGCGAACGCCCGTCCGCCGTCTGAGGACGGAACCCGAACCGACCAGGGAGAGTCCGGATCGACGAGCGCTCACTGGTATGGGCCGATCGCATCCGCGACCGACGGCAGATCGCCACCCTCGTAGCGAACCGTCTCCCAGCCGACGGCGCGAGCGCCGTCGACGTCGGCGTCGCCGTCCCCGACCATGAGATACGCGTCCGCACTCGTCGCGGCTTCGACCGCCCGAAAGGGCGCCGGGTCGGGTTTGTGCGCGCCGACCTCGTAGGAGGTAACGACCGCGTCGAACGGGGCGAGCAGGTCGTGGGCGCGTAGCTTGGCCCGCTGCCAGTCGCCGACGCCGTTCGTACACACCGCGAGTTCTGAGTCGGCTCCCAGCCGGTCGAGTGCCGCGAATGTGCCAGGGGGCGGTTCGAACCGCTCGATCTCGGCTTCGAGCAGCGCGTCGGCGAACGCCCCGGGGTCCGGCCCGCCGTCGATCGTCGCGACGGCCGCCTCGACCGGCGACGGGTCGAACGATTCGAACGCCTCGAAGAAGGCCGTATCGTACGTTTCGAACCAGTCGTCGTCGACGAACCCTGTCGTCGTCTCGAACGCCGCGGTGAGAACCTCAGCGTACGAACCCGACGGGCGGAGGAGCGTTCCGTCGAGATCGAAGACGATCGCGCGCATGGCGAAGCACGGCGCCCGGACCACCGTAAATACGCCGAATTTGACTCTGGCGAAGCCGGCGCCGGACGATGTCGATCTACCGCTACTGATGAGGGGAACGGGTACTGAAGCCGGGTTCGAGCAGAACTGGAACCGGCCCAGGACAGACCGTTCGAATGTAACCGCACGTATCGGATCCGCTATCAACCGAAAGTACCGGCAGCTACGTATCGATTATCCCCATACAGTTCCGGGAGAATTTAGAACGATGCCGCATTCTGATGAACGGATGGACGAACCGAAAATTACAATACCCTATCAACATTCTACCGAAATGTAGCGCATGGACGGAGGAAATTAATGCCCGAATATCAGGCACCCGGTGTGTACGTCGAAGAGCAAAGCACCGGCAGTAAATCGGTCGAAGGAGTTAGTACGAGTGTCGCAGGGTTCCTGGGCGAAACCGTCAGGGGGCCTGTCGAGCCACAGCTAGTCACGAGTTACAACGAATTCGAGCGCATCTACGGTTCGAGCCCCAAGGGATCGAATCTGGACGTCGCCATCGACGGCTTCTTTAAAAACGGGGGCAGCCGATGTTACGTCGCACGCGTCTCAGCAACCGACCCGAACGACGTCGCAACGCGGCGGCTGGTCGACGAGGATGGGACCGACGTGATGGAGTTCGAGGCCAACGGACCAGGCGACTGGGGATCGAACGTCGCGGTCATCGTGCGTGACTCCCAGCATGCCGATCAATTCGATCTCATCGTTCGATACTGGTCGTGCGACCGCGCCGACGTCATGGATCCCGATTCGGCCCGGCCGGAGCCGGCGCCGGACGTCGAAGAGGTCTATGAAGGGATGACGGCGGATCCACAGTCCAGTCACTTCTACGAGAAACAGCTCGCGAGTTCCGTGCTGGTCACGGTCGAGTACCTCGCGGACGGTCGACCGACGAACGGGCTGGGGTGGCTCCAGCGAGACAATCACGAGGTAATGACGGACGGTGGCATCCTGATGACCGACGGCGGTGCCATCGAGAAGGAAGTGCTTCACATTCCCGAGAACCTCGACGAACTCGACGAGGACGAACTCGCCGACCTCGCCGAACCGATCGACACCGACGCCGATCCCGACTCCGAGGAGTTCATCGACGAACTCGAAGCGATTCGCGACGGCGAACAGGAGATCGATCTGGAGATCGTCTCGGACCCGTCGGAGAAAACCGAGACCGACGACGAGGTTAGTCTGAAGGACTACGAAGGGGTCGACAAACCCGGAATGCGAACCGGGCTCGCGGCGCTCGAGGCGATCGACGAAGTGTCGCTCGTCTGCGCACCGGACGAAAACGATGTCCCCGGCCTGACCGACGCGCTCGTCTCTCACTGTGAAAACATGGGGGATCGGATGGCCATCCTGCAATCACCCCAGACGGCCGGTCCGACCCAGGAGATGGAGACGCCCGTCGACTCGTCGTACGCGGCGTACTACTACCCCTGGGTCGAGGCGCTTGACCCGGTGACGAACCGGAAAAAGCTCGCGCCGCCGGGCGGCCACATCGCGGGGATCTACTCGCGAAGCGACATCGACCACGGCGTCCACAAAGCGCCGGCCAACGAGGTCATTCGCGGCGTGCAGGGACTCCAACATACCCTCACGAAGAGCGAGCAGGATGTTCTCAATCCGAAGGGGATCAACTGCCTCCGCAGCTTCCAGGGCCGGGGAATCCGCGTCTGGGGCGCTCGGACCTGTTCGAGTGACCCCGAGTGGAAGTACATCAACGTCCGACGGCTCTTCCTCTACATCGAACAATCCCTCGAGGAGGGGACCCAGTGGGCGGTCTTCGAGCCAAACGACAAGGACCTGTGGGCGCGCATCCGTCAGTCCACGGAGAACTTCCTGAAGACCGTCTGGCGAAACGGCGGTCTCCAGGGTTCGACCCAGGACGAGGCGTTCTTCGTCCGATGTGGCGAGGAGACGATGACGCAGGACGACATCGACAACGGTCGACTGATCGTCGAGATCGGCATCGCTCCCGTCAAACCGGCGGAGTTCGTCGTCTTCCGGATCGCTCAGGACACCGGGGATGCATAGCCCCACTCGTATCGTCAATCGAATAGCTTAAACCAACTCACATATACCATACAACCATGCCAGGACACGGACCACTCGGCAGCACCGAATTCAAAGTAGAACTCGACGGCGTCGACGTCCCGGGCTTCCTCGAAGTGAAGCTCCCGACGCAGGAAGTCGACGAGTACGACTACCGCGAAGGCAACGAGGCAAAGCACAGCCGAAAGCTCTTCGGCGACGTTCGCTACTCGCCGCTGCAACTTGCACGCGGAGCCGACGAGAAGAACGACCAGCTCCGCAAGTGGCACAAGGCGGTCAAGGAGGGCAAAGAAGAGGAAGCACGAAAGGAGATCGCAGTCGTCCTCAAGAACTCGGCCGGCGAGTCCAAGATCCGCTACGAGTTCAGCCAGGCCTGGATCCGCGAGTACGAAGCGCCGACCCTCAACGCGCAGGCCGGCGGGGGATCCGAGGCCATCGCGGTCGAAAAGTACACCGTCGAGTTCGAGGAGATGGAGCGCAAGACGCTCTAATCAGCAATGAGTAACGATCCCGCTGCAAGCGAGCGCTCGTACTCGTACGAACGAACTCGCTACGACGATCGATGGCGGGTCGACACCGAGGGGTACCGTCACGTCGGTAGCGGCGCCGAACTCGTCGACAGCGTTACCATCACGTACGTAACCGACAACCGATGACCGAGCAAGCACTACAGACCGAGTTCGAATTTACGCTCCCGCGCGGGTACGTCGACGACGACGGCACCATGCACTCGGAGGGGCGGATGCGACTCGCGACGGCAGCCGACGAGATCCAGCCGCTACAGGACCCGCAGGTCCAGTCGAATCAGTCGTATCTGACGATCACGCTACTGGCGCGTGTCGTCACCGACCTCGGGACGCTGGAGACGGTCGACCGATCGGTGATCGAAAACCTGTTCGTGGCCGACCTCGAGTACTTGCAAGCCATGTACGAGCGGATCAACAATACGGGCAGGAACACGATCGGAACCGGCTGTCCGGAGTGTGGAACGGCCTTCGAAGTCGAGGTCACGACTGGTAGGCCGTTGCTCGACAGCGATGTCGACGAGACCACCGCGATGGAGGACGGTTCGTCAGCCGAAATGGACGGGGCGTTCGTTTCGGCCGGGGAGCAGA
This sequence comes from Halovivax limisalsi, assembly GCF_023093535.1. Classification (NCBI taxonomy): domain Archaea; kingdom Methanobacteriati; phylum Methanobacteriota; class Halobacteria; order Halobacteriales; family Natrialbaceae; genus Halovivax; species Halovivax limisalsi. The sequence continues at coordinate 3,329,731 of NZ_CP095757.1, forward strand.
CCGACGACGCGGATGTAACCGAAGAGACAGACGCCGCGGCGGGTGATGCGCCCACGGGAAATCCGACCGAGTGATCAGCATCTACGACCGCGAAACCCTCTTCGAGGAGGTCGCGTTCGTCGCCTATCACTTCGGCTGGAGCCGCGAGGAGGTACTGACCATCCCCCACTGGGAGCGCCACCGGTGGTGTGAGGAGATCAGCGCGATCAACGAACGGATGAACGAGAGCGACGACGCGACTGCCGAGACGGACAGCATCCTCGGCGGCGAGGGCGTCATTCAGAACTCGCTCGAGGACCTCTAGCGGTCCATCACGCAGTCCCTTACGAAGTACCCACGACAGATGTCATACACCGATACCGACTCGCCGTACTCGCAGTTCAACTTCGAGGTGCAGATCGACGACGAGCCCGTGGCGGGCTTTTCGGAAGTCTCCGGCCTCACGATGCAACTCGAGACGGTCCCCTATCAGGAGGGTGGCGTCAACGATCACGTTCACTCGCTTCCGGGGACGTTCTCGCACGCGGATCTGGTCTTACAGCGCGGCATGACCGAGGATACGTCGTTCTGGCGCTGGATTCAGGACGTCATGAGCGGCCAGATCGTCCGCAAGGACGTCGTGATCACACTCCAGGAAGGGTTTCAGAGCGAGAGCGTCTGGGGCTGGGAGTTCACCGGTGCCTTTCCGACGCGGTGGCAGGGCCCCGATCTCATCAGCGCCGACCGCCGGATGGCCATCGAGACGATCGAATTGACCTACGAACGCTTCGAGACCCTCTCGGGGCTCCCGGAGTAGTCGACTCTGGTCTTCTGGAGTAGCATCTCAGGCGTCCTCGTCGGGTGCGTGTCGCCCGACGCCCGTCTCTCGTTCTTCGACGCGCGTGAACGTCTCCTCGTTCAGCGACGGGATCAGGACGGGGCTGACGTCCACCGTCGCCGCGGACTGGTAACTGACGTCGCCCAACTGCGACCACAGCGAGACGAGATCTTCGAGCGGTTCGTCGACGATTCTGACCGAGAGCGGGGCGTCCTGCCAGAGCGCGGTCGTGCCCGCCGTCGGGTCGAGTTGGCCGAGGTCGTGAAAGAGCTGGAGGGCAGCCCCGAGGGTGTCCAGCCGGTCGGCGAGTTCGAGCCCGTCACCACCGTCGGTGGCGTCCTCGTCGTCGCCGACGCGCTGAGGCACGACGAGGTAGCGCACACTCACCGACAGCGGTGGGTCGACCCGCGTGGTGTCGTCGACGGTCGGATTGACGGACCCAGCGCGGTCGTCGCGCTCGATGCGGAACGGATAGAGTACCAGCTGTGCGTTCGAGAGGTCGTCGACGTCGGCCGGCGAGGCCACCACGATCCCTGCGGGATCGATCGGGTGCCACTCGGGACTCGCCCGCTCGCGAAGTACCTCGACGAGCAGCGAACTGACGTCGGTGATGGCGGTAAAACTCATTTGGACCGTCGCCTCCGGGCGTGGATGGCCTCCTTGCGCTCGCGTTCGGTCTCGCCGGCCAGGTGATCGAGATAGGGTTCGAAGTCGGCCTCCCGGATGGACTGATCGCGATCGCGCTTGTAGCGTTCGAGCGCCCGAACGACCAGCGGCTGGGTGATCGTCTCGGCGTTCTGCTCGGTGGCCCGCACGGCGATGTGTTTGGCGAGTTTGCTGATCTCCCCGCCACTGTACTCGAAGCCGGCCAGCCACTCGGTGTCGAGGTCCTCGATCGGCGTGTCCTCGGGGAACGCGTTCGCCCAGATTTCCGCCCGCGCGTCCTGGTCCGGTCGATCGAAGCGGATCGAGTGGGTGATCCGCCGGGCGAAGGCGGTGTCCATGTTCGTCGCGTAGTTGGTCGTCAGAACGACGATACCGTCGTAGGTTTCGATCCGCTGGAGGAGGTAGTTTACCTCGACGTTGGCGTAACGGTCGGTCGCGTCCGAGACCTCCGCGCGGTCGCCGAAGATCGAATCGGCCTCGTCGAACAGCAGGATGGTGTTGGACTGCTCGGCGGCCTCGAAGATCTGTTCGAGGTTCTCCTCGGTCTCGCCGATGTACTTCGAGACGACGGAGGAGAGGTCGATCTTGTAGATGTCCATCCCGACCGCGCTGGCGAGTACCTCCGCGGCCATCGTCTTGCCGGTCCCCGGCAGACCCTTGAAGAGTGCGACGACGCCGGCGGTGCCCTCGCGCTCGCGAAAGCCCCAGTCGTCGTAGATGGTCCCACGATTGGTGATGTGGGACTGGAGCCGGCGCAACTGGCGTTCGGTATCCTCGTCGAGTTCGATATCGTCCCAGGTGTGACGCGGCTCGATATGTTGAGCGAGGTCGTCGAGGGCATCCGAGGACTGGGCGCGACAACCCGCCCGCAGATGCTCGACGGTGAGATCGTCCGCGCCCGCGAGCGCTCGGGCGGTTGCCAGCGCGGCCTCGAGCTGGCCCTGCGTGAGGTCGAACGTGCTCGCGAGTGCTTCGGCGTCGGCGTCGAGATCGAGGCGGTCGAGCGCGTCGTGCCAGTACTGGCGGCGCTGGGCGATCGACGGCCGGTCGAATTCGACGATCGCGTCGACGGGTGAATCCCGGACGTTCGACGGCGTCCACTCCCGCCGGCCAGTGACGTAGACGTCGCCGTCGAAATCGGCGAAGCGTGCGAGGACCGCCTCCAGCGAGTGGTCCGTCTCGCGATCGTCGAAGGTGGCCGCGTCGGCGTTCGACAGGTGGACGGGCCGATCGAGCAGGGTCGCCTCGCGAACGAGTGCGTCCAGCGCGTCGGCAGCGAGTACGGTCCGGAGGTCGACCTGCAGGTAGCGGTCCGAATCACGGAGCGCCTCGACGGCACGGTGGGTGCCCGATCCGTCGGGGCCGTGGAAGTACACGCGACGGCCACCCTCGTCGCCGTCCGGCAGCGCGGCCAGTTCTTCCTGGAGTGCATCCCCGATGAGAAGATCACCTAGCGTCGTCCCTGCGGCAACCGTCCCGATGGACACGCCGGCGTCCCCGGAGGATTGCGCTTCGAGGTGCGCTTGCAGTACCGGATCGACACCGTCGTGGCCGAGAAGGTACGAGCGGATGCGCGGATCGGGTCGAATCGAGTGCTCGAGCCACGAGGACGATGCGTCGTCGGCTGGCTGGTCGAGCACCAGAAGATCGTGGGACACCAACGGCGAATCCGGCCCGACCAATTCCAGCGCGGTGACGAACTCGGCTGGCGTCTTCGCGAATAGGTCGGCGAGTAGCCCAACCGTCAGTCGTGATCTCGTGCTGTCGTCGTGTACCTCTCGATACAGCTGCGCTCCATCAGGATCGACATCCGGGAGAAGTGCCAGGAGGACGACGTCACGGTGCATATCCGCGAGGTCGAAGGCCTCGACGAGGGTTTCGAGGCGCAATTCGACGCCGTGTTGGCGCGCGTGAGCTCGCTTCTCCGCGAGTAACGATTGGGCCTCTCTGAGGTCGTCTCTATCACGAGACGGGAGTGCAAATTCCAGTTCGGTCGGTTCATCAACACTGGTAGTGTTCCCAGCACTGTCCTCGTCCATTTCGTGCCGGAGTGTCTGCCCATCAGTGGCTGCTGCGTATCGCTGTAGTAGCGTCTCGATTCGCTCGAGTTCATCGAGCAGGTGTTCGGTCGCGTTCTCGTAGGTCATAGTGTCCCACCGTTCCACCCCGTTGTACCGGTTTGGAGTGTGATGCAGGTGTATCTCACGAGCCAACGCAATGATAATTACGAATTTAGATCCTCCAAAGCTATCCGGCCGCTCGAAAGGAACAATCGTTATATGGGGGCGCGCCGAAGGGTCAATCAAGATGGCATTTCAATCTGCCAGGGCGAACGCCGACGATTCGGCGTCCGAGCGCTCGTCACCGGCGGGACAGTCACCGACGACGAAGTCGGACAGTGGTGGGGCGGCGGGGGTGGCAGCCACGCCGGCGACCGAATTCGGCCTCGGATACGCCGACGAGGTCGATGCCAGTCTCCAGCGACTCGCGAAGACCCACGGATCGGCCCAGGTTCACTCCTGGATCGACGAGGGTGTTCCCGTCGAGACGATGGGCACGACGCGCAGCATGGAGGCCTTCCGCGAGCGCCAGGCCGAGCGCCCGCCCGAAGTTCCAACGGACATTGAGCAACAGAACGAGGCATCGCTTCACCGGAGCAAGAAGGCCCAGTACGACACCGGAGCCGCCGGCGACGCCGGCGTGCCGAGTTCGGTGCGAGACGTCGTCTCCTCGCCGGGCACGGGCCTCGACGGCGACGTCAAGGCCGGACTCGAAGACCGCCTCGGCCAGAGTCTGGACCACGTCCAGGTCCACACCGGGCCGAAAGCCCAGGAAGCGTGCCAGGAAGTCAACGCGCGCGCGTTCGCCGTAGGCAATCACATCGCGTTCGGCCCCGGCGAGTACGATCCGGGCTCGCCGGAAGGCCAGCACCTCATCGCCCACGAGGTCGTTCACACCCTCCAGCAGCCCGACGCGGCGATCTCCATGATGCCCAAGACGCAGGTCGAGATGGAGGTCGATCCCGACCCCGCTGCCGAGCGCGAGGCCGACGACGTCGCGAGCCAGGTGATGCAGGGCGGCGATCTCGGCGTTGGCTCCATGCGCAGGACGGACGTCCATGTCCAGCGGGTCGTGAGTTCGGCCGGAGCGGCGCTGAGCGCGATGACGGACATGGTGAAGCTCAACCGCGACATCGAGCAGACCGAGAAAGAGATCGAAGCCCAGGAGTACGCCGGGATGGGCGCGACCGACGGGTCACTTTCCGAGCGCGTCGCCGCGCTCGAGGAGAACGTTCAAAAGCTCGGCCAGTACGTCTCAGAGCAAGTCGAACCACAGAACGCGGCCGGACCGGTCGCGAATATCGCGAGCAGAGAAGGCGTCTCGAAGACGGCCGGCATCGCCGCCGGTGGCGGCCTCATGGCCATGGGACTCGGTGGCCCGCTCGCCGCTATCGCAGCCGGCATGTTCGCCAAGGGCGGCACCGAGGCACTCTGGCAGTACGGCTCCGCGATGGGGAAGACGGCCGATCAACTGTCGGGAGGGAAGCTTTCGGAGTGGGGTAAGACGATGAAAAGCCACCTCCCCAAGAGTCTCGGTGGGAGTCAGGATGGCGACGACTTCGGTGGTAACGACATCAACGGAATTCGGTGATCAAAATGGAGGCCACAATCGTGGGAGAAAATGAGGAGGGAATTGGTGTCGATATAGTAGATAACAACACCGCAGAGCACGAGATTACCTTTGAAAAAGAGTCGTACGATATTGTCTATCACCACTGCGAAGCCTACCACGACAAGGCTGCTGAACGGACGCCTGAAGAGAACGAATACAGCAATCAAGCACGCCGATACGCCCAGTACTACGTCTTCCAGGAGCGCGGCTACGACACGGTAAAACCCAGGTACGAGAATCCGATACGCCTCCTACTCATCTGGCGTGCCGTCGACGAGATGGACCGCGACGAGTTCGAGGCCAACTTCGCAGACCTCTACCAGCAACTCAAGAGCTACCACGACGCTGGAACCGAGAAAGTCGTCCACGCGCCGGCCGACTCCCAGGGCGAGGACTACCACCTCTATCGGAAGGAACTCTACCTCGGCGTCGATCCCTTCGACACCGATCACGAAGCCGAGGCTCGTGAGTTGGCCGATCGCTACGGCCTCGGCATCAACCAGGACACCGTCAAAGAGACGCCCGTCGCCAGCCTCACCGCCGACGGTCTCGACGCCTGGACCGCCTTCGGCAAGGAATTCTTCGACCGCATCAGCGAGGATGATGTCACAGATCTCGTCGACGGTGCCTACGTCGATACCATCACCGAACTCCAGATTGCCTATCTCGACCATGACGGTCGCCGACAGGTCACGACTGCCATCGGTCCCGATAGAGAGCCGGACGCGATCGTCGAGATGCCACCCCTCGAGTGGGACTCGTTCGAGGAGTTCAGAGCTGGCGTCGAGTGGAATCTGATCTGCCGCATCCGCGATTGCTTCGTCCGGATGGGCGTCACACCACCCGAGGACTTTCAGGTCCTCGGCACCGGATCTGCCGAGGCGGTCGCCGCTTACGAGCGCGTCGATTTCTACCCGGACTACATCATGCCACAGGAAGACGGCACCTTCCACGGCAAGTTACACGACCGCTACTTCGGCGACGACTCGATTCTGGGGAGTGTCCGGTCACTGCTTGGCTAAGCTGACAACGATTTGGGTGATCTCCCCCGTCACGGTTCCAACTGCTACGACGCTCCCACCGGCTGCCAACGGGCTTTGGTTTACAACCTGCGTTGTCTGATCCGGGATTGCTATCCGCTGTGGCAGCACGCCGCCCGAGGACCTCCGAGTGCAGGCCCGGCTTTTACGAGACCGTCAGCCGAGACGAGCCGTACGACGGCCCACGAGAGCCCCTCGACACCCGGCTCGACGAGTACACCCGAGGCTCTGCTCGCCAGGGGCCAAACGAGGGAAACCGATCGAGCCAAATTTACCATTGAGTCGCGCGAATCGATCGCAGTTATCCCGTATTCACCATCAGTCCAACCCAATATGGACAGTATCTGAAGGCCCTGTCATCAGTAAATCAAAGTATTTATGCACGCATGAAAGTAGTATCCCGTAACGAAACATGTGTGACAAAGAGAACGACGGCCGGCGGCTTCCGGTCGATCGAGGGGGCCACGGGCGAACTGCGTTCAGATCGAATCCCGCAGCCGGGGGCGAAGGATGTCGTCGCCAGGGCGACGGGCGACGATGAGTGGAATGGGGCGGCTCGGGGGCGCCGTTCGCAAGCCGATTCGGGCGGTGGTGCGACCGATCGCCCCGGTCATCGTGGTCGGAGTCGTCGTGGCGCTGCTGGCGGTGGGAATCGGCATGGTAACGGACTGGGTGGAGCTGGTGCCGTCGACTACCATCCCGGTCGTCGAGTACCCACTCTCATCGACCACGGTGCTCTTTCTGATCGGGTTCGTCGTCGGGCTCGTCATCGGCACGATTGGGTTGTTGTATCGACGACACCGGACGGCGATTGCTGCCCGCTGGCGAGGCTACTCGACATGGGTCAAGTCGATGGTCGTCGGCCTCGTTTCGGCCCTCCTCGTGGCGGCGGATTTCACGATCGGCGTCGCGCTCGGTCGCGTTCCGGTGACGTCGCTGGTACTGGCCATCCTGCTCACCTGGCCGATCGTCGTCGGGCTGGTGCTTCTCTGGTACCGCCGCAGTCCACGGTCAGAGGGCCTCGGGGAGTCGGTTCGGACCGCGTACGTTCTCACCCGCGGACTCGAGCCGCGGACGCTGGCGGCGATCGTCAGTATCCTCACAGCGGTCGCAGTGGGACTGCTCGTCACGGAACTCGCTGACTGGTGGCTCGGAGGCGTCACGCGTTGGGTCCCCCTCGTGATCGCCAGTCTGACCTGGGTCGTGGTGACGCTGCTTGCCTACAACCGGTACGAGGGAGCACTGGCGGAACGAACGGATCTCACGATCGAATCGCTCCAGCCGTCGACCGAGCGGGAGACGACCGAACTCACCGTGGCGAACACGGCCGGACGGACGGTCGACCTCTCTTCGGCGCTGATTCGCGATACGGATTTGAACCTGTACCGGCCGGAGCTGGATGCGACGCTCAAGCCGGGCCAGCGCGCGACGTTCGAAATTACGGACGCGTTCGCACTCCCGCCGAATCACGACGCGATCGAACTGCCGCTCGGATACGATCTCAAACGCGGTGCCGAAACGCCCGCGATTTTCACGACCGATAGCGTCGTCCACCACCTCCAGTGGACGGACGAGGCGTCGGCGGTCATCGATCGTGATAGTACCACGCATCTCGCCGAGGATGTCGGCGGAGCAACCGGCGGCTCGAAGACGAGCACCGATCGAACCGCACCGGGCGGCGGTGACCCCGTCCGCCAGGACTAATCCCCGAACGCGAACGCCCAACCATCCATGCGACACCGCGATCCGCCAGTCGACGACGGGGACGAACCGAGTGAGTCAGTCATCCGAGATATCTCGATTGGATCGAGCTGGGGCCGGACCGATCGACAGGTGACCGATTTCAGCGACACCGAGTCCGACAGTGAGGAAGGACCGACTGCACGGCACGATACACCAGGAGTCGGCCGCCGGAGTCGATCGATAGCGAGTTTCGACCCATTGAGCCGTCGATTGGCCCAGCGGATACTCACGCGACGGGCCGGCGTCTCACTGGCCGTTCGGAGGGAGCGGACCGGCTCGACGCCGACAGCGGAGGGTGAGGCGCCACCAACCGTCGAAGAAACAGCGGCCGCCCCGCTGGGCGCACAGTTGGACCTACTATCAGGGTGGGGGCCAACCGATGGACCCGCGACGCCGGCGTCGACCGACGGCATCATTTCGTCGACTCGTGTCCGGTCCGGCGCACCCGATTCGGGTTCGACTGTCCCACCTGCGGGCAGCTCCGGGCCAGCGATGACCGGACGATCGGACTCGTTCGGAGGAGACGGCGCCGGTTCGAGTGCGTCGTCGAACGCACGGCATACTGATCCGCATGTTGCCACCGGTGAGAACGCACAGACGCCGACCGATCTCGGCGGGGCAGAATACAAGCGGGAAACGGGACGCGAACCCGGGACTGCACCCGAACTTGTCCCGAAGGTCGGGCCGGATGGTGATGGCTCGTCTGCAGCGCGCGACTCCCCCGGCGCCGACGCAGTAGGGCCAGTGAAACGTGTGTCGAACTGGGCGTCGGATAGAGTAGAACATGCGAGAGGGGTGCCGGACCGGACGACAGAGGCGATTCGGAACACGAAAACGGATTCCAATCGGCGAACGACGGCGGTGCGATCGAGAGTAGTCGATACGCGGGTCGACGGAGACACTTCAGCGAGAAATCGCACCAGCGAACCGGTATCACCCGTTGACCGGCAGCGGTCGACGGACGCGACGCCTCGCGCCAGCAGGAACGGGTCCGGAACGACGCCGAGCGTCGATGGGTCGGTGCGCGAAACGGAGGACGGCCGACGAATCGATGCGTCGATGGAGACGCCACAGACGCCCGGACCAGACCTCGGAGCGGTGATCGACCAGGGTCACGAGGGGCGCCGAGAAGGTATGCGGAGACTCGGCGGGGCCGGGTTCGTGCGACGCCACTATCGCACCCGGCGGTTAGAAACCAACGTCACGCAGCGGATGCAAACGTCGACCGCAGGCGTCGATGCGGACCGCAACGCGACGTTCGATCGCGGGCCGATCGACGGCCCCGTCGAACGAGACCGACGATCCGACGCGGCCCGGTCGACGGTACCGGCCGACGGTTTCGGAGGCCCGTCCATGAACGTGAGAGAGCGGGATCCCACGACTCGTTCAGCAGGCGCCAGGAGAGCCCCATCGAGCGCCGGCCCTGGCGGTCAGGGGGAACGACCGGCAGTCGGGCCACGACCCGCGGCCGCACTGGAGACGGGGTGGGGCGAGACGGAGAACGACAACAGTAGCGTGAATTCGACCGCCGAACCGTCGGCGCTACCGACACGCGGCAATGCTACTCCCGCGGGTCGGTCTCCGTCGGGGACACACGCAGTTCCCCAGAGCGGTCTGGCCGAAACTAGCATGGATACCCCCGTGAAGACACACGGTGAGGACCGATGGCTGGGTGCGGACCAGACAGGGCGGAGGAAACCCGATGGATCTGACGCGGTCACTGGAACGTGGCCTACCGTTCAGGGCCTTCGCGGATCTGGAGCCCACGAGACCACCACTACAGTCCCCCGCTCCGAGCGCGACACTCCCTCGTCCGTCGAAACCGCGTCGAGCGGACCCGACAGCACGCGGCGTGGACGCGCCACCGACGACGCAGCAGGCCCGGGCCCATCGCCGTCTGGGAGCGGAATTGAGCGGCGAAGAGGGCCGATCGCACACCTCTCGGGAGTTCGGCAAGACACAGAGGCCGGACGGTCACAGTTGCGGCCGAATTCGGGTCACGGGATGCGAAGTAGCGTCCGCGTTGCACCCGGCCGTGGGGACGGACCGCCTCAGCGGGTCGAGCGGACGCGACGTCGAAGCAGTTCCGAACCGGGGATGGACTCCGGCGACGGCGAGAATACACGCCCGGCCAGATTCAGTAGTCTCGAGACACCGACGACGCAGGATTCGGCGGCGGGTCTGACCGACGACGTAACCGGGGTCGGAGCACTATCGGGCTTCGATGTCGCGGACGAACGCCGTCCCGTCGATGGCCAGTTGACCCCGGCGCTACCGTCCGGAACGGCTCCGACCGACTCCCGTCCGGGGGCGACAGTCGGGGGAAGCCAACAAAGCAGTCGGCTCGGTACTCGAAGCGGCGTCGACGCCCACCGGGTCGAAGGGGAGCGGTCTGGTTCACGTTCGGCGAACGACTCAGCGGGCGAGGTTTCGGTGTCCGAATCACAGGCTCTCCGCTCGAGAAACGCATCACGGAGCCACGGACCAGAAGGCGACCGCTCGCCCGGATGGGCCGGCGTTCGAACGGCGACACCAGCCGAACGGACGCCGATGGATGCCGGACCCGACCGGGTGGTCGAAGAGACGGCTGTGACGACTCACAGCAATGCGAACCGCCGGCGATCGATCGCGCGTCTCGCACAGTCCGGCACGACGGGGCAGGCTACAACGACAGCTTCCGGCCCAGGAGACGTCGAAACTGGACGATTCCCACGACCGCCCAGAGAGGCGGCGCGAAGCGAAAAGAACGTGCGAACTGAAGTGATGCGTACCCGGACAGAGTCTCCACCCGCCGACGATTCGAACCGGTTCGCTCGGCCGCCACGGCAACCGTCGTCCGCGCACCCGGATACGCCAGCCGCCCACCGCGTTCGGATCGCGAATCGATCGAGGAAGACGAAACCCGATGAAACAGGACGTGTCACGCATGCCGAACCGAACGGGCAACCGGGTGGTGAAGGCGCATCCGGAATCAACGCTCACACCGGTGGAGAACGTCCGTTCACCGGTGATGCAAGGACGGATATCAGTAGCGCCACGACGGACAAGAGCCGTGGGAGACTCGGTCGGGATCGTTCCTCGGCTCAGTGGAGTGAGAGGGGAGCGTCGAGTGAGCGTGAGACTCCGATCGGCTTGCGGGACGGGGTGGGGACCACCACCGATCTGGGAGGGGTCCGTGTGGACGAACGCCTGTCCGGGAGCACCGAAGCGTCCCGAGCGGGTCCGGTTAGCGTGACGGCGGAGAGCGACTCGCCTGAAAGGGATGGCTCGGTCGCCGAGTCGTGGGACCGTGGTGGCTCGGTTGCCGAATCGCCGGTGGGGCGCTCTGCCGGGGACGGTCCCGGGCGCGCTGGGAAGCGCCGCAGGGACCCGGTTACATCGACGCGGCAATCGAGGCCCGCAGGGGACGGAGTCCGAGCAAGGAGCGTTCCCCCGACTCTCCTCGATCGAGACCGGGACGAAACGGCGACGTTCAGTGACGGAGCGGTCCGGTCGGGCACCACCCCATCGACCGACCCAATCAGGGGCGGCGGTCGCCTCGGCAATCTGCCGTCGCCACCGGATAGCACGGCCCCTCGTGACACCGGAGGTTCACGGCCACCGAACCGACCTGACGCTTCGGGGCCGGGACGGATCACCCGACGAGGGGACGCCGACCGACGGACGAAAGCGTCGACCGACGATTCCACTCGACGAATCGGCCACCGATCCGGATCGCCGACCGACAGGTTCCGACCGACGGGACAGTCCGTGTCAGCCGGGAATGAAGAGACAACCCAGATCGAGGCTGCGGCGAGTAGACAGGAAACGGAAACCCCTGGAGCGGACGGGAGTGAATCTACGGGCCCGGCGACGGTGACCAGAGCGAGGAGTGAACCGATGGCACCGACCCCGCAATCGAACCGGTCGATGGGGCGGAGTCCGAGTTCGATGATTCGACCCATCGCCGTGACGACCCGATCGAGGGACACGAACGCCCCACGCCGTCCCACGCCACGACGCACCGGTCCCTCGGCGTCGCCCAGTCGCGAAGACGAAAGCGACAAATCCAGTCCGCATTCCCCGATGGTGACCAGGGATCGACGGGTCCGGACGGGTGGATCGAATGCAACAGCTACTCACGGCGGCGAGGCAGGCCAAGCGGGCTCATCGAGATCGGGAGCGCCGGCCCAAGCGAGCGATACCGACCGACCGAGGGTGCGGTTGGCCGCGGCGGTCGCCTCCCGCAGTTCCGTGGCCCGGACGGCGGGTGTCGAACCGGGTCAGGCGGACCAGGTGTCCGACACCGGCCACGAGCCGCCGAACACCGCAGCGAAGACGGAGACTGCGGACACGTCGCCCGGTGAATCGCCCTCTCGTACGACGTCGAAAATGGTTAGATATAACACAATCGGGCGTGATGAGAACGGTACGACGACGAACACCGATCGATCGCCCGCGATGGTGTACCGGACCCCGGATTCCGCCAGTCGCTCCGTCAAGACGGACGAATCGGAGACCCCGCAATCGGCCGGCCCCGATCGGGACCGTGGCAGCCCGGCACGATCGCATGCGCGTGACGGAACGATCGATCCGGATCGCGACCGGGCGCACGGGCCGGGGGCGTCGGCTGAAACAGCGATCGACCCAACGGTTCGTCGGGAACGGCGACTGCACGAAGTGCGAGGCGGGGACGATCGCGGTGATGGGGCCGCCGATCGATCATCGGTCGGACGCCAGTCGGTCGACGGAACGTCGATCGATCGACCGCGGTCGCCACGCGCCACGGAGCCGGATGCAGAACGCCAATCGGCTCGCTCCGAGAGGGACGCACGGCAACCCGACAGGGGTCGTCGTGATGTGGGGATCGCGGACGACGGGTTCCACTACGAGGCGGACGTCGATCGCGTGGTCGAACGGCTCTATCGAAAGCTCGAACGAAAACGGCGCATCGAGCGCGAACGGAGGGGTAAACGATGACAACAGGCGGGAAATTAGAAAAGGCCCAGATCAGCATCCTGAACGGGAAGGCACAGGGGGAGACGATCGAGTGTAAGTTCAATCCGAACTCGTATACACTCGAAAAGAGTGTGAACTACGGCGAGTTGAAGGCGACGGGATCGGGCGCATCGATCATGCAGTTCGTCGACGGCAACGCGGAGACGCTGTCGATGGAGCTGTTCTTCGATACGACCGATAAGATGGGGTCGGAGAACGCGTCGAACGAACAACTGGACGTTCGAACGCAGTATACCGACTACATCGACCTGCTGCTGTCGGTCGACGGTGAACTCCACGCACCGCCGGTCTGTCGATTCGTCTGGGGCGACGGAATCGACTTCACCGCGCTGGTCGAGCGTGCGAACAAGCAGTTCACCAAGTTCCTCCCGAGTGGGATTCCCATTCGGGCCCGGGTCTCCATCGTGTTTACGGAGTTCAAGACGGCCGACTACCACAAATCGGAGGTGTCACCCGAGTCGACCGACAAGACGAAAGTCTGGACGGTGAACGAAGGCGATACGCTCTGGTTGATCGCGAGTGAAGAGTACAGTGACGCATCCCACTGGCGAACGATCGCCTCGCACAACGACATCGAGAACCCGCGAGCGATCGAGCCGGGCACTCGCCTCGAACTTCCGCCGCTGTAACGATGAGCGGAGCATCCGAGACGAGCGAGTGGCTGTGCGGTGATGGGGTAGCGAATTCGGGCGGAGTGAGAACGCAGAACGGTCGTACCCGGGGTCGACTGAATAGGAAGGTAAGCCGATGAGCCAGATCGACAATCACCCGCGATACTCGCCACGGTTCCGCGTCTCGGTGGGCGGCGAGACCTTTCAGGAGCCGGGTGGCCGAATCGCCGACCTGGTGGTCGAAACGTCCTACGAGGGCGCCGACCGGTTCTCGTTTACGTTGAATTATCCGTTCGACGAGGAACTCGACAAATTCGCCGGCCTGTCGTGGGACGATTTCGAGATCGGAACCGACGTCGATATTTCGATGGGGTACGGTGCCGACGGGGAGCTAACCGAGTTGCTGACCGGGAAGATCCACTCGATCACCGGGGAGTTCACCGTCGATCGGGGCCCGTCGACCCAGATCACCGGATACGGGTTGCTGAGAGAGATGATGCAGGGGACCCGCTCCGATTCCTGGAGCGAGACGACGATCGGCGATGCCGTTAAAGATGTGCTCGGACGCTACTCGTTCGCGACGGTCGAGATCGACGGTGCCGACGTCAAACGCGAGAAGTTGATTCAAAACGGCTGTAGTGACTACCGGTTCGTCGACGACCTGGCGAGTACCTACGGCTTCGAGTTTTTCGCCGAGCGAGATACCGTCAAGTTCGTCCCGCGCTCGTCTGCGGTCACCGAAACCCCGGTGACGGAACTGTGGTATGGGGAAGAACTTCACGACTTCTTCGGCGAGGTGATCCAGCAGCGAGAGACCCAAGAGGTGGAGGTCCGATCGTGGGACGTCGACAACAAATCGGAGATCGTTGCGACCGCGGGCGGTTCGGACGCGAAACACAAGGAGGTATTCAGAGTGCCAGCACTGTCACGCGACGAGGCCGAACAGATCGCAGAGACCAAACTGAACCACTACTCGGAGGCCCTCGTGCAGGCCCACGGCGAAGCCGATGGGATCCCGGAGATCCGTGCCGGGCAGACGATCGAGTTGGCGGAACTCGGTGAGAAGTTCTCCGGGACGTATCACGTCACCAAAGCCGTCCATCGGATGGGAGAGATGGGCTATCGCACGACGTTCGAAGCGACGGAGGTGGCCGCATGAGTCGTCCGGGCGTCTTCGACGGTGAAACTCCTGACGGGGGGATGCAGGGCGTCGTCGTCGGCATCGTCACGGATAACGAGGATCCGAAGGACCTCGGCCGCGTGAAGCTCCGGTTCCCCTGGCGGGACGCCGACGACGAGAGTTACTGGGCCCGTCTGGCCGTTCCCATGGCCGGCACGGAGTACGGGACGTATTTCCTCCCCGAAGTCGACGACGAAGTGCTCGTCGCGTTCGAAAACGGAGATATTCACAATCCATACGTCGTTGGCGCACTCTGGAACGGGACACAGCGGCCGCCACAGAAAAACGACGGCGCGAACGATACTCGCGAAATTAAATCGCGCAGCGGCCACCGCCTGGCGTTCGACGACGCGGACGACGGGACCGTCACAATCGAGACCAGCGCCGGTCACGAGATTCACATCGACGACGGCAAGGACACGATAACCCTCCGGGACAAGAGTGGCTCGAACGAGATCTGTCTCGACGGGGCGTCGGATAGCATCTCGGTCGAGGCTGCTGGCGACCTGGATCTGTCGGCGAAGAACATCACACTCGAGGCCGACAAATCGGTGACGATCGACGCCGGAACCAGCGTCGACGTGTCGAGTCGCAACGCGGTCGACCTCAGCGCCAAGGGGCAGCTCTCGGTCGGTTCGAACGGGGTGATGAAACTGAACGCGACGGGGCCGCTGTCGGTCAAGGGGGCGATTATTCGACTCAACTGAATCGGACGGACACAGGTAGAAACATATATTCATCTTTGGATACAGATAATACTATATGAAACCCGCTGCACGACTCGGCGATCAGACCGCACACGGGACGCCGCTTACGGGAACGGGGAGTCCGAACGTACTCATCGGCGGGCGCCCGGCCTGGCGGTCGATCACCGACGTACATAGCTGTCCGCTTACCACGGGCCCGGTTCCGCACGTCGGCGGTCCGGTATTGAAGGGGAGTACGAGCGTGTTGATCAACAATATGCCGGCAACGCGTCTCGGCGACTCGATCGTCGAGAGCGGGCCGCCGAACACCATCGTCGCCGGCTGTCCAACGGTCTTGATCGGCTAGGCAGATGGCTGACGACTTTATCGGAACCGGCTGGTCGTATCCGGTCACGACGGACAATCAGGGCGATATCGCGGTCTCGGAGAGCGAGACGGATATCGAGGAATCCATCAGGATCATCCTCGGGACCGCCAAGGGTGAACGCGTGATGCGCCCGGAGTTCGGCTGTGACATCTACGAGCACGTCTACTCGACGGCGTCGCCGGTGACGCTCAATCTTATCGAGAGTAGCGTCGAGGAGGCACTGGTCCGGTGGGAACCCCGGATCGACGTCGAAGACATCACCGCCCGCCGTGACGAGGACGAACCCAATCGGATTCTGATCGAGATCGAGTACTACGTTCGGACGACGAACAGTCTGGCGAACATGGTGTATCCGTTCCACATTACCGAGGGCGATGGATGAGGGCCGAAACCGATGAGTGAGAGCCCACCCACGATCGACGAGAGCGACCGCGAACGCCGATTCGAGGAGTTACGTGCGCGGACCGACCGGTACGTCGAGGAGTGGGATCCGGATCACGCGGACGTTGGACTCACGCTCTTGCGGATTTTCTCGACGTTCGAACACGACGTCCGGCAGCGACTCAACGACCTGCCGCGCAAACACCACCTGGCATTCCTCGATGCGCTGGGATTCGATCGGCGTCCTCCACAGGCGGCCCGGACGCCGCTGCGGTTTTCGCTCTCCGGCGATCTCGACCGAAACGTTCGGATTCCGGGTGGAACCGCAGCCGTCGCAGACGATCCGGACGCCGGCACGGTCCAGTTCGAACTGTCACGGGACGGCGGGTTCGAGGCCACGCCAGCAGCGATCGAGCACGTGATGGCAGTCGACCCGGCGCGCGACAGTATCGTCGATCACGGCCGCTTGCTCGACGGAGCGGCGGTCTCACTCTTCGAGGGAACGAACCAGCAGCGACATCGCTTCTACGTCAGTCACGAAACTGGCTTGCAGTTGGCGGGCGGGTCGACGTTTACGCTGCACGTTCGGACCGACGCCGACAGGGGGCAGCTGTTCGACGACGGTATCTGGGAGTATTACGGCGAGGACGACTCGGGAACGACCGGCTGGCACCGGCTGCGCGTTCCCGCCGACACTCCTGGGGATGGCGCCGTCGACGTCGAGGCGCTGCGCGAACGGTTTGCCTCACACGTCGAATCGGCGGAGAGAGAAGCCGGCCTCCTGAGCCAGCCGTTCGAACTGCCGGGACCGACGGTAGCGACGACGGTCGGTGAGGTCGATTCTCGATGGCTCCGCTATCGGGTTCCGGCCGGCGAACCGATTCCGGCGATCGAGATCGACGAGATTGCCATCGAAATCAGCCGAGCTGACGCCGACGGTGTGCGTGAACCGGACGTCATGCTCTCGAACGACGTCCCGATCGATCCGGCGGCGTCGACGATCAGACCGTTCGGACGACTCCCGCAACCGCCGGCGACCTGCTTCATCGGGTGTCAGGAGGCCTTTACGAAGCCGGGGGCGACGGTGACGCTTCGGTTCGGCGAAGCGTCCGAGAGCGCAGCCGAGGCGGCGACTGAGCGGGCTGACGAATCGGGTGCGGCCGAGTCCGATCCGGTCTCGATGGGCGTCCTCGACGGGCCACCGGAGCTTTCCTGGGAGTACTGGAACGGTGACGGCTGGACCCGACTGGCCGACTGTCGAGACGGGACCGAGGCGTTCAGACACGCCGGAACCGTCGAATTCGAAGTGCCTGACGATATCGAAGCGACGGCCGTCTCGGGCCACGAAAGCGTCTGGATCCGGGCCAGGCTCGTCGACGGGACCTACGGTCGCCCGCAGTACGATCCGTCGGTCGAGACGGACGCAGACCGCGTCGTCGGTGGGCCGTCCGCACCGGCATTTGGGAGCGTCCAAATCGCCTACGAGCTCGAACCACAGCCGTTCGAGCGGTTCTACACCGAGAACAACGGCTCGATACGGTCGACCCGCCCGACAGCGGGCGAGCCCGTCGTTCCGTTCGCCGAACTGCCGGACGACGAACAGACGCTGTACGTCGGATTCGATCACCCGCTCGAGAACGGGCCGCTCTCGCTGTTTGTCGCCATCGACGATCGCATCTATCCGCGCTCGTTCGACCCCGGTATTCAGTGGGAGTACTGTCCGGATCCGTCGACGATGGAATGGGAGAAACTCGAATTCGACGACGGGACCGACGGCCTGACCGAGCGGGGAACGGTCGAGTGGACCCTCGCGACGCCGACGGAATCGTTCGACCTGTTCGGTCGGTCGGCACACTGGATTCGCGCCCGCGCGAGCACGGACGCGTTCGACGCCGGTGAGGGATCGACCGCGAGTGAGCCGCCGACAGCCGACGGGAATCACAGCCGATCGCGGTCGCCGCCGACGGTCGATACCGTCGCCGTGAATACGGCCTGGGCGTACAACACCGTGACGATCACCGACGAGGTGCTCGGTTCCAGCGACGGCTCGCACGACCAGTCGTTCGTCTGTTCGCAGGCGCCGATCATCGAACTGACGCTGTGGGTCGACGAGTTCGAAACCCTCTCTGCGGGCGAACGACGCCGGCTCCGCGAGCGCCGGCCGGACGACGTCGAGGAGGCGTACGATTCGCGGGGCGAGCCCGAAGCGTTCTGGGTGCGGTGGGAGGCCGTCGAGGACTTCCTCGATTCGGGGCCGCAGGATCGCCACTACGTCGTCGACCGAACCCAGGGAACCGTTCAGTTCGGCGGTGGCGACACCGGTCGAATCCCGCCGCGTGGCGTCGATAACGTCAAGGTGAGCTATACGACCGGCGGAGGAACCGACGGGAACGTCGACGCCGGCGCCGTCACCGATCTCAAGAGTTCGGTTTCCATGGTCGAGTCGGTGACGAACCCGTTGCCGGCAGACGGTGGCACGGACGTCGAATCGACCGAAACGCTCGTTCACCGCTCGAGTACGCGATTGAAACATCGCAACCGCGCGGTGACGGCAACCGACTACGAGGCGCTGGCCCAGGCCAGATTTCCGGAACTGGCGCGGGTCTCGTGTCGGCCGGCCGGCGAGTCGGGCCAGCAGGTGACCGTGCTGATCGTTCCGGACAGCGAGCGCGAAAAGCCCGTTCCGCCCCGAGCACTCAAACACCGCGTCCGGGAGACGCTCCTCGAACACGCCC
The DNA here is from genome assembly GCF_023093535.1 of Halovivax limisalsi. Lineage (NCBI taxonomy): Archaea > Methanobacteriati > Methanobacteriota > Halobacteria > Halobacteriales > Natrialbaceae > Halovivax > Halovivax limisalsi. The sequence goes on from NZ_CP095757.1 coordinate 3,348,648, forward strand.
CGGCCGGGTTCGTCGCCGGCGACGAGTCGGCCCTCGTAGTCAGTGGGCCGGGATACGCACCGCTATCGGTCGATCTCACGGTTCGAGCCGCCGGCGTCCGGAGCGTCTCGGCGTTGAAAAATCGGATCGAATCGAGTCTGGACGACTACCTGCACCCGATCGCAGGCAATCACGGGGAGGGATGGTCGTTCCAGGCGCTGCCGGACCTGGCGTCGCTCTCGGCCGTCGTCGAGGGACTCGAGGCCGTCGGTTCGATCGTCCACCTCGATGGGACGGTCAGCGTCGGCGAGACGGCGTACGATCTCGCCGAGTCGGATGGACGCCCGTCGCTTCCCGAGGATACGCTGGTCTGTAGCGCCAGCCACGACATCACTGTTCGGACGGAGGGTGCCTGACGATGGGGATCGACGTTCCCGACCTCGACGACAGAGCCTACGACGACCTGCTCGAGCGAGCGCAGAAACTCGTACCGGCGTACTCCGACACCTGGACGGACTTCAACCCGCACGATCCCGGCATCACGATTCTGGAGCTGTTGGCCTGGCTTACCGAGACGCACACGTACCAGCTCGATCAGATTACGGACGCTCACCGACGGAAGCATCTCCAGTTACTCGGAAAGCGGCCGCGTCGCTCGCGGCCGGCCGAGGCGACGGTGCAGTTTCGTCCGCCGGCATCGGCGGCGGGGACTCGCCTGCCGGCGGGCACCAGACTGGCGGTGACGGACGAGACCGCGACGCGACACCGCTTCGAGACCGAGCGCGACGTCGTGCTGACCGACGCCGAGATCGAACGGGCGCTCACGGTCGTCGACGGCGAGGTGACGGATCACGGTGACGGGACGGTCCCGTCGTTTTACCGACCGTTCGGTCGGACGGCCGACCCATCGGCGACGTTCTATCTCGGCTTCGACGGGAATCCGTTCGCCGGCGCCGACGCGCTGACGCTGTCGGTCAGCTATCACGACGAGAATCTCCCGGAACCCGGTGGGTCGACCGCCGCGGTGCCGCCGTTCGACCCGTCGGTCGATCTCGCGTGGGCCTATCGATCGGCGGACGGCGACTGGAAATCGCTCTCGGTTCGGGTCGACGACACCGAGGCGTTCTATCGCAGCGGGCTGATCGAACTGTCCCCCGCAGGAACCGATGCGGGGCTCGACGGGCGATCGGAGCCGGCGGCGATTTCGACCGAGCGGCCCTGGGTTCGCTGTCGCGTTCGGACGGGCGGCTGGGAGGTTCCACCGCAGGTCGCGGGGATTAGACCGAATGCCGTGACGGTGACGAATACGATCCGGGTCGACGCGGAGCCGTTGCGTCGAATCGAGGCGAGCCAGGAACGCGGGGCGTCACCGGTGTTGGATGGCCAGCGGTTCGCGTTCGAACACCGGCCCGTGCGGTCGGCGACGATCACGGTCGACGGCATCGAGTACGGCGAAGTACCGGACTTCGACGCCTCCGGACCGGACGATCGACACTACGTGCTCGACCGGGAGCGAGGCGAGATCACGTTTGGCGACGGGGCGGCGGGGCGGGTGCCGCCGCCGAGCGCGACGGTACGTGCCGACTACGTGGCCGGTGGTGGCGCCGACGCGAACGTCTCGGGGTCGGCCACCTGGCAACTCGTCGACGACGGGTGTGCGATACCGGGCGCAGCGTCGGCGGCCTCGATACCGGTTCGATCGCTGGGGCCCGCAACCGGCGGCCGCGACCCCGAACCGATCGACGAGGCGTTTCGGCGGGTCCGTCGGGAGTTACGAGAGCCCGCCCGTGCCGTCACCGAGTCCGACTATCGTCGTCTCGTCGCCACCACGCCCGGACTCCGGATCGGGCGGACCGGCGTCTGGGTCGATCGACCGGACCCGCTCGTCGTGGTCGTGCCCCACGCGCCGGCGGACGTCCCCACGCCGACGCCGAGCGAGCCGTTTCTGGAGGCCGTCCGGAGCCGGCTGCGAGAGCGGACGCTCATCACCGACCGGATTCGCGTTCGCGGCCCCGAGTACGCCAGGCTCGAGTGCACCGTCCGGGGGACCGTCAGACCGCAGTACGCAGAGAGCGGCTACGAAGCCGCCATCGAGGACGCCGTCAGCACGTTCCTTCATCCGTTATACGGCGACGACGGCACGGGCTGGCCGTTCGGCCAGCCGCTGTCGAAAGCGGCACTCGTCGACGTGATCGAGGGTGTCGACGCCGTCGATCACGTCGACACGCTCTCGATCACCGCACACGGCGCCGGGACCACCGGGGACGGAACGATTCGTCTCGACGACACCGCACTGTTCACGCTGGAAGCCGTCGACGTCACGATGGTGCGTGGGAGGGAGTCACGATGACGGAGTCCTCGATCACGACCAGGAGTGCGCGCGACTGGAGCGACTGGGGTCTCGAGAATGCGGTCGTCAGCGACGGCGGCATCGCCATCGCCCGAACGACGCGGGTTGCGACCCGATCGATCGCGACGGGGTGTCACGACGTCGCGATCACCCGGAACGGGGACGTGGCCTACGTCACCGGGACGGGCCGGGTCGTCGTCACGGACCAGGATGGCGAGACAGACCGGACCGTCGGCCCCGCGAACGGCGACGGCGAGGCCCGCGCGATCGACGCGGCGGCGGGCGAACTCGCGATAGCGGAGACGACGGGTACCGTCCACAGGATCCGTCCCCGGACAGAGCGGACGATCGACCGGACGGAGACCGGGCTCGACCCGATTTCGCGAATCGGCACGACGCGAACGCGGACGCTCGTCCGCACCGACGAGGGCGTGCGGACGCTCGACGCCGGTACATCCGGGTCCCCGGCCGGCGGGCAGCCACGCGACGTCGCCGGCGACGGAGACCGCGCGATGGTTCTCGAACGCCACGACGACGGCGCCTACGTTCGGGCGCTCTCGGGCGGGGTGGGCGGCGGCGAGGAGCGCCTCGCCGGCCCACTCCGCTTCGAGGGGGAACCGATCGATCCGACGGCCATCGCCACCGTCGACGATCGACTCTTCCTCGGGACGAGCCTGCCCGAGGGTGGCCACGCCGTTCTCGAATTCGACGCCGCGGCAGCCTCGCTGCGGCCGTTCACCAGGGTTGATGGGCCGGTTCGGGCGATCGCGGCGGGGACGAACGCGGAGGACCGAACGGTCGTCGCGGCCATTACCGAACCGGACGGGGAGTGCATCCTCGCGGTCGAACACGGTCAGGCGAGGCGCCACCCCCGAACGGACGACCATCGGGCGCTCGCCCTGCATCGGTACGACTCCGGGGCCGAGACGCTCGAGTGGCACCGGATCGCGATCCAGGTCGCTCGCTCCTCGATCGACACCGACGTCTCGCTGCGCTACTACGCGAGCGATTCACCCACGCTGTTCTCGCTGGCGGCCGAGGCTCAGGAAGCCGAAACAGCAGCAGGGGGAGCCGAGACCGGCCAGTCGTTCGTCTGGGTGGAGTCGACCGCCGACACCGTTGCCGCGGACGTCTCGCCGGACCTACGAGAAGCACTCGTCGCGGCCGGATTCGAGAGTCTGTGGGAACTGGTGACGACCGATCCTGAGACGCTCGTCGCCGAGACGTCGCTCTCACGTTCGCGGCTCCGTACCGCCAGAACGGCCGCCATGGACGCGATCGAGACGGAGATCGAGGCCAACTGGACGACGGCGCGTCTCGACGACGCCGACGCCCTGCTCGAAGGCGCGACCGGGCGCTACCTGTTCGTCGCGCTCGAACTCACCGGGACGGCTGCGGCGACGCCGCACGTCGAGTCGCTGACCGCGTTCTGTCCACGAACGTCGTATCTGCGCTACCTGCCGGATCTGTATCAACGCGACGAGGCGTCGGCCGCCTTCCTCGAACGGTTCCTGTCGGTCTTCGAGACCTCGTTTTCCGATATCGAACGCGAACTCGACGAATTCACACGGTACCTCGATCCGGCGGGGACGCCGACGGACGCCCTCGCCTGGCTCGAGTCGTGGCTGGCCGCCGACGAGTATCGCGACTGGCCGGCACCCGCTCGCCGCGCGTACCTCGCTCGCGCGCCGGAACGCTATCGCCGACGGGGGACGCGACGGGGCCTGCGCGAGACGATCGAGCTCTACTTGCACCACGCCGCCGGTTCCAGCGACTCGTGGGACGACGACCCCGATACCGACCATCGACTGTTCTTCCTCGAACCGAGCGACCTCGACGGAATCCCCGACGGGCCGACCGCATCGAGTTATCGATCGCTGGTGCCGACGGATCACTCGTTCGTCGTCTTCGGCGGCCCGTTCGACGACCCGCGCCACGAGCGAGCGGTCGAGCACATCGTCGAGACGGAAACGCCCGCACACGTCGACGCCACGGTCCTGGCGCTATCGGACGACCTCGTCCTGGGCCCGACGAGTTTTCTCGGTCGAAACACGACGCTCGGCGCCGAATCGTTCGGCCTGGGTGAGGCTCGACTCGGTCGCGAGACGTACCTCGGCGAGAACGCAGACTGAGCCGGTCAGCGGTCGTCTGCGTCGAGTTCCGGGCGACCGAACGATCGTTCGACGTCGGCGTAGTGGGCGCGCGTCGCCTCGTCGACGCTCGGCGTCACGACGTCGAGTGCGTGGGCGAAGTCCGCCGCCGTCACTTCGACGGCGTCGCGCGTCGAGTCGTCAGCGTCCGCCGCGATGGCTGCGCGCGCGGCCGCCATCGACGCCTCCCGACAGAGCGCTTCGAGATCGGCACCGACGAAGCCGTCGGTTTCGGCGGCGAGGTGGTCGACGTCGACGTCGTCGGCCAGCGGTCGCTTCTCGGCGTGAACGCGCAGAATCTCCCGTCGAGCGGGTTCGTCCGGCACGGGAACGTGGACGTGCGTGTCGAGTCGGCCGGGGCGCAAGAGCGCCGAGTCGATGCGATCCGGGCGGTTGCTCGTCGCGATGACGACGACGTCTTCGAGCGTCTCCATCCCGTCGAGTTCCGTCAGGAGCTGTGAGACGACGCGCTCGCTCACGCCGGCACTCGCGCCGGCGCTCCCGCGCTCGCTGGCGATCGCGTCGATCTCGTCGAAGAAGACGACGGCCGGCGCGTTCGCCCGCGCCTTGTCGAATACCTCGCGGACGCCCTTCTCGCTCTCGCCGACGTACTTGTTCAACAGCTCCGGGCCCTTCACGGAGATGAAGTTCGACTGGGATTCGTGTGCGATGGCCTTCGCCAGCAGCGTCTTGCCGGTCCCGGGCGGCCCGTACAGGAGGACGCCGGTCGAGTCGTCGAGAGCGAGTGTCTCGAAGACGTCCGGGTGTTCGAGGGGCCACTGGATCGCCTCCTGCAACAGTCGCTTGGTCTCCGTGAGGCCGCCGACCTGCTCCCAGGAGACGGAGGGCACTTCGACGAAGACCTCGCGTAACGCGGAGGGCTGGACCTCGCCGATCGCCGCGTCGAGATCCGAGGCCGTGACCCGCAGCGACTCGAGCGTCTCGGCGTCGATCTCGTCGCGTTCGAGGTCGATCTCCGGTCTGATCCGGGCCAGGGCGTTCATCGCACCCTCCTTGGCCACCTGCTCGAGATCCGCCCCGACGAAGCCGTGCGTGCGCTCGGCGTAGCGCTCGAGGTCGACGTCCGACGCGAGCGGCATGGCGCGAGTGTGAACCTGCAGGACTTCGAGCCGACCCGCAGCGTCGGGCACGCCGACTTCGATCTCGCGGTCGAATCGCCCACCGCGACGCAGCGCCGGGTCGATGGCGTCGACGCGATTCGTCGCCGCGATGACGACGACGTCGCCGCGACCCTCGAGCCCGTCGAGTAGCGACAACAGCTGGGCGACCACGCGTCGCTCGACGTCGCCCGCGGTCTCGTCGCGCTGTGGGGCGATCGAGTCGATCTCGTCGATGAAGACCACCGCCGGCGCCTCGTCCTCGGCCTCCTCGAACACCTCGCGCAGTTGCTCTTCGGACTCGCCGTAGTACTTCGACATGATCTCCGGCCCGGAGATATCGGTGAAGTAGGCGTCGATCTCGTTGGCGACCGCCTTCGCGATCAGGGTCTTGCCGGTCCCCGGCGGCCCGTGGAGTAACACGCCTTTCGGCGGCTCGATCCCCAGTTGCTGGAAGAGTTCCGGATGGCGCATCGGCAACTCGATCATCTCGCGGACCTGCTCGAGTTCCTCGTCGAGGCCGCCGATGTCCTCGTAGACGATCTCCGGCTGCCGATCGGCTGCCTGCGCCTCCGGCTCCGCTGCCGGTTCGCCGTCCGACGACGGCGACGCACTCACCGTCGCGGCCGCCTCCGCCGCGAGGCAGATCTGGGTCCCATCAGTCACGACGACCGGTCCACCCGGCTCCGTTCGCTCGATCCGAAACGGCAGGCGCTGGGCCGTACTCGACGAGCCCGGGCCGACGCCGAGCGAGATCTTCACGCGCTGATCCGATCGGACCGCGCGACCGCGTAGCTTTCGGTGAACGATCGGCGTCACGTCGCCGCGGATCCGCAGGGAGTCCGGCAGTGCGATCACGACCTCCTGTGCCGGACTCGCATCGACTGCCTCGACGGTAACCCGATCGTCGACGGCCACGCCGACCGCCGAGCGCATCTCCCCGTCGATACGGATGAGTCCGCCCCGTCCGTTGTCTTCCGGATAGCCCGGCCAGACGCGCGCGAGCGCGGGTCCGTCCTCGCCCTCGATGCGTACGTGATCACCGTTTTCGATCCCCAGCGCCTCCTTCGCCGCCCGATCGATCGCCGCGAGGCCACGACCGGCATCCTTCTGTTTGAGCGGCTTGACTCGACATTTCATTCGTACATGTTCTACGTAAATCTCATTGCTCATGAACGATCCGACTTCCGACGCGACGATCCCGTTCGGGTCACCGGATCGCAAAATCGCGATGTTTATTACTTCACAAAGATAGGTATGTACAACGCAATATGCGCGGAAACGGATGGGATCCCGCCGGCGGTGACGTCGACCTCTCGCAGTTCGTCAAGAATCGATTCTTCGAAGGCAAACTGATGACGCCGCAGGTGATGCAAAACGAGCGGCGCTACCTCACCGATCGCCAGCACACGCTGATGCGGTACCTCTTCGGATCGGGGATCGTCCGCGGGCTGGGCGTCGACCCACCGGTCGAGACCGACGACGGACTGGAGGTCACCGTCGAACCCGGACTCGCCCTCGACGGCCGCGGCCGACCGATCGTCGTCGATCAGCCGACGTCGACTTCGGTGCCGGCCGTCGACGGTGACGAACTCTACCTCTTTCTCGAGTACGACGAGACGGCGGTCGAGCCGGTTCCCGTCCCCGAAACCAACGGCGACGGCGGCTCCGTACCGAACCGGGTCGTCGAACGATTCGAGGTCACCCATCGAGAGTCTCCGCCGTCGGAGCCAGCGGTCGTGCCGGCGGGAGACCTCACCGCGGCGATCGAGGAGGGCGCCGATCCGCAGTCGATCTGTCAGACCATCCTGACGCAGTATCACGAGCACCACCGACAGGACGTTGGTGACGATGGCGATCCGGCCGTCTACCTGGGTGGATTCCAGCGAACAGGGTCGAGCGGCTGGTCCCCCCAGCCGGACGCACCCTCGCCAAAGTACGTCTACGACCTGCCGATGCTGTTCGGCCTGCTCGGATCGCACCTGACCGATACCGACAATCCACACCGGACGCCGGTTACCGAACCCATCGACTCACCCCCGGACGACATCGAGGCGCTGAACGAGCGGCTGGCCGACCTCGAGGCGACGGTCGAAGCACAGGCGGACGATCGGGCGACGATCGTCCAGTACACGCTCCGAAAGACGATCAACGACCGGCGTCGCTTCTTCAACGCGCTGAGCGATCGACTCGAACCCCTCAGCGGCGAGGCGAGTCGGCTCGCGCGCGAAGTTGCACAGGCTGCAACCGACGACATCCTCGAAGACGGAGCGGCCGAAGCCGCCTACCGCGACCAGCTCGACGACGTGCTCGAACGTGCGATCGAGATCGGCGACGAGCTGGATGGCATCGCGACCGAAGGATCGCTCGAGCGGTACCTGCAATCGGTCTCGACGCTCCAGGCCGCCCTGGAAGACGAGGCGCGGTTGATCGACACCGTCGACGCCGACGACAGTCTCAGCGAGGCGGCCGATTCGATCGAACCGCTCGTCGACGTCGTGCCGGATCGGTGAGGACGGCAGGAGTGACGGCGACGGACGAACGCGACGCGGGACGGATCGGGATCGAAGACGACCGCGGCCATCCCCTCGGTCCCTCGCGAGCAGGGACAGTGCTGGCTCCGTGCCGATCCGTAGCGATCGAACTCCGCGCCGGCGTTTCCGATCGGCCAGACATCGGGCGATCGGAGCGTCACGCGAGTGACAGCGCGGTCCGGAGGTCGGACTCGACGGCGTCGACCTTGCTCCGATCGTACAGTGCGGCCGCCGGGTGAAACGCGGGCACGACCTTCCGTCTCTCACGCGTTCGCGATCCATTCGCACGCTCCTGCGATTCCTCGTCGCTCGCTGAATCGGTAGAGCGCGCAATCTCGCGGTCGAACTCCCGGCCGTGCAGGTCGGTGATCGTCTCGTCCGTATCGAGGAGTTCGTCCGTCGCGAAGCTCCCCAGGGGAACGAGAACGGCCGGATCGACGCGCTCGATCTCGGCCTCGAGCACCGGCCGCCAGGCCTCGATCTCCGCGACGCGGGGGTCGCGGTTCTCCGGCGGCCGGGCCTTGACGAGGTTGGTGATGTAGAGGTCGCGTCGGTCGTGTCCGAGCGATTCGAGCGCCCGATCGAGTTGCGACCCCGCCCGCCCGACGAAGGGTTCTCCCCGTGCAACTTCCTGCTTCCCCGGGGCCTCGCCGACGAGCATCACGTCGGCCGAGAGCGGGCCGACGCCGGGGACGAATCGCTCGGGGTCCATCTGCTCGGCCGGAACGGTCGCGAGCGCGTCGGCGAATTCCGCCTCGAACGACCAGTCGGTTGTCGGTGTGTCGGTCATCGCGCCGACCTACACCGCTCTCGATAACCTTCGTTTGGGGCCCTCGGCGTGAGTGTCCGCCCCGTTGACATCCTCCTCGCGCTAAAGCGCGAGGATTCCTCCGTTGGGGGTTCGGCTACCGACCCACGGAGGCAACTTGCGGGTTTGTGCGCACTTCGTTGGGACTTTCGTGAGGGTGTGGTTTCCCCGACCAGTCGTGGTCGTCCCACTCGAATCGCACGGGCCGTGCCATCGGCCTGATTTCCGTATCGCTGTTTTCTCGAAGGAACGTCTCTGACGCTGTGAGGTCGGCGTGTCCCTCGAAACCACACGGACACGTCAGCGTATGCTCGTGGCGAAACGTCTTCTCGTGGTTGCCACACTCGGGACACGTCTGACTCGTCCACGCTTCCGACTCGACTACGAGACTGATGCCGTACTCCTCACAGACGCACGCGAGGCGGTGGATGAACTTCTTGAACGCCCAGAAGTTGTGCGTCTTCTCGTTCACCCTGACTGACCAGTGCGACTCCAGCACGTCGGTCAAATCGCCCACGTACACCATCGCCACGCCATCGTCGTACAGTCGTTCCACAAGGTCGCGCACCAGTGCATTCTGTGCGTGGTCACGCCGTTTCGTCCGCTGTCGGTACAGCCGCCGAATCCGCTTGGAACTGTAGCGTCCCTCTCGGAGTCGTCCGGAAGACGAAGTCTTCCGTGACTGAGCGGAGCGAAGCTCCGCGACGTCCGCGAAACCGGAGGTTTCGCTTGATTCCGAGGGACTCCGTCTCTCGGACAATTTCGACTGTAGGCGGGTGATTTCGTCTGTCGTCTCGTGGAACCGTCCGAACAACTCCCGACCGTCGTAGAGGTACTGGTTCCCAGTGGTCGTGGAACAGGCGACGAGGTTGTTCGCGCCAACGTCGAGGGCGGCTTCTTCCGAAGCCAGCGGTGAATCCAGTCGAGAATCAGGTACGGTGACTGGTTGAAAAGCCCTGAACGTGTCGCTCACCTCGTCGTACTCAAGTTCCAGACGACCCTGTTCGCCGTTCCACTTCGGCTTGCCACGGACTTCAAGACGGAGTCGTTCGTGGTAGCCGAGTCCGTATTCGTCTTTCAGTTCTTGCCCGACAGGGATTTCGAGACGACTACGCTTGCCCCACTCAATCGTGTACTGGTTGCATCGGATGTAGGTACGGAGTTCGCGTCCGTCCTCCTCGTCGCGCCAGTACGACGGTGGGTTGGCGTACTCGCCTTTCTCCTTGAGGGCAAAGAACGAGCGCCACACTTCACTGTTCTTGCGCGTGACCTGTTGAACGGTCGCGCTTCCAACGACACCGTTGTACTGTCCACGGTATTCGTAAGTGTCGGACGGGTTAAAGATTGCGTTGGAAACCTGTCCATGCCATCGTCGGCGGTTGAATACTGTTAGTCGGCTTCATCCCGCCTGAAGGCCGAGGCTTTCGCCTCGAATTTTCCGTAACGTGAGGACGGCTGTTGCGTTCGGTTCGAGAACGGCGACGGCTCACGGTCGCGCATTCGGACGCGCCTTCAACCGTCGACGTTCCGAAACCGGCATCGTCGCGACCCTGGCCGCGGAGGCCTCACGAACGCCCGCGTCGGCGTCGGGCCCGGATCGACGTCGCTTCCCCTGCGGAGACCGTCCTCGCGCCGAGGCGGTCGAGCCAAGGTTCAACCGGCTTCGCGGTGTAGCACCCCCGCGCGGCGCGCTCGAGCGCCGTCGGTCCCACCCATGTCCGCACCGAGCACCGAACACGTCGACGGATCGACGAATCGTTCACGAACGACGGCGGCCCGCCTCCGCTCGGCGATCGAGCGACGCGCTCGAGACGGATCGCTGGCGATACTCGCAGGAGGGGTCGCGTTCGGGGCGGCGCTGCGCCGCGTTCGACGAAACGCGGGCCGGGCGACGCCGCTGGCGCTGTCGGCCGTCGCGCTCCTCGGACTCGGCGCGCGACAGCGACGACGCGAATGCGCCGACGCAGACGTCGAGACCGGAGCGGACGCGCCGCGAGACGAACACGGGGACAAGCGCGTCTCCGACGAAGCCTACGCGGAGAGCCACCGCGATCTGGGCGCCGGACGCACCGCCGACGAATCGGCGAGCGCCGACCAGTCGGAGGCGGCGCCCAACCCGCGCGGGATGTCCGACCGGGCCGACGTCGAGGCCGAGGAACCGGGCGATATCGATTTCGTCGCGGACGCCGACGACGATGCGGGCGACCGACGGACGCACCTGGAAGACGAGACCGCCCACGATCCGCGGCTCCACCCCGACGCCGACGACCAACCGACCGAGATCGACCTCTCGTCGGCGGCGATGGCCGACGAGGCCAGCGAAGCGACCGGGCCGCACCCCGAACAGGCCTATCCCGCCCAGGAAGGCACGGATCCCGAGCCGAGCGCGGCGAACGCGCCGGAGCGAACGGGCGAGGGAGCGGTGGCACCAGCCGGAGCCGACGACGAGGCGCCGGCCGGCGATGGGACGGCCGACGAGCGGGCGACCGACGCTCCCGACGACGATGGCGAAGAAACGGTCGTCGGCGCGGATGCTGGCGGCGAGGAACCCGAAAGTAGCTCGGGAGAAAACGGGAACGCCGACGGAGATTCACCCGGCGATGCGTGAAACTCCTCGCGCACGATGGACGTCACGTTGCACCGACCTTCGTCGACGGACCAACAGTGGGGCAGCAGATCGCGGAGACGACACGGAGGCCGGCGACCGCGAGCGCGCTCCCGAAGGGGACGCACCCGCGACGAGACTCTCGTACCACAGACACATACCACTGGAGCACGCAGTATAGCGCGAGTCGAAGACACCCGTGCGCTACTTCGTCACGTCGAACGATCCGGCGGTCGAAGCCCACTACGCGGAGCAACTGGAAGCGGAAGGATACGACGTCAACGACTCGTATCACGAAGGGGCCATCATCATCGCGTTCGGCGGCGACGGAACGATCCTCCACGCGGCGCGGCAATATCAAGGGCCGACGATTCTACCGATCCGATCCGGCGATTCGGTCGGGGAGAAGACGCAGTTCGACGCGGGCGAGTGGCTCGACGCCGTCGAACGGGTGGAACACGGACGGAGGGGCGAGGCGTACGAAATCGAGCGACGGCGCTGCATCGCCGCCTACCGAGACGGAGCCGAGATCCAGGGCGGGTTTCACGCCCTGAACGAGATCAGCCTGCATCACTCCTCGCCCGTTCTGGCAGCGACCTTCGCCGTTCGCATCGACGACCGGGGACAGTCCTACGAATTCGAGCGGCTGATCGGCGACGGCGTCCTCGTGGCGACGCCGTTCGGGTCGACCGGGTACTACCGGTCGATCACCGGCGGAACGGTTTCGTGTGGACTCGGGGTCGCGTTCAACAACGTCCACACGCCGATGGACGCACCACGGTACGTCCACTGCTCTCCCGACGCAACTGTCACGGTCGAAGTGATCGAGTCCGAACACTCGTCGGAGGCCGTGCTCACCCGCGACAACGCCGAGGAGCTGTACGAACTCCGGGTCAACGAACCGATCACGATCAGGCAAAGCGACCGAGACGTCGAACTCGTCCGACCGCCAACATCGAAATCGTGAGCAACTCTCGACTCTCCCCGACAGTCGGGTGTTGCGTCGCCGACGCAGTTCGTCGGAGTCGGTTCCATCGAAATGAGCTGCTCGACTCACGCCGACCACCCTGTTTCACTCGGTAAAACCGCCCGACAGCGACGGGGTGGATCAAATACCTTCGTCTCCTTCGCAAAATCGCATCTTTCATTCTCTTTCTTATTTGAGAAAAATACCGATAGAGACGCTATAGGTCCGTCTAACGGGGCCCTTCGATATTGATAAGAAAGTTGATGGACTCGCTGGGAAGGAGAAACTGTACGCTGTCGTGCGGTTTTGTGGATTTCACTCATGGACTTGGTTAGGGCAGGTTGTCTCGCCGAACGGCCATCTTCTCTCGCTCCGTGCGGGCGTCGTAATGCTCGTAGAGGACGTTGAGCGAGACGTCCATCCGCTCGCTGACGACCTCTGGGGTCGTGTCCTGGTTCAGATGCTGGGTTATCGATCCCCGACGAACGGCGTGGGGAGATCGTGCCGAGGGGCACTCAGATAACGTCCCATCCGCGCCGATTGCCTCGCACGAACTCGGCGATCTGTCGTGTGGACACTCCTGGAAATTACAGGGGAAGAGGGCCCGTACCGTCCACTTGTAGATGGAGTTGCCGACCGGGCGCGATCCAGCATCTGTGGTGAAGAGTGGCTCTCTGCCGAACTCGTCGACGACGTGCGTCCGGTCCGGGTTGGTCAGATAGGCGGACAGAATTGAGAACCACTCCGGCCCGAGGTAGACCCAGCGGTTCCCGTCGTCGCCATTTTTCAACGTCGTTCCAGTCTCCGGTCGGTGTTCGACACGAACGGCGTGGTCGTTCTCGTCCAGGTCGTCCACATCGATCGACCGGACGCCACTTCGGCGCATCCCGGTTCGCCACAGGAGGGCGATGAGTGCGTGGTCACGACTCCCGTAATGGTGTCGATCGTAGTACTCGAGCGCCATCTCGGCGTGCTCTGGATCGAGAAACACGTCCTTGGACTGTGCGCCGTCGGGTAGCTCCGGTGCGTGAAGCTTCTCCGAGAGGCCTTCTTCAACGGCCTCGATATCGGCCCACCACCGGAGCGCCTGACGAACACTACTGAGTTGTTTTTGTAGCGTGATCGCGGCGATATCTGGCTGTCGCCACCTGACGAAGTCGTTCAGCATCCGTCCGTCGAGTTCGTTCAGATTCTCGATTCCACGTTCGTCGCACCACTCGAGAAATACCGAGAGTCGGTGCTTCGCGTTTTGAAACGATGTCTCCCGAATACTCGGTTCGCGGTAGTCGAGAAATCGATCCACCCCTTCCTCCGGTGATAGAGGTTGTAGATCGGTCACAACAGGTCACCGGAAGTCCCGGAAAAGTTGTGACGGTGTGCTTCATTACGCACGGGTTCGAGTTGTCCCGTCGTCGATTCTACTCCGTTCGAGAGGGTTCTTCTGGTGTCCGTTGCTGACATACGTGGCTCTCTGACCGCGTTTTGGCGCTGGGAGTGCGGTTTACTCGGAGCCCGAAAGACGCGGAGATACCTCTCACAGAGGTTAATCTATATGCGTCTCGGACCAGAAGGGTCGGATGTCCAGTCGGACCCTTTCTGACGCCGCTACGGTGGGAGGTCTATCGCTCGTCAATTTGCCGCCCTTTGGACGGGCGGGATAGTTTTCTCACAGCCTTGGTGTCGCGAGTATTTGCCATTGGTCGTATTAAATATTGTGTATGCTTATCTATTCATCAGTATACGCTTATCTCACGCAGCCCGTACGCATTCGGCCTCAACACTGGGCTTTACAGAGGCTTTTTTGCTCAGGCTCTCACAGAGTAGGGTATCCAGACAGTCCTATGCGTACGCAAATAGCGTGGTTGCGGATGAGTGATTTCTCGATTCTCGAGTTTCTCGACGGCCACGAGCTGGACGCGTTCCACGCGCCGCCCTCCACAATCGCGAAGAACATGGACATCAGCAAAGGAACGGTCCAGCAGCGCGTCCGGATCCTTAATGCCGCTGGTCTCATAGAGAAAGAAGACGAGACCGGCGGGTACTATCGAATCACGGGCCTCGGTCGTCGATATCTGGATCAGTCCCTGTTAGACGAGGAGAAGGAGCGGCTCAAAGCGTTCGACCCGGACAACGTCTAACGCGGATTCGATCAGCGATTCGCCACCCATTTTACCCAGTGATTAGTATTGGAACCAAGAATGCCGACCGAAGCAACCATCTATCGCGTCCTTCTCGCGATGCCGGACGACGTCGAGGAGGAACGTCCGATCGCCAAAGACGTTGTGATCGACTGGAATTCGACGAACGGACGGAAGGAGGATATCCATCTCCAGCCGATATCCGCTACCCACATCGACCTCGAGTCGAACTCCCTCGCGGACGATATCGACGCCGTCCTGGGGACGTTCTGGACGACGATCGAGGACCCGCGCATCGGTGGCACGTCCCTCGCCGAGACGGTACGTCGACTCTCGCTCGAAGGAGAGACGCCGTCGATAATAGGATTCTCGGAACAGAATATCCCGACGCATCAGCTCGATCCCGAGGAGTACACCGCAGTACAACAGTTCAAAGAAGAATGCCGGAACACTGGCTACTTCACGTACGCGACGCTGGAGGAGTACGAGAGTCGGCTGAAGCGATCCCTCTCCCTGTTGATGGAGGAACTCCTCGCGGATCCACGGCGGCAGCACATCACGAAGACGGAACACGAGGGACCAAGCGAGTACGACGTCGAGGTCGATCACGACCGGCTCCAACTGTCCGCCGAGATCCATCGCGACCAGGACGTCCGGAACATCGATCGGATGGTCGATCGACTCGAAGCGCAGGGTCTGGAACCCCCGTATCGGGTGCTGGACGCAGGCTGTGGCTACGGAACCGTCACCCAGTGTCGATTCGGAGATGACAGCCGGTTCGACGTGGTCGCGATCGATCAGTCGCGAGCTGCCCTCTCGATCGCCAGAGAGGAGTACGCCGCATCGAACGTCGAGTACCGCTGGCTCGACGTGAACAACCTCCCCGAAGCCGATCTCGGGACGTTCGACCTCGTTTTCGCCGCCTATCTGTTTCACCACCTCCAGAACCAGGAATCGGTCCTCTCGCTCCTATGGGAAGCCGTTCGCGAGGGCGGCTGTTTGCTCGTTCGCAGTTGTGAGGATGGCCAGCATCTCCACTACCCACCCGACGAGGATATGGAGTGGATCGTCGATCTCACGGATGACATTCCGGGGAGCAGCGACCGAACGCACGGACGCCGTCTTCCGACGCACATGAAGCGACTGACACCCGAGCCCACGGACGTCTGGCTCGATCTGGAGAACTACCACACCGTCGGAATGAGTAGTTCTGAGCGACGGGAGTACTGGGAGGTGTTTCACTCGAATCGGCTCCACTACGCGAAGACTCGAGCGGAAAGGGAGGATGCAACTGTCGAAGAGAAGCGGCTCTACGAGCGAATGGCCGAAGCGATGGCATCGGTCGAGCAGAAGATAGCCGGCAATGAGCACGTTTTCGACGCGAAGAGTGTGCCGGTATCAGTGGCTGTGAAGTAATTCAAGACAGAGTGTTAGACAGGTAGTAGCCTATTCGAATCACCTTGTCATTCTATGCCCCAATCAACCGGTCCATGCAGGGCAGGCAGTTATCAAAACCGCCTTCAATATCTCTAATTGCTGCCAAAATTATCCTACTTAATGGAAATATTAGATAGATTTAAATTAATTAGTGCCTGTAGTACTGATCGGTCCGTGGAAAAACGATAAAATGCGGATCGCTTATTACGCAGATCCGTTTTCGAAGCGCTCGACTAGGGGCGCCAACATCTCAGATGGATCACCGAGATCGAACTGGACAGCACGAAGTTCATCGAGCAATCGCGGGAAGATCACGCTGCGTTGCACGATTGCAACCCGCTTAATATCCCATGATGGCTGCTCCGGAACCCGAATATGCCACTGTTCCAGCCCATGCTTTTCACACAGGTGGATACAGTGATCAGTGAAATATGCCTCATCACCATTCTCAGGAATAATCAGAAGATGAAGTTCCCACGTATCGAAGTCCTCTGAGCCAGTCTCGTTCACCCAAGTCGTAATATCCACCTCTGCAACGTCCGTTACCGTCCGGTCGGGTCCAACAGCAAGTCCCTCACTGTCCACATAGTCTTCCAGATATGCCCTGATTTGGTCTCCGACCAGCTCGAAGTCCTGCTCCGGTGGCAGCCCAAGGATCGTCCGGATCTCTGCACTCTCCGCCGGCGAGAGATTAAACTGAGTCGTAATAATCGAAAATAGTTCCTCCGCCTCAGACTCAGGTAACTCCGTCTTCTCAAGTTGATCGGGATCCGGTCTGAAATCGTCCGGTCCAAGCGTCCCAGACTGGTCCGTATAAATGATCCCGAGTGCTTTGAACGACTGGATTGTTGACCACGAAACCTCATCACCATCTCTCAGGCCATGTTTCCAGACAACTGGATTTCCTTCGTGTTCGATTTTGTACGTAATGTTCCCAACACCGGGGGGACGTGCCAGAATATAGTACCCATCCTCATCCACGTATTTATTGATCGTCGGCATGTCTCTGCAGTATCGCCAGATTTGAAATGAAACGTATTGAGAGTGTCGCCCATCTTGATAACTATAAGGCGCGATTAAAGCGCACGCTTTTACTCTGTTTGTAATGGTGACGAACGCTTAATATTGGCAGTCAACCTGTTGATCAAGATGGAGACGGATGCGGCGCGACCACTCCGTCTCCGCTTTGCAAGTAAAGGCCGTTCTGATTTATCGGTAGCACTTCTCGTGTTAGATACACCATGTCAATAACTCGCGCCCAGTCGGGACTGCTCAAGAAGTCGAGTACCGCAACGACGCTGTAAATGCCGCCCTCGAGTTCTGGAAGGGCCGACGGAGGAGTGGACTCTTCTTACTCGGTGCCGCCGTCCTCTCGTCTCGCGTACCCGGCGTCGGAACGCTTGCTTCGCTTCTTCTCCGGATATACCGCCGCCTCTGATAGATGCGCAGACTCACATACCGACTGGTTCTGCCAAAGTGATATGAAAATAACTCGTCGTTCAGTATTCTCATCCAACAAAAAAAAACCCATTGGCGCCGATTTTATCCCGGTTGCAAGTACCGGTCTAGTCTAAATCGTCGGCTAGACGCTCCTTGCAGACGACGTCACAAAGTTCATTCAGGAGCTCAGGATGATGTTCTTCTAGAACCTCAATATCTCTAGCCAACTCCTCGTTGATCCGCGACCGGACTCGCGAGATGGATTGCAGGCGCTGGGACTCCGATGGGTCGCCCTCGCCTGAGATGTATTCCCGGTCTGTATCCGTCATGATCGCACGATACCGTCCCATTTTCGACCTCCAGTTTTGCGCCATTGCAAATGAAGGTTTCCCCGCAGAGGCCATATTGTTTGCTCTATTGCAAATATTTGCACCAATGCAAAACTGTTAAGATGCACAAGTGCATATCTGGAACTGCCAAGCGCGGGACGTCGGTCGAGAAATTGGCCGCGGCGTGTTGGTGCACGCCTGACCGCGCTTCCGGAGTAGGAAGCATGAGCACTGATACAACGCACAACCAAGATACTGGCGAACCAATCTCGAAACGTCCCAGCCCGACCGACCGGATCTACCGGTCACATATCGTCATCGGAACTGATGTCGAAGGGCGGATTCATCACTACGTAAAGGACTACAACCGGGAGTTCATCACGGAGGAGGGTGGTGCAGTCTACGTCATCGCCGACGACGAGCTGTCCGATGCATATTATCTCGGAACCCATTCACTCACCGAGTGGGTCGAGCAGGTCGAACAAGTGAGCGGATGGTATAAGTGCCACGTCATTACAGGGATCGTAGAGGCGATATCCGGTGATACCCGGGATAGTTGATCTCACGATCTCGTGGGTGACCGTCAACCATCGACTGAATGGAGCACGGCAAACTTGAACTTGAAAAGTTTCAATAACGCCGCAGAGGGCTCTCTAGGTCACTTCGACATCCCTGCAATCGATCTTCCGTCCGAACGTCGTAGTGCTGGTTGATGACCTTCGGGGGGACGTTACACCGGTCACCGACAACTCGGTCGGCACACCGGCCTGCAGCAGGTAGGTGATGTATCCTCGCCGAATCAGATGCGACGTCACTAACTGAAATTAACTAATGGCCGAATATCGCCACCTACCGCGACGTCGACGAGAACGGATCGGGCAGCCCATGCTCAGCTGCAATCTCGCGTACCAGAGAGCGACAGCGCATCGCCTGTCTAGACTCCTCAGAATAGCCGAATGAGTGATAGGCCAGTGCCTCGATCAAGAGACGTGCGTCGGAATCGCTGAGTTGCATCGGGGTGTCTGGCCTGGTGATAGTATAAAAATGTGCGGAGCTACTGCTAACCTGCACCTAGGATAGCTTCGATGAACGCTCGCTATCTGGTTTCGGCCGCGTCAAAGACGATTCAATATTTTCTTCTTCTGGCCGTTAAATTCGGAAGAGGTGATTACCCCCTCATCATACAATTTCTTGAGAGCTCGAAGAAGTTCTATGGAGTATTGAAAGTCGCTGGTTTTTGACGCCGCCAATTTAGTCATTCGTAGACTTGTGGAACCCACGCGATGATTCTCGCTATCATCACTGGAAGAAACAAGCAAATTTAGGATATTCGCTCTGGTGTCCAGTGAGGTTGTCGTGATATTCAGGTCGTCACATATTTGCTCCGTTTGACGCAATTCTTGAGGTGAGCGAGCAGACTGTCCAGCTCCATTGTCATACTCGGCCAATTCGACGATATTGCCCTTCTCAGGATCCCTTCCTATAGGAAGTACGTGTGGATGAGGGTGTGAGTCATAGTACTCTTTGGAACACATCGGAAGCCACCGGTCACAGGCTAGGCAAAATCTCCGATATGCATTTCCTGGTCGGGAGCGCTGCTCAATTCGCTTGTCATGTACTGGAACCACTTTCGAACGACTACAGTACTGGCACTGATCTTGCATCGAACTCGACTCATGAGATTCAATCGACCATCGTTATTCAATCGGAGTTGTCTCAGGCTTCATCTTTTCCCCAGTATTACATTCTAAAAGTAAGTCATCATCCTCTTTCGGAAAGTTCGGAAACCGGGCCCCGATTGATACAGCCCTCTGGGCAAACTCGTAGACCATGAACCGATTCGATAAACCTACCATCCCGGAACTCCCGGACCTCACATCCGGCGTTACGTTGCTGGAATCCGACGATTCAATCACGCCACTGCACTCCCTCGTCGTCGACCACCTGCTCATTAATGGAGGCGACGGGTGCTGGATTGACAGCCACGGTCACGCCCGCACGGACACGCTAACGGACGTCTCTCCATCGGACCGTATCCTCGACCGGATCGACGTCGCGCGCGGCTTCACGCCCCAGCAGCACCACGAACTCGTCGCCACGCTATCGGAACGGCGCGTCGACCCGTCGCTCGTCGTCGCGCCGGCCGTCGATGGCCAGTACCGCGACGACAGCCTTCGATCGGCCGAGGCGACAGAGTTGCTCCTCCGGACGCTGGCCCGACTTGCACGCCTCTCTCGGCGCCACGACTGTCCGGTGCTCGTCACTCGCCTCGTCGATGACGAACTATCGGAACCAGTATCGGAACTCGCGTCGCAGACGGTGCGGTGCGAGTCGACACAACTTGGACCGCGCTTCGTCGGCGAGGAGTTCGAGACGCTCGTCTACCCCCAGGAGGACGGCTGGGTCCAGACAACGCTGGCGTTCTGGGCCGAGGTGCTGCGCGCTCGCGAACCGCTCTACCCGGCGACGCCGATGGAGGCGGCGAGCTATGGGGCGGACTAATCCGACCTACCGTGATCAGGTGCGAGCGATCGAGGAGCGGTGGGGCGACTACCGGCGCGCCCTTCGCGAGCAAGATAAATCGCACTTCGACCGGTTGTTCGAGCACGGCCGCCAGTACGCCGACGCGGCAGGGTACCAGAATCCGACCGACCCAATGGTGGCGCTGCTCATCTCGATGCACGTCGCTCAAGAGCGACGCATCGCCGATCTCGAACAGCGGCTCGACGAACTTGAGTCATGACAGAGGGACTGTTCAAAGTCGACTATCTGGACGGCGAGGTCGTCGAGTGGCACGCCACGGCGGACGGGCTCGAGACCGTCTCGAACCCCGAGTTTACGCCGACCATCTACGCGATCGCGGATGGCGACCTGTCGTACGAAGATCTCGCCGATCGCCTCGAGCCGCATCCGCTCGCGGTGGAGATGCAACTCGAACCGTGGGGGCGCGGCTGGCGGCACGATCCAGAGCCCGTCCTCCGGATCGACGTCCCGGATATCGATGCGGTAGACGAACTCGCCTACTACCTCAGAGATATCGGCCGGCTAGGAGACGTCAAGTGCTTCAATGTGGACTTCTCGAGGGAGTTCCGATACTGCCTCGAAACGGGGCAGACACCAGCTCCCGCGCGAGGCCTTCGGACGCTCGACCTCACCGCGCCGGCGACCGCGATGGTCGATGACGTCCTCTCGACGTTGTCCATTAACGGTGAGAAGGTCACTGACGATCCCGAAGCAGTCGTGAAAGGCGTCGAACGCGCTCTCGAACGTATCGACCCCGACGTGCTGATCCTCTCGTCGAGCGAGCTCGTGCCGGCGCTGTACGATGCAGCCGACACGTGTGGTCGCGAGTCGTTCGAGCTGGGTCGCCGATCAGGATGGCATACGCTCGCCGGTGCGTCGACCTTCGAGAGCTACGGCCAAGTCGGGCACTCCCCAGCTCGATACAACGTCCCCGGACGGGCGATTATCGACCGCTCGAACACGTTCTTCTACGACCAATCCGGTCTCCAGGGCATCCTCGATCTGGCGCGTCGGTCGGGGAAGCCGCTGCAGGAACTCGCGTGGGCGTCGATCGGGAACGTCCTCACGGCGATCCAGATTACGGAGGCCCGTGAGCGGGACGTCCTGACGCCGTGGAAGTCCTGGCGCCACGAGTTCTTCAAGTCGATGCGGACGCTGCACGAGGCCGACCGCGGGGGCTACACGTTCGCACCCGACGTCGGCGTTCACGAGGACGTCCACGAACTCGACTTTTCGAGTCTCTACCCGAATATCATCGTGACGCGGAACATCAGTCCGGAGACGATCTGTTGTAATTGTCACGGTCGGGCCGATGTTCCTGGCCTGGGCTACTCGGTCTGCGACGAGCAGGGCTATCTGGCGGACGTCCTCGAGCCATTGATCTCGGACAGAGATGCGATCAAGGCCGAAATTCGAGAGACGGACGATCCGGAGCGACAGGAAGCGCTGCAACAGAAGTCGGACGCGATCAAGTGGATTCTCGTCTCCTGTTTCGGCTACCAGGGGTTCTCGAACGCGAAGTTTGGTCGTATCGAATGCCACGAGGCGATCAACGCCTACGCTCGCGAGATTCTGCTTGATGCGAAGCAGACTCTGGAAGCTAACGGCTGGCGCGTCGTCCACGGGATTGTCGATAGTCTCTGGGTGCAGGCTCGCGAGGGGATAGAAAAGACTGATCTGGAAGACGTCGCTCGCGAGATCACCGCCGACGCCGACATTCGGCTGGAGTACGAGGGAGGCTTCGACTGGGTGGCGTTCGTCCCAATGGCCGATAGCGAGGCTGGCGCGCTGACGAAATACTTCGGCCGGAAACACGACGGCGAGTACAAGTTCCGCGGCATCGAGGTCCGCCAGCACTCGACGCCGGCGTTCATCGCCGAGTCCCAGACGGAGTTGATCGATATATTTGATTCGACCCGGTCGCCCGAGGCCGTCTGCGATCGACTCGATCGGCAGTTAGAGCGGCTTCAATCGGGCGATGTGAATCCGATGGACCTCGTCATCGAAGTGCGCTCATCGAAACGCCTGGAGGAGTACACGCAGTCCACACGATCGGTCGCAGCGCTGGAACGGGCCGAGGCCGCCGGGATCGGTCGCGAACCTGGACAACCCGTCGAGTACGTGGTCGTCGACGATTCGAAATCGGGGCGCGAGCGAGTGCAGTTGCCGCACGAGGAGATTGACAACTACGACGCGGTGTTCTACGCGACGGAACTCGTCCGGGCTGCCGAGAGTGTTCTGTCCCCGTTAGGGTGGCGCAAAGAGAATATCGATCAATACCTCTCTGATCGAGTGAGGTCGACGTTGGGTGCGTATTAGAACTCTCGTTCCGTAGCAATGAGAGACGGTGTTATACTCTCGCCGATATCTGCGTAGTAGAGTGCGATGTTGGCCTCCAAGTCGGTGGTGAGGTAGTGATTGATGGCTCGTTTGATCGACTCAGCGCGATCGTTATTACCCTCGTTCAATGCATCGAGGTATGCTGGCCCAACTTCCTTTCCGAACCGAGTATTCGAGATTTCGGCGCCGCCCCAGACAGTTGTTGGCGTCGGAAGTTCATAGGATTCGAGACACTCCTCCAATGAAGGCCATTTCTCGCCTGTACTGTCACACCGCTCTTTTCTCCCTTCGAATAGGTCAATGTGGCTTGCCGGGGTATTTAACGCTGATTCTACCGGTGGTTCCCCCAGATGCTTACACCGATCGGCCAAAAATTCGAAGTCGAATTCACGGCCCTGGTACGAGATCAGGCCGTCGACATCCAAGTTATCGAGATCTCGAAGTGCGTAACTGATGAGGGTATATTCGTCATCCCCTGATCGGTGATAGAGCTCGTAACTGGCTTCAGAGAGCGGGTCGCCTCGATCGTGAATTCCGATTCCCACCGAAACAGTCTCACCCTGACTGGCGTCATAGTGCGTCGTTTCTATGTCGATCGTCGCAATCCGATCATACCCGTTGTCATCGTGAGAAATCCGCATGCCACTTCTGTTGTGATTGATTAACTTATAGATATCGTACCAGTTTGCCAGTCAATTGGCTGCAGTCCCATCCAATTCACAGAGGGGCGGTATGGCAGTATTACGGATCGATTGGCCAATACTCGCTACAACCTCTGGGTTGCCCTCAACAAAGCTCGATAAAGAAATAGTGAGGATACTGGAGTGTGGCTACTCAGTAGCAGTGACTCTTAAACGTTCCCCCCGAACATCCAAGTCTGACGCACAATCCACGTGCTAACCCCGGCCTGTATCCAAAAATCCGTCTCAGGTTGGTTCGCGGTAAGATTGGTTATCCGAGAGGCACGTGTCACGAAATGAGCGGCTTTCACGCGTCTGATCTCGGATGCGGCATTTATCACCTATCCACCGAGTCAAATTGATGGATACATGCTAGATAAATAGAGTTATTACATACCCCATAAAATTCCCTAATTGTGTCAGGTGATAGTTGTTGAAAGATACTGACCGTAAGACAATTCGACCGCTACGATTCCAAGCAGCAGGGACAGAATTGCTGACGAAAGAAGCTGAAAACGGGATAATAATCGAGCGACGGATCTAATATGGAAAGGACCACGGTTAGAACCTCAGTCTCGATTCGACCAGCCGATGCGTTGTTCCTCAGCTGGGCAACGGGGATCAACGCGTCCGGACTCTTTCGAGAGGCGCTGTCCGAACAGATGTCGTACCGCAACATCGACCGACACCAACTCGTTGATCTCGTCGAGCGAACGCTCCGAGACGAGAACCGCGACCTCGAGGAGCTCTGTGAGCGAACGACGGGACTCGACGACCTCGAAGCGCTAATCGAAGATCGCGGCAATCAGTCCAAATCCACATCCAATGAGTAAGCCGACGTCACCGAATGCAGGAGAATCGCCCTCCGAGTCCCCCACGACTACTGGCCCCTCCAAGAAAAGAATCGCAATCCTGACCCTAGCAACAGGTCTGACACTGTGTTTGGTCGCCGTGACCCCGGCGATGGCACAGAGCGATGTCGGCGACGTCTACTGTGGTACCGGCGTCGACACCGGAATCACGCTCATATTCGGCGCACTCGCAGGGCTCGGCCTCCCCGCAACGGCGTTCTTCACCGGGCGAGCTGGGCTGTCCTATATGCGAGCGGGCGGAAACCCCGAGAAGAAAAACGACGCGAAGCAGAAGCTCGTCATGTCCGGCGTCGGGTTCGGGATCATTGTCCTCGCTCTGGTTTCGCCGGAGCTGGTCTCCAAGGTCGGTGACCAGATGGGATTCGGCTTCTCTGACTGCGTGAAACCGTTCTGAGGACGACCGCAGGCTACCCCACTATGATAGCTCTCAGATCGATCACCGTCCTGGGAGCGGTCCTCGTCTGTACGGGCGGGCTGCTCTTGACGGGCCTACTTCCGCTCCACGCTGTCACCGGGAGTGACGACCCTGACGAGTCAACGATTCCGCCCGACGGGCCGGATTACGGCGTCAACAGTAGTGACTTCTACCGGCTCTGGTCGGGAGATGTCGACAATCGAAGCGTCTCGGAGGGTGACTTCGAGGATGGCGACCTCCCTCCTCGCGAACGAGGTCAACGTGCGCTCACGCGGTCGACAGACATTCCCTTCGCGACGCCACCACAAGCCGCCGAACAGTGGACTCGAGGCGACCTCGGAGATTATGAATCAGGAGGTTCGTCGGCCTCGATCGCTCCTCCGAACGCCGAGCTCACCAACGGTCCGTACATCAAGGATGCATTCGTGAGTATCGCCGCCGTCCAGCCGTCGACGATCCTCCACGAGTCGAATTCGACGGATACAGTGCAGTACATCGCGCCGGACGGCGAGGTCCTGGCAGTGAGCAATTTCCGGGTCGGCCTCCCCGAAGGAAATGAGAGCGACAGGAAGCGCGAAGACTGGTTCGTCGGCGAGGCACAGGTGGAGCAAGTCACGCTCGAGGCTGATGGAGAGACACTGATTACAGACGAGGGCCACCGATCGATACTCGAATACTCGGACCTCTCGGGATCAGTCACCTTCGAGGTCGAGGCCAGGATCACCGCCGAGGTAGACGAGGTGACGGGGATCTGCAGCGACTGGAAT
Organism: Halovivax limisalsi; assembly: GCF_023093535.1. NCBI lineage: Archaea > Methanobacteriati > Methanobacteriota > Halobacteria > Halobacteriales > Natrialbaceae > Halovivax > Halovivax limisalsi. The sequence goes on from NZ_CP095757.1 coordinate 3,374,100, forward strand.
GCGACTGCAGAGCGCTGTGAGGCGTGGGATTCGTTCGAGCGCACCATCTCCGTCGAGCAGACGGTCTCGGATACACAGTCGGTCGAAGTGAACCAGCTGTCGAACATCACAGGCAGTCGAGTTGCATTCGACTCGGACGACGATCTAGTCGGCGCCGCCGTACACCCAGATTCCGAGTGGGCGACGATCGCCGTGGATAGCGACGTCGAGGCCCGTAGCAGCTGGTGGTTCTACGCCGCCGGAACGCCGGGCTGGCAGGACATGGTTACTCACAAGGCGGATGGGTCGACGACGTCGCCGTCTTCGTTTCGTCCCGTCCAGGTCCACGCGTTCCCGAGCGAGTCGGAACCCTACGTGCCGACAGAACGCGTGAACGGGACCGTCCCACTGCGAATCGAAGAGGTCTGGGGCGAGGAACGAACTGGGCCAGAGCTCCCCGGTGTGATCGATCTCGAGACGGCGGATCCCTACACGAATGCAGACTCGGTCGCGCTCACATCGAGCGTCCTCGAGGCGGACGCACTCCAGGAGGTCACCGTCACCGGGATCGTTCGCGGGCAATCCGAGACGGTGACACTGGGCGAACCGCAGACAGTTCGTGAGGCAAATCTCTCGCTCTCCTTCCCCGAGGAGGACTCCACGCAGGCGACCATTCGAGCGGAGGTGCTGGATGCGAACAGTGGCAACCCGGTATCCACAGGAACCGTAGCGATCGGGAATCAATCCGCACCGCTCGACGAGAACGGGATGGCGACCATCACGATCACCAACCCAGGTCCGACCGTCACTGCCGAGTACGTTCCCGAGACCTGGTGGCAAGCAGGTCAGCTCTACGCGTCGACTGAGACCACGGCCGTCGTCCCGGGAGAGTTCCCAGATCTTCGGTCGCTACTCCAGCTACTGGTCGTCACCCTACTGTGGTTCCTGCCAGTTGGCCTCCTCGCTCTCGGTCTCGATTACGTGACCGACGGCGAGCTACTCGGTCTCGAGCGATCATCGTGAACAGAACAATAGACAACTCCCAACCCAATCAGAATGACTCAACAGACCCAAACGAAGCGAAGAAGCGGTCGTAGAGCGTACCTCACAGGAACGGCGTGTGGGCTCGTCAGTGTCCTCGCTGGGTGTACCACCTCTGGTGACGACGATCCGTCAACGGGGGATCCGTCAAATGGAGAAACCGATACGTTCCCCACGATCGAGTGGGAAGGCAATACGCTGACCGTAACGATCGCGAGCGACGCCGACGTTGGTTACGTCGATCTCGTCGATCCGAACGGAGAAACCGTCAAACGAGATTTCCCAAAAGACACCGCCGAAGTGTCGTATACGCTGCTCGGGGAGATTGCAGACGGCTACGAACCCGGTGAGTATCAATTGGTCGCGGCCAACGGGGAATCCGTCATCGACGAGACGACGATTTCGCTCGAGCCCGAGTTGACGATTACGGCCGTAAAGCGTGCTGCGGACCATCCGGACATGGACTGGGACAAAGACTCGTCCCGGTGGGAGAATCAGGCCGCGTTGGAGATCGAGAACGCTGGAACGGCGCCGTCGTATCTCAAATCAGTACGCTGGGTCGATTCCCCATTGGCATTAATAGGTCATCGGGAAGAGACAGAATCGTACCACAACACGCTCCTCCCGGCTGGAGAAACGACGACGATCTACGGAATGGCGAGTTACGCGACATACGCTCTAGGGTACGGGTCACTGAATTGCGAAGAGTACGATACGGTCGATCTCACAGCAACCGCGATCGTCCAAGCAGGTGAAAACCCGTCGTACGCGCAAACGGTCGATTACGGCGGTTCGCAAAACAACTGCGAACTGTCCATCGTCGACGGCGGCCCGGTCGAGTCTTCGACTGGAGGGGATTGACGGTGGGTTGGCTTCGAGACGAGGTCGAGGACGCGATAGAGGGCGTCATCGGTAGCATCAAGGACTCCTTCCTCGGGTTCGCTGACGATCTCTTCACGTCGTTGCTCGAACCGATCGTCGGCGTCGAAGCCCCGATCTCTGACTCCCGATACATCGTCATCGGCGAACCGGACAACGCCCCGTGGGACTCCCTCTACTCGGACTTCTATCTTCAGTACGTCCTGCCGCTGACGATCATGCTGTTGACCGTCGCCCTCGCGTACATCGGGCTTCGATCCGGCTCGATTAGCAACTACAAACGAAAGCGACTGCTCCGGCGTATCGGCCTCGTATTCATGGGGACGTTCGTCTGGTTCCCGATCGTCTCGCTTCCACTCCAGTTCGTCAACGACGTCGGGCTGGCCCTGGCCCCGATCGAGGAGATGTCCGGTGGGTTCGAGGAGATGATCAAATCCGGTGTCGGCGGCCTGTTCGTCGTGCTCCTCGTCGTGATCATCTCGAACGTCTTCCTGTTCATCGCCGGGTTCATCTTCGCGATCCGCTGGCTCGGCATCGTCCTGTTGACGGTGCTGATGCCGATACTGGGGGTCCTGTGGGCGATGGACGTCTGGCCGGTCTCCCCAGCATCCCAACTCGCTCGAAGGGCAGCAGGCGTGTATCCCGGTCTCATTCTGGCGGGGATTCCAGCCGCGGTGCTCTTCCGGATCGGCTGGCAGATGGACATCACGGCCAGCGTCGACGGCCTGTTCAGTCTGTTGCTGGGCCTCGCTCTCATTCCAGCTGCCTGTATCGCCTCGATCATGACCGTCTACTGGTCCGCGCCGGCGATGCGGGCGATCGCGCACAAGGGAGTGCACAACACGAACCCAGCGGCAGCGGGAGCAGCCGCGAAGCGTGGCGTCGGATCGGGCGTTCGCGGGGCTCGGAACGTCCACCGTGGATACGCCCAGAACGCGACGGGAGCGCTCACGAAGAGCGGACAGGCGAAGTTCGGCAGCGACGGCTCGAAGGCGTACAAACTCGGCTCCGCCGCCAGGTCGGCCAAGAGCAACGCAGTCCGGTATAACAACCTCCGGAAGACCAAGACAGGGCGGATGCGAGACAAGGCGAAGGTGGACGCAGGAAAGACGTCGAAGATCACGAAAGCCCGATCGAAGCAGGCGTTCAGGAACACGAAAAAGAAGGTTTCTCGCTGGTGATTCACATGGGAGCTACCACTGACGACGGCGAGTACAGCGCGCGACGAATTCACCACACCCTTGGCGGTACGACCGCCTTCTTCCACGGCTACTCGATCGACGAGCTACTCCTCTTCATCGGCGTGGCGTTCGTCACGCTGATCGGAGCCGCCGTCGTCCCGGCGGCGCTCACGATTCCGGTCATCGGGTTCGGCCTGATGCTTGGCCTCCTCTTAGCCATCCTCCACAAGGTCAAGCCCGCACATCTCTGGCTCACCGAGTGGCTGGCCGCTCGCCTCGGCTGGGCAATAAAGAACAAGGAGTACACGCACGGCGAGGACGACAGCGAGGTGCGGTACCTGACCCGTCTCAACCGAGTCTATCCACACGGGATCGAGCGGACCGACGGCGCGCTCGTCGGAGCGGTGAAGATCGAACCGGCGAACATGGCGCTCGAGGACGAGGAGGCGTGGGCGAAGGCGGTCCGTTCGCTCTCCGAGTTCGTCAACGCGACGATCGACTTCCCAGCGAAGATCTACATCACGAGTCGCGAGGTCGACCAGGACGACGTCGTCCGCGACCACCAGCACCGCCTCGGTGACGCAGACGTTCGAACGCGACCGGTGCTACGGCGACTTCTCGAGGAGTTCATCGCAAGGAACACAGACGAGAACGGCGACGTCGATTCCGAACGGACCACCAAACGCGAATACTACATCATCACCGCCGTTCGCGATCGGGACGTCGAGAAGTTCGACGAAACCGGCGATAGTGTGCTGGCGTACTTCGCCGACATGCGAGTATTCGGGCGCCTATTCAGTCGGTTCCAGGCCGAAGGTCTCACCGACGCTGAACGCGAGCGACTGAAAGCGGAGAAACTGGAATCGCGCCTCGCCCAGCTCCGTCGCGGCGGGTCGTCCCTCTACCGGTGTTCGGTGCACACCGTCGACGCGTACGATCTTACCCAGGTGACCGCGGAATACTGGAACGGTCACCCCGAAACATACGGCGACATCACCGATGCGCTCGGGACGTTCCCCGTTGTTGCCCACGGGATCAGCGAAAACGTTCCGTCGAACCCGCATCCGGACGACGTCCTCGACGCCGTGGACGACGAGAAGCCGCGGGCAGGGAAAGACGCCACCCAAACCGTGAGCTTCGACGAATCGAGCGAGTCGGAAGACGAGTGGCGATTTCCGCTCGAAGTGCTGGACGATGACGCGGAAGAGTCTATAGACGACGGCGACGGCCAGGACTTGAGTTCGCCGGAGATGCGTCTCAACGATCCGTCGACGATCCACCAATCAGTGATCGCGCCGTCGACGGTCGACTGGGAAACCACCTACGCCGTCATCAACGACGAGACGTACGTGCGGACGTTCTGGATCGAGCAGTTCCCCGAGGAACCGCCGGACGGCATGTTCGAGCGCCTGCTCCTGGAAACCGACCTCCAGACGGACATCAGTATCCGCCTTGACCCGTTCGACAGCCAGTCGGCCGAGGACATGATGGCCGAGTGGATCTCGGACCTCAAGGTCAACCAGCACGACTCGAACAGCCTGCAGGCCGAAGACCTCCAGGAGGACATCGACCGCGGGAAGTACATGCGCTCGCTCGTCCGGGCGAACAAGGCTTCCTTCTACCGAGGCGGCGTCTTCATCCGCCTCTCCGCCGAGAGCCCGCAGGAACTCGACAATAAGACGACGCGACTGCGCTCGATCGTCAAGGACGCCCCCGCGAACAGTACACTCAAGGTGGCTAACCGCTGGCAGGAGAAGGGACTGGCAACCGTGTCGCCCCTGGGTGGAAACGAACTCGGTCGCGACCGGATGTCGACGATGACGAACCAGGCGGTCGGCGCGATGTTCCCGTTCTCGTCGAACTACATGATGATGGACGAGGGCGTCGAGTACGGCTACCACGGCCACAACGGCTCGCCAGTGCGGATCGATCCGTGGGAACTCGAGACGGGCCACAGCGAACTCGTCGTCGGGATGCCCGGCGCTGGCAAGACCTTCGGCGCGATCATGCGCCACCTCCGGATGATGAAACGGCGCCAGGATACGATGCTCGTCCTGGTCGATCCCGTCGGCGGGTTCAAAGGAATCGCAGACGCGCTCAACGCGAAGACGATCACCGTGGGCGGCGACACGCGATTGAACCCGCTCGAGATTCGCGAGACCCCAGCGGAGATTCTCGAATCCGATGACCGAACCTCTCCGCTGTCGGCGAAGAAAGACGAGGTGCTGGCCATCCTCGAGAACTTCCTGACCGCTCGCGACATCGACCTCGGCACCGAGACGGGTGTCCTCTCGTACGTCATTGACGAGGCATACCGACAGGCCGGTGTCGTCGAGGATGACGTGAGTACGCACACGCCAGAGAACTCGCCGACGATGGCCGACGTCCACCGCGTCCTCGCTGACATTGCAGAGAACCCCGACGACCACAACATTGCCGAGTCCGAATCCGCTCGGGAGCGGGCGATACAGTACGCCGACGAACTTGCCATCGCCTTCCAGCCGTTCCGCGAAGGCGGTTCGTATGCGAACCTATCCAAGCGATCGGAGATCGACATTCTGGAGGGGGATAACAAGGTCGTCTACATCGACCTCGGACAGATCGAGGGCACCGCTTCGGGGATCGACCGCCAGACGTTCCTGATGCAACTCCTGCTATCGACGGTCTACCAGCAGGCGAAGAAGACCGACAAGCACGTCGAGCTCGCGATCGACGAGGCACACTACCTCTTCGAAGACCAGGCCAACCTCGACTTTCTCGAGACGGCATTCCGCCACCAGCGCCACGCTGGCCTCCGGATGGTCCTGCTCTCCCAGACTGCACAGGAGTTCTACGAGACCGACCAGGCCGAGAAGATCATCAGCATGTGCCCGATCAAGGTCTTCCACAAGCTCCCCGACCTCGACGAAGAGACGGCCGACAAGATCGGGCTCACTCGCGAGCAGCGCCAGTACGTCCGGGGTGCCGACGCCGGCAAAGAGGAGCTCGGCTACTCACAGGCACTCGTCTGCGTCGAAGAACACGGGACGTACCCGCTCCACGTCGTTTCCGACGAGTTCGAGAAGCGCGTGATCGACTACACGCCCGATGACCGGGCCATCATCGAGGAGGCGATCAACACCGTTCCGGAGGAGCTGGTCGAATTCGAGGATTTCGTGGAAGAGGAATCGCGATGGAACGCGCTACAGAACCGGTTCGGCCTGAGCGAAGAGATGGTCGCGGAGCTGACCGAATACGATATCTCCGAGCAAGATATCGTCGAGGCGGTCACCTCGAAGATGCTCGAATCGCGGCAAGCAGCAATCGTTCGACCTGACGGCGGAGAATCGGCAGATGGGGACGTAGCAGCGGATCAGCGGGAGGAGTAGTATGATCAGAAAACTCGCATCCAGGGTCAATCGTGCCCTCCTGGGCTCGCCGCAGTACGTCGCGACGCAGCTCGACCTCGAGGAGCCGTTCGTCCAGCAGCCGGCGGATGCACCTGGAACACTGCTCCGCATTCGCCCCTACAAGGAGAACCAGGGTGTCGTCGACGGCGCCAGCCTGCTCCAGTCCGTCCACGACGTGACGACGAACTTCCGCGGGAAGAACACGAGCGATCACCACTCGTTCGAGGTCTGGTACGACCAGGGCAAAATTGCGTTCTACATGCACGCCGCGACGGAGGCGGCCGCCGACAAGTTCCGACGCCGCGTCGGAAACAGCTACGCCAACAGCGAGGTGTTCCCCGTCGAAGACGGCTACGCGTTCCCGGTGATCGAGCCCGACGAGTACGTCGCCGGTGCGTGGATGGAGATGGAGAAGATGCCGTACTATCCGATCCGGCATCACAACGCCGAGGGATGGGAGACGGATCCATACGGCGAGATCACCAGCGAGATGTTGTCGACCGAGGAGAGCAAGGTCGTCACCCAGGTCGTCTTTCGCCCCGCGAAGCAGACCTGGACTGATGGCGACCGGTTCAAACACAACGGCGTCGACGATCTCGCCCACAGTCTTCGGCAGGGAACCTCGGTCGGCTGGCTGAACCCGACTACGCGACCTGCCACGGCAAAAGACAAGGAGGCCGCAAAGACGATCGAACAGCAGCGTGGCTCACAGGCGTTCCACGTCAACATTCGCATCCTCGCCATCTCGGACAGTCCGGACGAAGCCGAAGCCCGGGCCCGCGGCGTCGCCGGGATGTACAGGAAGTACTACAACGCGACTACCGAGCAGGGACTCACTGATAACCCCGTCTGGCACCATCAGGACCGGTTCCGTGTCCGTCGCTTCCGCAATCATATTCAGCGGATGGTCGAGCGTGACTGGCTGGATCGGCGCATGATCATGACCGTCGACGAGCTCGCCGGCGTCGCCCACATCCCGAACGACGATATCGAGACGCCGAAAATCGACTGGCGCTACACGCAGCGCGGCGACCGAATCCCCGCAGACGCCGCTCGCTTCGACGACGCTTCCGACGTCCAGGAGCATTTCCAATCAGTAACCGAGGACCCCCAGGAGTCGGTGAGCGGGGATCCTGGTGAGTCGGTACCCGAAGAACCGATCGAGGGGTGAAGAACCATGTTCGATCGATTCACTAGCAAGGGAGACGACGAGGACGATGATCTCGACAGTGATAGCTCGAGGGCGGGCTCAGAACAGGATAGCGAGAACGAGGACGGAGGGCCGACGACGATCACCGGAGAACCCTACGAAATCGTAGAGAGCGGCCACACTCGTGTCGGCGGCAAGCCCGTCATCACCAGCACCGAAGACGAGGGACTCGTCGCAGGCCCACACGTTCGGACGATGTTCGAGAGCGGTCTCGACGAGCCCGAGAAGCCGATCTGGATCGGGTACGACGACGGAGCACAGACCGGCTTTCGAGAGGCACCGATCAAGTTCAACTCGCTCTTCCGGCACATCTGGATCGCCGGCACGACGGGGTACGGGAAGACGACGTGGCTCGTCAACTCGATGCTCCAGCTCGCCTACCAGGGCCACGGGTTCGTCTACTTCGATCCCAAGGGGAAGGATTCGCGAGAGCTACTGCGTCGCCTTCCTCAAGATCGCCTCGAAGACGTCATCTGGGTCGAGCCAGGGTCGAGCGACCACGACCGGAGTATCGGACTCAACTTCCTCGAAACGCCGGCTGCGGAGAGCGAAGCTGACCTCGAGAACGAGATCGAGAATCGCATCGAGAACCTGAAAGCGATCTTCGACACGGACGAGTACTGGGGGATCAACATGGAATCGATTACCGAGTCGATGGGTCGGGCGATGATGAAGTCCGAACGGGAGTTCTCGGTGATCGATATGTACTTCATCCTCCTCAACGCCGAGCGCCGCCAGCAGTTCGCCGAGGAGGTCGAGGATCCGTTTATCGCCGAGTTCTGCCAGGAGATCGCGGAGATGGAAGACGACGTCGTTCGGCCGCTCACTAAGCGGATCAAGTCCTGGGTCGAGAACGCGATCATCCGTCGGATTATCGCCCGGCGGGAGAGTACAGTCGACTTCCGCGAGGTCGTCGACGAGGACCGCATCGTGATCGTCCGAACGCCGGTCGAGAACAAGGACATCAAGAAGATGGTAACTCTGGGCGTAATGCGGAACGTCTGGTCGGCGATCCAGCGTCGATCCTACGAGGAACGCGAGACGCCGAAGCCCTACTTCGTGTTCGCGGACGAGTTCGACGACATCGCCAGCGAGAGCCTGGACATCGAATCGATGCTCGCTCGGGCCCGATCGATGCGTCTCTCGGTCACGCTCGCCTCACAGTACCCCTCACAGCTCGAGGAGTCGGTCGTGAAGGCGATGAAGAACAACTGCGACAATCTGGTCACGTTCAGCGTCAACGACGACGAGGACGCCTCGATCCTGATGAAGCGGTTTCGTGGCTACTCGGCCGAGGACCTCATATCGACCGACCAGTACACCGTATGGACGAAGCTACCGCTCGAAGGCGGGAAGTACTCCGAACCGGTGAAGCTCAAAACCTTCCCGCCCTATCCGCCGCTCCGATCTCACGAGGCCGTCGACGCGATTATCGAGGCAAGTCTACAGCGGTACGGCGCCGACGTCCTCACGGACCAGGAGATCCGGTCGAACCTGATCTACGGCGAGTACAACGAGATCGCCACCGCTGAAAATGACGACGAGGGAAGCGACCTGGAAGCGGACAACAAGAGCATCCCGACCGATCGGATCCTCGAAGGCGTGTTCGCCGCGCAGATTCGTTCGGAGATCGACGTCGACGAGGAGGGCTTCGTCGCGATCGAGGACGCAAAGCGCGAGATCGAGCGCCGGATGGGCGATACCGGCTACAAGTCTCAGCTGTCGAACGTCATCGAGCAGACGCTTTACGACGGACAGTACGCCGAGGTCGATCGTCGCAGCGGGCAGTCGGTCGTGAAGCTCACCAACGCTGGCCTCGTGGAACTCTTCGGCCAAGACACAGGAAGCAGCGCGAACGGCGGCAGCGACGATCATCGGATCATCCTGCAGAAGTCCTACGAGGTGTTCACAAAACTCGGGTACGTCACCAGCCTGCCGACGCAAGAGGGTACCGAACTTGCAGATGGGATTGCCGAGCTGCCGATCGACCCGATGAATGGAGAGACACTGGCCGAGGTCGAGGCCCGTCGCGACGAACTCCGTGAAGAGTACCCCGCGCTGTGGGAGCTGAGCGGGGGTCGTCCCGTCAACATCGAAGCCGAGACATCGACGATCGAGAAGCCGAAGCAGACGTTGACGAACCTTCGGAAAGCCGTCAACGCGGACCGGTTCTGTGTATTCGCTATCAAGGACGAGAGCGCCACCAAGGACGAGTTCGCGTACTGGGGACGACGGGGCGAGCAAGTGCTCTACGATTCATGGCGGGATGGTACCGAAACGGCGATCGATCACGACCGGCTGACGTTTGCGAGCGCCGTCGACGACTATGGTCACCGGCACTTCTACAACACGGCATCCTTCGTGGAGTTCAGAGAGGGAGTATACGCACTCCGTCCAGCCTACGATGGCGATACCGAGCGCTCGATCACTCTGGAGTGGGTCGAGACGGACGAGGGCGTCGTTTGCAGGGATAGTAGCGGGACGATCCACGCCAAGTTCGACGACCTAGACGACCTCGAGGAGCCGTCGACGAACGCCTTCCCCGCGTACTACGAGTACGACCGTGCCGAAGGGGAGTTCATCGTCTGGGCCGAAGGCGAGAAACGTCTCTACAATTCTCGCGACGAGCTCGAGGCCGACTGGAAACGCCTCTACGCACCGTTCATCCCCGAACACGAATTCGACCGAATGCCAACGGAGGACGACTTCGCGTTCGTCGTCTTCCCCGATGGCGATAATGATGCCTTCGACGGGCCACAGATCTACAAGAAGGGGGAGATTCGGCCGCTTCATAGAGGACATGATATTGGAAATGTGCTCTCTGGAGGCGTTGTCGGTGGGGATGTGCCGGAGGCGAGTGGCGAAGAAGACTCCAATGAAGAAATCTCCGATAGCAGAAGTACGGGGACAATGATGGAGGACCAGGCTGTTCTGGATCGAGATAACGCTTCCAGAGTGGATACAAAGCTTTCACAGAAGGAGATTATCAAGGAGTTTGTGAGTAAGATGGCTCGGAAGAAACATGAATCTGAGGGCAATTAATTACTCGTCAATAGTTCGGAATCCGATTTCTCATTTCAATACTGGTGCGAGTTTTGTACAGATGCTAATTGATCTGTTTGACGGTGTGTCGCATTCAGCGACGGTACGCGACCATTGTCGACCAGAATGACATTGAACCTTAGAAGCGACGACCGAGATGATAGATCGTATTGTCTCCCAAAACGGGAATGGCAACCAGCGAGATTGTCACCAACCGGCTCAATCGTCAGATGCAACTTCTTTCACGGGCAATCCACCCGTGTTCTGAATTGTGGATTCCGACTCTGACATCACTACTGGTGAAAGTTCCTCGCCGAGCACTTTCCCAGCGACTGGCGGCACAGCGTTACCTATCTGTCGGAACCAGCTAGTAAAAGATCCGAGGAAAATGTAGTCATCAGGAAAAGATTGCAATCGGGCCGCCTCTCGTGGCGTAATTCCACGATTCCGCTTCGGGTCTGCACGGTCTGGATCTGGGCGTGCCTGTTCGTAATAATCCGGAAGTACGAATCCATTCGCGTCTTTTGCGAGATGTGCTACAATCGTGGGTGAAGGTTCCGACCATACGAGCTTTCGATATTTATCTCGAAACCTGGGGTTCTCTGCGGTTCCAACGTCATACTCAATATACTGGGCATACTCACCGTCAGAGTCAAACTTGATGTCCCATCCGGTGTCGCCCGGGTCAAGGCCCTCTTCAAATAGAATGCGATCTTTGTCCATTGGATGCTCGCGAGCCTGATGATTGAAGCAGATGTCCGTCCCCTCCTGAAGAGCATGTTCTTTCACATAGTGGCTCCTGTTTCCACGGCCCATTTCTGCAAGTACTCGACCGCCCTCGCCTCGACGCAGACGGGGAAGTCCGGATAAGCCATGGAGGATAGATCGTTCCGAACCAGTTCTCGAAAGTCCGTTCAATAGATCTTCGACCTCATCATCGTTTTCGACAAGATCATCTCGGATACCGACGAGAAGGACACGTTCGCGTTCCTGAGGAATGCCAAGTTCGGTCATATCCTGTAAGCAGAATTCGACCTGGTAACCTTCTCCCTGTTCGCCAATGCTGTTGAGGTCTTCAATTATCAAGTCGATAACGCGGATATCCGTATTACCCACCTTATTGACCATCCCTTCGACGTTCTCCATGATGATGGCCTTTGGACGGAGCTCACTGACGGCCTCGACATACCTGGTGTACAGCGACGTCCGCTCGTCGTCAAGAACGCTATAGTTTTCGTCCTTCGCTCGGCGAGAACGGAAGCCAGCCTGAGAGAGGGACTGGCAGGGAGGACCGCCGACAATCAGATCGGGCTCCGGAACCACCTTCCGTATCTCTGCAGGCAGATCGATTTCTCGGACATCACCACAGACTACGTTCTTATGGGGAATCTCCGGATGATTCAGTCGGTATGTGGCAACTGCGTCGGGTTCGACGTCAATTGCCCAGTCGATTCGGTACCCAGCCTGAGAAAGACCGTGGGAGAGACCGCCAGCTCCAGCAAACAGGTCGACTACGCTAGGACCCTCGTGTTCTTTGCGCTGCTCACGGAGCCGATGGGTGAGCAAGAATTTCCGTATCTCGCAGTTTTCACTGCAGGCGTCAGTTCCTGAACTGACTGCATGTGTCGCCAGTGCTCGATACAGTACGGGAATCTGCCGATCTATGAGTTCGTCTTCTAGGTCGGTACGGCGGTCTGGAGAACCTGCATACTCCCTAGGACTGAGAAGACCAAGAGTAAGCAGTAATTCATCAACCAGAGGATCGGCTGGCCACACCGGTTTGTCAAACGCGGTCTGGAGAAGCCACCATGCATCACCTTCCTCAATTCCCGGAACCGTTTGGAGGAATTTGACGTAATTCGTATACTGGACTCTGGAGAAGCCTCGGAGTGTAACTCCTTCTGTATAATGGGTCTCTCGCACTGTTTCGAGAAGAGTTTCCAAACGGTCGACCCGTTCGTCACTGATACCTTTCCTCGGACTCGCAATCTGAAGCGCTTCTTCAAGGTCATCTCGTGCTAGCGCTTCGATGTCCTCCCACGTACCGTGCTCATCACGAATATTGGACACCGTCTTTCGGGGAATCCGGTCAAAAAAACGCTCCGACGGAGGGATGGTGTCGCTACCAAGAACGACAGCAGAAACTGCATCGAGGGGATCATCACTGTCGATAAGAGGATCGTTGCACGGGCACTCGTCATCCGCCTCTCCACCATCTCGTTCGATAGCTTCATAGCGGCAAGAGCTCTCGCTTTTTGACCGGTTCCTCGCCAAGTTTTCAGGCGTTGAGCGAGGGCAACCGACGGGAGGGAAGCGCTGGCCGCGAATGTGTTCTGCAGTCAGCGTATCAATAAGAAACTCGATGTTTTCGAGAACCAGCTGCCTGTGAAGATTACGTTCAACATCTGACGCAGTTCGTACCAGCTCCGAAGGAGACCTGCAAGAAGGCACCGATCCAGACATAAGCGTCTCTTTCACAATGATATGATTTAAACCTCCTGGTCACGCGGCCCACGACAATCACGAAAGGCCCGCTAAGCCCTCCGCCGAAATGGCGCGGGGAGTCACCAGAGATTGAAATGTTGTATTCGCTTACAGAGACCGGACCTCTCAAGCGGAAACAGATCCTATCTGAAGTGATGTCAACTGTCGATCTCCCATTCGGTCGAACCCGGGTTTCCGTTGCTGAGCTGAGAGCGGGGATTGACGTTGAGACTGCCAGTGAAGAACTATTGTCAGCTGACGTATCGAATCCCGAAGAGGCAATTGAGTCGTTCATCGAGTACCTTCCGTCACTACTCGTCTGGCTTGAAGAGCATGGGCGAGAGTATCCGTGGCGTAGTACTACTGATCCCTGGCGGATTTATGCAACCGAAATATTACTACAACGGACGCGGAGCGACGCGGTCGACGAGATTTACGCAGATTTCTTCACGCGGTATCCGGATCCCGGAGCTCTTCTTATAGCCGACGAGGACAGCCTCCGAGACACCGTTCGCCCTCTCGGTTTCGTCAATCATCGGGAACGTACGCTGCGAGAAGCGGCGGAGCTCTGTGTCGAGGAGCATAACGGAGACGTTCCCGAGGATATCGATGCTCTGCAACGACCATGGCGGGTAGGGCCGTACACTGCTCGTGCCAGTTTGATATTCGCGTTCGGAAAGCCTCTGGCGATCGTTGACACCAATACTGCGAGGATAACCGGCCGAGTTTTCGATTATCCTCTCCCCTCTCAACCACACAAAAGTAGCAGTTTCTATCGACTCCTCGATGCACTCGTTCCCGCCGACCCATCACTGGCACGAGCGTTCAACCTGGCATTGCTCGACCTTGGAGCTTTGATCTGTACTGGCGGAAATCCGGACTGCAATAACTGTCCTCTGGCACCAGCCTGTACGTACGCTGCGGCGAACCGTGATTAATCGAGTAGTGATACCGTCGTCGCGCCTTCCGAATTCAGCAAGAAGTCCACGAGGTCCACGAACCCTTCGACAGGCGGCCCTTCCAAGAGAACGCCGGATTCGAGATAGTGCTCGAATCCATAGTCAGTGACATTCGCACTCCCGATGTACGTCGCGGCGTCGTCGAACAGGATGATTTTCGCGTGGAGAGTGAATGCAGGGGTCGCCCCATCCTGCCGGCGTTGTTCAGGTGGAGTTCCGGTACTCCATCGGGTATAGTCGATGAATGTGAGCAGGGATCTGTCGATGTTCCGTTCTCGAGCGGCTTCGGCGAACGACTTCAGCACGGCGTGGTTGTAGGAGGCAGAATCGGTGAGGTACCGGGACACCACCCTGACTTCTACACCGCGTTCCACGGCAGCGAGCAGTACCTCCTCAAGGTGAGAGAAGCCTTCCTCCTCGAAGAACGGTGCCAGCAGGATAATAGACTCCTCCGATCGTTTAATCTGTCGTGTGAGCGCCGGCATCAACCACGACATCCCGAAGGACGTGGGACTTACATTCTCGAATGCCGGGTCAGACGGGAACGTGACCAGTGGTGTGGCCCGGGTCGCCGGAGGCTGGCGTTCCTGATAGGCATTGACGCTACGGGCCGCGTACCGCGCGGTCTCGAAAATCTGACGGCATATCTCGACATCGGCGCGGTAAGAACTGTTACTGACGTTCGTTTCGAACGATTCCCGTTCGACAGCATCAGTCTGAGAAAGCTGGCGAAATACGTCCGTCGTGGCCGACACGGGCACGTCGGTTTGATTCGCGATCTCCGCCGGAGTTACCACTTCTTCACGGCCTCCGGATAGCACCAGCAGCCCCTCAAGCTGAGAGAGAAGCTTCTCGTCGCGGTCCACGTATTCGGCGATTGCCAGGGGCAGCCAGTTCGATTCAGATCCGTCGTCGTGCATATCAGTGGGATGTTTGTGGAGTAGCTGGCGAGTCCAGCATCAGGGACACGTTATAGCGTCCAGTATCCATCGATGTTCTTGTCAGTGTTTGGCCGACTCCCGAACAGGTAGTCGCGGGAGAGTACCTGATTGAAGTACGAACAGCTGATCTCACTGACGTGCAGACATGAGAGACACGCACCTCCTCGTTGGGAGCAGACAGGATCGTAGACGCACTCATTCCCGTGAGTCTCGGCCTGCCCCAGGAGGTTATCGAGCTGCTGTTCAACCATCGTGTGCATTCCTCCGATGTTGAACTCCTCCCGGTTGTTCGCGTAGATGACGACAGAGAGTGCGCGCGGGAAGAGGAATTCACTGAGGTTCGTGCGGTCGAATCCACTGATGGTACTGGCCTGCTTCAGCAGGATGTGACTCAGTGTGTGGACGAGCTGGAACACGTGTTCTGTCACCTGTTCTTCTACCGAGTCGTCGAGGTCCGTCTGGAACTTTCCGTATCGTTCGACGGGCGCGAGATGGTTAAGCAGAAAAGCCCACTGCTCATCGGTGGAGAGTGACTCGATCTCGCTTCGGGCATGCTGGAGTGCAGCGTCGTCACGGTTGCGTAATTCCGGAAGCACGATATCTCCGTTGACCGCGTTCGGGTCACTCGTACCGGGGATGTTGAGCGCGAGCCACAGCAGAACCTGCACGGGATCGAGGTCGAACTGAACCGCCTCCGTTTCAGACGTATCGACGAAGATCGGGGTTCCATCTCCGTCACTTGCGCTCTGAGAGAACGCGTTGATTCGTGCTTCGCTTTCTTCACGGCTACCACGGGTATAACCGTAGACGAACGTCTGTACGGGGAAGTCCTCGATGACGCGAACGTCGTCGAATCCAAGGGACTCCAGATCGTCGTGGTAGCTGTTGATGCGGTCAGCTTTGTCCGTGAACCCGCGATCCCGAGCGTCCGACTCGAGTTCGGCCAGCGTATCCGTCGTGAGCGACTCGCGGCTGAGGACGTACTGAAGGATCTCGTCACCCGCTTCCGTGAGTTCGGAGGTTTCGCCGTCTGCATCCAGTGCGAGTGTCTCGCCGAGACGCTCCAGAATCGTCTGACTCTCCAGCGTTCCTTGCTCGCGGAGGTAATCTCTCGCCTCGTCGAGCGTGGTAATGTCGTCGTGCGTGGTATATATTTCTACGACCTTCTCATCGTCCACCTCCACCTGACCGGTTCGCTGGTGCAAGCTGACGTCCTGGAGGGACTGCGCATCGGATAGACCGAACAGTTTGGCAATCGCCTTCTTTGCGCCGTCCTCGGAGTTCCGAAGATGTCCGATGCCCGCGGTGTGCAGATTCACCGTTGAGAGGTAGTGCGGGTAGAAGACACTCCCTGCCCGATGGACCGTTGTGTACATCCCGTCGTTCTCATCCGCGCCGGGCGCTCTGTAGTCACATTTACAGTTCTGATAGTTCCGGATCGGGGTTTCCCAGGTGCAGTTTCCGACCTCACAACTCCAGTGGAAGTTCCGGACGCGCTGACTGTTCCGGCGATTAAGGCTGACGTGCTGATCACCGTGAGTCGGACATTTCTGTGGGTACAGACGGCGTATCTCGCCACAGGTGTGGACGCTCACGAACTGATACTGCTCCAGATCACCATCGCAGCCAGACCGTTTACAGGTGAGGTCGGGATTGTCCTCCTTGACCTCGTCTGCGGTGTAGTACCCGTGGACTTTGTCGCACTTCTGGCACTCGTAGGTGGTGGGGAACGGCTCGGCGCGAACGGCCTCAGGGACGCCGAAGTGATAGTGGTCGGTGTTGTTCGAGACGAACCCGTTCTGGCCACCATCCCAGTTTCGGACGCGTGCGAGAACGCGTCCGAGTATGTAGTCTTTGCTGACGGTACCACTCGCGTCGCCTGTCTCAAGTCGCGTGGTCTTCCAGATGCCTCGCTGTCCACTGTAGTCGAACGTGTTCTCGGGCAAGAACTGGTAAAGCACCTGTGACTTGCTGCGTTCCATTGACATTGTTATCGGTTGTTGTAGGTGTTGAGGATATCCTTGTACTTCCACTCGGGATCGATTGGGAGCTGTTCGTCGACGTCACGGAGACTCCGCATCGGAGATCCGGGGAGGCGTTCGCTCGTCCACTGCCGGTCACTCAGCTGGACCTCAGAAATTGCACTGCGGGTGAGTTGCCTGACGTCGTCACTGAACTCCGGTGGAACCTCCGACCCACCGTACATGTCCACGAGAAGGTTCTCGAGGTCTACGTCATCAACTGTTGAGAGGAAATCTTCGGCACGGTCACCGAAGTACATCAGTTCCCCATCGTCGGTGTACATGTAGTGGTTAAGCAGGAGCGACATGAACAGCCCCGGTTGCGTCCGCTTGACGCTGTTCTTCGCCCACCGGTTCACAGAGACGGGTTCGACGAGCCGGTCGAGGAACTGGTGGTACTTCTCGAAGAAGTGGTAGTGACTCAGGTCGCGTTCCCGGATGGGGTGGAGAATATTGAACACGAGGCCGGGGTGCGAGCGACCAGCCCGGGAACTGGACTGGATGTACTCAGCAGTGGCGCGCGGCATCCCGAAGAACACCATCATGTTGAACCGGTCGACGTCCACCCCGTGGCTGATCATGCTGGTAGCCGTAACCGTATTGGGCCGGTACGCGAGTAGCCAGGCGAGTCCTTCGCGAACATCAGAGGACGCTGCGCGAAGAGCGACCCGGAACTCCGTCCGCGATGTCCTGTCCTCATCGAGTTCTGCCGCGAGAACATCACGGAGTTTCATGATATCCGGAATTGCCTCCTCGTCGACGAGGTCATCGTCTGCAAGACTGTACAGGAGCGACTCGTCCTCGTCCTCTTGCCACGGGTTGTCGAGCTGATCCAGGATCGTCTGGACCTCCTCGAAAGGTGTCCCGCCCGTCATGCGCTCGGAGTTGAGTGGCGGACGACCCTCGCCACGGAAATAGGCGTTCAGCTGGCTGACGAACGACTGATCCAGCCGGTCACCATCCTTCTTTGACAGCAGATAGGTGAGGCTCGTGCTGTAGAGCGTGAGAATGTCGATGATATCCGCGATGGAGTCCGTAGACAACGCCTCGCTGGTGTCGGTTCCTTCTAGAGCGACCCCCGTGAGGAGGTCTTCGGGGGATTCCATCGCCATCAGGAGGAGATCCTGGACCTCTTCGTGGAAGGCGAAGAGGACGTCGATGATGGAGTTGATGTGCGTCTTCCCGTGCGGGATGAGCCCCATGTAGTAACGCTGTGTCTCGGGCTGTTCCATCGCGTAGAAGTTCTCGCGGAGGAAGGGGCCCGGCGACGGGAAGCGCTCTGCGGGCCGAAGGAACAGGTGGTACACCTGGTCTTCGTACGCCGTGATCGTCGCCGTGGGGGCAAGCACCTTGGTCTTTCCGGCATCGACAATCTCCTGAAGCGTCTGGACGCCCGTCTCGTAGTGCCCGTCGAAGCTTCCCACGCTCTCCTCCAAGAGGTGGAGTTCGTCGGGAACCATCAGCGACGGCGCCGGGTCATACACCTCAATTGGCGATGCCATCATCTCGAACTCGTCCTTGTCGATGTCACAGCCGTACTTCTCCGTACACTCATCGAGGCTGGCAAAGCCGTGTGTCGGACACTCGTACTCCATTTCCCCAGTCAGAAGATGGGCCATCTTCCGCTGGTAACCGACTGCGGTGATCTTGTCGATGGTTCCGGCGAGAATGCTCGGCGCGTACCGGTAGAGTTCGTTGTCGACGACGTGAATCGGGAGTTCGTCCTCAGCATACACCTCCTGAGCAGTGGTCTCGCGCTTTTGCCAGTCGCATTCGAATGGATTCCCGGTACAGGCATGTGCGAGACGGATATCTTCAGTGACTCGCATCTCGACCCGGGCGCCACACGCCGGACAGCTCGGAACGACCTTCGATTCCTCTCGGAGGCTCTCATCCTGCTTGTATCGGGTGTATTTGTCGTTATTGTATCCCGTAAGTGCGTTCGGCGTGTTCTTCTTCCCGACAAGGAAACCGACACTGAAGGGACGAGATGGGTGGCTACCGATGACGTCCTGGTCACGGCGGACGAGATCGGCGTACATGATGGTCTCTGACATCCGCTGGAGTTGTTGAAGCGACAGGAGCCGGAGCGGGAATCGCGTCCACGTCGTCACCCCGAAGTGCTTGCCGCGGATGCGATCGAAGAACATGTTCCAGACGGCAACACCGAAGAACGCCTCGGACTTCCCGCCGCCAGTCGGGAACCACAGCACGTCGACGACGTCGAGGGCCCCTTCGGCCTCCTCGAACCGCTCTGAGAGGTCCTCCTCGTCACGCCAGCTGATCTCGTCCCACTCCTCGTACTCGCGGCCCGCGATATCGGGGACGAGCATGACGATGAAGACGAGCTGGAACAGCCGCCACGTGTCGAAGTCGTGCATCCGGTCCATGGACTCGTTCATCAGTTCGAACGCGCGACCGACCGTGTCCGGGTGTTCGCGAAGCACACGAATTCCCCGGCGAAATCGGATGATTTCGCGCTCGAACGACGCTTTGTCGTCCTCGAAGTCCTCGCGGTCGGCGTCCGTCCAGTCGCCGCGCTTGCTGTATTCTCTGAGGGCTTCCGGGTAGGCGGTTTCGAGGTACGTGTCCATCGCATCCGCGACCGATTCCAGCACATCGTAGCCGCCACCCTGGAGGTCAGCGAGTTCGCTGAACGCGGGATTCACCCCCCGATCAGCAGACTCGTAGACGAGCTGCCGGTACTCGGGGATAAACTCCGTTCGAAGGTGGTCCGTGTGCGGGTCCGCACGAGGTGCGGATCGACCTGGCGTGGCACCGCCGTGCGTCTCCACGTAGTCGGGGGCGGTGATCGTGCAGTTCCGTCCGTGACCCCAGAGATCCCGGTTGTAGCGAAAGTCTTCGGGAAGCGGGTCGAACGTGAATGGAGTAAATTCAACATCACCGTCTGCTTTGAGGTCGAGCTGAACCTCGAACAGCGTTGGGTCACGGAGCGTGTATACGTAGTCCCGGATCGACTGCGTGCCAGTGTTCGTGACCTCGATGTCGAGCAGGAGTTCGTCACCAGGACTCTCCCGGTCCTCGGTGGCGATGATCTCTATCGACAGATCCCAGTCTGGTACCGCCGGTGTGCCGTCTCGTTCCTCGAGGTACTCGTTGTACTCGGTCTCGTTCTCGAGAACGTGGTTCGGGACGTCCTCGTCGGGTTTCTCGTCACCGTTGTCGAGGTAGATATCGTCGCGTGCCACGGCCCGCTCGCGAGCATCCTCCACGGCGGTTCGAATCGCTTCGGAGGCGCGCTCACGAACGACTTCCGGGGTCGTTCGGGTACCGCCGGCGAGGGCCTCGAAGGGGATCTCGATCGAAGGCACCGCCAGTTCGAGACGTTCGAAAACAGGAAGGAGCGTGGTGTTTTCGATCTCGTCATCGTCGTGATCTGCCAGTGAGACGTACTCCTCGCGTCGGTCCATCTCCTCGTAGGTCGGGTTAACACGCACCCATACGCTCCCCGTGATGTCGATTGAGAGTGTATCACCCGCAGACCCGTTTCGGACGCGAGTCATGGTCCCAACGGTGCTGGGCTCCATCTTCGACTGGAGGTCATCGTCACTATCTTCGAGTTCGCTGTTCTCTTTCGGCGCCAGCGCTCCGGCGAAGAACTGGTCACTCGGGGCGTCTCGCTTGATGCGTGTATCATCGAGATTCCCGCTGACGCGGTCCGTGATGCGTTTTCGGAGGTGACGAGCGATGCGTTCCTCGTCGTCGGGAGGTCCGCCATCCCGACCGATCTGTCGACCCGGCATAGTGTAATCAGGAAAATACACCCCATTTGTTAAATAACTTCGGGTCAGACCTGCGCCTCTTTTAGATTCGTAGAATCGGCGCAGGTCTGAACAGTAGCGCTCGCGCGGATACGTGCGTGCTCGAGCGCTGCGCGTTCGCGTTCGCGCACGCGCTATGCGAAAACTGTCCCGATAGATTATATTCAACAATTGTTATATGGCAGTAGTGTTCGTTGTACAGTAATACACAGGTAGCGTTTGCCTGGCCCCAGATCACCACAGATGGCTCAACAATCTCACCCATACCGAACGAACCGAGACCTCTTTTCAAATCACTATCTTACAGAGCATCTCCGGCAGACCGAACCCTGGCAGGACGTGGACCAGGATGAGGTCCGTGACACCTACGAAGAGATCCGCGACCTCTGGAAAGAGAAGAAAGGCCGAGTAGAAGACTACAACGAGGCCCAGCTGGAGCGAAACTTTATTCGTCCCATCTTCGAAATTCTCGACGTTCCGTTCGAGATTGAGGAAACGGTGATGCGAAACGCTCGCCGCCCAGACTACGGGTTCTTCCCGAGTGCGGATTCGGCGGACGCCGCCTTTGATCGGGACGACTTCTACGCAGAAGCGGTTGCAGTTGCAGACGCCAAGCGATGGGGGCGTAAGCTCGACACCCGTGGTGAAGAGAAGCGAGACTTCGAGAACCCGAGCTACCAGATTCACGCCTACCTCCAAGAGACCCCGGTTCAGTGGGCAGTATTGACTAACGGCAAGCAATGGCGGCTCTACTACGGACCGACTAGCCACCGGCTGGACTCCTACTTCGAGATCGATCTGCCGGAAATCCTCCAGTATGTTGAGGAGGAGGGAGAACTCGAGGATTTCAAGGACTTCTATCTCTTCTTCCGACAACAAGCGTTCCTTCCGGACCAGTCTGGTGATTGCTTCCTCGACAACGTCTACGACGAATCGAGCGTCTTCGCGGAGGCGATCGGTGAGGACCTTCAGGACAACATATATGAGGCGATTCGGGTTCTCGCGGAGGGTTTCTTAGACTCGAACGATGATCTCGGCGAGGACGACCTGCCGTTAGTCCACGACAGTTCGCTAATCTATCTGTATCGCCTCATTTTCGTCCTGTATGCGGAGAGTGAGGGACGTGACCTACTACCCACTGACAACGAGATCTACAGTGAGGGGTACAGCCTGAATGAACTGAAGCAAATGGTTGCCGACAATCGCGACGAAACGAAGCGGCACTATCAGAACTGGCAGACAAAACTCTGGGACCGACTGGAGGAGCTATTCGTCCTTATCGACCAGGGAAGCCAGGGAGAAAATATCCCGAAGGACCAGCTCTACATACCGGCCTATAACGGTGGACTCTTTCGAACCAACCCTGACCCAGACGATAGCGAAGAGGCCCAGTTCCTCGCGACTCACGAGGCCGACGACGCCCATCTCGCAGAGGTGATCGACCTCCTGACACGCCGTGACTCGGACGAGGGCGACGGCCAAGTTTTCGTCGACTACTCGTCGCTCGACGAACGTCATCTCGGATCGATTTACGAGGGTCTTCTCGAGTACAAGCTCGACGTCGCTGATGAGCCATTGACAGTCGAGGACGGCGAGTACTCCCCTGCTGATGGTGATGACGACATCGCCGTCGCTGAAGGCGACGTGTATCTCCGTACGGACGCTGGTGAACGGAAGGCCACGGGGTCATATTACACGCCTGAGTATGTCGTCGAGTACATCGTTGACGAGACGCTCGGACCACTTGTCGACGATATACGAGAGGAGCTGGTCGGAACGGAGTCGTATCATGAGGGTGGCTTTGCCGGAGAGTTCGCCGAGCGCGTGTTTGACCTGAAGGTACTCGATCCGGCGATGGGTAGTGGGCACTTCCTCGTCAACGGGGTCGACTACCTCGCACGAGAGATTATCGACGCACAGGAACGGCAGGATCAGCAAGCAGTCAAGAGGGGCGATGAAGACGCAATCAGCGATCCCCGGACCGAAGAAGGAGAACTCAGAGACATCAACTGGGCACGTCGAAAAGTTGCTCAGAGGTGTATCTATGGTGTCGACCTGAATCCCCTAGCAACGGAGCTGGCAAAGGTGTCGCTGTGGCTGCGTACCCTCGCTGCCGAGCAACCGCTTGCGTTCCTCGACCACCACCTTAAGACTGGAAACTCGCTCGTCGGTAGTGACATCGAGGATGTGCTCTCCAACGACAACGACGGCGCCCAGTCAGGCCAGACGCGGCTCTCGGATTGGTTGGACCAAGCTCGCCAGCGTGCCATCGAGCACGTCATGGAACGCTTTGCTGACCTCCTCAGCATCGACAACGAGACCCTCGAGGACATTAAGCAAATGGAAGAAGTATACGAGGAGGTTCGTGACGATCCTCTCTACCAGCACCTTCTCGCTATGGCAAACGTTCATACTTCAGCGCATTTTGACTTGGACGTCCCCCAAGACGCCGAAGAGCAAATGGCTGAAGCACTTCGAGACGGCTCGTGGAGCAAGATTGAGAACGAAGATTGGTTCCAGAGTGCCCAAGATATTGCTGAAGAGGAGTCCTTCTTCCACTGGGAGCTTGAGTTCCCTGTTGCTTTCTACGACAACGAAGGTGAGAGGAAATCTGACGCCGGGTTCGACGCCGTCATCGGGAACCCCCCGTACGTCTTCATCGATTCTATCCCCGAGCACCATCGGGATTATTACCGAAAGGTTTCTGCGACATGGGATTACCGATACGACCTGTACGGCTTATTTACCGAATACGGAATGGAGTTAACAAAACGCGGGGGGGAATTCGGATACATAATCCCTCACAGCCTACTCAACAACAACTCCTTTGGCGCTCTCCGGCACTATCTCATAGATAGATCGAATGAGATAGACGTGATTGACTTTACTGAGCCAGTCTTCGAGGATGCATCCAACGAGACGATGATTCTTCGTATTCGCAGAAGTGATACGAAGTCAAATACCCCAATTCTACGTGGTGCCCTAATCGAGACGTCTGAACTGGCTGTAGTAGAGAAGTATTTGACCGAGTTCCCTGCCTCGGCAATCGAGAATCTCCCCGGGAATCCATTCGTTGTTCGTGGGGGAGAGTGGATCTGGAAACTTATAGAGACGGACGAAACGAGGTTCCTTGGAGAACTCGTCGACACCGTCCAAGGGCTCAGAACAGGGAACAATACGAAACGATTGAGCGACTCGAAAGAAGACGGGCGTTATCGCAAGGCAATCGCAGGCGAGGACATTGATCGGTACGTCTGTGATTGGTCCGGTACATGGGTAATGTATGATAGGGATATCCTGAGCAAAGACCCCGCAGCACGGCCTCGTGAACCCAAATTCTGGGAGGCGGAAAGAAAGATCCTCGTTCAAGAAATACGGAACGTACACCTTGACCAACGCATTGTCGCCGCTATAGATAATCACAAACATATCGGATTGAATACAACGAATGCGATTATACTAGAAGACGAATCACTCAGTCTTGACTACCTAATGGGTATACTCTCTTCAAATCTGATCAACGAGTTCTTTCGGGCTTGTTTTGTCGATAATCACATCGCAACTCAGTATTTGGAAGCTATCCCAATTCCCACTCTCAATGTACAGAACCAGGAGACACCAGAGCAACTGTCTACTGGGATAGACCAAATTAAAGAAACGGGAGACTTTACGGAGGTTCAAACATACCTGCGGGAAAACAATCCGTTGAGGGCTGGTGACGACGCCGCTCACGCAATTATCTCGGAGCTCTCAAGTCTGATTTCGGAGATGGCGAACGACCGTCACTCTCTCAACCTCTCCCTCATTGACTACCTCGGCAACTACGCTGAAGGTCCGAAGCTCCCAAATATCGGCCAGTTCCAGCCGACATCACCAAACATTCTCGATGCAACGACAGATGAGTATGAGAAGCTCCAAGTTGAGAACGTCCACGCGAAGCGTGACGGTCACGCCGTAACTATTGAGGCGACGGCGAGGTACAAGCCCAAGAACGATGAGGCGTTCGAGACGGACCAGTGGGGTTACACAGAAACAGAGTACTTCGATGCGTTCACACTTACGGACCTCACCGATGAGGAAGCTGTACTCGTGGAAGCGTTCGTGCCAGTTGCTGTCGAAGAGGAAATTGGTGGGTTCCGCGACAATGCCACGAAGACGAACTCCCTTATCGATCGCCTGAAGGACATAATGCTCCCAGATATCGACGATGTTCAGGACGATCTCGAACACTACATCAAGAACAAGGACCGAGCAGAGGAACTTGATGGGAAGATAGAGAAGACCAACCACCTCATTGACGAGATTGTTTACGACCTCTACAATCTCACTGACGAGGAGATTGAAATCGTGGAGGGGGCAGCAAGCAGTGAGTGAAAGTGATCCTGTCATAAATCTCTTGATATAAACCGTATTGGAACAGCTTGGAAAGCGTATCTTGGAGTTGGTGAAATGCTTGCTCTGCTATGCCAAGCTCTCGCGCACGGGTGGTTTCAAATTGTCACTTTGCGGAAATAAGAACGGCACAATCGTCAGAGTTAGTACGATAAATCAGGCCAGGAAACTACTCTGGCTCGTACTCTGTCCTCTCCAAGACGAGCCCTATTGCAAGAGCGGTCAGATTCTGGGCTCTTCCCAGATCACCAGTGCAGACGTAGTTCTGAACAGAGAACCACTCATCTTCTGGTTTCTCTATGGTTCCAAAGTACGCGATCTGTGTAAGGAATCGCTCTCGGAGCGCATACAGTTCCTCTTCTGAATCTGCACCGGTGATAATATACTTTCCCGTCCTGTAGACCGTTATTAATGGTCCATCATCTCCAAATCGGAGGTACATCCCCGGATACTTTTTAGGGTCATAGCGTGCGACGGACTCTCCGATATCATTGGCGAGATTTATTAGATCAAGCTCCATGTCTAACGAGCCTGATCAAACGATGTTGACAATCTCCATCATCCTTTGCTCCAATTCATAGAGGCATTTCCTGTGAACTCCTCTCGCTCCAGATATTCACCCGACGACTCTCCAAAGGAAGACAGATCTTTTAGAGCCAATACAGACCAGCGTTCAACTCTTCTAGAAACGTGGACCGTACCCGGACATCAGGAGGTAACGACAACTGTTCTCCCTGGCGCTCGATAATCGTCTGCCTCAGGAATGGATGGCCGGGGTCGAATGACGGGCTAGCACGTATTTGATAGTCGCTATCAACCGTGAACAGGTTAGCATCAAACGCCCGATGGTGGAGCGAATTCAGAACGAACACGTTCTCTGGATGTTCGGCGAGATCAGGACGCTGGCTCCGGGTAGCACGTGAGCCAGGTCGGGCATTGGTTCCTCCTGGATGCCGGTCATGGGACAGGAATACCCGTATCGCTCGAGTGTTTCAGTCCGGAACGCCTCGCTAACAACGACTTCCCGTTGCTCATAGCGTCGAATGTTCCCTCCGACCGGATCGAGTAATTCCCCCTGTCGGCCATTGCTGGGCCTCTCCAGTTCTCACCCACTGCTTCCAGACGTCTGGTGCCTGCTCGGCGCTGTTCGTCTGCGTGCGGTCGTGGAGCCACGACACAGGAACAGACTACGTGTTGAGAATCGAGATGTGAGAAATTTTTCGGAAAAGGTATATCAGAATTATTTAGACAGAATCGTATCAGACGTAATCGGTGACGCAGGATTAGCAGAACTCAACCGTTCCAAACTGTGGCTTCTAAAATTCGAAATCCGGAGATCTCCTCCGCGCCGGCCAAATGATTTCCTGTCAGGTACTTCGTTGAATTTCAGTTCTGTCCCTAATTGTGGTGAAGATACACCGACCTAGTATAATTATATTAGTATATGTATAGAACCAGATCAATATATTTGTTCAATTAATATATTATCTGTTTCGAAAGTGCCAACTAAAATAGCAGACATAGTTTTACCACCTTAGAATGGTATTCACTAGGTAGATGGAAATCGCCGATGTT
This sequence comes from Halovivax limisalsi, assembly GCF_023093535.1. Classification (NCBI taxonomy): domain Archaea; kingdom Methanobacteriati; phylum Methanobacteriota; class Halobacteria; order Halobacteriales; family Natrialbaceae; genus Halovivax; species Halovivax limisalsi. The sequence continues at coordinate 3,400,975 of NZ_CP095757.1, forward strand.
GTCTCCTGTGATTTCTATAATTCCCAGACCTGGGACGGGCGTGAAAAGTCGAGAGTTCATTTATACAAACAGGGCGAACAGGTGGGACTCGATCTCGAAACGGAACGGACTGGAAGTGACGGGAAGACACAGGAGCTAACGAGGATCGAGATCAGCCGAATGGACGCTGAAACATTACGTAAAATTCAGTCTGTACTGGGCGAGTGGCTAAAGAAAGTTGACTCGGAGCAGACTAATCTGACAACACGACCAGTCGAGGGAATATACAAAGATAGCTCAACAGATCACGAAATCTCTCGTCTGCAAGTCGAATTTACCTCTCAGGGGCTGCGGATACTACCTTTCGCATCGGGAAACAGACCAATGCCGAACGCGACACATATCCCTTGCACCACAGAGATACACGATGAGACCATCAGGGATAACAGCCATCTGAAACGCCTCTATAGCCTTATTGAGGTCTTTATGGCGGGAATCGAACAGGAGAGCGACGACGTACTCCAGTCAACGAAGTACCTCTTGGATTCGGAATCACATGTTCATCCTGACCTCAGAGAAATCTGTCTTGAACGTCTTGACAACGGTGACTGTACAGGCGTGGTTCAGGCGGCCGGAACAGCACTCGAGGAAACGCTTCAAGCGAAAGCTTCAGACGAGATTGTGAAGCGAGCAAGCAATGCTACCGACCTCGCAAACCAGACATTCAACGTAGACAATCCCGTCTTCAAATGGGGCTATAATGATGGTGAGCAGAGGGGGTTGCACCAGCTCTACGCGGGTGCGTTCATGGCCCTGCGAAATCCAATGAGTCATCCGCGAGGCGACCCTGACCGTAACCGGTATCTGGACGATATCGACGAGCGCGATGCACTAGATATCCTTTGCCTGTTCAACTTCCTGCTCCGTAAACTGGATCAATACGGTACAACGACCCTCGAACAGGAAGCCCAGTAACGTTCTGTGCCGACAAAGACATGAAATCCGCGAGTCACATCGGACCTACTAGTGACAGGTTGCGATTGCGGGTTCGAAGTTGGAGGCCCGTGAGTTTCGTGGGCGGCGAGGTCGAAGGTAAACCACCGACCGAGTGGACTATGCCTAGTAACAATATTGGCCGACATTAGGCAGGAAAAGCGCCTGAGTACCGTCGTCAACAGAGCTTAAGGTAGTGGTTCGCTGCTCGCAAAGCAAGAGTTCGATTCCCCCGAGCGTTTAAATCTCCGTGCTCGTGCCGCGGAACGCGATCTCGCCCATCAACAGGGCTGGTTCGTCGCTCTGAAGAGCAGTCGAATCTTTTTCACGCCACACACCAGGTCAAAGGCGCCTGTGACAGGTTTCGGATTCACATCATCACAGCCATGAAATCCCGGCGTTCAGCACTTCGAGGAATAATGGCCGAATCTGAACGTTAGGAGGTAACGCTAGTCGTTCGCCCTGTTGTTTGACGATGGTTTCCTTGAGGAACGGGTGTGCAGGGTCAAAAGAAGGACTGACCCGTATTCGATAGTCGCTATCGATCGTGAACAGGTTTGCATCGAACGCTCGATGGTGGAGCGAGTTCATGACGAATACATTTTCGGGGTGTTCGGCGAGGTCGGGGCGCTGGCTCCGGGAAAGAATGTGAGCAAGGTCGAGCAAAGGCTCTTCCTGGATGCCGGTCACGGTACATGCATATCCGTACCGCTCGAACGTTTCAGCCCGGAACGCATCGCTGACAACCACTTCCGATCGTTCGTACCGCCGAAGGTTTCCTCCGACCGGATCGAGCAGCTCCCCGGTTGGCCACTGCTGAACCTCTCCGGTTCTCACCCACTGCTTCCAGACCTCCGGTGCCTGCTCGGCGCTGTTCGTCTGCGCGCGGTCGTGGAGCCACGATACAGGAACGGACTGCGTGTTGAGAATCGAGAAGTGAAAAAGGTAGTTTGGAATCTGGGCACCCGAATCGTCCTGATACGAACGCACCTCCAGATGGTCGGGGACACAGAGGCCACAGAACTCTACGGTCCCCGACTCCGGCTTTCGGAATACGAGGACCGGTGGTACTTCTTCGCGCCGCCCCGAGGCTTTCCTGTCGAAGGCTTCCTTGATCTTATCATTCTGATCAGACTCGTCGTAGGGGTTGTTCGCCTTCGCATCGCCCCAGTAGCTGATGTACCCCGAATCAACAGCCAGGGTATCCTCCCACGGATCATCGTGCTGGGAGACTCCTTTATCGTTCGAGACGAGTACTAGGGCCGCAGGAATGTCGGAACGGTTAGTACCGAGGTCGCGAATTCCGCCGACGTTCTTAATCCCACTATCCAGCGGTCCGCGAATCCAGCGCAAGAACTGATCTTCCTGTTTTCTGTAACTCCCTGTGTCACGATATCTGTTGCCAATAGTGTATGTGGAGCTCATAGTTTCAGTAATTGGGAGTATTTGCCTTAAATGGTTCCGCGAAAAAGGCCCATATCCGGAATTATACCGATCTTCGGTTCCTGGATGTGAATTCCGCGAAGATATTAAGAGGACAAGCCCCATCTGTTTCAGCAGTGACCAGTTGCAGTTGTGGATTCGAAGTCGGTAATCGCGTTAGTTTCGCGGGCGGCGAGGGCGAGGTGGCAAAGGTAAACCACCGACCAAGCGGACAGTGCTTGGTAACGATCTTGACCGACGCTGGACAGGAGAAACGTCCGAGCGCCGTCGTCGAGAAGGTCGAAGGGACCGATTCGCTACTCGCCAAGCGTGAGTTCGACACCCCCGAGCGTTTCAATCTCCGGGCTCGTGCCGCAGAACTCGACCTCGCCCACCGGCAGGACCGGTTCGTCGCCCTGGAGAGCAGCCGGATCGACATCGCGCCCCACCAGGTGAAAGCCGCCTACGACATCCTCACATCGTACGACCACCGCTACCTGATCGGGGATGAAGTCGGGCTCGGAAAGACGATCGAGGCAGCCATCGTCATCGAAGAACTCGCCGCCCGTGGGCAGGCTGACAGGGTCCTGATCGTCGCACCCGCGCCACTCACGACGCAGTGGCAGGAGGAGCTCCGCGAGAAGTTTGACAGCAACTACGTCGTATACGACCGCGATTACGTCGACGCGAAGCGTGGAGCCCACCCGAACAAGAACGTCTGGACGCACGACGATCGCATCATCACATCCATTGACTTCGCGAAGCAGGAGGACATGCTCGCAGCGCTCGACAATCTTGGGGAGGAGTGGGACATCGCAGTGTTCGACGAGGCTCACCACCTTACTGCTCGCCGTGAGGGAAAGCGCGGAATCGACAGGACGGAGCGATACAGGGTCGGCGAAGCTGTGTCGAAGACGTCTGATGGTCTCATTTTCCTGACCGGGACCCCCCACAAGGGGAAGCGCGACCAGTTCTACTTCATGATCTCGCTGCTGGACCCCTACCGGTTCCGCGACGAGCACGACGTCAACAAGGAGGGACTCCGGGACCTGATGATCCGCCGGCTGAAGGACCAGATGTACGAGGCCGACGGCTCGAAGATGTTCCCGGAGAAGAATATCGAGACGCTGCCAGTCACGTTCACGCCAGCCGAACGCGAGCTCTACGAGAAGGTCACCGACTACATTACTGAACACTACAACCTTGCCCATCGCGAGGACAATGACACAGCTGGGTTCGCGATGGTTCTCTATCAGAAGCGTCTGGTCTCGTCGATTCACGCGATCCGAAAATCCCTCAAGAACCGGATGAAGTCCATCCAGGCCGGCGGCGCGGACCCGAGCGACCTCTCCCAGGCCACGAAGAGTCTCCTGCCGCAGTATCGGGAGGATCCGAATATGCTCACCGACGCCCAGCGGGAGAAGGTCGAGGAGGACCTCGGTGGGGTCGCGGCGTCAAGTGATCCAGAGAGGGTCCAGAAGGAACTTTCGATCGTTCGAGACCTCTATAACCAGGCCAAGGCGATAGACGTCGACTCGAAAGCAGAACAGCTGCGTGAGTTCGTTGATGGTGTCCTCGCCGAGGAACCGGACGAGAAGGTGCTCGTGTTCACCGAGTACACGGACACACTGGAATACCTACGGGATCGGGTGTTCAGTGAGCACGACATCGCGCAGGTTTACGGCGACCTCTCCCAGGCGGAACGTCAGCGCCAGCTCAAGAAATTCGAGGAGGAGGCGAACATCATGCTCGCGACGGATGCGGCCCGTGAGGGGCTGAACCTCCAGTTCGCCCATATCATGGCCAACTACGACCTCCCATGGAACCCGACGCGGATCGATCAGCGCATCGGTCGACTCCACCGGTACGGTCAGGACCGAACAGTCGAGATCCGGAACCTGTTCGTCGATGACACGCGGGAAAGCGACATCCTCGAGCTGCTGATGAACAAGCTCGATGAGATCGAAGAAACCCTCGGAATGAGTTCCGACGTACTGGGACTCATTCTGGAGGACGTCAACCTCGAAGACCAGATTATGACGGCGGTCGCCCAGCCGGATGGATCAAAGCAGGTTGCAGCGGATATAGACGCGATTGTCGAAGATCAGGAGGAGGCTGTCAGACGGGTCGACAAAGAGCTGCTCATTCGCGATCGCTTCGACCTGAGCGAACAGGACCGGGAGATACTCGACGTCATAGAGGAGAGTGCTGAGGATACGATCAGCGAGGCGGACGTTGAATACCTCGTCAGGACCGTTTGCAACGAGTTTGGTGGTCGTATCGTGAACGCGCGATCGGGTCCCGCGGACGATGGTGGTGACGTGTTCGACCTCGTGGTTCCCGACCCAATCTCGGGAGGAGAGGTGAAAGACCGGTACGACGGGGCGACGTTCGACCGGGAGAATGCAGTCGTTGATGAGGACCTGGAGTTTATCGCCCTCGATCATCCGGTCGTCCGGTCTATGATGCAGTTCTGTCTTGACACCGATGCAGTTGGCGGACAGACAGCTGTTCTGACCGGAGGTCGCAATCTGGATACTCCTGGACTGCTCTGTCACTTCCGGGTCGGATACCTCTCTGGGACCGGCGACACCGTGACGGAACGTCTCACCCAGGTATACGTGACCCCCGACGAAGACACGATAACTGGCGAGGTCGATCTCACTGGTGGGCTGCCACCGTCAGCTGTCGACGACTATCCTGCCGTCGACGCAATCACGGCAAGTGCCGACGAATTCGTAGAAAGCGCCGAAGCGGCTGCCTGGGAAGTTATCGAAGATCTGGCCGATGAGGCACGTGAAGAGCGAGAACGGGAAGTGCGAATTCGTCGCGAACACACGCAGAACTACTTCGAATACCGTATCGAGGACCTCGAGGAACGCATCCAGAAGTACGAGGAACGTGGTGCAAAGCCGGATGAGGATATGGGCGTCGTTATCGCAAAAGCCCGGAGCGAACTCGAGAGCTTGCGGGATGAGCGTGACGATGCTCTGGCTCGACTCGAAGAAGAGGGGCAGGTAATTCCCGATGAACCAGAACTCGTCAATATGGCCGTTGTTATCGACGCCTTTGAGAGCTGAAAGTGGTTCCAAACTGCTTTGCCCATCCCCTGTCAATATCTGAACGATGGAAACGCGGCCTTCTGCTATTGACCTGTTCTGCGGTGCCGGAGGCCTTAGTCAGGGCCTCCGGAAAGCGGGCTTCGACGTCCAGTGGGCGATTGACAGCGATGCTGCTGCCGTAGAAACCTACCGGCAGAACATCGGTGACCACGTGGTCGAAGCCGATATTCGTGAAACCGATCCAGCGACCGACGGTCCGGACATCAAGCCAGGTGATCTCGACCTTGTGGCAGGGGGCCCGCCCTGCCCTTCGTTCTCCACAATCGGTCGAGCGAAACTTGAATCTCTGGAGGAGAGGTCGACCGAAAATGATAACCGGAACGTCCTCTACCGCGACTTTCTCCGATATGTCGACTATTTCGAGCCGAGTGCCTTCGTTATGGAGAACGTCCCGGGACTGCTCAACGACACTGCGCTCGTTGAGACAGATACGATTCAGCAGTCACTTCCGACCGATACAGCATCCCCCGGGAAACCGGTTGGTCAGGAGACGCCCGTCCCTGAAATTATTCTTGAGGAGATGGAGGCGCTCGGCTATCACGCGGATTGGGGGGTGGTCGATGCGGCCGACTTTGGAGTGCCACAGTATCGAAATCGTGTCTTTTTCACTGGTGTCCGTTACGGGAATACGCTCCCAGACCTCGATCAGTGGAGAACCCACCGTGAACCGAAGAATGAGCAAGAACGAACCATGCGAATCCGGAGGGAACCTGGAGCGTTCACAGATTCCTCTCAGACCACGTTCGACACGGGGCCCGCTCTTCCCCCCTTCACTCGTGGCGAGACGACCAGACTGCCATACCTGACTGTTGCTGACGCGATTATGGACCTGCCTCCGGTTTCCCCGGGAGGAGGTATGCCGCCAGGCGAAGCGACTGAATACACGCTCCCTCCCGTCTCCCCGTATCAGAAATGGTTACGCGACATTCCTGAGGACGAGGACTGGGAAGACCAGGTACTGCGCAACCACACTTGCCGATGGCACAATCACCTCGACCTCTCGATCTACAAACTGCTTGGCCACGGTGTGGGATGGAACATCGGGGATGTGAGTCAGGAGCTTCAGCCCTATCGAGACGACGTCTTTCCGGACAAATATAAGAAGCAGGATCCGTCGAAGCCGGCGTCAACGATTCTTGCACATATTCAGAAGGACGGACATATGTTCATACACCCGACAGAGGCTCGTTCACTCACTGTCCGAGAAGCAGCACGGTTACAGTCCTTCCGTGACTCCTACTGGTTCCCCGAGAGCAGAACGAAGGCATATCGGCTCGTCGGGAACGCTGTGCCACCGAGGCTAGCTCACGCCGTGGGAAAGGCAATTAGAGATGTTCTTCTGGAATACTAGCCGCTCAAAAATTACTGATTGTGAGAGGAACCAGCAGCGATGTCGTCCGGTGAGGAGATGACATCTGCCTCAATGGCGGGAACTGATTCGGTAACGAAAGCGGCGTTCACGAGTTCTGGTTCGTCAGGGATGATCTGGCGTTCGCGCTCGAGGCGTTCCTGTTCCCGATTCCATTTTTCCTCAAGTTTTCGGATTTCCGCCCGTGTGCTGTCGATTGCGACCTGCATATCCTTCTCGGTATCCGTAGCGTCCTTCTCGTACTTGCGGAGCCGGTCCTCGTGCTTGCGAATCTGGTGCTGAAAATACCGCTCTGCGTGTTGTTCTTTGATATCCACTTTCTGAGCCCGTTCCTCTCGGACACCGTCAATCAGTCCCTCCACAACAGTTGTGGCTTCATTGCGCGCCTGTTCCAGAAGTTCACCAACTCTCCCTGCTATTTCCCCCGTTTCTAGACCGGTGCTCGCGGCCTGTGCGGGAAGTACACCGACTATCGAGGGAGGTTCAGCATGTATCTCTCCCTCAGCATCGATGTAAACATGCGTGTAGTCTTCAGTAGGCACCTCACCAGCCCCACTCACATAGCCGAGCCGGTAGGTAACGAGGATACCAGGGGTCTTGGAGGGATCCTGCGCAACCAGTGCCGCCACCTTCCCGTCGATCCAGTCGCCATCCAGGCAGTATTCAGTAATTGCCTGAACGAGCGGATGATTGAGCGATATAAGCTCCGCATCGGGCTCATCCAGAGCGATTGTCCGTGAGAACGTGACTTTACGGTACTGTTCATCGACCTCTGTATTCAACGAGATGATGTCGGGCACTTGGACCTGGAGAAGCGAAGCTGAAGATCCCTTAGAAGACTGGCTGCTCGTAACTCGCCCTCCAAACTCCTTACAGAACTCTCGAACGAGTTGCTCGATGTCATCTTCACTGATAGGGTTCTCCTCACTCAGATTGATAATGTTCTCTATTGCTTCGTGGTCGTCAGCGTCGAACTTGTCTCGAATTAAAAACTCACGTTCAATTTTCTCGACGGCCTCTTTTCGTTCCTCAACGGCTGCGTCGATCTCCTGTTTTACCGCATCGGAGCTTCGCTCACCGGTCACCGCATCCATAATTGCAGCCTCGACATCGTAGTCATCGAGAACTGTTCCAAGGACGTCAGATCGCATTCCCGTGTCGGACTCGATCTGATCGATCTTGTCCACCAGCAACTGGAGAATATCGCTCTCTCTGGTTTCCTTAACAAACAGATTATACACCTGAACGGTCTGATCCTGTCCGTACCGGTGAAGTCTACCCATTCGCTGGTCAATCCGGATAGGGTTCCATGGTAGGTCGTAGTTCGCCATGATGTGCGCGAACTGGAGGTTCAGTCCCTCTCGGGCCGCGTCAGTCGCCAGAAGAATATTCGCGTCATCTCGGAACGCATCAATGGCCTCACGCCGTGCCTCCTGATCCATCTGGCCACTGATTTCTACTGTCGTGTATTCAGACAGGACCTCGTCACGAAGGTATCTCAGTGTGTCCGTGTACTCCGTGAATAGCAGGATCTTCTCGTCCGGATCTTCCGAAAGGACGCCATCGACGAATTCGCGAAGCCGCTTCCCCTTCGAGTCGACACCGATATTGTTTGCCGCCGTAATTAACTGCTCCAGAACATCGGCCTCTGTTTCTACGGTGTCGTCGACAGTATGTAACTGGGACGAAACATCCTTCCCCACAGTTGTTTTCTCCTCAAGATCGTCGAGACGATTCTGGAGGGATTGAGCAATGGCTCGGATCGACGAGACGAGACGCTTCTGGTAAATTACCATCGTAAATCCCGCTGCATGTCTGTCGGATTCGGCGTTGGCTGTGTACACCGCAGAGATGTACTCCGTCAGATCGTCGTACAACCGTCGTTCAGCGGAAGTCAGTGAAACAGGAAGGGTGGTTATCTCTCGGTCAGGGAACATCGGTGTTCCGTCCGCTGCGATCATACTGTCATCTGTCTTTACCCGCCGTATCATCAGGTCCTCCAGTTCCTCGGGAGTGATATCTTCGGGACCCCGGAACCGGTACGGGTCGAGCAATCTGAGTAGATGGAAGAACTGATCGGGTTTACCCTTGTGGGGCGTTCCGGTCAGGAAGAGGAGTGCATCGGTGTCGCCGGCTACAGCCTCAGCTACACGGTAACGTCCAACCCGCTCGATACCGTCACCGGTCTCACGAGCTGTCAGATGATGTGCTTCGTCGAATACGACGACATCCCAGTGTTCGTCGAGTCTTCGCAGGTCGTCAAGCAATCCATCCTGCTTTGCGAAATCGATGGAGACGACAATTTTGTCGTCGTGTGTCCAGACATTAGTTCCGGGATGAGCGTTGCGTAGTGTGTCGACATACCCCCGATCGTAGGTTACATACTCACGGCCGAACTTGGTCTTCATCTCCCGCTGCCACTGATCCCGAAGCGAGGCAGGAGTAATAATTAAAACGCGGTCAGCTCGATCGCGAGCAATCAATTCCTCGATGACGATTCCCGCCTCGATCGTCTTCCCGAGCCCAACTTCATCGGCAATCATGAACCGCGGCTCATATGAAGTCAGTATCTGATGGGCAGCGTCGACCTGATAGGGCTCGATCCGAATCCGGTTTCCAGATAAAGAGAGGAACCGGTTCGATCGATATGCCAGACTCAGCCGAACTGCCCGCTCACGAAGGCTGAATCGTACTGGATCATCGAATTCACCGGAAGCTAGTCGGTCCGGAACCGACCGTCCAGGTTCGATGCCCGCAAGATCACCGGGAACTTTCTTCAGTTCGCCGCCCTCAGTACGCAGGTACAGGAGATCGGAGCGGCCCTCCCGTTCCTGGACCGACACTACACATGCTCGACCGCCGGGAAACTGGACAAAGTCTCCTTCACCTGCTTCCTCCAGTTTCCGCACCATCGGGAGATCCGAAGAAATCTCACGGACTGTACCATCGGATGTGAGTATCTGTAGATTTGGACCTTTAACATCGATTATGTTACCCTTTCCACCGTAGAAAGCCACTTGATCCCCTATATCAAATGCAGATGACATCCAGGTATCATTCTAACTTTGGGGTAAGAGTACTTGAATTTGGGGTGTGTTAATACTCGTCGGTGTCATAGGTGAATTATGATAACGAGGCCTGCATTGCCGAAAGGACCATCTGTTCCAGAAGGGAAAGGAATGGGTTTCAGAAATGATACGATGATGGACGGTGCTAAATAACAGATTATAATTGACAATTCCTGGTTTACGGATAATCTCCTGGGACGTTCAGATCGTCTTTCCTAGGCGCACCTGTTGATAGCAAATTCAGAAGGTTTGATAGTAGCCAGCGTTCTATCGTAATGCCGTCATATTTTAGACCAGTCGTCATCGACTACTGTGGCCAGAATGCACCAAAGTGCGGCGCGACTCACATACTAAAATGGAAGTTGAAAAACACACAGTACGAGACGATTCAGCAGTCGGGGGAACCATTAGTTGACTTGTGAAGGAACTCGCGGGGTTCAGAAACCATCTCTTCAGGGGGAGTGCCGTCTCCACGGAATCCGCTCGCGTCGATACCGAATACCTCGCTGAATATCCGCTGGTAGGCAACCATGGCGTTCAAGATTGCGTCGAACTGTTCTTCTCGATCAGTACTCCACGCACCCATATCTCGCTCGACGAATTGGTGAATCGTCTCTCGAAGTGCTTCGTTTTCCTCACGCATCGCCTCAAATCCCGCTTCGAGCTCGGCCAGTCGGTCCTCTAGATCCTCGTCGGGTTTGAATGAGCCCGAAGCAGCTCCGGCGAGGACGTCCGACAGCGCCTCCTCACCCTTCTCTGTGAGTTCCGCACACTTCGCTGACAGTGCACCATTAGGGAGTAATTCGGAGCCGTAAACACGGATGTATCCGAGGCCGTCTGTATCGAATCCGCGCTGGTTGAACCGGTAGTTGACCTCGTTCTTGTTGAGATCTGCTGCGGATGCGATTTTCCCAGTCGTTGCCGGCGGTCGCTCATCAGTACCGGGCTTGTATCCCGCTCGTCCGTTCACCTCCTGAATCGCCTGTAGAAATCTGATGTCCTTCCCTCCGAGGTGGGGATTAATCGATGCTACCGACGCACCGTTTCCGACTTCACCAGAGTTGTCGCCATCCATGTGAATAGTACCCGTATTTTGAAAATTCATCGATCGGTGTAATAAAACTACAGATGATGTAACACCGTGCCACGCTCAATAGCCGACAGGACTCGAGAGGGGTCGAAACCGGCTACCGATCCAGAGGTTGTGGCTTAATCAGCCCTGTGACACGCTCTGGTCCAGTTGACTGTGAACCCAGCACCCTCATAAGACCATACGAACACAACGGGCACAAATAGTCCACCACCCCAATAGACCCTGTTCCACCCCCTTGCCGTCTACCCATGAAAGGGTTGAGCCCGGTAGCGACCTCTGAAGCGGGGGAGCCCGATAACTGCAGGAGGCAGAGAAAGAACGAGGACCACATACTGCAAAGAGTTCCTGGATCCGTCGAGTGTGGGGAGATCAAGGAAAGCGGCTGACTACTCGGACACCGTGTTACCCAGATTTGAAGGAAATCACCACTCGTGACAGCGATAATTCCAGAGTGACGAGTCGAGGATAGGTCATTGATAAGCTTATAAAGGAGCTTCAACGGCTGGAACTCTCACATATCGATATCGACCTCAGTCTATTCTACTGGCGCCTCTGCGATTGTCTCTCAAGCGGTTCCCGCTGCTTGATCGCATCAACGAGGGTAAGGCCGTGTGCGTGTGCAATTTCGTCGGCCATCGCCCAGCAATGGTACCACATTTTACTGCCTTCGGCATACTGACGTGCCATCCAGGTGAGCGCTTCCACTATGATCAAGTCGTCCTGTGGATGCCGGTGCATCAGTTCGTCACGTCGCATTATGCCTTAAAAACCTCAGGACGAGCTACCCTTTCATGGTTTCAATTTCAGTCTCGATTTCGAACGTGACTGCTCTCGTTGATAGTGTCTCGGCCATCTCCTGGCGTTGCTCGGCTGTCAGGTCGTCCCGTTCGAGAATCTTCTTGGCCGCAGCAACCTGCGAAACAAGATCTTCGCAGGCGTAAGCAACGGCGTCGCTCCGGTTACAATCGTAGAAGTCAGCGGCCTTCTCGATCGATCGAAACCGCCACTCGTTGCCATCGTCGGTGCGGATTCGGACGCTTGCTGGGGTCGTGCTTTTGCCCATACTCGTGAACACGGTCCGTGAATCCTAGATTTTTGCGGTCACTGAAACGGGTCTGATTTAAGTGACCCATAGGTCACAGCCGCGAGCGGCCCGGCTGCGGTCTCGTTTGTCGGCCAGATCGCCGCGATATGAACACGGTCGGATCGTGCTCGTGTTCATATTCGGGAAACGGATTCTCTCGACGCGTGACCCCATGGGGAACGACAGCATCCAATAGATGACAATTGGATTCTGGCTGAGTTGGAGATCAATGAGTGCTGAGAGCCTATACTTCTGTAGTCTTTAGATTGATCAAGAGATAGGACGTTATTTTATTCACATCTTTATAATTCTGCTTCTATCAAATTTACTATACAAATTCAATTATTGATGTGATCCTCCATGGATTCTCCTAGTTTTATTATATCCTCCCGGAGATTGAAGTTGGAATTATCTATATAGTTTTTGAATTTCATTGTTTCAGCATATTCGCTTTTGCTGTAGAGATCTGTTTTTTTACTCCATTTACCCAAATCCTCACTTCCAATTCCTGACGTCGCTTCAACCACTGATTCGACAATATCTTCTATTTCACTATCAACTTTGATTTCCTCGCCATCAGATTGGTATTTTGTAACAATTTTCCCTCTCTTCATTTCGGGCATTGTCGGTAGAGACCCCTCTAAATCCTCAAGAGTATTACTCAATTCTTCTGAATAGCACCCATACATATATGGGACATACTCGGTATTAGTGATCCTTTCCCCCCTCTTTGCGAGAGAGAGCAGCTCAGCAAGGTAGACCAACTTCTGTAGTCTAAACTCATACAAACCATGAGGGTGCTTCTGGAGGAATACCCGAATTAGCTCCTCTAGAGAGATATCTTCTGCTTCCGAAGAGGGCGTAGTTTCATCAGGTACTTCCCCACTCATGGTTATCGATTACCGCTTACCACATATGGGTAGTCGGCATCCAGCGGAAGTAAAATCTTCCTTTTGATTCCCAACATTGGTATATTACGAATGTTCCTCGAGTAGTGACTGTCGATATGTCATGGCTAGATCGTCATTGAACTCTTCAAGTATTGAAAACTCAGCTATCATATATTCAATATAGTGCCTTTTGTACGTTCCTGATGCGTCCAAAAACATTGCGGAAGTAGCTAAGAGTATTAGGGGTAGGTATAGTTCGTAACCACTAAGAGCATAAAAAGATAGAGGTAGGGAATTAAGGGAAATCGTTCCAAATTGGAAAAGTGCAAGATACATAGCCAAATGTGCCAACCCTAGTAAAAGGAACACTACCCACATACTTCGGCAAAACGAATACAATGATTGAAAATGCCGGTACTGTGCGTCACCTCTATGAGTCAAACGAGCAGTGATTAGAGGGTATCTGTTAGCATTTTCATATGGCACTTTTCTCCTCATGTCCACATCATAGGCATTCAGGTATGCAAGGATGAATCTGTCATATAATTCTTCTTTTTCTTTTTCTTCCCATCTTTCTGGATTATCGCCAGCGTAATTCCACTCAATTGATTTTCCAAACAAATATCGATGGCCGATTAACGAGTCGTAAAGACCCCAATATCTATTTTTCCACCAAATACCCCATCCCAACCTTATAGTATCGTATATATCAAACCATCTTTCTGGGAATATACAGATCATAGCTGCTAGTAATAAATCCATGATAAACTTTAATAGCAGATTTAGAAGTACGATAAAAGTCAATGGGAAAAATGATACCATAAATAATATCAGAATTATGCGTTTTCCTCCATTCCAATATTTTTTAGCTGAGCGGCGATACCAATTCATCAGGCGGGCGCCCTCCACATAGAGCGTACGAGAAATCCGGGTAAGCCAAATTCCTAACTTTAGAAATACCTTCTCAAAGTTATCCGCTAATGTGTGAACCCCCTGACCTATCATTAAACCTAAAAGAAGGAGGACAACAAGTAAGGAAATAATGTCAACAAACCGACCCCCTGATTGAGGGATTACGATCTGATCCCTCGGAAAAAGGGAGTAAAATCCGATTAGGAATATTGCACCAGGCACCGATTTACCGAAGAGATCGTATGAACCTAGGAATTCTAGATGATGAGAAGGCATATGAGCCAGATGGGAATGGATCTGTATCAGAGAATTTCTTCACTGGTTATTAGAACTTGTGGTGAATGACAGAGAAATAACGACCAACACCCCTATTTCAAGTATTTCAACTGGAGATTGCGGCGAAGAGGTGGGGCGGGTGCGTTGTAATTTTTGACTCTGTCCCCTTGGGGACACCCCCCAAGGGGGCGTTCGCGCGCAGCGCGAAACGACCCCGCAGCGGTCGCGGTGCGGTCGGCGCGGTCGAGCCCATGACCGCCACCCGAACACAACTGAACTTGTGACTGTCGGAACCTAGTGAAAGTATACTTGCTGAAAATAAGCACCGGGATAGCGTTGCCACTACGTTAGCGGCTTCAGCGGTCGGCGATCGCCCCGACGTACGCCGTCTCGGTTCCACCGCCAGGCGTCTTCCAGGCCATCAACGTCCGCCGCAGCGGGAGCGGATCGTTTCCCGAGCGTGTCCACTTGTACAGGGCCTCCTCGGCGATCGTCTGCGCGGTCTCGAAGCTGTCGGACTTCAGCCTCGAGAGAATCGTATCGATCCGCATTCGCTCCGGCTCGCCGTTCTCGTCGTACTCGATCTCGGCGCCGTTCTTTGCCAGCCACTCCTGAAACGGCGAGCAGTCGGCGATGTGATCGGCCATCCCCATGATCGACTGCATTCGGTCGGCGTAGCTGTCGATCGCGTACTCGGCGCTCTCGACGAGCGCTCGAATCTCCTCGCGATACTTCCGGGCGCGGTAGCTCACCTGGCCGTCATCGAGCTGGACGATCTCCCCGAGGTCCTTGATCGCGCGGTAGATCGTCGCCGGATGCTTGCCGAGTTGGTCGGCCAGGTCGTCGACGCGTCGGCCGCCGTCCGTCGCGACGGTACCCGCGACCTCCTCGGCGGTCTCGCCCATGTCGCGAAGCGTCGTCAGTAGCAGGTGGTCGCTCTTTGCTTCCAGGCGCGGCGTCGGGTCGGGGTAGATCTCGACGGACTCCTCGCGCGTCGTCGCCTCGAAATGGTCGTCTTCGACGTACACGCCGCTCGCGTCGGGCGCGAGCGGAATATCGTCCCACGCCAGGAAGTTCAGCAGCGTCTCCTCGATCTCCTCGACGACCTGGCGGCGTTCGCCCCAGGACCACGCCTCGCCGCCGTTCATCGCCTTGTTCACCAGCACCTCGACCTTCGGATGGTACGACGGGTGATCGCTGTCGACGGCGTCGGCGTCGCGCAGCTGGTAGATCTCGAACTTCTGTCCGTAGGTGTGGCCGGGTAGGAGTTCGCCCACCGCGGACGGCTCGAGGACCAGCCGGTTCTGGTGGTTGATAATCTCCTCGTTGTCGATCTTCAGCTCCGCCTTCACCCCTTCGAGGTCCGTCAGGTGATGCATCACCTTCTGGAGCACTCCCGACTTCGCCAGGCGCTCGGCCCACTCTCGTCGAACACGTACGTAGCGCTCGTGCGCCCACTCGCGACTGTACTCGGGGTGTGGCGGCTTCCGGAAGTACTCGCGATAGATCGGCTCGCCGGCCTCCTCGAAGATCGCGTGGAAGAATTCGGGGAGCAGTTCGAGCGCACGCTCGGGCTCGATGTTCGACGGGGAGTACTCGACGTCGATGCCCTCGACCTCGCCGAACTGGCTCTCCCACGGAAGTCTGATCGGCTCGCCAGTCTCCCAATGGCGCATATCGGGGAATCGCGGCGAGATGTTGAACGACGCTTTCGACTCGCCCGTCCCTCGACCCACGATATCCCACTCGTAGAGCCGCGGCGCGTCGATCGGGTCGGTCTCGGCAGGGGCGAATCCCGACTTCGAATAGCTCACCTGGACGTGCCAGGGCTCGCCGTCGACCGAGATGTCCAGCTCCAGGTAGCCCTCGAACGGCGGCCCGAGCATCACTTTCGACAGTGCCTGATACGGTCCACGGCCCCACTCGGCCCACTTCCAACGGCCGTGGCTCTCGTGTGGGGCATCCGCGACCTGCGACATCGGTCACTCCTCCGCGGACCGCTTCGCCTCGATCAGGCCGGACAGCACTGCCCTCGGATTCCACCAAGTCACCGTCCCACACCGGTGGCAGACGTGCCTGAACGAGGTGATCGTTTTCGCGTCGAGCGTCACCGGGTCGATGTCGATCGACTGGCCGACGTCTTCTGGCCGGGCCTGCTTGACGTGCACGCGCTGGCAGCCAGTGCAGATCGCGTCGACGGGAAACCCCTGCAGCCCCGACTTGGGGCTCGCGAGTTCGGCTCTGTAGTTTCGATCCGCGTCGACACTCAAGGCAACTCACCTCCTCTGAGTGGTGTGCATGACAGGTTCGGGAGACGTCGCGGTTTGTACTGCCGACCACGCGGATACGTCGCCTGGCAATCAACGCAGAGAGTGAGACCGACGGACTCGTCCGGCGGGACGTAGACCCTCGCGAGTCGCGGATTGACAAGCTCAGAACACTCATAGCACTCCGTCACCGCTGCTCACCTCCCGGCCCGACGAGATCTTCGAACACCACCGTCCAGGGCACCTGCCGGTACTCCTCCGCGTTTGGTCCGCCGTCGCCCGTCTCCCACCAGGTCGAACACAGACAGTCGACCGTCTCAGCGCTCAACAGCGACATGCGGACGATCCCGGTTCGATCGGTCACCGCGAGTACGTACTCGCCCGCCGCGTCGACCAATCGATCGTGGCTTTCGCGCTTGATCCACCACCGGCCGTACCGCCCGCAATAGCGGCGCCGACACGATTTTACCTCGACCGGCGTCCCGGCCTCTACGATTGGCTCCGGAGTAGACTCCGCCTCGAGCGGAGCGACGAATCTCGCGTCGAACCAGTCGGGTTTGTCATTGTCAGCAGCGACGTGCTCGAGCGGCCAGCGCTCACACGCAGCTGTCTCGACCGTCCGCCCCCAGTCCGCGTTGTCCGCGACGCTCACAGCATCTCACCCCGGACCTGGTTGAGTTCACGCGAGCAGTCGGGACACAGCGGTCGCGTCGCAGGCACCGAGTCACCGCAAAGCGGACATTCCTCGCGATCGACGAGACGGCTCAAACCAGACCACCTCCGTACGCTACTACGCCCCCATCCGACCGGATGTCTCGATCCGGCCCCTGACCATCGCTCTCACTCGCGAGTGTCGCAGGATGAGGAATCGACGTCCCCGTCTCGACGTCGTACAGCCGGTTCGCGCGGACGAACCCGGACGTCATCGCTCCTCACCCCCGTCCGTTTCAGGCTGACCCGGGCTTCCAGGTGCCAGATGGCGCCGCTGGCAGTCGAATGCGTGGCCCGCCTCGTGCGTGCCGTCAGTGAGCCGCGTACACCGTCTCGTACAATTTGGACACCGGAACTCCCGGCTCTTCTCGACGGACGGCCGCGTGTAGCGTCGCCTACGCAGTTCGTCGGAGTCGATTGCGTCGAGTAGGGCTGCTCGACTCACGCTGACCACCTCCTTTCACTCGGTACAATCGCCCGACTGCATCGGGGTGGAACCGATCCCCTCACTTCCTTCGCAAAATCGCGACTTCCTTTCCCTTCTAATATATAGAAATATATCAGTAGGGGCCCTACAGACCCGTCTAACGGGACACTTCGAAACGTATAAGGAAAGCGATGGACTCGCTGGGATTTGAACCCAGGGCCTCTTCCTTGCGAAGGAAGCGATCTGCCACTGATCTACGAGCCCGCGACCGATTCTAGAGTGAGTCGGTATTTGAGGCTTGTGTTTCGTCGAGAGTCACGGCCGAAGCACGCGTCGCGAGCCGGCGACGAGTCCGATCAGCAGGCCGGTGAAGTGCGCGACGAGTGCGACGCCCGGTGCCCCGGTCGCCACGGTGAGGACGATCGCCACCGCCACGAACAGCACGGCAACCATCCACCGCGGTACGTCGACCAGCCCGGCGACACCCGCGGAGAGGCGATTCGACGCCAGCAAGTAGCCCATGAGGGCGAACACGGCACCGCTCGCGCCGACGACGCCGGCGGTCGGGGTCGCCGGGATCAACGGGGCCGACGCGAGCACGTCCGTCAGGACGATCTGCGAGACGCCCGCGACCGCGCCGGTCGCGACGAAGAAGGCGTGAAACCGGGCGCGCGTCGTCGACCGGGCGACCGGCCAGCCGAACAGCACGAGCGCGATCGCGTTCGAGAGCAGGTGAGACAGGTTCTTGTGGGCGTACACGCTCGTCACGACCGTCCACGGGTTCACGTCGATCGGCGGTGCGAGGACGAACAGCCCGACCGCAAGCGCGAGGCTGAACGTGGCGACGACGAACTTGACGCAAGCGACGATCACGAAAAGCGCGAGCGTCTCGACGATCGGGCTACTCGAACGAGTCATGCGTTGGGCGGACCGGACTGTGCGTCGACGACGTCGATCGGTCACAGGATGCGACCGGACAAAATTCACTCGATCGAACGCGTGCGGCGGTCAGTCCTCGAGGACGATCTCGATCGAGACGTCATTCGGGACCTGAATGCGCATGAGCTGACGGAGCGCACGTTCGTCCGCGTCGAGGTCGATCAGGCGCTTGTGAACGCGCATCTCCCAGTGCTCCCACGTCGCCGTCCCCTCGCCGTCGGGGGACTTGCGAGCCGGCACTTCGAGCGTCTTCGTGGGGAGCGGAATCGGGCCGCTCAGGTTGACGCCCGTGTTGTTCGCGATCTCGCGGACGTCGTCGCAGATGTCGTCCAGATCCTGCGGACTCGTCCCGGCGAGACGGACACGTGCTTGCTGCATTTATTTCTCGTTGACGCTGAGGACCTGTCCGGCCGCGATGGTCTGACCCATGTCGCGGATGGCGAAGCTGCCGAGTTCCGGAATGTCGCTGGCCGCCTCGATCGAGAGGGGCTTTTGCGGCCGGATCGTGATCTTCGCGGCGTCGCCCGACTGGATGAAGTCGGGGTTCTCCTCGGTGACCTCGCCGGTCGAGGAGTCGATCTTCGCGTCGATGGACTCGATCGTACACGCGACCTGGGCGGTGTGGGCGTGGAAGACCGGGGTGTAGCCGGCCGTGATGACCGAGGGGTGCTGCATGACGACGACCTGGGCCTGGAAGGTCTCGGCGACCGTCGGCGGGTCGTCGGCGGGGCCGCAGACGTCACCGCGGCGGATGTCGTCCTTGCCGATGCCGCGAACGTTGAAACCGACGTTGTCGCCAGGTTCGGCCTTCGGCACTTCCTCGTGGTGCATCTCGATCGTCTTCACTTCGCCGCCCACGTCGCTGGGCTGGAAGGAGACGTTGTCGCCGGTGTTCATGACGCCGGTCTCGATGCGGCCGACCGGGACGGTCCCGATACCGGAGATCGTGTAGACGTCCTGAATCGGCAGGCGCAGCGGTGCGTCCGTCGGCTCCTCGGTCTCGGGCAGGTCGTTGAGCGTCTCGAGGAGGGTGCGACCGTCGTACCACGGCGTGTTGTCCGAGGACTCGGCAACGTTGTCGCCCTCGAAGGCCGAGATCGGGATGAACGAGTTGTCGTCGACCTGGAAGTTGACCTGGTTGAGGAGCTGGTTGACCTCCTCGACGACCTCGTTGTAGGTGTCCTCCGAGTAGTCGACGACGTCCATCTTGTTCACCGCGATGATCAGCTTCTCGATGCCCAGGGTGCGCGACAGGAAGACGTGCTCCTGGGTCTGGGGCGCGACGCCGTCGTCGGCGGCGACGACGAGGACCGCGTGGTCCGCCTGCGACGCGCCGGTGATCATGTTCTTGACGAAGTCGCGGTGGCCGGGCGTGTCGACGATGGTGAAGTAGTACTTGTCCGTGTCGAACTCCTGGTGGGCGATGTCGATGGTGACGCCTCGCTCTCGCTCCTCGGCGAGGTTGTCCATGACGTAGGCGAACTCGAAGCCGCCCTTCCCCTTCTCCTCGGCTGTTTCGCGGTGCTGTTCGATGACGTGCTCCGGGACGCTCCCCGTCTCGTAGAGGAGCCGACCCACGAGCGTGCTCTTTCCGTGGTCAACGTGGCCGATGATGGCCAGGTTCTGGTGCGGTTTGTCGCTCATTGTTGTAGCTCACGCGCAAAGGCGCTTATACCGGGTTTGTTGGCCGGAGCCAGTTAAAACCATTTCGAAAGTCGTATCAGTATACCCCGACGCCGCCTTGCGGTTTGCCAGGAAGTCACACGAAGTGGTACGTTCCGATGCGGTGTGAACCCGTCGGCGCACGGGACCTGCGCGCGTGAGGACGGTTCTCCAGTAGCCCACCAACGATGATGGGATGCACGGACTGGTAATACCGACTAGGGTGGCGGGTGCGCATACAGACGATTCGGTCGAGCGAATCGTGACGTTCAGGCGGAACGGATCGACTGGCAACCTCGATGGCAGTGGCTCGTCCGTTCCCGACAGCGGAATGCCAAGTCCTCGCGGATTCGGGGCGAGTCGGACTACGAACTCGAGGACGAGGCGCCGTACTCGGCGCGGAAAACCGACAGTCGGGGCCTCCAATCGACTCGATCGAACGGAACGCTACCAGCCACACTCGCCGGAGGCGCAACCGTCGTAACAGTCGGATGCCGTCGTATCACAGATACAACCGAACTGCGGTTCGTAGAAGCATTCGACCGTCATTTCCTTCTTGTACCCGTAGGTGCCCTCACTGGCACAGCAGTCCTCGGCACAGTAGGTCTCTCCGTCCTCGGGACACGGCGACGATTCCAGTTTGACACTATCGGTGTCGGGATTGATCGCGAATCGGTCGTCGGTCCGGGTATCTTCGACGACCGCGTAGCTCCGATCGACACCTGGTCGCACATACACGGCGATGTCGTATCGATCGGTGTTCTTCGAAACCGAAATGTGAGCGGTCGGCGTTCCCTCCTCGATGTCCGCAGCGACGTCGAACCCCTCCGTCTCGGCATCCGTCGAGAGCGTCACCTCGGGATCGAATTGCGGTTCGAACGTGAACTGATCGATAGACGCGGAATCGAGAATCCCGCGTCGAGCGAGCTCGGACCGCAACTCGACAGTTTCCGCTTCGACCACCGTTCGAGCGCGGTCGGGATCGAGTAGCTCCTGCTTTTGTTGTCGGGCCTGCTCCGCAGCCCCGGTACCGCTGATCGCACCCAGGCCACCCATGACTGCGGCGGATCCGGCGACTCCGCGAAGTATCGATCGACGTCTAACCTCGGTCGGTGTGTCTCGTGACATCGAACTGTAATACAAGATCTCCTTGAATAAATTTTCGTTCCGGTATCATAGAATGAGATTATAAATTCGACGATTCTAAACAAGGGGAACGGACGTCAATGATCGTCGAGCGCGAGAAGATTCGAAAGATATGGCCACCAACATATCGAAGACAAAACCGACGTGCCGAATCAGCGTCGAGAACGGGAGCCGGACGATTCGACAAAGTGAGTGGGACGGAGGACCGTCCCGCCGGACGGGCCGTTTCGTCACTCGAATCACGGAGCCGATTCGTAGCCGATCGGTCCACCAGACCGAACACATCCAGCCGTCGGTGAAATCGTCGGGCTCGCGGCCCGCGATCGGCGCGGGGGATGGCCAACGATCAACGCCCGGCGAGGCGCTCGACGTCCGCCAGTACGGCCGTCGCCGTCTCCGGGCCGCCGGCGCCGGCGCCGCTGTTGTGTAACGTGCCCGCGTACTCTGTCTCGAACTGGACGATGTTTCGCGTGCCGTCGACGGCCAGCGGGCTGTGTGCGCCGACCAGTCGCGGACCGACGCGGACGCCCTCCCGCGTCGCCTCGCCGACGAGTCTGATCGTCTGGCCGTCCTCGCTCGCCAGTTCGAGCGCGCTCTGTGGGATGCCCTCGATGCCCTCGACGGCGGCGTCCGAAAGCGAGAAGCCGCCGTCCGCGAGGACGTTCGCGAGGATGACGAACTTCAGCGCCGCGTCGGTCCCGTCCACGTCGAACGTCGGGTCCGCTTCCGCGACGCCGAGATCCTGGGCCTCGGCCAGGACGTGGTCGTAATCCAGTCCCTCGCTCTCCATCCGGCTGAGGATGAAGTTCGCCGTCCCGTTGAGGACGCCCCGGACCGCCGTGACGTGCTCGGGCATCCGGTCCTCGATCGTCGAGTACACCGGAATCGCCCCGCCCACTGTCGCCTCGAAGCGGACCGAGCCCTCGCTCCGGGCTTCCAGCGCTCGCAACTCGTCGTAGCGTTCGGCGACCGGTCCCTTGTTCGCGAGGACCGCGTGCCGATCGGCCGCGAGGGCTCGTTCGACGTGGCCGAATCCCGGTTGGGCGTCCTCGAGCGTCGTCGGCGTCGCCTCGACCAGGACGTCGTACGGCGTCTCGAAGACCACCTCGTGGGCGGCGTCGCCGACGGGGTCGCCGCGTCGCTTTCGCTCCAGAGCCGACGCCACGTCGACGCCCGACTCGTCGACGACCGCGCCGCGCGAATCGGCGATCGCGACGACCTCGTGGCCGTACTCGCCGGCCAGGTCGGCGACGGATCGGCCGACGGCCCCGGCGCCGACGATCGCCAGTCGACGACCACCCATCAGCGCTCACCTCCGGAGAGCGGTTCGACGACCGTGAGTTCCTTCTCCTCGCCGACCGTGCGAACGGCGTCGAGGGCTCGATCGACCTGCCCGTCGTCGACGGCCAGGCGGAGCAGTGCCGCGGAGACGCCCTCGGTCCCCTCCGGCGCGTCGATCGTGGCGTCGACCACGGACGCGTGATCGAACGCCTCGATCCGCGAGAGCGTATCCGAGAAGTCGGTGTCGACGAGGTGACCGACGAGGAGAACGGTCACCTCGGACTCGTAGCGGTGGGATCCGGCCTCGATGATCGACACGTCGGCGGATCGCAGACCCTCGACGATGGCCTCGAACTGCGACGGCGTACACACCAGTTCGATCTCGACCGGAATCGTCCCGCGCGGCGTTCGGTTGCCCCGTTCGTGGTGGATCGACCGGAGGTTGCCGCCGTGGTCGGTGATCGGCCCGAGCGCGTGGTGTAACCGACCGGGTTCGTCCTCGAGTTCCAGTCGAATCGTGTGCGCCGTGTCCCCCTGGCCGTCGATACCCGGTGCAGCGGCCGATCCGTCGCCGGGTTCCTCACTCATCGCACACCACCATCGTTCGCCAGATCGCCGCGCACCTGCATGGGTGTCGGAACGGGAGTGGGTCCTAAAAGCCTATAGCCCGGTTCAAATATCACCGTCGTCGCTCGCAGCCCTCGGTCGTGAGGACCGCCGGGCCGCGAGCGGAACGGGAGGCGCGACTCGGGACACACGAACGGACGATACCGAACCGCGAACTGACGCGAGCGGGGAAATCGTGACGACCGGCCGTTCACAGGTGGTCCTTGCCGGGGTTCGAGGAGCCCCAGTCGCCGCGGCCGCCCTCGGTCCGGTCGATCCCCATGATCGATTCGGCCTGCTCCGGGCCGCCGAGTTGCTCGCGCGCGTCCGGGACCCGGACGGTGACGTCTTCGATCTCGTCCCACGTGAGCAGTTCCGCCTGGATGTTGCCGGTCGTCACGTCGCTGACGCTGCAGCCGCGACAGCCGCCGCCGAGCTCGATGATCACCTCGCCGGTCTCGGGGTCGGCCTCCCGGACCGCGCTCGTCCCGCCGTGCATCTGGATGATGGGCATCTGACTCGCGAGCCAGCGCTCGACGCGCTCGCGAAGCGGCTCCGATTCGGGGGTGCTCATTGGCGTGACTTGGGGCCGACGGGGGGAATACGTTGGGGTTCGCGGCGATTCCGTCGGTGCGAGGCCGACGGTCACCCGACGAGTTGCGTTCGATCGCCGGTGCCGCCTGTCAGCGCGCTCGCGACGGCGCCGTCCAGCACGACGTCGTCGCCCCGCGTGGTGAGGCGAACGTCGGGGACGTTCGAGACGACGAGCTCGGGCAGGCGGTCGCGAATCGGATCCAGGACGAGCGAGGGGTTGTTCGTCGCCACGGCGCCGCCGATCGAGACCACCATCGGCGCGACGGCGTGGACCAGGTTCGCGACCCCGATCGCGTTCCAGTGTCCGACGCGCTCGATCACGCGATCCGCGAGCGGGTCGGCGCCGGCCGCGGCGAAGACGTCGGCCGCGTCGAACGACGGCTCCTCGAGGGCGAGATCGGTTTCGAGGTCCGGGTTCTCGGCCGCGAGGAACTCGGCGTAGTCCGGGATGGCGCTGCCGGCGCAGTAGGCCTCCCAGTGGCCGTCGCGACCGCAGCCGCAGGTGAGCCGTCCCGCCGGATCCACGACTCCGTGGCCGACCTCGCCCGCGTTGCCGTCCCAGCCGGCGAGGATGGTCCCGTCGCAGCAGATGCCGGCGCCGATGCCCGAGGAGATCGTCACGTAACACATGTCGTCGGGGTTGCGCTCGGCGTAAAATCGCTCCGCGATGACGCCCGCGGTCGCGTCGTTGTGAAGGAAGACGTCGTCGGTCTCGAGGAGGCGAGCCACCGGACCAGAAAGCGGGACGCGATCCACCGAATCCGGGAGGTTCGCCGGGTCGACGACGGTTCCCTCGGCCAGGTCGAACGGCCCGAACGAGCCGACGGCGGCGGCCTCGATCGCCGACGGGTCGACCCCGGCGTCGCCGCAAACGGCGCGGAGGCTGTCGAGGACGGCCTCCGTGACGTCGACGCCGCTCGGGCCCTGCGGCGTGGCCCGGCGCCGGGTCGCCAGTCGCTCGCCGGAGTGGTGGACGACGACGGCGCGGAGGTTCGTCGCGCCCAGGTCGACGCCCGCGACGTAGGTCACGTCGCGGACGGACGGGACCCAGCCACTTAATCGGGGCCGCTCGGACCCGGCCGATTTCGATCCCGATTCCGCCCGACGGCGAGTTGGTTCACCGTCGGGTACCGCCAAAAGCTATAGGTTCCTGTCGGTTCTCTACTTGGTCGATGTCCGTGGGATACTGGGCCGCCGGAATCGTCGACCGCCTGGCGATCCTGCTGGCCGGCGGCTTCGACGCCGAGGGCGTCGACGACGGCCCGGAGACCGACGACAACGTGGCGGCCGACGATTCCGGGGACCCCGCGGATGCGTCAGCCGAGAGCGAAAACGAGTCGTCGAACGAATCCGGGCGGGCCGCGGACGGGGCCGGTGCGGACGGTGACGGATCGTCGAGCGATTCCGGGGCCCCCGCAGGCGACTCGCAGACGGAGGAGGACGGACCGTCGGGCGAGGACGAGCCCGCGGCCGAATCCGACCGCCCCAACATCGACCACCCGGACGGGTTACTCGTCGTCGAGGGGGGCGAGATCGTCGCGGCCAACGAACTCGCAGAGCGGCTCCTCTCGACCGGGGACGGATCGATCGTCGGCAGCCAGCTCGACCGAGTCCTCCCGCCGCCGGTCGAGTCCCACGACCTCGAGTGCGTCATCGACGGCCAGCGCCGGCGCTACGAACCGTACGTCCTTTCCTGCGACGCGGCCCGCTCGACGATCGACCACGGCTGGATCCACCTCCGCGAAACCAGTCGCCGAACGTTGCCCTACGGCGAGGCGGCGGACGCGGAGGAGTCGCTCGCGGGGCCGAACCAGTTCGAGCAGTACGAGACGATCATGGACGTCGTTCCCGATCCGGTCTACGCGACCGACGAGACGGGGACGTTCACCTTCGTCAACCGCGCGTTCGAAGAACAGTTCGGGATCGACCGGACCACCGTGGCGGAATCCGACGTCCACTTCTCGGCCGTGACGACCGAGGCGGGCGCCGAGCGAATCGCCGAGGCGATTCGGGACCTCCACGCGAGCGACGAGACGCCGGCCAGGACCACGGTCGAGAGCGTCGCCGTCACGGAGCGGGGCCGGACGCTGACGGTCGAGAACTCGCTCGCCCTCCAGCCCTCGGACGGCTCGTTCGCGGGGACGGCCGGCGTCCTGCGCGACGTGACCGACCGCCAGCGCCGCGAGGAGATCCTCTCGGTGATGGATCGCGCGCTGCGGCACAACCTCCGGACGAACGTCAACATCATCGCCGGCTACGCCGAGACGCTCGAACCGGCCGTCGACGAGGACCACCTCGAGGCCCTCCAGACCATCCGGCGGGCCGCCGACTGGCTGGGCAAACTCGGCGAGACGATCCGGACGCTCGAACGCTCGATCGACGAGACGGGCGATCCACACCGGGCGGTCGACGTCGAAGCACTGCTCGACGAGACCGCCGACTGGGCGGCCGAGCGCTACCCGTCCGCGACCGTCGACGTCACGGTGGGCGCGCGGGGTGCGATCGACGCCGGCGAGCCGCTCGACATCGCGCTCCAGAACGTCGTCGAGAACGCGATCGTCCACAACGATCGCGATACGCCGTCGGTCGAGATCTGGGTCGCGGACGCGCCGCGCGAGGGCTGGCTCGAGCTGTCGGTCGCCGACGACGGTCCCGGCATCCCCGCCGACGAACGGCGGGTCGTCCAGGGCTCTGCGACCCCGACCCAGCTCACCCACGGGAGCGGACTCGGCCTCTGGCTCGCCAGCTGGATCGTCCAGGTGTTCGACGGCGAGTTCGAGATCCGCGACAACGACCCGCGCGGTACCGTCGTCACCTTCCGCCTCCGACGGCTGGTGAGCGAGGAGTCGGTCGACGACGAGTAAAGCCGGTGGACGGGACCGGCCGTTTCCGACCGCAGTACGAACAACCGGTCAGCGGCCGTCGCGGCGGCGCACGAACGTCCGCAGCTCGGCGAGCGCCGCGTCCGGCGCGTCGCGAAACACGTAGTGACCCGCGTTCGGAACGTTGGACGAGCCGGCCGTCGGCCAGCCGGTCGGCCGCGGCCAGATCCGCCGCCCGATCCGCGACGTCGAGGTCGCGACGCAGGACCAGCGTCGGCGCCTCGATCTCGTCGAACGCGTCTCGGACGAGCTCGTGTTCCCGGGCGAGCGCCGCCACGTTGGGACTACAATCCGTCGCCGCGCTGGCGACCCGGCGGGCCTGGGCCCGGTCGGTGACGCCGTTCTCCAGGGCTCCCGTCGACCGACCTCGGTCCGTTCGCGTTTCGACCGGCCGATCACGGTCACTCGTCGAGCGTCGCTCGGAGGGCTCGTGCCGGTCCCTCGAACAGACCGAGGCCGTACTCCGAAACCAGCCCGGAGGCGGCGTCGAGTCGATCCGTCGCGTCGTCGACGGCCCCGCTCGCAGCGGCCACGCGACAGCGATCGAGCAGCGATTCGACCCGGTCGACCGTCGCGCCGCAGGATTCCTGGACCCCGATCGCCGCCTCCAGTTCCCGTTCGGCCCGATCGAACGACTCGAGCGCGAGGCAGCAGGCGCCGAGTCGCGACCGGGCGCGGGCTTCGAGCAATTGCTCGTCGGTTGCCCCGGCCGCCGTCACCGTCTCGGTCGCGAGGTCGAGCGCCCGGTCGAGCTCGCCCGCCTCGCGGAGGTCCGCGACCAGTTCGACGCGATAGCGGGTGACGTCGACGTCGTTGGCGCCGTCGCCGGCGAGTTCGACGGCGGCCTCGTGGTGATCCCGGGCGGTCTCGGGGTCGCCGTCGATCCGGCGGACCCAGCCGAGGACGTCGCGGGCCGCGGCGACGCGATCGTCGTTGCCGAGCTCGCGCGCCAGCGACAGCGCCCGGCGGGCGTCCTCGCCGGCCCGGTCGACGGCGCCGGCGTAGCCGTTCGTTCGCGCGCGCGTAACGTAAGCCACGACGAGTCCGTCGGTCCCGTCGAGGTCCTCGAAGGTCGCGATCGCCTCGCGACAGCGCGCCGCGGCCAGGTCGAGCCGGCCGCGGTGGACATGCACCTGCGCCAGTTGCACCCGGGCCTTGGCGAC
This sequence comes from Halovivax limisalsi, assembly GCF_023093535.1. Taxonomy (NCBI): domain Archaea; kingdom Methanobacteriati; phylum Methanobacteriota; class Halobacteria; order Halobacteriales; family Natrialbaceae; genus Halovivax; species Halovivax limisalsi. The sequence goes on from NZ_CP095757.1 coordinate 3,428,861, forward strand.
CCGCTCGGTGCGGCCGATGTCGGCGCCGACCTCGATCGCCGACTCGTACTCGTCGACCGCCTGCGAGAGGTTGCCCCGGGCTCGGTAGAGGAGCGCCTGGTTCAGCAGGGCGTCGGGCAACGTCTCGCGCAGTCCGTGGTCGCGCTGGATCGAGAGGGCCCGCTCGTTCGCATCGATGGCCGCCTCGAGATCGCCGCTCTGGCGGTGGACGAGCGCGAGGTTGGTCAGCGACTTCGCACAGTAGTGGGCCTCGTCCAGGCGCTCGAACGACGACACCGCATCGGTGAGTCGGCGCTCCGCCCGTTCGAACAGCCCCGTCTTCCCGTCGAGCGTCCCGAGATCGTGCGTCGCGAGCGCGTACAGGGTGGGATCCTCCGCGTCCTCGGCGACGTCGAGACAGGCCTCGAACGCACCGCGCGCGCCGTCGAAGTCGCCGCGCTGAACCAGTCCCCAGCCGGTCACCCGGTGGAGGCGACACCGATCCGCCGGCGGAACGGCGTCGGTCGCCAGCTCGAGGGCGTCCCGGGCGACGTCGAGGCCGCGCTCGACCGAGCCGGCTTTGATCCGGAGCTCGGCCAGGCGGTGAGCGGCGCGACAGGCGACGGCGTCGTCGCTCGCCAGGGAGAGGGCTCGTTCGTACTGGGACTCGGCGCGGTCGGGTTCGCCCCGGACGAACCGGGTGCGACCGATTTCGAGGCGGATCGAAGCGGCGCGATCGGGCTCGCCGAGGCGGTCGGCCAGTCGGAGTGCGCGCTCGTAGGCGTCCACGGCGGCCTCCCCGGCGTACGTGGCCCGGGCTCGGTCGGCCGCCCGCTCGTAGTACTCGATCGCCCGGGCGAGCTGGCCGGCGGCCTCGCACTGGCCCGCGATCGCCGACGGCGGTGCGTCGGCGGCGATCAGGCGCTCCGCGGCGCGTTCGTGGAGGGCCTGCCGGCGATCGTCCGCGAGACCGGCCAGGATCGTCTCGCGAACGAGGCCGCTCGCGAACTGGATCGGGTCGGCCTCGGGTTCGCCGGTCCACTCCAGGAGGCGGGCGTCGACGAGCACTGAGAGGTACGCGCCCAGTCGCGCCTCGGGGATCGAGACGGTCGAGGCGAGCGTCTCGAGGTCGACCGTCCGGCCGATTATCGAGGCCGTCTCGAGGATGTCGGTCGCCGTCTCGTCCAGCGCGCGGATGCGTCGTTCGACGGCCCCTTCCGCACCGCCGGGGACGTCGAGTTCCTCGAGCGATCGCGGATACCGGCCCTGGGCCGGGTCGATCTCGTCCCGTTCGAGCATCCCCGCGACGGCCTCTTCGACGATGAGCGGATTGCCGCCCGTCGCCTCCTGAACGAGGTCCACGAACGCCGCCGGGACGGTCGCGTCCCCGACGAGTCGTCGGACGAACCGGGCCGTATCGTCCCGGTCGAACGGCGCCACCGCCAGCGACGCGACGCGATCCGAGGCGTCGAGGCGTTCGCGCATCTCACCCAGCGGCGCGTCGGCCGCGACGGCACCCGGGCGGTAGGCGCCGACGAGCAACAGCGGGTAGATCCAGGCGCCGCACTCGTCGGCCAGGCGTTCGAACAGTGCGAGCGTGGCGGGGCCGGCCCACTGCAGGTCGTCGACGAACAGCAGCGTCGGCTGGTCAGTCGACCGATCGCAGACGGCAGTCGAGACGTCGCCGAGGAGGGCGCTCTGGCGCGTCGAGAGCGGGGCGTCCGCCAGGTCCTCGCTCGTCGCCCGGGCGAGCGGGTCGAGCACCGAGGAATCGAACGCCCGTTCGATCGCGCGCCGAAGCGGGCCGTAGGGCGCGTCGTTCCCGCGCTGGCAGGCGGCCCGACCGACGGTCACGCCGTCGCTGGCGGCTCGATCGAGCAGCCGTTCGACCAGCGCCGACTTGCCGACGCCCGCCTCGCCGGTGACGAACAGCGTCTGCCCGCCGCGACTGTCGATCGAGTCCAGGGCCTCGACCAGCGTTTCGAGTTCGACGGCCCGGCCGACGAACACCTCGCCGGAGACGTACCCCGAGGACGTCGCGACCGGCTCGCTCGACAGTCCGGCCAGAACGGACGACAGCGGCGTCTCCGGCGTGGCGTTGATCACGTCCCAGAGCGGTCGATCGTCCGCGACCGTCGACGGATCGAACGCCTCGGATTGCTCCAGGAGCCGGCGGCGACACGCCAGCGCGCGCTCCCACCCCGCCTCGGTGAGCGCGTAGACGCTCCGTTCGATCCCGGCGTCGGTGGTCCGGATCGACTCCGTCAGCTCCCCCTCGTCGGTGAGGCGCATCGTCGTCTGGAAGACGTCGAGGCGACCCGGAACGTCAGTCGGGTCGATACCGACCCCGCTCGCGAGATCGGTCGGCGTCAGGGCGACCGTCGAGCGCCCGTTCGACGGGCCGTCCCCCTCCCCGCTGGCCGTCCGTTCGTATAGCACCAGACAGACCAGATCTCCCAGTGCGACGTCCATGGCGAGCACATTCCGCGCCCTCGTAATGAAATTAACTGACAGATCGTCTCGACGGATCGGCCCGCGATCGACGGCGGGCGTGGATCCGTCGGTGGAGATCTGATCGACGGTTCCGGCGGTGAAGAGCCTAATCGGCGACTCCGTCGGAGTGGGGACGTGATCGTCGGATGCGCCACGAACACCGCCGTCGAACGTCGTCGGAGGCTACCGCGCAGAGGTACGATTCCCGACGGACGGTCTGTCCGTACCGACGATCTCGACGGCCGTGGGCCCGCCTTTTGGGGCTGGGGAGCGTCTAGAGACAGCATGGCACCCGACGACCCCATCGAGTCGTTGAGCGAGGACGAACGCGACGCACTCCACGAGGTCGAACTCGGACTCGAGTGGCTGCAGCGGGCACAGGGCGTCCTGCTGGAATTTCACCACGCGACCGGGCACGCGATGGACCACCTCGACCGGGCCGAACGGCGGCTCCGGACGGCCGGGCACGACGAACTCGCCGACGAGCTGCGCGTGTCCGTGCTTCCCCACGGCGTCGTCGACGGCGATCGGTGGTCCTACGACGTCGTCGAAGACTTCCAGGGGACGATCCTCGCGGAGATCGACGGCTTCGAGAGCCGAGTTCGCCACGAACTGGCCGACGGGAGCCGGCACGTCGCCGAACGACGACAGGAACGACGCTGGAAGGAACGGGCGGACGAGAAGTGACGACGGGCCCCGCACGAGTGGCAAATCTGTAGAAGCGACGGACCGCGAAGCGGGGTTCGGGCAAGGGAAGTGACGGCGGCCGGGCGGTACAGCTAACCCGCCGGCGACGGACCGTCGCGTATGGACGGACCCGATCTGACCGACCGAACGGTCCTCGTCACCGGGAGCGCGAAGGGACTGGGACGCGCGCTCGTCCTCGACGCGGCGGCCTGCGGGGCTCGCGTCGCGGTCAACTACCACACGAGCGCCGAGGCGGCGGCCGACGTGGCCGCGACCGCCAGCGACCGCGGCGCAGCAGCAGCGATCACCGTGCAGGCCGACGTGACCGATCCCGAGAGCGTCGACGGGCTCTTCAGCACCGTCGAGGCCGAGCTTGGCGACGTCGACTGTCTGGTGAACAACGTCGGCGACTTCGCGCCCGTCCGCTGGGACGAGATGGACCTCGCCACCTGGCAGCGCGTGATGGACACCAACCTGACCGGCACGTACCTCTGCTCGAAGCGCGCCCTACCGACCATGCGAGCGGCCGAATTCGGTCGCATCGTCAACGTCGGCTACGCCGGCGCCGAGAAAGGGCTGGTCGATCCGAAGAACTTCCCCTACTTCGTCGCTAAGGCGGGCGTCCTCATGTTCACGCGAATGCTCGCGAACGACACGCAGGACGACGGCATCGCCGTCAACGCCGTCTCGCCGTACGTCGTGGAGAACTCCGAGGAGTTTCCGGACGACCTGCCGCGCGATCGGCCGGCGAGTTTCGAGGACGTCACGCAGGTGGTCCGCTTCTTCCTCGATCCCGATCTCGACTACGTCAGCGGCGAGAACGTGGAGGTCGACGGCGGCTGGTTGCCCGAGGACGTGTGAGCCGCGAGGGCCGAGCGTCAGCGAGGCCCTCGAGATTGCGAGCGGGGAGCGCAAGCGACCCGTGAGCCGCGAGGGCCGAGCGTCAGCGAGGCCCTCGAGATTGCGAGCGGGGAGCGCAAGCGACCCGTGAGCCGCGAGGGCCGAGCGTCAGCGAGGCCCTCGAGATTGCGAGCGGGGAGCGCAAGCGACCCGTGAGCCGCGAGGGCCGAGCGTCAGCGAGGCCCTCGAGATTGCGAGCGGGGAGCGCAAGCGACCCGTGAGCCGCGAGGGCCGAGCGTCAGCGAGGCCCTCGAGATTGCGAGCGGGGAGCGCAAGCGACCCGTGAGCCGCGAGGGCCGAGCGTCAGCGAGGCCCTCGAGATTGCGAGCGGGGAGCGCAAGCGACCCGTGAGCCGCGAGGGCCGAGCGTCAGCGAGGCCCTCGGCGAGACGATTCGGATCCGTCGCTGGAGATTCGGCAAACGGGTTCGTTCGTCGCTCTCGGGGCCTGCGCTACCGAAATCGGGGAGACGAAACGACGTCACGTGGTTTCGGAAAAGCGGAACGGGGGCGGAAGAAACGTACTACCGGCCAGCGAGGTGACGGGTTCGGGATGGAGTGGGGACACGCCATCACCGCAGGAGAGAACGCAGAGCCGGTTCATCGTCCCATAACGGGCCGACGGGACCGACCGGCTCCCCAGCACCACGCGACGGCCGGGTGGACCGGCAGCGTTCCCGTCACCTCAGTTCGACACCGCTTCGAGGAGGTCGCGAGCCAGGCGCTCCTCCCGATCGGCGACGCCGCGAATCGCGTCGCTCGCGTCGGCGAGCAGCTCGGGAAATTCGGAGTCCGTCGCGCGATCCAGTTCGCTCGCCGTCTTCAGCGTCTCCCCGATCGACGTCCAGTCGTCCGCGATCGCGGCCGTCCGCTCGGCCAGCGCGGGATCGAGTTCCGGGAGTTCCGCGATCATCCGGTGCAGGAAGCGGGCGTAGAGGCTGCGAAACGCGCCGCCGCCTGTGCCGCGGCGTTCGACGTTCTGGTAGGCAAAGCGGGCGGTCCACTGCGGGTCGGGAAGGTCGGTCCACGCGGGAAGATCGTCGGCGAACGCGCGGATGCCGTCGAGGCCGTGGGACCCCCGACCCAGCGGTCGGTCCCTTCGGTTCGGATCGAGCATGGCGTCGGCGGTCGTCTCGATGGCCGCCCGTGCGGCCGTGGCCAGGTCGACAGTCGGCTCCGGATCGGTGACGACGAGGTGGCGATAGCCCAGGTCGAAGACGGCGTCCGATCCCATCGCGGCTCGAAGATCCGGGATCGGGACGCGCTGGACGGCGTCGAACTCGCTGTCCGAGAGGACGACCTCGTCACCGTCGACGTCGACGACGAGGATCGTGTGCGGCGCGAAGTGCGTCCCCGTGTCGAAGTACTCGAGGTGGAAGATGTCCGTAAAGACCATCACCGGATCGCCCGCAGCGGTTCGGTCGCGCAGGCGATCGACGACGGCGGCCCAGCGCTCGTCGTCCGTATCCGGCTCCGCAGCGATACCCGGCTGCCACCGCTCGTACCCGATTCCGAGGTGCTCGAAGAACGCGTCCTCGATCCACAGCGGCCGGCCGAAGAACCCGCGGTGGGGAGCGCGCGCCAGTTCGAAGTAGGTAAAGCCCAGGCCCGCCGCCAGGCCGAAGCAGGTGGGCTCGTCGACCCCCCAGTCGTAGCGGCCGGCGAGGTTTCGCAGCGAGGTCGACCCGCAGTGATCGCCGGTGTGGTGGACGTAGCCGTCGACGCGAACCATACCGACCGGTCGGCGACGGATTCCGAAAACGGTTCTGAAACGAGGGGATCCACGCCCGGGACGAGCGGGGTTCGTTCGACCCGAAGACGTTCGGGCGACCGCACCGTCGAAGCGCCGACGGCGGGCGTCAGCGGTGGTCGAAGACGCGCCGGACCTTGCCGGTCTCCTGGCGGTCGATCTCGCCGGACGGGACGACCGAGAGATCGTCGACCGTGACGTTGAGGATCTCGGTCAGTCGCCGCTCGATCAGGTCGTGGAGGGCCTCGCGTGATCGGTCGGCGTCCGCGTGGCGTTCGACGGTGAGCTCCATGGTATCGAGGGAGCCATCGCGGTAGAGGTCGATGCGGTAGTGCGGCGCGACGTCGTCGATCTCGACCAGGACCTCCTCGATGCTGCTCGCGTAGACGTTGACGCCGCGGACGATGAGCAGGTCGTCGACGCGCCCGCGAATGTTCTCGATGCGAGCCGACGTCCGCCCGCACTCGCAGGCCTCGTACGTGAGACTGGTGACGTCGCCCGTCCGGTACCGGAGGACGGGGAGGGCCTCCTTCGTCAGCGAGGTGAGGACGAGTTCCCCGCGTTCTCCCTCGGGGAGAGGCTCGCCCGTCTCCGGATCGACGATCTCGGGGTAGAAGTGATCCTCCCAGAGGTGCAATCCGTCCTGGGCTTCGGCGCACTCGACGGCGACGCCGGGCCCGATGAGTTCCGAGAGGCCGTACATGTCGACGGCGGTGACGTCCAGCGCGTCTTCGATCTCCGCGCGCATCGGATCGGTGAACGGTTCGGCGCCGATGACGACCGTCGACAGCGGAAGGCCGCGGACGTCGATGTCGCGTTCGTCGGCCGCCTCGGCGAGATAGAGGCAGTACGAGGGGGTACAGCCGAGCGCGTCCACGTCGAGGTCCCGGAGGAGCTCGAGCTGGAGGGCGGTGTTGCCGCCGCCCGTCGGGACGACCGTCGCGCCGAGTTCCTCGACGCCGTCGTGAAAGCCCAGTCCGCCCGTGAAGAGGCCGTACCCGTAGGCGTTCTGGAACGTATCGGCGGGCTCGATACCCGCCGCCGCGAGCGAGCGCGCCATCACCTCGCGCCAGACGCGCAGGTCGTCGTCGGTGTAGGCGACGAGTTTCTGTTTGCCCGTCGTCCCCGAGGAGGCCTGGATCCGCGTCAGATCCTCGTCCGACCCGGCGAAGAGCCCGTCCGGGTACTGCGATTCGAAGTGTTCTTTTCCAGTGAACGGCAGTGTCGTGATATCCGAGATCGTCTCGATATCGGCCGGCGAGACGCCGGCGTCGTCGAGTCGATCGCGATAGAAGTCCACGGAGTCGTAGACGTGGCGGACCGTCTCGCGCAATCGATCTCGCTGGATCCGTTCGAGTTCGGCTCGTGGAGCGGATTCGATGTCCTGGTACATTGTCGGATTCGTCGGTCGAGGGTTCCGGCGGCGTCGGGAGTGGTGCGGTGCGTGGGCGGTTGTGGGCGGATCCGCGTCGGCTGCAGCCGGGCCCGGACGCGTTGCCGGACGCGCCCGCAACCGGGTTCTCGACGGCCGCTGGCGCCCTCGCGCAGTCGGCCGCTCGTCCGGTCGTCGACCGGTTTTCACGGACTCGAGCCGCCCCGGAGAGCGGGGGACCGGCCGCTTGGCTGGCGATACCCACTAAATTGCGGGGGCAAATAATCGTACCGAACGGACGGCCGCGATCGTTCGTCGCGAGCGACCGGCTGTGCAAAGAACCTTGGCGGTGGTCTCCGAACGAGACGGTACAATGGCGTCCGATCCATCCACGTCGTACGAGCGACTCGCGGAGATGACCAGCGAGGAACCGACGCTCATCGAGGGGTTGCCGGGACACGGGCTGGTGGCCTCGATCGCCGTCGACCTGCTGAACGACCAGCTCGATCTCTCCCACTGCGGGAACATCACCTCGGAGGCGTTCCCGCCGGTGGCGACGTTCGACGACGGCCTGGTGCAGGATCTCGTCCGAGTCTACGGCTGCGCCGATCCGGCGGTGATGACCCTCCAGAGCGACCTGACGATCCCCGAACGAGCGTACGAGCCGCTCAGTCGGTGCGTCATCGAGGACATCGCGGGCGACATCGGACGGGCGATCTTCCTCGCCGCGGCGCCCGCGAGTTCCGAGGAGCAACTCGGACAGGTCACCGGCATCGCGACGACCGAGGACGTGCGCGCCGACCTGGAGGCGGCCGACATCCCGATCGGCGACGAGCGCGGCGTCGTCGGCGGCGTGACGGGCGCGCTCGTTCGCGAGTGCTATCAGGCCGACGTACCGGCCGCCCTGTTGGTCGTCCGCGCGCACCCGCGCCTGCCGGATCCGGGCTCAGCGAAGGCCGTCATCGAAAACGCGCTCGAACCGCTCGTCGAGTTCGAGGTCGACACGACGCCGCTCGACGAACAGGCCGAGGAGATCCAACAGCGGATGCAACAGGTCGCGAGCCAGTTCCAGCAAGCCCAGCAGGAAGGGGCCAGGGGCGGCGACGAAGAGCAGAGCTTCCGCTCGAAGGGCTCGGGCATGTATCAGTAACAGCCACCCAAAGCGATCGCATCCTGGGCGACGCGTCTCCGCCCGTCGGCGACACCGATCCGTCAGGCCGAGTCGGAAGAATCGCTCGATTCCGGCACTTCGGGGCCGTCGGTCGCGCCGAGATCCTGGCCCTCCTTGATCGCCTGGGCCTCTTGTTCCATCGCCTCGACGTCCACTGCGGCCTCCGCGTCGATCTCGCCGATGATCTCGGCGATGTCGTCGAGGCCGATCAGTTCGCGGGTCTCCTCGTCGAAGTCGAGACTCTCGAGCGTGCCGTCGCCCTCGGCGACGTCGCTGCCGGTGAGGTGCTTGCCGTAGCGTCCGACGAGGGAGGTCAGTTCCTGCGGGAGGACGAACGTCGTCGACTCGCCCTGGCCGATCTCGGAAAGCGTCTCCATCCCCTTGTCGACGATGGCGCGCTCGCCCATCGATTCGGCGGATTTGGCCCGGAGGACGGTCGAGATGGCGTCACCCTGCGCTTCGAGGATCTGGCTCTGTTTCTCACCCTGTGCGCGAATGATATTGCTCTGTTTGTCACCCTCGGCTCGCTCGACCGCGCTGCGACGTTCACCCTGCGCTTCGAGGATCATCGCGCGGCGGGTTCGCTCGGCGGAGGTCTGTTGCTCCATGGCTCGCTTGACGTCCGGCGAGGGGGTGACCTCGCGGACCTCGACGCTCTCGACGCGGATCCCCCACTCGTCGGTCGGTTCGTCGAGTTCCTCGCGGATGCGGGCGTTGATCATCTCGCGCCGGCTCAGCGTGTCGTCGAGTTCCATGTCGCCGAGGACGGCCCGCAGCGTCGTCTGGGCGAGGTTCGAAACCGCGGGCATGTAGTCGTCGACCTCCAGGAAGGCCCGTTTGGCGTCCATGACCCGGATGTAGACCACCGCGTCGGCCGTCACCGGCGAGTTGTCCCGCGTGATCGCCTCCTGTTGGGGGACGTCGATCGTCTGGGTCCGCATGTCGAAGCGGTAGGTGCGCGAGACGAACGGCGGGATGACGTTCAACCCCGGTTCCAGGAGTTTGCGGTACTCGCCGAAGACCGTCAGCGCCTCGCGGTCGTAAGCGTCGACGAACCTGACCGACTGCCAGAGCGTGACGACGACAACGAGGAGGACCAGCGCGCCGATACCGAGGAGCATCGCCGAGCCGGTCGTCGCCGGAACGAGAGCGTCCATCTGTCACGGTACGAGCCCGGCGGGGAAAGGACTGTCGTCCGGTCGGAACGGAGACAGGTCGGTTCGGCGGATGGTCGCGGTCGGTGCGTGTTCGAACGGAACGTCGCCGAATGGGGCCGATTCCGAGCGTCAGTCCCTTCCGGTTCGCCGTCGAATAGCCGCCCATGTACGACGCGATACTCGTCGGCCTCGACGACAGCGAGGAAGCCGAACGCGCACTCGAGGAGGCCATCTCGCTGGCCGAGCCGATGGGAGCGACCGTCCACGTGGCGACGGTCGTCGAGACGGGCGCCAGCCCGATGCGGTTCGGAATCGCGGAGGTCGAGGAACTGAACGAGGCTGCCGAGGCGCTCGTCGACGACGTGGTCGACGCGTACGACGGCCAGGACGTCGACATCCGCGGCGCCGTGCGCCGGGGAACGCCGTCCGATGCACTCGCCGCGTACGCCGACGAGATCGGCGCCGATTGCATCGTCGTCGGGCAGCGCGGGGCCGAGGGCGTCGCCGGCGCCATCCTCGGAAGCACCGCGGACCGGCTGGCGCGAACGGCCGAGGTGCCCGTGACGATCGTGCCGAACGAGTGAGTGAGAACCGAGGGGCTCGCTCGCGTCGATCGACCACGTCGATAGTCGGCGCCGATCGTTCACCGGAGAAGAAGTAGACAATAATATACGTCGGGGCGCGCATGCTGGTGGTAGACACTGACGGTGACCGTTCAACTCCCCGATCAGTCGGTCCCCCGGCTGGTGCTCGATCGATCCGTCCTCCGGCGGCTCCGGCACACGGTCGGTCGAGAGACCGCGGCGTACCGCGTCGACGTCGAACCCGACCCGGCTCGGAGAGCGCTGCTCGGGGCGCCGTTCGAGTCGATCGACGACGTGCGCCGACGACTGAACCGGCTCGAATCGCACTTTCTGGAACGCGACGATCGGCGGGCCGTGTTCGCGACGATCTACGCGGAGATGACCGACCGGACCGTCCGGGCCATCGACGCGGGCGCGTTTCGCGACGCCGCGTGGATGGAACGGTACCTCGTCCGCTTCGCCGAGTACTATCGACGGGCACTGCGGAACTACGACCGCGGGGCGTTCGGGGACGTCCCCGATCCGTGGGTCGTCGCGTTCGGAACGGCGCTCGGCGGGGACGCGCTCGTCATGCAGGATGCGTTTCTCGGGATCAACGCCCACGTCAACTACGACCTCGCGTTGACGCTTTCGGCCGTCGGTATCGACCCGCGACGCGAGGAAAAGTACGCCGATCACAACGAGATCAACGAGCTCCTCCGTCGCCTGGTTTCGGTCCTGCAGGAGGTGCTGGCCGAGCGGTACGCGCCCGGCCTCGAACAACTCGGCGAGGACCTCGGCACACTCGACGACGTGGCCACGACGCTCGGGATCGCCGCGGGACGAGAGCGCGCCTGGCGCGTCGCCGCGATCCGGACCGCCGCAGAGTGGGCGCCGATCGACCGGTTGACGACCTGGCTCCTGAGCCGAACGGCGACGGGAACGGCGTTTTTGCTGCTCGAACCGCCGATCCCGCCGTCGGCGATGGAAACGCTCCGGTCGATCGAGGCCGGCGAGGTCGACGTCGGCTCGTTCGCCGCGGAATTTCACGATCGCGTCGACCTCGACTGGAACTGAGTCGCTTCGGAGCGGATCGGCGATTCGATGGATCCGTGTCTCACACCGACGCCGGTTCGGAGGTCGACCCCTTCACTTTCACTCCGCTAGCGTTCCGAACCGACAGCCCTTACCTACTCCGGGCGCTGACGACCGGTAGATGACCGCCGAGTACATCGAGGTCCGCGGTGCCGAAGAGCACAACCTGAACGACCTCGACGTCTCGATCCCCCGGGAGTCCCTGACCGTCGTCACCGGCCTCTCGGGCTCGGGTAAGTCCTCGCTCGCCTTCGAGACCATCTACGCCGAGGGCCAGCGACGCTACATCGAGAGCCTCTCCGCCTACGCCCGGAACTTCCTGGGCCAGATGGACAAGCCCCAGGTCGAGACCGTCGAGGGCCTCTCGCCCGCCATCTCGATCGACCAGAAGAACGCCGCGAACAACCCGCGCTCGACAGTGGGGACCGTCACCGAACTGCACGACTACCTCCGGCTGCTCTACGCCCGCGTCGGGACGCCCCACTGCCCCGAGTGCGGCCGCGAGGTCGGCGAGCAGAGCGCCCAGAACATGGTCGAGCGGATCTTCGAACTCCCCGAGGGCACCCGCCTCAAACTCGCCGCGCCCGTCGTTCGCGACCAGAAGGGCGCCTTCGAGGACCTGTTCGACCAGCTCGTCTCGGAGGGCTACGCGCGCGTCGAGGTCGACGGCGAGGAGCACGACCTCACGCTCGACCGGCCGGCGTTAGACGAGAACTACGACCACACGATCGACGTGATCGTCGACCGGGTGAAAGTGGGGCCCGAGGACCGCCCGCGCATCGTCGACAGCGTCGAGACGGCCCTGGACGAGGCCGACGGCGTCCTCAAGCTGATCCTGCCCGATCCGCCCGCAGACGCGGCGGAGTACCTCGGCGAGGAAGCCCGCCGGACGGGCGACCTCGGCACGACGACCGGCGACGCCGACGGCACCGACGCCGAGAGCGAGGACGGCGTCGACGACGCCGACGACCGACTCGTCGTCGAGTTCTCCCAGGAATTGGCCTGCACGCACTGCGGGATCGACATCCCGGAGATCGAGACGCGCAGTTTCTCCTTCAACTCGCCCCACGGCGCCTGCCCGGAGTGTGAGGGCCTCGGCGAGACCAAGGAGATCGACGAGGACCTCGTCATCCAGGACCCCTCGAAGCCGCTCAAGCACGTCTTCGAACCCTGGAGCTACAACCGGTCGTACTACCAGACGCGCCTGGACGCCGTCGCCGACCACTTCGACGTCTCGCTGTCGACGCCGTTCGAGGACCTGGACCCGGAGGTTCGGGACGCCTTCCTCCACGGGACGAGCGAGCAAGTGCTCTTCCAGCGCTCGACGAGCAGCGGGAGCCGCCGGAAGCGAAAGCGCTTCGAGGGCGTCATCCCCAACCTGGAGCGACGGTACCTCGAGACGGACTCGGACTCGACGCGCGAGCACATCGAGGACTTCATGTCCGCGACGGCCTGTCCCGCCTGCGACGGCACGCGCCTGAAACCCGCCTCGCGCGCGGTCCTCGTCGACGGCACGGCGATCACCGAGATCAACGCGATGAGCATCGGCGACGCGCTGGCGCACTTCGAGTCGATGGAGGCCGACCTCACCGAGCGCGAGCGAACGATCGCCGAGGAGATCCTCAAGGAGATCCGCGCGCGCCTGGGGTTCATGGTCGAAGTGGGGCTGGAGTACCTCACGCTCGACCGCGAGGCCTCGACGCTGTCGGGCGGCGAGAGCCAGCGCATCCGGCTGGCGACCCAGATCGGCGCCGGCCTCGTCGGCGTGCTGTACGTCCTCGACGAACCCTCGATCGGGCTCCACCAGCGCGACAACGACCGGCTGTTGAACACCCTGGAGGAGCTTCGCGACCTCGGGAACACCCTCATCGTCGTCGAACACGACGAGGAGACGATGCGCCGGGCGGACACGATCGTCGACATGGGCCCCGGTCCAGGCAAGCGCGGCGGCGAGGTCGTCGTCAACGGGCCCCTCGAAGACGTGAAAGCCAGCGAGGAGTCGATCACGGGTGACTACCTCTCCGGGCGCAAACAGATTCCCGTCCCCGAGACGCGCCGCGAGGCCGACGGGCACCTCACGATCCGGGGCGCCCGTCAGCACAACCTGGACGACCTCGACGTCGATCTGCCGCTGGGCTGCTTCACCGCGATCACCGGCGTCTCGGGGTCGGGCAAGTCGACGCTGATGCACGACATCCTCTACAAGGGGCTGGCCCGCGAGATGAACAACAACACGAGCGTCGTCCCCGGCGAGCACGACGCGATCGAGGGGATCGACGAGATCGAGACGGTCCGCCTGATCGACCAGTCGCCGATCGGCCGAACCCCGCGCTCGAATCCGGCGACCTACACGAACGTCTTCGACCACGTCCGCGAGCTATTCGCCCAGACCTCGCTCGCGAAGCAGCGGGGCTACGAGGTCGGACGCTTCTCCTTCAACGTCAAGGGCGGGCGCTGCGAGGAGTGCGGCGGCCAGGGCACCGTCAAGATCGAGATGAACTTTCTCTCGGACGTCTACGTCCCCTGCGAGGCCTGCGGCGGCGAGCGCTACAACGACGCCACGCTCGACGTCACCTACAAGGGCAAGACGATCTCGGACGTGCTGGACATGAGCGTCGAGGAGGCCTACGACTTCTTCGAGTCCTCGAGCCAGATCCGCCGACGCCTCCAGCTGCTGAAGGACGTCGGCCTCGACTACATGCGCCTCGGCCAGCCCTCGACCACGCTCTCGGGCGGCGAGGCCCAGCGCATCAAACTCGCGGAGGAGCTCGGGAAGAAGGACACCGGCAACACGCTCTACCTGCTCGACGAGCCCACGACGGGGCTGCACTCGGCGGACGAGCGCAAACTGATCGACGTGCTCCACCGCCTGACCGACAACGACAACACCATCGTCGTCATCGAGCACGAACTCGACCTCGTGAAGAACGCCGACCACATCGTCGACCTCGGCCCCGAGGGCGGCGAGCACGGCGGCGAACTCGTCGCGACGGGCACGCCCGAGGAAGTGGCGAAGAACGACGAGTCCTACACCGGCCAGTACCTCAGAGATCTCCTGCCGGACGTGGACCTGGACGGGCCGCGCGGCCAGCGCGTCGAACCGGTGACAGCGCCCGCGACGGACGACTAAGGCGGTTTCGAAGGTTCTCGTCGCGTCGTCGGTCGTTCGCCGGCACTACCGTAGCGGAAGCGGCCGCTTCGCACCCAAGAGCCATCACGTCGGCGAGCGGAGTCACAGCCATGGACATCGTTCACCTCGCCCTCGAGGATCGACTGCTGACGGTGACGGGAACGGGTGCCGACGCCGAACTGGCGACGACGCCCCTCGACGCCGGCCGACTGCAGTGCCTCGCCGGCGATCCGGCAGCTCCCGATCGCCTGCTCGTCGGGACGTTCGACCGCGGCTGTCTGCGCGTGACCGACGGGGATCCGGAGCGCCTCGACGTCGGCGACGGCGATCCGGTGACGGCGCTCGCCCGCTCGCCCCACGACGAGGAGACGGTCTACGCCGGGACCGAACCGAGCCGACTCTACCGCTCGCGCGACGGCGGGGACTCGTGGACGCACCTCGAGGGCATCGCCGACCTCCCGTCGGAGCCGGAGTGGTTCTTCCCGCCGCGGCCGACCACCCACCACGTGCGCTGGATCGAGGTCGACCCGTTCGACCCCGACCGCCTCTACGTGGGGATCGAGGCCGGCGCCTTCCTGCTGAGTACGGACGGCGGAGCGACCTGGCAGGAACGCCCGCCGGGCGCGCGCCGGGACAACCACAGCCTGGCGACCCACCCCGATCGTGAGGGCCTCGTCTACGCGGCCGCGGGCGACGGCTTCGCGCGCTCGACCGACGGCGGGGAAACCTGGGACCAACCGCAGGTCGGGCTCGACCACCGCTACTGCTGGTCGGTCGTCGCCGACCCCGGCGACCCGGAGACGGTGCTCGTCTCGAGCGCGTCGGGCGCGACCAGTGCGCACACGCCCGACTCGGCCGAGTCCTACGTCTACCGCCTTCGCGGCGACGACGCCTGGGAACTGCTCGAGGACACCGGCCTGCCGACCGGCGACGGCGTCGTCAGGACCGTCTTCGCGACCACCGGCGAGCCCGGCGTCGTCTACGGCGCGACCAATCGCGGCCTCTACCGGTCGAGCGACTTCGGCGCACACTGGCGTGCGGTCCCGATCGAGTGGGACGAGGCCTTCGGGTCGCAGGTTCCCCGCGGGATGGTCGTCCGCAGCGACTAAGAAGCCGGACTGGCGGCCCGATTCTCTCCGCGTGAGAGTCGCCCGTAGATCGCGACCAGGGTGACGGCTTGCAGCGGAGCGATCACCAGGCCCGTGAGGAACGTTCCGACGATCGGCACGCTCGCGAGGAGCCAGGTCCCCAGTCCGAAGATGAGAATCACTCCGAGACAGGACCAGCCGTGCCCGCGTGCGAGTCGGTTACTCCGTCGGATCGCAAACGGAAGGGATCGACCGGCGACCAGCAGGATCGGAACGAGAAGGAGTCTGATACTGACCACGAGCAGCGCGATCAGTACCGGCACTCCCAGAACGAGCCCCATCTCGTCTAACGCACCGATGCCGCCGAGCATCCGACCGACAAGGTCGACGGCGACGACGAACCCGATATAGGCGCCGAGTCGGCGGCGAACGGGCGGCGAATCGATTCCCGCGTCGGCGAGCGCCCGGTGTATCACGATCACACCGGCGACCGCAACCGCCCCGATCGTCAGGAGTTCCAGCCCGATCGCCCACAACAGGTACGGGACTTCGAGATCGATCAGCGCCTCGAGCCGACGGATCGTTCGCGACCTGGGGGCCGGATAGAGCGGATACTCGACGTGGATCGTACTGTCGGCCACCGATTCCCACGCGACCGATGGGATCGGATCCCGGTGCCGAAGCCTATCGATCCCAGTAATAAGCGCGGCGACGGCGGCGAACGGAACGAGGAGGGTCGGAATACTCGCCAGGCGAGAGACGGCACTCCGTATGGACCCGGTTACCAGCCCCGATCGGCCCCAGGGCGCCGCGACATCGCCAGTCTCGTCGCGGGGTTCGTCCGGATACGCGTCGGTCATGCTTCCTCCAGGGCGACGGTTCGGTCGTACCCCGCGACGAAGAGGACACCGTCGCCGACGATCGGTTGGGAGGGACCCACCGGGCCGTCCCGCGTCCACAGCCGGTCGCCGGATCCGACGTCGAACGCGGAGATCGTCGCCTCACCGAGCGTGGAGATGTAAACGACGCCGTCCGCGACGACGGGCGCGCTCTGGCGACTGGTTTCGGTCGACCAGACCTCGTCGCCGCTCGCAAGGTCGATCGCGTGCAGGAATCCGTCACCATCCGTCAGAAAGACGGTATCGTTCGCGACCGCGGCGCTCCAGTCAGTTGCGTTGCCGTCGTAGTCGTATGTCCACCGGGTGTGCCCGTCCTCCGGATCGACGAGTAAGACGGCGTTCCAGTCGGGGACGACGATCCCCTCGCTCGTCGCCGTCGGCGAGAGAATCTCGTCGGCGTCGAGTTCGACCTCCCACAGGGAGTCGCCCGATTCGACCTCGACCGCGTGGAGATCGTTCGGCCAGCTCGCGAGGTACGCGACGCCGTCGCGGACGACCGGCCGGAGCAGCGGATCACCGCCCGTGTCGCCGACCTCGTGTCGCCACTCGATGCGACCGCTGTCGCCGTCGAGGGCGACGAACCGGCGCGTCCCAGGAACGGCCGCGATGACCGTGCCGCCGACGGCAACCGGCGCACGGCCGGTCGCCGCACCGAACAGCCCACCCGCTGAATCCAGCCTGGGCGCGTGCCAGCGTTCGGCGCCAACCGACCAGCCGGCCAGGTCGTAGCCACCGCCGGCGTTCAGCCCGAAGACACCCTCCGGACCGGTCACCGCGAGGGTCCCGGTTCGGTAGATGTCACTGCCAACCCACGCCGGGGCCGAACTGTACGACACCGACCGCTCGAAGCGTTTCTCGCCGGTCTCCGCGTCGAACGCGGCGAACGAACCCCCGCCGGCGGTAATGAGCGTTCCGTCCACCAGGATTGGCGTTGGGGAACCGAATACGGCTCCGTTCGCCGACTGTTCCCAGCGAACCGCCGCGTCGTCGGCCGGGCCCGATCCGGCGGGATTGTGTCCGGTGCCGGCGGCGTCGTACCTCGGCATCGGCCAGTCGGACGCGGCGAGTTGTAGTCCGTCCGAGCTGACGGTCCGGACACCGGCGACAGCGGCCCCAAACCCACCGGCCCCGACAGCCCCGGCGAGAATCTGGCGTCTGGAGGGCATTTTCTGTGGGTTGTTTGGTGGCCGTAATAATTCTTGTTATACCACAATCACGTTCGGACGGAGCCCCCTCGCGACGAGCAGCGTGGGTGAGAGCGGCCCGGGAATCGGGTCGAGCGCGCGGCGGGTGGGGTGACGGGTTCGAAATCCTTTTAGCGACGACCGGGGGATAGTAGGGTAACTGAGTGATATCATGGACGTCGCCATCGTCGAAGAGACGGACAATCCGATGTTGCATCGTACGGACGTCACGTTCGAACTGACCCACGACGACGCCACGCCCTCGCGACTGCAGGTGCGTGACAGTCTCGCGGCCACGCTCAACAAGGACGCGAACGAGGTCGTCGTCCGGAACCTCGATACGAAGTTCGGCATGCGAAAGACCGTCGGCGAAGCGAAGGTCTACGAGACCGCCGACGCCGCGACCGAAGTCGAACAGGACCACATGCTCGACCGCAACAAGATCGGCGTCGACGCCGAGGAGTCGGGCGAGGAAGCCGAAGCGGAGGAGGCCTGAAATGAGCCGACACGAACTCTACGGCGAGGACGGCACCGTCGAGCGCGAGGAGTGCCCGCGCTGTGGCGACGCCTACCTCGCGGAGCACGGCGACCGCCAGCACTGCGGCAAGTGCGGCTACACCGAGTGGGAGTAGCGATGGCCCGAGCGCAGCGAGGGGCATCGACTATCGCGAACGGCGCACCGCGCCGTGAGCGGTCGGTGGTCGCCGCCCCATAGCGGTCGGGAGCGCGATCAACCGTGAATTCCTACCGGCGCGTCCTCGGAATCGAGGGCACGGCCTGGGCCGCCAGCGCCGCCGTCTACGATTCCGAGGCCGATTCGACGGTCATCGAGAGCGACCCGTATCAGCCCGAGAGCGGCGGCATTCACCCGCGCGAGGCCGCCGAACACATGCACGCGGCCATCCCGCGGGTCGTCGAGACGGCCCTCGATCACGCCCGCGAGCTGGCCGCGGCGAACGGCGGGAAGGATTCTGACGGCGATCCCGTCGAGCCGCCGATCGACGCCGTCGCCTTCTCGCGGGGTCCGGGGCTCGGGCCGTGTCTGCGCATCGTCGCGACGGCCGCCCGCGCGCTCGCGCAAACGCTCGACGTCCCGCTCGTGGGCGTCAATCACATGGTCGCCCACCTCGAGATCGGCCGGCACACCGCGAACTTCGACGATCCGGTCTGCCTGAACGCGAGCGGCGCGAACGCCCACCTGCTGGCCTACCGGAACGGGCGCTACCGCGTCCTCGGCGAAACGATGGACACCGGCGTCGGCAACGCGATCGACAAGTTCACCCGCCACGTCGGCTGGTCGCACCCGGGCGGCCCGAAGGTCGAGCGGGCGGCCGCGGACGGCGAGTACGTCGATCTGCCGTACGTCGTCAAGGGGATGGACTTCTCGTTCTCGGGGATCATGTCCGCGGCCAAGGCCGAGTACGACGAGGGGACGCCCGTCGAGGACGTCTGCGTCGGCCTCCAGGAGACGATCTTCGCGATGCTGACGGAGGTCTCGGAACGGGCGCTGTCGCTGACGGGCAGCGCCGAACTCGTCCTCGGCGGCGGCGTCGGGCAGAACGCCCGCCTGCGCGAGATGCTCTCCGAGATGTGTGCGGCCCGCGGCGCGTCGTTTCACGCGCCGGAACCCCGGTTCCTCCGGGACAACGCCGGGATGATCGCCGTCCTCGGCGCGAAGATGGCCGAGGCGGGCCAGACCCTGCCCGTCGCGGACTCCCGCATCGATCCCGACTTTCGGCCGGACGAGGTGGTCGTCGGGTGGCGCGAGGACGCGGGACGCTCGATCGCCGCGACGGAGCCACCAGAGCGGATCGTCGACGGCGCGGAGGCGGTCGTCACCGTCGACCGCGAGGCCGGCGTGGTCACCAAGCGCCGCCAGCCCAAGTCCTACCGGCACCCGGCACTCGACGAGAGGCTGCGCCGCGAGCGGACGGCGATCGAGGCGCGACTCACCAGCCAGGCGCGACGGGTCGGGGTCCCCACGCCCGTACTTTGCGACGTCGACCCCTTCGAATCGACGATCACCTTCGCGTCCGTCGGCGACCGGGACCTCCGCGACGCCCTCTCCGTCGATCGGGTCCGCGCGGTGGGGCGGCACCTGGCGGCGATACACGACGCCGGCTTCGTCCACGGCGATCCGACGACGCGCAACGTCCGGGTGCGCGGGCCGGGACCGGAACGGTCGACGGACGGCGAGGGAAGCGATTCGACCGCGTCGACGCCCGGTCCGACCTACCTCATCGACTTCGGGCTGGGCTATCACACCGATCACGTCGAGGATTACGCGATGGACCTCCACGTCTTCGACCAGAGTCTCGTCGGAACGGCGAATGAACCGGAGCCGCTCCGGGACGCGTTTCTCGAGGCGTACGAGGAAGCCGGCGACGAGCGCGTGCTGGATCGACTCGCGGACATCGAGGGCCGCGGGCGCT
This sequence comes from Halovivax limisalsi, assembly GCF_023093535.1. NCBI lineage: Archaea > Methanobacteriati > Methanobacteriota > Halobacteria > Halobacteriales > Natrialbaceae > Halovivax > Halovivax limisalsi. Next base: position 3,448,759 of record NZ_CP095757.1, read on the forward strand.
ACGTCGGCGAGTGACCGGCGAGAGCGGTCGCGCGGGGCGTGCCGGAGTTCCGCATCACCCGCGATCGCAGTTATCGCCGGTCGTGTCGATGCCAAGCAGGTAGTTCCCCCCGCAAAACCGGGTCAGGGCGTTCCAGCAGAGACCGGCTCCCGCGACGGCTGCAATCGTCGCCCGTCCGCGAGCCCCGACGGCGAGGGCCGCGACGGCGACGACGAGTAGCCAGATTCCGACGACACCACGGACGATGCGATCGAGTCCGCCAACGTTTCGGTCCATCGGCGTTCGAACGGATGCGGCGAACGCACAGAACGTTTGAGCCGAATATTTCACCCCCCTTCAAGTGACCGGCGCCGGTACTGTGCGTTCCATGAAACGCGTCCGGTTGACGCTGCACCCGACCGATTCCTACGCGCCGGCGCTGTACGAGCGGCTGGCGGGCGGCGCCGCGTTCCTCGATCGGGTGCGCATCGAAAACTGGAACGTCGCGAAGCCGCCGACGGCGTTTTTACTCCGGCTCACGGGGGACTATCGGCGGTTCGAGGCCGAACTCGCCGCCGCCGAGATGGTGGACGCGTACGAACTCCTCCCGATCGCCGAACGGGAGTGTCACTGCTTTCTCGAGGGGCGGGTCGACCCGGCCGCGCGATCGCTGTTCGAAACCTTCACCCGGGGGAGCCTGCTGACGATTCCGCCGGTCGTCTGTCACGACGACGGGTCGAACTCGTTCACGATCGTCGGGACCGACGCCGACATCCAGCGGGCCGTCGAGGCGGTGCCGGACGACGTCGGCCTCGTGATCGACGCGGTCGGCGGGGAGACCGTCGCCCCGGCGGACGCCCGCGCCGCGCTCTCGCCGCGACAGCGAACCGCCGTCGAAACCGCCCTCGAGCTGGGCTATTACGAGGTTCCCCGGACGGCGACGACCGCCGACGTCGCGGCCGAGCTGGATTGCGCGACGGCGACGGCCGCGGAGCACCTCCAGCGAGCCGAGGCGCGGGTCCTCGAGACGCTGTTTCGGCGGTGACCGCGCGGTGGCCGGCAGTGAGACACCGGCCCGCATCGCGATCCGACGGACGCTCGCGGCCCTCGTGCCGGCACACAATACTCTTCACACCCCGGGTCGTATCGTCCGGTATGGCAGACAAACCGACGTCCGGAGAGATTCTGGGGGTTCCGTACAACTTCGACCGACCGAGCATCGGCCGCATGCTGTCGGCGTACTGGAAACCGGGCGAGGGCATGCTCGTCGAGAAACCCTTCGGCATCGGCTACACCCTGAACCTCGCGAACTGGCGCTCGTGGCTCGTCGTCGGCGTCGCCGCCGCGCTCCTCTGGCAGGAGAGTACGGGCCCGGGCGAGGACGAGCGAGACGACGAGAACTCCGAACCGGTCGAGGTCCTCGTCGACGACGAGTAACGGTCACGCCGACGCTACCGCAACTTTCGGTCCCGATAGCGCGGACGTTTTGAGCGCGGTCGATCGGTGACGGCGGTACCGCCCTCGCGATCGATCGGCGACGCCGAACTCGTAGCCGCAGTTGGATCGGTTCCCTTTTCGATCAGCCGCGCGAGGGTCGAGCCATGCACCTGCAGTTCGTGACGGGCAACGAGGGGAAGGTTCGCGAGGCGCGCGAGTACTTCGACGGGATCGCCGAGATCGAACAGGTGACATACGACTACGCCGAGATCCAGGCGGACTCGATCGAGGCCATCGCCCGACGCGGCGCCGCCGAGGCCTACCGCGAACGCGGCGGCGACGAGCCGGTGTTCGTCGAGGACTCGGGCCTCTCGATCGACGCGCTCGGGGGCTTTCCGGGCCCCTACTCCGCGTACGTCGAGGACACGCTGGGTATCGAGCGCGTCTGGAGCCTGGCGGCCGACGAGGAGAACCGCCGGGCTCGCTTCCGGTCGGTGATCGCCTCCGCGTCGGGCGATCCGGCCGATCCCGACGTCGAGACGTTCACCGGGTCTGTGGCGGGGACGATCGTCGCCCCGCGCGGCGACGGCGGGTTCGGCTACGATCCCATCTTCGCGTACAACGGGACGACGATGGCCGAGATGGAACCCGCCGAGAAGAACGCCATCTCCCACCGCGGGCGGGCGCTGGCCGCGTTCGCCGAGTGGGTGGCCGAGGACGAACGGTGACGCGGGTGGCGATCCAAACTCGCAAATGGGTGACGATACCTGCGCTCGAGCACGCCGCCGGCAGTTCGATCACGCTCGCGGATCGCGATCCGGACCGGGATAGTCGCCGCCGACGACGTGCTCGTACAGGCTCTCGGGATCGAAGAGGGTCGCGAACGCGTCCGGCTGGCGGACGCTCACGTCGACGCGCGGTTTGATCGTCAGTCCCGCGGCGGCCGAGGTGAGCCGGTCGTCGAACGAGAGGAGGTGGGCCGCCTCGCCCGCGTACGCCGACGCCAATCCGGGGTGATCCCCGTCGGGGTGGTCGACAGCCACGCGCGCGTCGTCCAGCCGCGCCCGGTGGTCGGCGGCGAGGTCGGCATCCGCGAGGTTGGCGACGACCCGCTCGGTTTCGGCGAGGAGGGCGTCGCTCGCGACCAGCTCGACCCAGTCGTGTCGCCGGACGTGATCGAGCGCCTCGCGGGCCGATTCGCCGACGAGCAGGTCGGCCGCCAGCACGTCGGCGTCGGCGACGACGCGGGCCGGGTTCGGCCGGTCAGGCATCGTCCCCTCCGGCGTCGGTCGGCGACGCGTCGGCGCCGTCGGACGTACCGCTCCCACCCTCCTCACGAATCGCGTCCAGACGCGTTCGAACGTCGTCCGTCGAAACGTCGTAGTCGCTCGCCCGGTCGAAGAGCGTCTGCCACCGATCGGTCATCGTCCGAATTTCGGGCCGGAGGCGCAAAACGCCATGGGGTTTCCGACCGGACCGGATCGACACAGTGACGTTCACCGGCGTCGATCGGTCACGAGTCGGCTTCGGTGTCGTCGACCGGCGTCGCAGATCGTGCTGCTTCGGGGAGCGTGACGTCGATATCGCCGTTGTGGTTCGCGAATTTGATTTCGACCGAGGTGGTGGTGCGAACTTCGTCGACAGCGGCCGACGTGTTCAACTCGATCTTGTGGACGAAACTGGTGGATTCGTTTACGTAAATACTGTAGGACACGTCCTCCAGATTAGCCGGGTCATCCATTACGAATTCCGCCACGGCATCGGTCTGGTTCTCGGAAAGCGAGGCGACCATTTCGGTCGTCTCGACGCCATCGACGGTCTCCGTTCCGAACTGTCCATACGTCCCGTTCTCGATAAGCGTGGTGTGAGCGGAGAGGTTGGCAAGCTTCTGGCGGACGATATCCGAATCGGATTCGGTGACTGGCTGTCTCACCCACCCGTCGGCGGAATCGAACGCATCACCGGTTGCGTACATCGTCTCGTCGACGACGTAGTACGTCGAGGACTGGACGGTACCGAAGAGATCGTATTCCTGCTCGCTTCGGTAGCTGTTGGCGGCTCGGTCGACCGCACCCGCAGCCGAAATGGAGAGATTACGGGCGGAATCCACCTCGTATCGGAACGTCAGATCGTACTCGTAGCGTTCGACGGAATCGATGGCGTCGAGCAGCGCCCCCTCACTGAGCGGATCGACCGTCTTCTCCGGTGACTCGGTCTCGGTCGGGTTCTCGGGGCCGGAATCCGATCCGTCACCGAGTCCGATGCAACCTGCAGAGAGCAGCATCATCGATGCGAGCAGAACGATCAGTAGCAGTCGTTTCACACCACGCAGTTCAACTAAATTGTATTAAATTTTTATTAATACACCTGTTGGGTCAGATTCCCCACTGTGCTAATTGCTCGTTGGATCACAGCCGGTCTGCGGCGTCGTTGCCCTCGCTGTACCGGACACCTGCAGGTACAGGCCTGTTCGAAGATGCGTGAACGACCGCGGGGGCGGATCGACACCCGTTACGCTAGTGGACGCGTTCGAAATTCGAATGCGGGTAGTTGGCGGCGACCGGCCGCAACGACGAGCGCGATACGAACGCGGTCGAACGAAGCGACGCCGGTTCTCGGCTCACTCGGCGTCGGAGATCGTCACGTCGAAGTCCGCCGGCGCGGCCGCGTCCACCGACGGCAGCGTCCGAAGCGGTCGCCGGACGGCGACGTAGACGCCGACGAACGCGAAGCCGAACGCGGCCAGCCCCATCGTCGTCGCGAGGCCGAGCGCCGACGCGAGCAGTCCGCCGACGAGCGAGCCGAGCGGGAGCGTCGCGGTGGCCGCCGTCCCCTTGATCGCCGCGACGCGACCGAGGCGATCGGCGGGGAAGATCGACTGGTTCAGCGTCTCGGTCAGGACGCCGTTGATCCCGGCCGGAATCCAGGCGATCCCGAACAGGAGGACCGTGGAGAGCGGCGACGCGAATGCGACCGAGGCGAGCCAGCACCCCGCCGCCAGCGGGAAGGTTGTGGCGACGAGGCGGCCGTACGCCAGGCCCGAACAGGCGGGTGCGACGAGCGAGCCGAGCAGTCGCCCGACGCCGAGGGCGCCGAGCAACAGCCCGTAGATCGCCGGCCCGCCGAGCGAATCGCCGAAGGCGGGCAGGATCGCGAGCGTGATCCCGACGGCGAAGTTGGCCACCGCCGACGTCAACAGGAGGTCGACGAACAGCGTCCCGCGGAGGACGTCGATCCCCGCGCGAAGATCCGCGACGTACGTCTCGACCGGCGACTCGGCGGACCCGTCATCGTCCGGTTCGACGGCGGGGACGGCGATGCCGGCGAACAGGACGCTGGCGACGGCGAAGGTGACCGAGTCGACGAGAAAGAGCGTCGTCACGCCCAGGAGGGCCACGAAGATGCCACCGAGGGCGTCGAAGATCATGTCCAGCCCCAGCGTGACGGTCGCGAGCGCCGAGTTGCTCCGCGAGAGCTGGCCGTCGGCGACGATCCGCGGAACCAGCGTCGACCGGATGGGAGACGTGACGAGCGTCATCAGCGCCAGCGCCGGAATCATCGCGATGGCGAACCAGACCGTCAGGTGCCCGGTGTAGGCCGCGAGCGGAAGTGCGAGGACGACGACGCCCTGGATCACCTGCGAGCCCACGAGGAGCGGTTTGATCGGGAACCGATCCACGATCGGCCCGGCGACGATCTGGAGCAGGTACGGCAGGAGCAACAGCGAACTCGCGACGCCGGTCAGGACCGTCGACCCGCCAAGTTCGTGGACGAGCCAGAGGATCGCGACGTTGTAGAGGCTGTCGCCGGCGTTCGAGACGAACGTCCCGAGGAAGTACCTGACGAAGTTCGGGTTTCGCCGGAGCGGCGGGTACTCGTCGGCGTCGGCCGTCGAACTGGTCGCTCCGCTCATCGGCCCACCCCCCGTCGCGTGGTCGTCGGTCCGCTCCGGTCCGGCGAGCGTACCGGTCGCGGACGGATCCGACGTGGCCGCCCGAAAGAGGGCAGCGTCCGGCTGGATTCTGTGCGATGCGATCGACGACTGCGGTCCGGGCGGACCGAGCCGTCCTCGCGGCTGTCCGACCCGTGCTGGGCCGGGCGATCGGTCGAAGGCTGCATTGACTGGTGTGTTCACTGGATCGAGTGCAACTACGGAACGCGACGCGGACGTCGCGTGCGTGAAACGTAGCGAAGCGAGGCGAGCGAATGCTGCAGCTACTCGACCGATCGCGCGGCCGGACGCGTCCGCGGCGAAAAGAACGGACGGTGAGAGGGTTCGCCTCGCATGACGACTCACCGGAAAGTGGACGGATCTCGTACTTATTCGTATCGATCGCTACGGGTCGATAGGTTCGATCCGCACCACAAATCGGGACGACAAACCGTCCGGAGAGCGCCGACGCGGTGACCAGTCCGATTCCGGCTTGCCGGAGCGGACGCCTCACTCCTCCTTCCACGCTCCCGGTTCCTCGCCGTAAATTTCGCCCTTCGCGCTGCGACGCTGGGGCCAGAGCGCGACGGCGAGTACGCCGAGGAAAAAGGCGCCCAGGAGCGACGCCACGACGATCCCGTGAACGCCCGGCAGCTCCGCGGCCTCGGTCCACCGGGTCTCCGGCGTGAACAGCGTCACTTTCGCCGTCCAGGCGACGCCGACCACGACGAACAGCAGCCCGTAGATGCGGCGGAGCCGCCGGGAGAGGGCTTCCCAGGCCGTCACCTTGAACGTCGGCCGGCGCAGGTCGTCGCTCAGCTCCTCGCGCCACCGCGGGTGTTCGACGCCGGACGGCGCGAGGGCGTCCGCGAAGACGTTCTCCTGGAAAAACCGGACCCGGGCCCGGTAGAGGTCGTAGAAGCGATAGCGTCGGATCTCGTACCACAGGAAGATCAGGAGGACGAGGAGGCCGATCAGGAGCAAGTACGCCGGCATGTCCGCGCTCGAGAAGACGACGGAGAGTAGCGCGGCCAGCACCGTGATCGCCCAGTTGGTGGTCTGGTCGATCCGGTTCTGGGCGCTGTTGGCCTGGGATACCTCGCCGCGATAGTAGTGCGGGAGCGCGTCGAGGAGGGCGTCGGGATCGTCGGCGATCGACGCGCCGAGGTCCTGATCGGAGCGGTCGAGCGAATCGTGGCGCCGGTCGTCCTCGGAAGTCATGGTCGACGGTACGCGGAGGACGGCCATCAAACCGTCTCGGCCGGCCCGTTCGGTCGAGTCGGGTCCGCCGTGATCGACACCGGTTCAGCCGCTCGTACGCTCCGGGCGGCGGGAACGCGTATCGGGGATCGGCGGGCGGTCGAATCAGACGGACCGGGCCGTTTCGTCCCCCGGGGACTCGTTCGCCGGCGTCTCTTCGACGGCGACCTCCCCGTCGCTGTCGACCGTCACCTCGTATCCGCAGTATTCGAACGTGACGATCCCGGCGCCTGACGCCGCGTCCGTCGTCGGTGACGCGAACAGCCCCGTCAGCGCGTCCGGGTCGATGACGTCGGCAAGCGGCGGTGTGAGGGACAGCGGATCGACGGCCTCGCGCGCCGAAATTTGCTGGACGATCTCGTAGACGAGCGGTTCGCGGTCGACCGGCTCGCCAGTGTGGGGTGACTGCATTCGGCCAATCGGTGGCGGTGAATGCAGTTAAAGCCCCGGCCCAGTATCGGGCACAACCGAACAAATCGAAAATAGATTGCTGATTCCGCAGTTTCGGGGAGAAAAGTTACCCGCGTCCGGAATGCATCATTCGTCCGCTTCGGAGCCCTCCGTCCCGAAGTGATTGAACGGCTGGACGACTTCCGCGTCGAGAACGTCGGCCCGGACGATCTCGAGGCCGCACTCGCGGATCGAATCGGCGATGGACGAGACGTCGTCCGTATCCGTGCCGACGACGGTCACGTGGTAATTTTCGGTGCCGGCCAGGAGCGTCCGCACCGTTACGACGCCGTGTTTGTCGAGGATTGTTTCGGTGAGTTCCGCTGACGGGGCCGACGCCGTGCAGGTAAAGAGGATCGTGAGCTGGTAGCCGGCCCGCTCGTAGTCGATGTCCGGAAGGTACCCCCGGATGATCCCGGCGGACTCCAGCTTCTCGATGCGGTTTCGAACCGTCCCCGCGGAGACCCCGACCGCCGTGGCGATCTCTCGGGCCGACTCGTTTCGGGCGTCCTGCTGGAGCCTGTGCAGGATGCCGCGGTCGACGTCGTCGATATCGTCGTCGGTGCCGGTCATGCACACTCGTTCGCCGGACGCGCGGTTGTACCTTTGGTACGTCACGGCCCGCGGCCGCGGCGAGAGCCGGAGTCGGGCGACGGCAGAACGGTCCAGCCGACGGATCGAAGCTCAGTCCGGGCGCACGGGCTGGCGCTCGGGGTCGAGCCGGCGTTCCAGCGCCAGGAGCCGCCGGTGGGCGGCCTTCGCGTCTTGGTGTGCGTCGGTATCGCTCGCGGGTCGATCGGCAAGTTCTTCCAGTCGCTCGCGCTGGCCGTACGCGATGACGGTGTCGCCGGGGGTCACCTCGTGCTCGCCCGACGGCGCGCCGAGGTATGTGCCGTCCTCGCGCCGGATTCCGAGGACGTCGATCCCCTCCGTCGACCGAAGTTCGAGATCGGCCAGCCGCTCGTTCGCCAGCCACGAGTCCGCGTCGACTTCGAAGTCGGCGACGCAGTACTCCCGGTCGAGGTTCAACAGCCCGACGTAATCCCTGAGCTCGAACGTCGCCGTCCGATCCAGGGTGCGCCGGATCAACGGCGTGAGCAGCTCGTTGAACGTCCGGCTCCGCGAGAGGGCCGCCAGCACGAGCGCCGCCGCGAGGAGGATCACCAGTCGTCTGAGTCGCGTCGTCGGGTCGGTAAACGAGAGGATCAGCGTCGCGATCGACGTCACGAGCCCGACGCTCCCCAGTCTGATCAGCGTCTTCACCACCATCCGTCGCGCGGGGTACGCGGTGGTTACCTCCGCCTCCTCGGTCGTGAACCCGGCGCCGGAGTACGCCGACAGCGACTGGAACGACGCGACCTCCTCCGACAGTCCCGTCATCGTGAGCGCGACCGTGCCGACGCGGACGATCAGCATCGACAGCGAGATGATGAGTATGAGCGAAACGAGCGCGTACACGGTTGCAGGGCGGCGATCGGCGCGGAAAAGGTGCCGGCAGTATACTGTAAGCGATCGCCGACGCGAGCGCAACGGGTGGAACCGCGCGGCTCGCGGACCGATCGGGCGCTCAGATTGCTCCCGGTACCGGGCACAGTTCGACCCCGCGGACCGCACGGCGACGCGACCGAACGGCGCCGTGGACCCCGAGCGAGCGGTGATCGGCTGGAATTCTTTTGTCTTGCAGCGCGTATGGGGCGTATGCCCGAAGAAGCGGTGGCGATCGTCACGGCGGCCGGGAGCGGCATCGGCGAGGCGTGCGCGCGACGGTTGAGCGAGGACGGCTACACGCCGGTCTTGCTGTCGAGATCGGGGGCCGCCGTCGACGTCGCGGACGAGCTCGCCGGCGTCGGGTTCGAGGGGGACGTCACCGATCCGGACGCCCTCGCTGCGCTCGTCGGCGCCGCGCGCGAGCGCTACGGCCGGATCGACGCCGTCGTCAACAACACGGGGCACCCGGCCAGCGGCGACCTGCTCGACATCGCCGACGACGACTGGCACGAGGGACTCGACCTCGTGCTGTTGAACGTGGTCCGGATGGCCCGGCTCGTGACGCCGATCATGGAGTCCCAGGACGACGGCGGCGCGTTCGTGAACATCTCGACGTTCTCGGCGTTCGAACCGTCAACCGACTTCCCCGTCTCGTCGGTGCTGCGCGCCGGCCTCGGGAGTTTCACGAAACTGTACGCCGACCGGTACGCAGACGCGGGGATTCGAATGAACAGCGTCCAGCCCGGCTTCGTCGACAGCTTCGAGGTCGACGAGGAGACGCGGGCGGAGATTCCGATGGGGCGGCCGGCCCGCACCGACGAGATCGCCGACGCGGTGGCGTACCTCTGCTCCGATCAGGCGAGCTACGTCACCGGGCAGAACGTCCGGGTCGACGGCGGCTTGACGGAGTCGGTGTAGCGGGCGACCGGTCCGCCTCTCGAGCGCGTCGCCCCGACGGCCGCGGCTCGAGGACGCGGGCGGCTCCCATCCACGGGTTCGCGACAAAATGGAGCGTGGCGCCAGTTTCCACTATGGGATCGAAACATTATATAATTACTGGCCGATGTGAATATTAGATGTATATGTCCGCTGTAGCGCGGTGCGGTGACGGACTGGACGACCCCCCGATTACCGAGGCCGCGTGGACGGTCTGGCCGCCACACGCCCCTTGCGCCGCCCGGCTCCGTCTCCAAGACGCGAGCGAGTCAAACACGGCGGACTGACACGACTGTCGGCCGGGATCCGACGGCTCAGAGACCGAGTACGTTCGGACGCTCCTCGACGCGAACCTGTACGGACCGCTCGCGCTGCTCCGAGACTCTGCAGTCTATGCCACTCGACCGGTAGATAACGCCGCGTCCATGAACGGGATGAGGATGATCGACACCCGCTGTCACGAGCGCCGTTGGTGAGGTGGTCAGTCCCCCGAGCGTCGGTGCGGTAATCGGTGGCGGGCCCTGGGCGTGCTCTTCGAAGAGCCCCCGTCTCGTGGTACGACCCGACCGCTCGGACGGGCGTGGCACCCAGCAGCGGCGGCACGAGCGCGAGGATGCGAACGGTTGAAGTTATGCGTCTCGTTGTGAATGGCGGGGGAAGTACACAGGGCCTGCTGAGGATAGGCCAGGGAAACAATCCGGGAGCCGTTTTCGGATGGATATCGGTGACCCGGATCGACCGAACTGGTTTCGTGGTACAGTCGACTACACTCGGGTACACTATGCCAGTGCTTCTCGAGAACCACGACTCCGAGCTGTCCCTTCGCCCGGGGACCACGAAGTCGGATATCGTGGCCTACCTCTATCGAAACCCCGAATGGGGGTACGCTCCACAGGACGTCAAAGAAGCACTTTCCATCCCCCGAGGGACCGCCACGACCACCCTCAAACGCCTGTACGACGATGACTACGTCGGAAAGACGGACGATGGCTATATCACGCACTCGGCGACCGAGAGGACATTCGGCGGTACGTCTCGAGGCTCGATCAAGTCCATCGGATGTTCGGTCACCACCGCGACGGGGATACCGAGCCGGAAACGCCCGACACACAGATCGGTGCCGACCGTACCGACGAGGAGCTGGACGCAGAACTCGCCGCGTTGGAAGCCGACAGCGACGACCTGAATGAGTAAACTACCCGCAGGAACCGTTTGCTGGCCGCAAGATCCGACCGACGCCCACCTACAACGGCCGGTAATCGTCCTCTCTCACGATACGCACCCGTTCAGTGCCACCGACTGTACGGTGATGTGCATCGGAACGAGCGCCGGGAAGTACCAACAAACGACACCGGAACTCGAAGACGAGCGTCTCGACGGAATCTCGTTCACCGACACCTCCGACCTGATGCCGTGGGCGTTGTACACGATCCCACCGGCATCGATTATGGACGGAAAAATTACGGGCGAACTGACGGAGAGCGGACGAACACTGGTGAAGAAGTCACTCATCTCCCTTCTGCCGTAACTGAGCGGGGCTCGATCCCACTAGCGAGCAGACGAAAGGCGCTGATACCGGGCGAGAATCTCATTCGAGATCGATTTCGACCACGTTCAGCGGATTTGCGCAGGTACCCACTGAAGCTACTGTCAGAGACATTATCATTGAGAGAGCGATGCTGAATAAGACCCCCTATAGTACGACGAAGTGAGTAACCGATGAAGCATATACTCGGTTAATCAATCACCTCGAAGGCGCCATCCAGAGTACGCCAACAATCCGCCACCCAACGTATATAGCAACGCTCTGGCTCCCCAAAGCCCTCCATCTCCCGTCCAATGGCCGCCTCGAAAATGATATCGGTGTTGCCAATAATAGCTCCCATCGTGTTCGATAATCAGGTTTTGTTCAAAATCATCGATATGTTCGCCGTATACTGTAACCGATCCAGTTTCAACCGCCTCACGAACTTCGGTAGACCGGTCCGCTGCATCCACACTGGCGTGTTCAATTGCCTCCATGCCGCTGACGTTTGAGAGCGTCAATATCGACCTATTATCCACGTATTCGCTCTCTGGGAGGTATAGATCACCTTCAATACTGACTACAGGGTACAACCGTGGGGCTTCACTTGTACGCGGGTCGGCACGAGCCGCCTCATAATCCTCTATAAACCCATCGTATTCGACAGAACCCGTTTCGAGTATTTGCCTTTCCAAGGCACAGGGACGTTCACCGGGACAGTGCAATACTTGTTCCGATTGCTGAAGAGCCGCTTCAGCACCAGATTCATTTCCAATCTCTACAACATGGTATGTGACTTTGAAATCTCCCCCTCCATCCGGATATAAATAGAAGGGATTCAGCAGTAGGGCGAGACCGAGAACTGCGATACCCACAATAGTGACATATGGCAAATGGGGGCGGTTCATGAATAGACTTTTTAGTTATTATTTAAATATGTTACGGAGTTAGTGAATATAAAAATATAATAGGTCGAAATACGGTTGCAGAATGCGTTGATTGCCATCCAGTACCAGTTTGGCACATTTCGCCCGATAGCGAGACCGGTCGAGGGCGAAAGTGAGGGAGGAAATGTGCGTATTTGGCGCCGATAGCCGCCTGAGCCGCCGAGCACGGCGCAGATTCAGCGGGCAGTATCAATCAAGATCGATCTCGTCAGCGTCAATGTCGTCCAGCGAACCGCCGCCGATGGCAGATTCGCCCGCGGAGCGCTCCATCCCGAGCGGTGGCGGGCCCTGGGCGTGCGCTTCGAAGAGTCCCGCCGCCTTCTTGATACGACCCGACCGCTCGGACGGGCGTGGCGCCCAGCAGTGGTGCATTTCGCACTCGCATTGGTGCGCCGGGAGTGACACCCTAGACCCGCACCTTCCGACGGAACGTGATCTCGTACACGCCCTCGTCGGTCTTTTCGAGCCGCCAGTCTCCCTCTCTGCCAACGACTCCCATGGACCTGATTTTTGTGTTCGATATGAAGAATTTGGGGCTAGAAGGGCGGGTGTTGGCTCCGCTACGCACGTGGTAAGTGAACTACAGAGAGTTCTACCGGGAGGAAAATTGTTCCACTTGGCGAGTTGCCACGGTGACAGAGGGGAAAGTACACTGACTCCGCCGTCGAAGATTGCCAGAGGAGACAGACGAAACGATGGTTGGTCGGCCAGTGTCGAACGCTGTTGGGGGTCTTCAAATCGTGGTTGCTCCATCAATCACGCTGCATCCGGCGCGTGATTGGAGCGATCGAGTGCTCGCTTGGATGATCGGTGAGCCGTCAACAGGAGACTACCGGATCGGTTCGCCAGCAGTCATCCGTCTTCGAATAGCCTCGAGAGAAGTTCCGAGCGTAGCCACCGAACCGGTCAGAAGAAGTGAAACGGCTACGCGCTCATCCAGATTCCAACGCAGAGCTACTTCCTCCAGCCCTACTGGGACAACGGCCCCGGCCATGATTACGGCGAATGCACCAATCGTTCCGACGACGATGTGCTGACTCGATGATGTCGTTAGAGCTGCAGCACAACCGACCACTAGAACGGCACTACTGCCAACGATGAGGGGTGAAACAAGTCCAACAACGGTCGTTGTAAACGTAAAGAGAGTCGCACCAAGACAACACAGGAGATATTTCGTTGTATGTTCCATCGTTCTTGCAGTATCGTTACAGCTCACATAAGCGTTCACACTAGCAGTCACGGCACTGTCCGATGGACGGTTTCGCGACCCAATCAGTACCTCTGTCCACTCGGAACAAGCGGGGTCCAATCTGCCAGTTATCGCCGCGATATTGAGAGATCGAATACGGCTTCGAACGTTCGTCAATCCAAATGCAATCGTAAAATCCGCTATCCAGCCACCTCGTAGTCACGAAAAAGAAAAGTCGTCGCATAGAAAATTACCATCCGATCCTCAACTACCGACAGAGTTCCGCACCGAGTCCGGTCGCTCTCCCTGCCGTCCGGCAGCCCACTTGCCAACGTCCAAATCCAGCATCCCTAGCGCGGCCAGACAGTCGGCGCAGATTCGCTTCTCCGACGCCGTGTACCAATCCGCCAGCTGCCCTCGGTGCTCCGCCCGAAGGCACACCCAGTGTTCGGTGGTCAATCCGGTCCCACAGCGGTCGCAGCCACCCTCCGGCTCCTCACTCGAAAACCTGGCCATCGTCAGTTCCCCTCCACCGTGCCGAGTTGACACCGAGGCTCCCAACGCAGTTTAGAATCCCAGACGGAATCCACGAATAGCTGTCGCTGACTGTACCACAGGCGTGCGAGACCTTTTTGTCTCGGTAGTGTGTTCGCAAACATGGCAACCAAATCGCCTCGCGGTTTGGAAGCCACGTCTCGGGTGGACCTAGCACCCGGGACATTTCCTGCGCATGTCCCCGCGCGTTCGGTGGAGTCCGTGGCTTCCATTCTGACAGTGGTCGTGAAATATTATATAGCTACTGATTAGATCGAAGCGCGGTAGTCAGAGGCCCGCCCGACCCTCCAGACCTTTCACGAACGCCCCGAAACGAGCGCGCATGGAGTACTACGAGGTCATCGAGCGCCGGCGGATGGTCCGGAACTTCCGCGAGGAGCCGATCGACGACGAGACGATCGAACGGATCGTCAGCGCTGGACTGCAGGGCCCCTCGGCCGGGTTCAGCCAGGGCTTTGCCTTTCTCGCGCTGGAGTCGCCCGCGGATCGCGAGTGCTTCTGGGCGACCAACGAGCACAACGCCCAGCCCGAGCGCGTCCGGCGGGCGCCGCTGGTGGTCGTCCCGCTGGCCTGCAAGGACGACTACCTCGATCGGTACGCCGAGCCGGACAAGGGCTGGACCGACCGCGACGAGTCGCGCTGGCCGGTGCCGTACTGGTACATCGACACCGGGATGGCCGCGCTGAACATCCTGCACGCCGCCGTCGACGAGGGCCTCGGCGCGCTGTTCTTCGGCCTCCCGGACGCGGACTGGCCGGCGTTTCGCGAGGCCTTCGGCGTGCCCGAGGCGTACGATCCGATCGGCGCGATCGCGGTCGGCCACCCCGCCGAGGAGCGCGTCGAGAGTTCGGCGGACACGCGCGAACGCGCCGGCCTCGAAGAGGTAGTTCACGGCGGCGACTGGGGCGAGGCGTTGCGGTGAGACAGGGGCGACGATCACCGCTCGGTACGGGGATGGGCGGGCAACCGTCACGAGACGGTCTGTGCGTACGCCGCCATCGCCATTTACTTATGAAGTGTGTGAGTATACCGTTCAATGGGAGTTCTTGATACGTTCGGGTCGTTGGCCAGCGCGCTCCTGGCCGGAATCGCCATGCTCGCGTTCGCAATCCTGAGTTTGTTCGTCACGGTGTTCGTCGTGGACGTCGCCGGATCGATCGCCGGTCTGAATCCGGACGACGGGTTCGTCGTCCTCGGGGCGACGATCCTCGCCGGGACTGCCATCCTCGCCGGTGGCGTGGGCTTCGCACGGCCCGAGGAACGACCGTAGGGACGGGTCACGTTCTGACGCAGAAATCCCACTACCGTTCGACGGGAGCGACGGCCATCGCGAGTCGAGAGAGGTCCGGGATACCGCCGGCGGCCGCGCCGAACGTCCGTCACCCCGAGAACCGAGACGCGAAAGTCGAGACGCGGGGCCCGCGGACTCAGAATCCGCGCTGGTACTGGACGGGGACGTCGACGGCGTCCTCGCGACCGAGTTCGCGGGCGGCGTGCAGCGGGAAATAGGGGTCGTCGAGGAACTTCCGACCGACGATGGCGAGGTCCGCGCGGTCGTTACGGATGATGGCGTCCGCCTGTTGGGCCGTCGTGATGCCCCCGACGGTGCCGACGTTCACGTCGGCGTCGCTCTCGTTTCGGATGCGTTCGGCGAAACGTAGCTGGTAGTTCGGACCGACCGACTCGATGGCCTGGTCCGGGTTGATGCCGCCCGACGAGACGTCGATCAGATCGGCACCGGCGTCGGAGAGGTCGTCCGCGAGGCGAACGGACTGCTCGATATCCCAGGATGCGCGGTCGTCGAGCCAGTCGGTCGCGGAGATGCGCACGAAGACGGGCCGATCCGCACCCATCTCCTCGCGAACGGCCTCGGTGATCTCGCGGACGATCCGGGTTCGATTCCGGAAGCTGCCGCCGTAGGCGTCGTCGCGGCGATTCGTCACCGGCGAGAGGAACTCGTGGAGGAGATAGCCGTGGGCGGCGTGGACTTCCGCGATCTCGAAGCCGGCTTCGCGAGCCCGCCGTGCTCCCGCCCGGAACGACTCGACGACGTCGGCGATCTCGTCCGCCTCGAGTTTCGCCGTCGCGGGCGGCTCGTCGTCGTACGGATACGGAACGGCGCTCGGCGCGACCGTTTCCCAGCCGCCCTCGTCGGGCTGGAGCGGCTCGCCGCCGTCCCACGGGCGCGTCTTCGATGCCTTCCGACCCGCGTGTGCGAGCTGGATACCGGGTGTCCCGCCGTGAGAGTCGACGAATTCGACGACGGGAGCGAGCGCATCGCGGTGGGCGTCGCTCCAGATGCCGAGGTCTTCGGGCGTGATGCGGCCGCGCTTCTCGACGGCGGTGGCTTCGGTCAGGACGACGCCGGCGCCGCCGACGGCGCGCGAGCCGAGGTGGACGCGGTGCCAGTCGGTCGCGAGCCCGTCCCGGTCGTCGACGGAGTACTGACACATCGGCGACATCGCGAACCGGTTTCGAATCGTCGTCTCTCGAATTTCGAGTGGGGAGAAGACATCGTCGGTCATCACCCCGGCTACCAGACGCGCCGCTATCGCGAGCCGGACAGCGGTGATATTCACCGGTTTCGGACGCCGATTCCGATCACGGAATCGGAATTCGTCCCCATCGCGTGCGAAACGTACAGTATAAAGAGCTAGTAGCCGTTCCGTGAAACCGTGGCCTTGGACTGGCGGGTCATCGTCGCTGGTTTCGTCGTTAGTGTCGGTCTCGGCTTGGGCTGGAGAGAAACCGAGACGGTTACTGGTGCGGTCTTCACTGGAGTCTTTGGGTCCGTCCTCTTTGTTCTCGGCTGGGTTATCGATACATACCTCTACGGACTGTAACCGCCGCACGGATCCTACTGTACCGACGTACTCTGTGCGATTCGCAGGTTCGACCGCTCAGACGTCCCAGCATCGTTCGCTCGGATCAAACGCAGGTGGATCGGACCTCGATCAGCCGCCGAGTGCGGCGAACGCGAACACGAGCGCGAGGTAGGCGACGACGATGACGATCGCGGTGACGGGAATCAGCGAGAGGAACGCGTACCTCCCGTTTCCGGGGGCAGCCTCCCCGCGTTCGGCGTCGACCGCGCCGGACTCGATGGCGGCGGCCGTCGGCATCACCTCGGGGAGTCCCTTGCGCCGCGCGTCGATCTTGTTGAGCGCGAGGACCGCGAGGGCCGTCAGGACGAACGCGAGCGGCAGCGCGACGATCGGGCTCTGGAGGCCCAGGCCGTACAGGACGAGGACGATCACGGTGACGCCGGCGGCCGTCGCGGCGAAGGGGATCTGGGTGTTGACGTGGTCGATGTGGTCGGAGCCGGCGAAGATCGACGACATCACCGTGGTGTCGCTGATCGGCGAGCTGTGGTCGCCCCAGATGGCGCCGCCGAACAGCATCGCGATCACGACCGGGAGCACCGACGGGCCGACGAGTTCGAGGCCCAGCGGGATCGCCAGCGGCGTCAGGATGGACATCGTTCCCCAGGAGGTTCCCGTGGTGAAGGCGACGAACATCGCCGCGACGAAGACGATCAGCGGGAGGAAGCTCCCGGGCACGCCGCTGCCGACCATCACGTTCACGATGAAATCGGCCGTGCCGACGTTCTCGGCGGCGACGCCGATGGCCCACGCCAGGACGATGATCGCCAGCGCGATCACCATCGTCTTGAACCCGTCGAGGATCGTCTCGCCGGCTTCCTCTAAGTCCATCGTCCGGTAGGCGAGCGAGCCGACGAACCCGGCGAGCATGAACGCGAACGCGCCGTGGAGCAACCCGAGCGCCACGTCGGTCTCCTGGAAGGCGGTCGCGATATCGACGCCGGGCTGGTGGCCACCGCCGAGGTACCACATCGAGACGAGGCCGACGACGAGCAGGACGAGGATCGGTCCGAAGAAGTTGACCAGTTTCGGGTTCTTCTCGCTCGGTTCGCCGACGTCGGTCGAGACGTCCGACAGCGGCGTCGCGTCCTCGCGGATCGTCCGGCCCGTCGAGCGGGCGCGCCACTCGGCGTCCAGCATCGGGCCGAAGAAGCGCTGGGTGATCGCGACGTACCCCACCATGAAGAAGGCCATGAAGCAGTAGATGTTCCACGGGATCGACTGCAGGAACAGGCCGAACGCGGTGACGCCGAGTTCGTCCGTCGTGACCTCGGTCGCCTCGAACCCGACGATGATCATCGACACCTGGAACCCGATCCAGTTCGAAACGGGTCCGAACGTGGTGACCGGCGACGTCGTCGAGTCGAGGGCGTAGGCGTGCATCTCCCGCGAGGAGCGATTCTCCTGGGAGAGCTCCCGCGTCGCGTTGCCCGTCACGACGGTGCTCGTGTAGGAGTCGAAGAAGATGAAGACGCCGATCAGCCAGGTGAGGATCTGCGAGTCGCGGGCCGTGTTCACGCGGTCGCCGATCGCGCGCTCCAGCGCCAGGATGCCGCCCGACCGGTAGATGAACGCGGCGCCGGCGCCCATGAACAGGATCAGAATGATGAACTTGGTGTTGAAGGGCGACCGGACGACCTCGACCAGCCAGTCCATCGTCAGCGCCGAGGCCGCGATCGGGTTCCAGCCCGCGACGAGCAACGCCCCGACCCAGACGCCGGCGAACAGCGACACCAGCACCTGTCGTGTCGTCATCGCCAGCACGATCGCCAGCAGCGGCGGCGCCAGGGCGAGGATGCCGAAATGGTCGGTCATACGTCACCTCGCAGGGAGGACGTGAAAAGTAAGGGGCCGCTACGGGGCGTGGGTGGAGGCGTCGCACAGGACGTGGCTCTCGGATTGGAGACCGGTGACGGCGAGCCGACCACCGGTCCGTCCCCCCGCTGCAGTACTGGTGACAGCGCCGTGTCGGGGAGACAGTGCGAATGGCGACGTAGCGACCGCGATCCGAGATGGGAAGTCGCTCAACACAGGCCGGGGACAGACCGGAACCAAGGAGCGCCCAAGCGGCTGTCAGGAGGATGCCGGGAGCGACCGGGTGTTACGAATATTCTCACACTAAATACGGATGGCAAAATGCTATATAGCGACCGGTGTGCTAGATGGTCGCATGAAAACCCAGGAGCTCATCCACCTTCACGCGCTACTGGTCGAATTACGTACGTACGTGGAAGCGGAAGAAAGCGCTCCGTCCGGCGCGTTCGCGTCCTACGATGCACAACCGGTTCGCCCGTCCCACATCCATCGCCAGAAAGAGGCCCACAAGAACGCAGTCGACCTGCTACTGGACGGCTTCGAACGGGTCGTTCAATCGAACCCGCCGCCGAACTACGCACTGGTCGCCTGAATGCGCTCGGTTTCGTATTTTCTGCTGGTGACGGAGGGGCCGGCCCCGGAGACTCGAGCGCCGGTGTGAGCGACACCTCGAGCGCGGCCTCCGGGTGGGCGACGTTATCCGCCGGACGCTACGACCGAATAACTCGAACCGGCGAGGATTCGTCTCGAAGCGGGACGATTTCGTATCGGACGGATCGTCGATGAGTAATCCGGACAGCAGCTCGTGGGGTTCGCGCAGTCCCTCACGGTCACACGCGGTCGTCGGACTATATCCCGAGCCACTCGTCGTTTCGGACCTGGTAGCCGTTCGCCCGGCAGAACCTCGCCGCCTCTCGACGTACCGCCCGGGACGTCGGGAGCGTCGCGGTGTCGCGGATTCGCTCGACGATCCAGTCGCTGACGGCCTGGATCCCGTCATCGTCGTCAATGGGATCGATCGCTTCGAGTTCCTCGAAGGTCTTCTCGTACGCTTTGCGCTGCGCCCAGCCGAAATCCGTGTTCCGAAGCGTCGTGCTGGCTTCCACGACCCGCGTCATGGCCTCGGCGACCGTCGGGCGCTGTACCTGGACCCGGACGGCAGCCGGAGCGTCGAACGTCTCCGCGTCCGTCTCCGGGACCAGATCCGCGATCCTGTGGCGTCCCCGGACCGATTCGATCTCGCGATCGCCGATCGCCGCGACGACCTCGGTCCCCGTCGCCGGAAACGTGATCGCGTCGAGTTCCGCCTCGAAATCGGCGAGGGTCGTCGCTTCCACCGGCGGTTCTCGTTCGTCCCCGCGCTCCAGTTCCGTGGCGAGCTCGCGCTCTCGCTGGCGTCGGTCGGCGTCGTGGGCCTGCTTGTCTCGGCCGCGCTTATCGTCTGCCATCCCGCAATGGTGGCCCTCCAGTCGGATAGCTCTGTGGTCGACCGCAGCGACGCCCACCCGCGTCCGCCAGCCGGTGACGTCGAGCGTGACGGTCGTCGCCCGACGGGTCACCGAGTTCAGTTACCCCCAGGAAGGCCGGCCGGGTTCGAGTGGTGCTGAAAGCCGCTGAATCGGTCGCGTATTCTCCCCAGACGGTTAGTAGTACGGCTCCTCTCCAGAGCTCGCAGCGGGCGGAGCGCGATCGGGGACTCGACCGAAGTCGACGTGATCGGCCAGTACAGGCCGTCGGAAGCGTCGGTTCGACACCTCGTAGCTATCGATGCTCACCCCTCGAACGGCAGATCGCCGAGGAAATCGTCGCTCTGATAATCGAGATGATCTATTCGTGACCCGAGCAGTTCGCGAGTAAGGACCACCAGGGGGTTGGTTTTCCCCTCACCGATCATCGCGATTTCCGTTTTCGTCCCACCCAGTCCTTCGTCCCAGAGACCGACGACGACAGTTTCTCGATCGGCCATGATCAGGCGGCTCATCTCGGGGTAGCTCGACCGTTCGTACGTCCAGTCGAGCTGAGGGTCCCACACCGTCGCCTTTGGAAGGTGATTCCGAAAGAAATCCCGAGCCGATCGGCTCTTCGTCCCGGCGTGCAGCTCGACGCCCCGTTCTAGTGCTCGCTCTGCGTACGGGAGACACTCCTCGTCGAGCAGTTCGCCCGACGCGTATATCAAAAAGAGCTCGTCCTCGGCCCGGTCGGCTAACTCCCGGGAGAACGTGTATACGGCTTCTCGCCCCTCCAGTTGGCCGACGACCCGATCGGATTGCCCCCTCGATACAAACTGTGAGAGTACTTCGCCGAGCGTTTCGACGTCCATCCACTCGGCGTCGATCGCCGAGCCGTCCGCCACGGTGGCGACGCCCGTTTCCGATTCGTACTCGATCAATCCGGCCTGCTCGAGTCGAGGAAGGTAGTTGTGGTGGAGAGAAACGGGCGTCCGATCGGGGTCTCCCCCCTCCTCGGCAACGATTCGTTCGGCGATCTCGGTCACGGGGAGGCCGCCAGAGGCGTCGTCCAGAGTGCTCAAGACCGCCCGAGCGGTGCTATCTGACAGCAGGCGAACGAGGGGCTCGTCACGCGATACCATGAGTTACGTATTCTTGTCAGGCTCATAAATCGAAGGCCGCAATTCTCGGATGCCGTCGATGGATACTAGTTCAGCGGGGATAGATCACAGTTCGTCATTTCACGAACAATACGTCCGCCTCGTACGCAGTCGGTTCGGCCCATCCACGTTCGAAGTGCCGGCACGGAATCGATCGGTTCAGTGGACGAACGTGGCGGGTGCTGCCGGACGTTCGACGGAGCAGCCAACCGCCCAGCACGGGGTACCAGGTTGCCGGAGGGAAATCTCGGCGCGTGGTTCGGATCGAAACGTAACCGCAGAGGGGGTCCGGTGATCGGCGGGACGCCCACGATCAGTAGCGCGTGAAAGGCCGACCTATTTACCGCCGCCGGACGTGAACAATTCCCATGTCTGGGAATCACGAGTGCCCGATCTGCGGCGACACGTTCGACTCGAAAGCGGACCTCGAAGAACACTCTCTAGAGGAGCATCGCCAGGAACTCCATCTCGAGTAGGTCGTCCGCTTCGTCGGCCGTCGCCTCTCGGTGGCCCGTTGCGCTCACGCACACCGTTTCTCGACGTCGAACGCGTCCGATATCGTCCAGTTCAGGTGGAGCGCGTAGCGAACGTACCCCCTGTGAGATCCCCGGCCGATCGTTAGTCCTCGTCATCCCGGATAACCATCACCTTGACCCGATTGACGCCGTCAAAGTCGCGGAGTCGGTAGGTGAGGGTACGAACCTGATCGGCCGGTCCGCGGCAAAACAGCGATTCGAGGCACCACTCCCCTTGGTGGGTGTGACTCGTGTTGAGGATCACGTCTTGATACTCGTGTTGGACCGCGTGAAGCTCCTGAATCACCTCGTGGTGGCGATAATCGAACGCGACGAGCGCGACGATCTCCCCGCTTGTCGCTTCGAGGCGGGAGTGAGACTCGATGTACTCCAGCATCGCTTCTCGGACCGCTCGCGATCTGTTTTCGATATCCTGCTCTTGCCAGACCCGGTCGAACTCGTCGACGACTTCGTCTGGAATATTGAAACTCGTTCGCATAGCACCCATCTCGTCGTGAGTCTACAAGAGGCTCTCGTATGACGACTCCCCCATTCCGGTATTAACAACCGTTATCCACGCCGATAGCAGATTCTCGATCAGCATGTTACACGGCGAACCGCTCGGGCTGTTCATCGGAGCGATCGCTCTCGGTGCCGTTCATGGCGTCGAACCGGGTCACGGGTGGCCCATCGCCGCCTCGTACGCGCTCGACCGGACGAACAAGTGGGTGTATGGGTTCGCGGCGAGTCTCATCATCGGCGTCGGTCACCTTATCAGCAGTATCGCGATGGTGGGAGTGTTCTTCTACGCGAAGGACTACTTTAACCTCACGCAGGTCAACGAGCCGATAGCGATAGTCGGTGGCATCGAGATTGGCGGGCCAGTCAGTCTCGTTGCTGGTGTCCTCCTCATCGCGCTCGGGATCCGTGAATACGTCCACGGGCATTCCCACGGCAGTCACGACGATGCCGGCCACTCCGACCAGCTCAACCACGACCACCAACACGATCCGGACGGGCATTCAAGCCAGTCTCACGAGCGAGGCCACGCACACGACCACACCGACGACGGACTGGTCACCCGACTGAAGGGGTTCGTTCCCTTCGTCGATGGGGGCTCGCATTCGCACGATGACCCCGAAGAGACTGCCGACCGCGGACTCCTCGGAATCGCGTGGTTCGCGTTCGTGCTCGGGTTCGCCCACGAAGAGGAGTTCGAGATAATCGCGCTCTGCGCCGGGTCCACCCACTGCCTCGAACTGATGGGTGCGTACGCCCTCACCGTCATCGTGGGTATCGTCGGACTGACGATGTTGTTGATTGCCGGGTACCAGCACTCCGAGGCGAAAGTCGAGCGGTACACGCCGTACCTCCCGGCGTTTTCCGCTGCCGTCCTCAGCATCATGGGACTCGGGTTCATAATCGGAGTGTTCTGACGTCCCGGCCAACCCGCAGATCTACTGAACGGCGCCTCCAGTGGCTTCGGGATGAACCAACCGGTGGCCGAGTGCCACCGTTTCGTAACCCGATCCTGGCGGTCCCGACGAACGGGGGAAAGATCAATCCTACCTCCCGGCCCCAGTTCGCGAGTTCGAAACCGGGTGGGTGATGTGACACCGCGCTCCGGCAGCAGCATCCGGGCCAGTCCGAGGGGCTATTCGATCAGGTTCGGAACTTCGCCGATGCCGGTGGAACGCAGACCCGTCAGAGGCGCGATGACGCGCACCTCCCGAATCACGAACGTAATGGAATTCGTTGCTGCGGACGGAGTCAGTGATACAAGTCGGTAAAGAAAACCGGCTGTTTACAGCAGTAACATCCGCTATTCTGCCATCTCAGGTTCACGAGATGAAACCCCAATACAGGGACAAAATCGCCGACCGATCCTCAACTACCGACAGAGTTCCGCGTCCTGTCCGGTCGTTCACCCCCTGTCCACATGTTCCCGTTGCCGGGTCACTCCAGCCTCCCAGGTGCGGCCACGCAATCCGCACAGATTCGCTTCTCCGACCCCGCGTACCGAGCCGCCAACTGCCCCCGATGCTCCGCCCGGAGCCGCACCCGGTGTTCGTCCGTCGATCCGATTCCGCAGCGCTCGCAGACCACCGCCGACTCGGACTGCTCACTGGAATGCCTGACCACCGTCAGTTCACCGACGACGGTCTCGGTGGAGCCGAGGGCTCGCCGTCCAGTTCGAAAATCAAGCCTGAATTCGTCGACAGCTGCTGACCGTACGACCGGCGTGCGAGACCGTGTTGTCTCGGTAGTGTGTTCGCAACCGTGGCAACCAAATCGCTCCGCGGCGTGCAAGCCACGTCTCGGGTGCCGGTTCCACCCGGGACAATTGCTGCGCCCGTCCCCGCGCGGTCGGTGGGGTTCGTGGCTTCCATTCCGGTGGCAAACGCCAAATATTATATAACTACCGATGCGTGTGAACGGATGGGCAGGCCAACCCACTACGGACCCCCGCTATGCCCGTCGTCGGCGAACACGCCCTCCGAGGGACGGTCGTGATAGCGCCGGCCGTTTCCGAGCGACCGCCGCGAGACGGTCGACCGGGCGGATGGTCGGCCGTCGAAGCGGGATCAACGGACTCGCCGGGTTCGACGCCATCGAGGCCAGGGAACGGACAGTTGACGGGCCGTCGAACGACGGATCGCCAGCCCGTCGCCGGGCCCGACGGAGGTCCCCGTTCGCAGGCACTCGCCAAGCTGGGGCTCGTCCCCACGACTAAGTACGAACGGTTCGATGGGTCTGTATGGAGACCAGAGCGATCGATTTCGTCCGGTACACCGTCAGCGACTTCGGGACTGCGCTGCCGTTCTATCGCGACGCACTCGGACTGGAACTGGAACGACACGTCGAGGAGTACGGCTGGGCGGAGTTCGCCCTCCCGCCCACGACGCTCGCGCTGGACGAAACGGACGACGCCGAACGGACCGAGCCGACCGACCGTGGCGGCGCCGTCGCCCTCGCCGTCGACGACGTCGAGCGAGCGGTCGAGGAACTCCGCGCGGACGGCACGACGGTCCTGCAGGACCCCTTCGAGACCGACGTCTGCGACATCGCGACGGTCGCCGATCCCGACGGGAACCCGATCGTGCTCCACCGCCGTCACGACGGGACGGCAGGCCGCACGGACCCGCTGCCGTAGTCCCCACTGACGCGCGGCCGGCCACCACCGGGCTTATCCGTCGACCGCCGAACGCACGCCTATGGCCGAGGAGTTCGACAAACTCGTCCGCGACGAGGTTCCGACGATCATCGAGGCGAACGGCGAGACGCCGGTCACGCACGTCGCCGACGACGAGGCGTACCGCCGACGCCTCGCCGAGAAGCTGCAGGAGGAGGTCGACGAGTACGTCGAGAGCCGGGCGATCGACGAACTGGCGGACGTGCTGGAGGTCGTCCACGCGATCCGGGCCGATCGAGGAGTTTCGGCCGACGAACTGGAGGAGATTCGCGAGGAGAAAGCCGTCGATCGCGGGCGATTCGCCGAGCGGATCGTCCTGGAACGCGTCGAACCCGGCGACCCCGCGTGACCGGGCCCGTCGAGGCCGCAGATTGCCGCTCGCCTCCGGTCAGCCGCGCCGTCGCTCGACGACCGACTCGACGCGCAGCGAGTCGTCGATCCGGAGCGTGAGCGAGTCGTCCTCGACTCGCAGCGTCACCTCGACGCGGAGCGGGTCCGTCTCGACGACGGTCAGCCCATCGTCCGCGAGCGCCCAGGCGTGGCGCCACTGAGGTCGGTCGCGGACGTCGATCCCGCGGTCCCAGAAGAACGAGACGACTGCGGGGTGATCGAGCACCGTCAGTCCCGGCGGCATGCCGCCGCGGACCCAGCACTGCTCGCAGGAGATGACGGCCCGGACGTCGGCGTCACCGGTGGTGGGCGTGCTCGTCTCGCGGCCGAGTTCGACGTCGATCCGTCCGGCACACTCCGGACAGATTCCGCTCCCGGCGAGCGAGCGCCACGAGCGGGCCCAGCGGTCGAAATCACGTTTCAGTTCCGCGACCGTCCGCGCTGCGACCGCTACGGGCGGAAACTGGATGTGGACGACCTCCTCGTCGCAGGCCGCGCAGGTGATCCGGACGCGCTGGCCGGGATAGTGGATCACCAGCGACGCCGCGCCGCAGGCGTAACAGGTTCCCTCGACAGGTTCCGGCGCCCGCGTCACCGACTCGTCGAGCGCGCCCGACGCGATCGCCGAGACGACGGTCCGGCCGGCGTACGTCAGCGCGTAGCCGTCGGCCGATTCCGCGACGAACCGGTCGACGAGTTCCTGGAGGTGATAGTTGAACTGGCCGCTGTCGCGCATCCCGATCCTGTCCTTGAGCGTCGAGTAGGCGATGGGCGTCTCGCCCCGCTGGTACGCCTCCATCAGAGCGCGCAGGATCGCGACGCGGTGTTCGTTGCCGACGGCGCCGAACGCCGCGGCCGTCTCGTCGTCGCGAGCGCTCGAAGCGCTCCGTTCGCCCTCGTCGGCCCGTCGAGTCCCGCGCGAGTTGGAATCGTCGTGTGTCATCGGTCTGGCTGTGCATCGGCCGAGCGTCCACTACTCGAGGAAGACTGGACGGCGAAGCGGGAAAAAGTCCACCGGCCGAGCGCGGCCACGCCGACGAGCAGGCCGAGCCCGGCGAGGGCGAGCACCTCGCTCGTCGCGAGGCCCGCGTCGGCCGCCCAGCCGGCCGCGAGCAGGAACGGGATGTCCGCGAGCTTCCGGACCATCCGCATCGCGGAGAGGACGGTCGCCCGGCCGGTCCCGCCCAGCTGGTCGTTGACGTACTGCCCGGCCAGCGTCCCCGTGACGTCGGCGACGCCGCGGGCGAGGAGGATCGCCGGGAGGACGAGCGCCGGAACGAACGACAGCCCCAGCAGTCCGAGCCCGACGGCGACGGGAACGACCGAGAACCACCGGCGGAGGCCGATCCGCTCGGCGATGACGCCCGTGTGGTACGAGAGCCCGGCGGAGACGAGACTGATCCCCGCGTAGAGCCCGCCGAGCAGCAGTTCGACGGAGCTGTCGTAGCCGACGGTCGCCGCGTGCGCCTCGACGACGGGCTGGGCGAACATGAAGACGACGGCGAGGACGCCGGCGATACAGACGAAGTAGTAGGGCACGAAGTAGCGGAGGCGGGGAAGCGTGAGGGCGTCGCGGACGAGACCGACCGATTCCCTCGGCGATGGACCGTCACGGACGTAGTGGCGGTCGGTGCGACCCAGCACGAGCAGGGCGGGGATGCCGAGCGCGGACAGGATTCCCGCCGCGAGAAACGGGGCCGCGAGATCGAGCGTTCCCAGGTACCCGCCCAGGAGCGCACCGCCGACGCCGACGGTGCGCGTGAGCGCCTTGGCTCGACCGCTTCGATCGGCGAACCGATCCGACTGTCCCGCTGCAGCGAGTCGGTCGTAGAACCAGGCCGAATCGTTCCCGGAGCGGAGGTTCCAGCCGATCGACCAGACGGGATACACCGCCGCCAGGACGAAGAAGGACTCCGCGAACGCGATCACACCCATCGAGACGGTGATTAGCGCGGTCCCGACGACGAGCGCTCGCAGCCGACCGACGCGGTCGCCCACGAAACCGGTCGGGACCTCGGTGAGGACGGTCGTGAGCGACCCCGCCGCCTCGAGGAGCGCGATCTGGCCCCAGGAGAGCCCGATCGACCGAAAGTACAGGAACATGATCGGGTGGTACAGCGACCGCGCGGTCGTCGCCTTGTACCCGTAGTAGACGAGGAGATCGCGGCCCAACCCGTTCATGTCGCCCATCGCCTCGCGTTTCCGCGTCTCCGTGGAGAGAGCATTCTACGCCACGAAACGCACCGAGGAAGTGTAATATATTTGCGAAGATAATTTCACCGTCCCGGTGTCGGCGGTCGCATTTCGGCGAGGCGGTCTCGCACCGGGACGAACCGATTCGATTGCGATGGGGCGGTGGAGTGCCGGCGAGACGGCCAGAGCGGCTCGGGTCGTCCCGCACCGGATCGACCGGGTTCGCGTATCACGTCACGGATTCCTGTGAAAGAAGCTTCGCAGAGACCTTACAGTGTCCGGGTACGGGGTTGGATTCGATGGATGCCAGAATACGACGACACGCAGAACTCCTCGTCGATCACTGTACGGATGTGGGGGCTGACGATGACGTTATCATCGCGGCTCCGACGCAGGCGACTGATCTGGTGGTCGCGTTGTACGAGCGACTGGGCGAGCGCGGTGCCCGCCCGCGAACCTGGTGGCAGAACCAGCGCGCGAGTCGAGCGTACCACCGCACCATGGACGTCGAGGACTACAGACCGACCCGCGCCGATCGCTCGGCGATGGCGGCGGCCGACGTCGCGATCCTGATCGACGGCCGCACGAACGCGTCGGAGCTAAGCGACGTCGATCCGGCCAAACGAGCGGCGGTGAGTCGCGCCCGGAAACCGATCCTTCGCGAGCGCCTCGACGGGACGCGGTGGGTGATCACGAAACACCCGACGCCGGCGGACGCACAGCGCGCGGGGATGAGCACCGCGGCGTGGGCCGACCTGATCTACGACGCAATCGACGTCGACTGGGACGCCATTCGCGAGCACCAATCTACCCTCGCAGCCGTGCTCGACGACGCGTCCACGCTCCGGCTCGTGGTCGGGGAGCGGACGGACCTTCAGCTATCGATCGACGGTATGGCGGCGCTGAACGACGACGGGCGCGAAAACATGCCGGGCGGCGAAGTCGCCACCGTGCCGGTCGTCGACAGCGCAACCGGTACGGTCGCGATCGACTTCCCCGTGCGGGAGAGTGGACGGGAGATCCGTGACGCACGCCTCACGTTCGATGACGGAACTGTGGTCGAGGCAGATGCGAGCCGGAACGCGGCCTTGCTCCGGCACGTTCTCGACACGGACGACGGTGCTCGACGGCTCGGCGAGATCGGGATCGGGACGAACCCCGGAATCGACCGGATAACGCACACCGTCCTCCTCGACGAAAAGATGGCCGGGACCGTCCACGTCGCACTCGGTGAAGCGATGAGCGAGTGCGTCCCCGACGACCGAACGTACAACGAGAGCGCACGCCACGTGGACATGCTCGTTGACGTGAGCGAGGACGCCCGGCTCGAAGCGGACGGCGACGTCATTCAGCGAAACGGCGAGTTCGTGATCGATTGATTGAACGATGATCCACCGACACCGAACCACGCGACGATGCAACACGTCCGACGGACGGATTCGACCGTCCCGTCGCTCGACCGAAGAACCGGGATCAGGGCGCGAGAGCGCGTCGAAGCGGGCCCCACGCCAGGTCCATCCAGATTCGAGGGTGTCGCCGCCATCCGCGGGGGTGACGCGCTAACATGCCCGGTTCACGCGTCGAACGCGGCGAGACCGTCTCCCTCCGGACGGTCGAACCGGAAGACGCCCCGTTTCTCCAGCGGGCCTACGCGGAACCGGGACTTCGGGAACCCCTCGGGCGTCCGATCCGGTCTCGCTCTCGGGTGGCGGCGGAGATCGAATCACTCGCGGAAGACGACGATCGCGTCCACCTCCTCGTCTGCCTCGAAGACGACGACCCGACGCCCGGACCGGTCGACCCGGGACTGGTGACGCCGATCGGCGTCGTCCTCGCCCGCCGCGTTCGCGTCCGTCCGAATCTCGCCGTCTGGCTCGCCCCGGCCCACCAGGGATCGGGATACGCCCGGGAAGCTCTGACGCTCGCGATCGAGACCATCTTTCGAACCCACGACGTCCCGTCGATCGGCGCCGGGGTGTACGAGTGGAACGAGGCCTCACGAGCGCTCCTGGAGGCCGTGGGCTTCACCCTGGAAGGCCGCCAGCGGCGGGTGAAATTCCACGACGGCGCGTACCACGACAATCTCAAGTACGGACTACTTCGAACGGAGTGGGAGCGCCTGCAGGACGGCTAAGCGGTCGTCTCCGCCACGAACGCAGCCCGGATCCGATCACCGGCGAGAAGAAATTCGGTGGCGGACGACAGACGGATCCTCGGTCAGCGCTCCGAATCCACTGGCGCCGCGGCTGGCTTCGCGACGACGTACAGGTACTGCGTGAGGCTGAAGAAAAACTCGTCGCGATCGGCCCGCTTCCGAAGGTCCTCGACCCAGGCGTCCGCCACCCGCGCGTCGATTTGGCCCTGATCGACCACGTAGTCCCGGACGGCGTGCACGAGGTGAAACGCGTACGAGTCCGCCGGGAACTCGGTCGCGATGATCGTGTTGGGTTCGACCCGCTCGACCCGCAGCCCGGCCTCGCGCAGGGCGGGTCCGAGCGCCGAACCTAATCGGGGGTGTGGACAGTGACCGTCGTACGCCGAGAGAATCCGATCCGCCCGCTCGGAATCGTCGGTCCGCCAGACCAGCGACGCGAAGTCCGTGTCGTAGACGGCCGCGCGGCCGCCGGGTCGAAGCACCCGTTCTAACTCGGCCAGGGCTGCGTCGAGGGGCTCGACGTACTCGTAGACCTGTACGGCGACGGCCGCGTCTATCGATCCGGTCGAAATCGGCAGATCCGTCGCTTCACCGCACGCGAGCGACGCGTTCGGTGCGTCGGCGCATCGACGAACCGCCAGGTCCAGCATCGCTTCGCTCCGGTCGACGCCGTGAACGTGGCCCTCGCGG
Organism: Halovivax limisalsi; assembly: GCF_023093535.1. Lineage (NCBI taxonomy): Archaea > Methanobacteriati > Methanobacteriota > Halobacteria > Halobacteriales > Natrialbaceae > Halovivax > Halovivax limisalsi. Next base: position 3,478,897 of record NZ_CP095757.1, read on the forward strand.
CCCACCAGCGGTGCGATTTCGGCCGGCTCGAATCCCGGCCCGCAGCCGATGGAGAGGACGGTCTCGCCGGGGCGGGGTGCGAGTCGATCCCTGACGAGCGACCGGCGCTCCGCCGCCGCTGGCGACTCGTACGCGGCCGACTCGCGTTCGGCCGCGTCACGGTCGTAGGTGGCGGGGTCACTCATACGCCGCTCACCGAGGGCCGAATATGAGACAGTTCGTCGCGCGATAGCTCCGCGACCGCCATACGGACGATCGACGACGGCCCGGCTTTCGGCGTCGGCGACGAGCAACGGCGGCTCACCAGCCCATCCTGGCACCTGCTGTCCGCGAAGGGCCCGTCGTCCCACCAGCGCATCTCCATGAGTCCCGGAAAGATTCGGCCGGATCACGGTAAACGCTTTGTGAACGTCTTTTCACGCAGGTGCTTGCCTCGGCCCGATTGGCGGCGCGTGGCAGAAATCCTGCCGACGGAATCCGCGACGCTTAGCCCGGCGGAGAGCGCCGTCGCCACCGCGGTACCGTGGTGGGTGACGCTCTCCTCGACGGCGAGTCGGGTCACAAGACGGGCTTGGTCCGGTCGATCGCGCCCGTCGCCCCCAGTTCGATTCCGGCGGCGGGTCGCGGGCCGAATCGGCGCCGTCGGTGCGATCGGCTCTCGGTGCACCAGTCCGGCTCGATGCGGCACTTGTCAACTCACACCCCCGTACGTGTCGATATTCGAACTCGACCGGTGATTTAACCGTGTGACGCTGGTGAGAAGACGTATGAATACGCGTCCGGGAGCCACCGACGAGCCGTTCTGGGGCGCCGTCGACGACGAGGTTGCCCTGGATCGGTATCGAACGCTCGTCAACACGATCGACGACGGTCTCTACCAGCTGGACGCGGAGGGGCGCTTCGTCGCCGTCAACGACGTCGTCGTCGAGACGACGGGCTACGCCCGCGAGGAACTCGTCGGCGAGCACGTCTCGATCCTGCTGACCGACGAGGACGTGACGCGCATTGCGCGCGAAATCACGCGGCAGCTCGACGCGGAGGACGGACCCATCTCCACCTTCGAACTCGGCATCCAGACGGCCGACGGCGGGACGGTCCCCTGCGAGTTGCGGGTCAACCTGCTGATCGATTCGGGGGAGTTCGCCGGGACGATCGGCGTCGTCCGGGACATCTCCGAGAAGACCCAGCGGCTGGCCACCCTCGAGTCCGCGCAGGCGTCCTACGACTCGATGACGAACGTCCTCGACGAGGCGAACATCGGCGTTTTCGTCCTCGACGAGACGTTCTCAGTCGCGTGGGTCGACGAGACCATCGAGGAGTACTTCGGGCTGGAACGGGAGTCCCTGATCGGACGTGACAAGCGGCGGCTCGTGCGAGAACGCATCACCGACCGTGTCGCCGATCCCGACGCCTTCGCCGAGCGAGTCCTGGCGACGTACGACGACAACAGTTACATCGAGGAGTTCGAGTGCCGCGTGACGCCCGGGCCGAATCGCGAGGGGCGCTGGCTCGAACACCGGAGCAAACCGATCGAATCGGGCCAGTACGCCGGCGGTCGGATCGAGCTCTACTACGACATCACCGAGCGGAAGGCGTCGGAAGGCGCCCTCGAAGAGAGCGAGGATCGGTTCCAGTCGCTGGTCGACGCCGTCGAGGGGTACGCGATCTATCGCCTCGATACGGACGGCCGCGTGATCAGCTGGAACGAGGGCGCGAAGGAGATCGTCGGCCACGAAGCGCCCGCGATCCTCGGCGAGCACGTCTCGACGTTCTACACCGACGCCGATCGCGAGACCGGCGTCCCGCGGCGGAACCTGCGGCGGGCGATCGAGACGGGCTCGGTCGAGGTCGAGGGCTGGCGACGCACGGCGGACGGCGGACGGTTCCGGGCGGACGAGACGATCACGGCGATCCGGGACGATGCCGGGACCCACCGGGGCTACCTGATCGTCGCGCGGGACACGACAGAGCGCTACGAGCGCGAGCGGGAGCTGGAGAGCGAACTCGAGCGCGTCTTCGGCCGAATCTCCGACGCCTTCTTCGCCGTCGACGAGGCGTTTCGATTCACGCACGTCAACGAGCGCGCGGAAACGCTCCTCCAGCGGAGCGCAGACGAACTGATTGACGAATCCCTCTGGGAGGTCTTCCCCGAAGCGTCCGAGATGGCCGCCGTTCGGGAGGCGTTCGACACCGCGCTGACCGACCAGGCGGTGACCAGCTACGAGCTCTATCACGAGGAACTCGGCATCTGGGTGGAGGCGAACCTCTATCCGTCCGAGACGGGCATCTCGGTGTACTTCCGCGACGTGACCGACCGCACGGAGCGCGAGCGGGAACTGGAACGCTACGAGACGATCGTCGAAACCGTCGACGACGGCATCTACGCGGTCGACGCGGACGGCCACTTCGTCTTGGTCAACGAGGCGTTCTGCGCGATGACCGGCTACCGGCGGGACGAACTGCTCGGGAGCCACGCGACGATCGTCCACGAGGAGGACGTCACGACGCAGGCGGAGGCGGCCGTCGCCGACATCGTAGCCGGCGACCGAGAGGTCGGGAAGATCGACCTGAACCTGCAGCCGAAGGCCGACGAAGCGTTTCCCGCCGAGAGCCGGATCGCGCCGTTTCCGATCGGCGACGAACACGGCCGCTGCGGCGTCGTCAGGGACATTTCCGAGCGAGTCGCTCGCGAACGCGCGCTCGAGAAGAGCGAGCGTCGATACCGAACCCTCGTCGAGAACTTCCCGAACGGTGCGGTCGGACTCTTCGACGAGGAGTACACCTACTCCGTCGTCGGGGGTGAACTGCTCGACGAGGTGGGACGCGACCCGGACGAGGTCGTCGGCGAGCGGGTGATCGATCGATACCCCGACGCGACCGCCGACCGGATCGAACCGTACCTGCGAGCTGTCTTCGAGGGGGAATCGAACTCGTTCGACCTCGAGTTCGGCGACCGGCACCTGAACGCGCACGCGCTTCCCGTCCACGACGCCGACGGCGACATCTACGCCGGCATGCTCGTGGTGCAGGACGTCACCGAGCGCACCGAATATCGCCGTCGCCTCGAGTCGTCGAACGAGCGACTGGAGACGTTCGCCTACGCGGCCTCGCACGACCTGCAGGAACCGCTGCGGATGGTGACCAGCTACCTCCAGCTGCTCGAGCGACGCTACGGTGACGAACTCGGCGCCGACGGCCGGGAGTTCCTCGAGTTCGCCGTCGACGGCGCCGAGCGGATGCGGGAGATGATCGACGGCCTGCTGGAGTACTCGCGAGTCGAAACGCGGGGCGATCCGTTCGAACCGATCGACCTGAACGACGTCCTCGAGGACGTTCGACGCGATCTGGAAGTGCGGATCGCGGAGAGCGACGCGGAGATCTCGGCCGAGCGCCTGCCCCGCGTCCGCGGCGACGCCAGCCAGTTGCGACAGGTGTTCCAGAACCTGCTCGAGAACGCGATCGCGTACAGCGGCGACGAACCGCCGACGATCGAGATTTCCGCCGAGCGCGACGGCGACGACTGGATCGTCTCCGTTCGTGACGACGGTATCGGAATCGATCCGGACGACCAGGAGCGCATCTTCGACGTCTTCCAGCGACTCCACACGCACGACGAGCATCCGGGGACGGGGATCGGACTCGCACTGACGCGGCGGATCGTCGAGCGCCACGGGGGCGAGATCCGGGTCGAATCGGACCCGGGCGAGGGAGCGACGTTCTCCTTCGGCCTGCCGGCGGCCGACGACGAGGGGAGGTCGCGCGACCGGGAGTGACGGCCCCCGAGCCTGGCCGGTTCGCGCACCCGACCGAAACTGGCACCTGCGTGCGCGACGCAGACCGACCCATGCTCTTCACGCCAGGGCCGACGGCCGTTCCGCCGTCGGTCAGGGAGGCGATGGCCGAACCGCAGCCGAACCCGGACATCGACCCATCGTTTCGCGAGCGTTACGAGGCCGTCTGCGAGAAACTCGCGACGATCTACGATACCGACCACGACGTAGTCGTGATGGGCGGCGAGGGCATCCTCGGACTCGAGGCGGCGATCGCGTCGCTGGTCGCGCCCGGCGATCGCGTCCTCTGCATCTCGAACGGGCTCTACGGCGACGGCTTCGCCGACTTCGTCGACTCGTACGACGGCGAGGCGGAACTCGTCTCGGCGCCGTTCGACGAGGGCTACGATTTCGACGCGATCGACGAAGCGCTCGAATCGGCGGCGGACGCGGGCGAACCGTTCGCGCTCGCGACGATGGTCCACTGCGAGACGCCGACGGGGACGCTCAACGACCTCGGTCCCGTTCTCGATCGGCTCGAGGCCCACGACGTCCCCTCGGTCGTCGACGCCGTCTCGTCGCTCGGCGGGGTGCCCGTCCCGACCGACCGGATCGACGTCTGCCTCGGCGCGTCCCAGAAGTGCTTCTCCGCCCCGCCGGGGCTGACGACCGCCGCGATCAGCGATCGCGCGTGGGACTTGGTGGCCGAGCGCGACCCGGACTCGCTGTACACCAACTTCCGGCCCTGGCGCGACGTCTCCGAGGACTTTCCCTACACCCATCTCGACGCGAACGTCGCCGCCCTCGACGCGGCGCTCGACCGACTGCTCGAGGAGGGGCTCGACGCCGTCTACGAGCGCCACGCGGCCGCCACCGAGCGCTGTCGGGAGCGCGGCGCCGACCTCGGCCTCGAACCGTATCCCGACGGCGAGCGGGCGAGTCCGACCGTCACGGCGTTCCGCCTGCCGGGCGAGGCGAGCCGGATCCAGCGCCGGGTCGCCGAGGAGGAAGACGTCGTCCTGGCGACTGGCCTCGGCGACCTGGCCGACGATGTTCTCCGGATCGGGCACATGGGATACAACGCCGACGTTGCAAAGGTCGACCGGGCGATGGACGCCGTCGCGGCCGTCTCCGATTCGGCGTAAACTGGCCGCTCCCTCCAACGCCCATAACCGCCGAAAACGGGCGCCATTCCGTATCAAAACGGCTTTTTCGGTCGACGGGAAAGGGCGGCCATGCACGAAACGATCCGGATCCTGTACGTGGACGACGATCCGGATTCGGGCCACCGCACCGCGACGCTCGAGCGGGCGGACGACCGGTTCAGCGTCGAGAGCGCGGAAGGGGTGGAGAACGCACGGACCCACCTCGAACGGGCGGCGTTCGACTGTGTCGTCTCGACGACCCGGCTCCCGGACGGCGGCGACCTCGACCTGCTCCGTGCGATCAGGCGGGGCGACGACCGACTCCCGTTCATCCTGGTCGTGGGTCGAGCGGGGGAGGACGTCGCGAGCGAGGCGATCGCTGCGGGTGCCACCGATTACCTGCGCGAGGGAACCGACGGGAACGCCACCGAGCGCCTGGCGGACCGCATCGAGACCGCCGTCGTCGGTCGGCGTGACCGCGACCGCCACCTCGCGAGGCAGAACGAGAAGATCGAGGCGTTACACGCCGTCGCGACGGACATCGACTCGTGCGAGACGCCGGAATCCGTCTACGAGACGGTCGTCGACGCCGCCGAATCCATCCTCGAGTTCGACATCGCCATCGCTGACGCCAGGGAGGGCGACGAACTCGTCCCGCAGGCCATCTCCACGCACCTCTCTGCCGAGCAGTACTACGACACGACGCCGGTCGACGCCGAGGACAACCTGGCCGCCGAGGCGTTCCGGACCGGCGAGGCGAGTCTCGTCGACGACCTGCACGCCGAGGGCGCCGCGCCCGCGGACTCGGCGTTTCGCTCCGCGCTCTCCGTACCGATCGGCGCGTACGGCGTCTTTCAGACGGTCACGAAGGACCCGGGCGCGTTCGACGAACGGGACCTGGAACTCGTCGAACTGCTCCTCTCGCACGCGATCGAACAGTTGGCGCGGATCGAGAACGAGCACGAACTGCGGGCGCGAACCGAGGCGCTCCGCGAGCGGACCGACGAACTCGAGCGAAAGAACGATCGACTCAACGAGTTCGCGACCGTCATCTCCCACGACCTGCGGAACCCGCTCACCGTCGCGAAGGGGCAACTCGACCTCCTGAGTGCGGACTGCGAGAGCGAGCACGTCGCGGAGATCGAGTCCGCCCTCGATCGAATGGACGCGCTGATGGAGAACCTCCTGACCCTCGCGAGGGAGGGAAACAGTGTCGACGAACTGCGAGCCGTCGACCTCGAAACCGCCGGCAGACAGGCCTGGGGCACCGTCGATACCGACGACGCGACGCTCTCCGTCGAAACCGACCGAGTCGTCCGGGCCGACGAGGTCAGGCTGAGGCAGCTCCTCGAGAATCTCGTTCGCAACGCGATAGAACACGGCGGCGCGGAGGTGACGGTCACGATCGGGGACCGCGACGGCGGGTTCTACGTGGCCGACGACGGCGACGGTATCCCCCCGGCCGAGCGCGACCAGATCTTCGAGAGCGGGTTCACCACGTCGGACGGCGGCACGGGCTTCGGGCTGGCGATCGTCTCGGAGATCGCCGCGGCCCACGGCTGGGACGAGTCAGTAACCGAGAGCGAGGGCGGCGGCGCCCGGTTCGACCTGACGGGAGTCGACGTGATCGAGTGACGACAAACCGGGCCTCCCGAGGCTGGCGATCCATCACCGTCGGGCCCGCAGGTCCACCACTGATTTGTACCACCGGATGGTATCTCCGGGTATGATCGAACCGACGCCGACCGCGCCGCCCGTCGCACTGACGATCGCCGGGAGCGACTCCGGCGGCGGTGCCGGCATCCAGGCGGATCTCTCGACGTTTACAGCCCACGACGTCTTCGGTGCGTCCGCGATCACCGCCGTGACGGCCCAGCACACCCGCGGCGTCGAGTCCTCGCACGTGCTCTCACGCGAGGCGGTGGCGGCCCAGTTCGACGCCGTCGCCGACGACTTCGCCGTCGGCGCGGCCAAGACGGGCATGCTCGCCACGGCCGACATCGTCGAGCTCGTGGCCGAGCGAGCGTCGTCCGTCGCGTTCCCCCTCGTCGTCGACCCCGTTATGGTCGCCACGTCGGGCGACCGCCTCCTCGATCGGGACGCCGAGGCGGCCTACGAGGCGCTGATCGCCGAGGCGACGGTCGTCACGCCCAACGCGGACGAGGCGACGGTGCTCACGGACGTCGAGATCGCCGACGTCGCGGACGCCGTGGCGGCCGGACGCGAACTGCTCACTCTCGGTGTCGACGCCGCGCTGGTCAAAGGGGGCCACGTCCCCGGCGAGACGGTCACGGACGTGCTCGTGGCCGACCCGAACGCCGTCGATCCCGACGCCGGCGCGTCGGGCGTGGACATCTCTCGCGATGACGGGGCGATCGTCGCGACATTCGAGCACGAGCGCGTCGACACCGACGCGACCCACGGCTCCGGCTGTACGTTCTCGGCCGCGATCGCCGCTCGGTTGGCCCGCGGCGAGGACCTCCTCGAGGCCGTCGGCGACGCGACGGACTTCGTCGCCCGCGCCATCGAGGCCCACTACGACGTCGGGCGGGGACCCGGCGCGGTCAATCCGCAGGCCGATCGGCGAAGCATCGAGTGAGCCTCCCTCGGGTGGCAGGACGACTCCGCAAGACCCAGCAGTGACCGAGGCGAGTTCGGAACCGATAGAACTGCCCCGGTGAGGAGCTTTTTATCCGCCCCGACGAATCGGGGCGTATGGTCGACAGTCCGTTCGAGACCGAGTTCGAGGTCGGCGAGGTGATCGACGCGGAGTCGTTCCCCGAGACGAACAAGGCGGCCATGACGAAACTGCGGATCGATCTCGGCGACGAGGAGATCCAGTCGGCGGCCCAGCTCGACTACCACTACGATCCGGAGGACCTCGTGGGGCGGCGGGTGCTCTGCGCGACGAACCTGGGATCGGTCCGCATCGCGGGCTTCAAATCGGAGGCGCTGACCGTCGGCGTTCCGAGCGACGAGGGCTATCCCGTCCTCGTCTCGCCGGACGACGGGATCGACGTCTCGCTCGGCGCCACGCTGTACTGACCGCGCCCCCGTTGTGTCGTCGACCCTCACTCGTCGGTAGAACGGTCGAACGAGCGCCAGATCGAAACGACGGGCGGATGTAAGATACTGACTCGAGCCCAGATACTATACGGACGTGATCGCGGGGCGGTTAGAGCGACCTCGCGTGCGGTGACCGATCCGACGCGGATCCGGCACGTCGGCCCGGAGCACAGATTTTGCTCGAGGATCCGTGCACGGTCGTCAGCGTGGCCAGTAGCACTAAGAAACGGGCGCGCGGTGCACTCGGCGATGGAATTGTCAGCGCAGTCGGTCTACTTCATCCTGCTCGCGGTGGCGACGCTCGTCAGCGTGGTCATCGGCGTCTCCGCGATCCGGAACCGGACGGAGACGGGCGCCACGGTGCTCGCCATCATCGCCGTCGCGATGGCGGTCTGGCTCCTCGGAGACTTTCTCACAGTGTACGCCTCGTCGCTCACGGCCAGCGTTCGGTCGGCACAGCTCGGCTGGATCGGCACGGTCACCGTTCCGACGGCGCTGTTCGTCTACGTCCTCCGCTACACCGGCCGCGAGCGATACGCCACCGCGCCGGTCATCGCCGGGCTGGCGATCGTTCCGGTGATCACGTACGCACTGGTCCTGACGAACGGCGCACACGGGCTCATCTGGTCGAGCGTCGAGCCCGCGCCCGAGACGCTGATCGGGTTCGAAGTGGCTCACGGGCCGGCGTTTGTCGCCTACACGGTCTACGCCTACACGCTCGTCGCGCTGACTACCGTCTTCCTCCTCGGCTTCCTGATCCGCTCGCGAAGCATCTACCGAGGCCAGGCGGCTGCGCTCGTCCTGGCAATCGCCGCCCCCTGGCTCGGGAACGTCCTGTACGTTTCCGGTCTCTTCGCGAAGGATCTGACGCCGCTCTCGTTCAGCGTGACGACCGCCGCGCTCGGCCTCGCGATGGTTCGCTACCGGTTCGCGGACGTCATCCCGGTGGCCCGCGACACCGTCGTCGACAACATCACCGACGGCGTCTTCGTCCTCGACGGGACGGACCGCCTGGTGGACGTCAACCCCGGCGGCCGGCGGCTGTTCGGCGACGACGGCGACGACTCGCTCGTCGGCCGACCCGCGGCGGCGGTGTTCCCGGATCCGCTGGTCGAATCCGACGGCTCCGTCCGCGAGCGGTCGGCCGAAGTGACCGTCTACACCCGGCAAGGCCTCCGGTATCTCGCCGTCGACGTGACGTCGCTTTCGGATCGCCAGGACCGATCCGTCGGCCGGCTGCTCATCGCCCGCGACGTCACCGAACGTCGCCGATACGAACGCGAACTCGAGCGCCAGAACGAACGGCTCGATCGCTTCGCCAGCGTCGTCAGCCACGACCTGCGCAACCCGCTCAACGTCGCCGAGGGGTACCTCTCGATCCTCGCCGAACGACGCGACGACGCCGAGATCGACGAGATCGAGGCGTCACTGAGGCGGATGGAGGTCATCATCGAGGACGTGCTAACCCTCTCCAGACAGGGCGACACCGTCGACGACCGATCGTCGGTTCTTCTCTCGACACTCGCCGAGAGAGCCTGGAACAGCGTCGAGACCGACGAGGCGACGTTGCGGATCGAGACGGGCGACCACCGCCTCACCGCCGACGAATCGAGGCTCACGCAGGCGTTCGAGAACCTGTTTCGCAACGCCGTGGAACACAATTCCGCGAGCCGTTCGGAAGCTGACGCTTCCGAAGACGCCGTCGAACACGGCGACGATGACCTCACCGTGACCGTCGGAACCATCGACGAGGCGGTCGGATCCGACGGGTCGAGTGCGAGGGCCGGCCCAGCCGGACCCATGCCGCTAAACGGCTTCTACGTCGCGGACGACGGCGTGGGCGTCCCCGAAAGCGAGCGGGAAGCCATCCTCGAATCCGGGTACACCACGAACGCGGACGGCACCGGGCTCGGCCTCGACATCGTCCGGTCGATCGTCGAGGCCCACGGCTGGTCGCTGTCGGTCGCCGAATCGGTCGACGGGGGAGCCAGGTTCGAGGTCACGTACGATCCCGATCGCGAGCGGTAGTACGAGACGCCTCGGTTCGAAGCCGGCGTCGGTCTCACAGCACGGATCCGGTCGACACCGCCCGGAGTCTGCGTATCCCGGACCGGCCGTCCGGAAACCGGTAGCGACGGCGTACAGTGGCCGCTGCTGTTAAATCGTCGGCAGCCTATCATCGGGCAATGACGGTACTCGCCACCACGTACATGGTGGCCGTCGCGATCGGCGCCGTCACGAGCGTCGCCATCGCCGCTCTCGCCCTCCGAAATCCGGAGCACGCCGAGACGAGAGTGCTCGCGGTGCTGACCGCCGGGATCGCGCTGTGGACCGGCGGCGATCTCGCGAGCATGCTCGCGAGCAGTCGCGAGTGGACGATGCTCTGGATCAGGACGGTCCACTGGTTCGGCGTCGCGATCGTCCCGACGACCATCTTCCTCTTCATCGTCGTCTACACCGGACGCGGCGACCGACTCTCACGTCGTCGGCTGGCCGCGCTCTACGCACTCCCTGTGGCGATATTCCTGCTCGCGCTGACCAACTCCTGGCACCGCTTGCTCTGGACCGACATCGCCGCGTCGGACGCGACGCCAGTCGGCTACGCGTTAACGTACGGGCCGGCGTTCGCCGCCTACGTGCTCTACTCCTACGGCCTCCTGGCAGTCGGGACGGTACTCCTCGGCGGGTTCATCGGTCGATCGAGAGAACTCTATCGAGGGCAGGCGACGTTGCTCATGATCGCCGCCGTGGCGCCGTGGGGGAGTAACCTCCTCTACATCCTCGGGGACAGCGAACTCGAGCCGACGTCGCTCGGGTTCGCCATCGCGGCCGTCGCGCTCGCCGTCGCCGTGTTCCGGTACCGACTGACCGACATCTTACCGATCGCTCGGGACGCGGTCGTCGAACACATCAACGACGGCGTCGTCGTCCTCGACCGGGACGGGCGGATCCTCGACGCGAACGCACAGGCCGCTCCGTACCTCTGCAACGGCGACGTGGGAACGTCGCTCGGCCAACCTGCCGACGCCGTCTTACCGACGGCGATCTGCGACTGGCTCGCCGATGGACCGCTCCGAGGGGATCCTCGGGGCCCCGACTCCGCTGGCGGCACGGCAAGCGACGGCCCAGCGGGCGAACGCGGCACCGATCGGGCCACCGAACGAGGCACGGGACACCGGGACGACACCGACGTCGAACGGACGACCGCTTCGACGACCGTCCGCCGCACTCGAGGCGGCGACCAGCAGTACCTCGCCGTCGACACGACGGCCCTGCTCGACGGCGACCGGTGGATCGGCCAGCTCCTCATCATCCGCGACGTGACCGAGCAGCAACGGTACGAGCGCGAACTCGAGCGACAGAACGACCGGCTCGATCGCTTCGCCAGCGTCGTCAGCCACGACCTCCGGAATCCGCTCAACGTCGCCGACGGCTACCTCTCGCTGCTCGCAGAGCGCTACGACGACCCCGAGATCGACGAAGTCGGAAGCTCGCTCGACCGGATGGAGGCCATCATCGAGGACGTCCTCACGCTCGCCAGAAACGGCGACGAAGTCGCCGACCGGACGCTCGTCGATCTGGGGACGCTCGCCACCGCGGCCTGGAACGGCGTCGATACGGGCGACGCGACCCTGCAAATCGAAACGGGCGAGCACCGCGTCGCCGCCGACGAGTCGCGACTCACCCAGGCGTTCGAGAACCTGTTCCGGAACGCTGTAGAACACGGCGGCGAGGGCGTCACCGTCAGCGTGGGGACGATCGACGAAGCCGACGCGGCGGAGTGGGCCGTGGACTCGGCGGAACGGACGAGAGGCTTCTACGTCGCCGACGACGGCACGGGAATTTCCGAGGGCGACCGCGAAGCCATCCTCGAATCCGGGTACACCACGAACGCGGACGGCACCGGCCTCGGGCTGAGCATCGTCCGGACGATCGTCGAGGCCCACGGCTGGTCGCTGTCGGTCGCCGAGTCGGCGGCGGGTGGCGCCAGATTCGAGATCTGCTACGACGAGTACGCAGCCGCCGAATCGACGCGGCCGGACGCCGCGACCGATGCCGCCGAATCCCCCGCCCCGCAGTCGACCGGCGAGTGAGCGAAACACGTGCCCCACTATCGACTAATCGAATGTATCGATTTGGTCGGTCTGGCCTGTTCGACGGATTGACCGGCAGTCGGAGACGAGGGTATTGATGGACGGTTCGAAGACCTGACGGTGCGAGCGAATGGGTCGTATCGGCAGCATGAACGAGCCGGATCTCCGGTTCGTCGCTCGGCGTCGGTATGAACTCAGCGTCTCCGGATGGTAGCCCCGAGTCGTAGGGTTAGCGCCGTATCTCGGCCGACAGGACGGTCCCGTCGCCCCATCCGTCGATACCCGTGATTTCCGCCCGTTCGGGCTGCTCCGAGACGTCGGTGAGACGGACGAGTGCGTGGCCCGCCCAGTCGGCGGACCCGACCGGAGCGGTAAACTGCACGAGTTCGTACATCGATATTTCATTTTTTTTTTGATCGGCCATATCCGTTGTATTCCGCAGGCAGCCCGCGATAAGTACCGAAAACCCCACACCAGCGCCCGCGAGTATCGCACGCCGATCCATACCCTCAATTTCGAGGTTGCCCCGCATGTAATTAATCGTTTGCGTACCGCCGATGTGAGGGCTGAAGGCTACCATCGAGGTCCGATCCGTCCGCCGATCGAACCGGCACGGAGCCGAACCCGCACCGTTTTCCCGGTCGACGCCCACCGGTCGCGTATGACCGAGGCGACGGGGATCGTGGGGGAGTTCCTCTCGTTGAAAAGCGGAACCGAGGCAGACGTCCTCGCGATGCAGGTTGGCGACTTCTACGAGTTCTTCGGCGAGGACGCCGAACTCGTCGGCGACGAGCTCGATCTCAAGGTGACCTCGAAGTCCTCGCAGGGCCAATCGTACCCGATGGCCGGCGTGCCGTACGACGACCTGACGCCGTACCTCACGGCGCTGGTAGAGCGGGGCCATCGCGTTGCCGTCGCCGACCAGTACGAGACGGAATCGGGCCACGCCCGCGAGATCGAGCGCGTCGTCACGCCGGGAACGTTGCTCGAGACGCGCGACGCCGACGCGCAGTACCTCGCCGCGATCGTCGCGGCCGACCGGAGCGTCGACCTGGATTCGAGCGCGAGCGGCGCCCACGCGGAGTGGTCGAGCGGCGGTGAGACGGCAACGAGCGACCGCACCACGATCGAGGACGACGTCGCCTACGGCCTCGCGTTCGCCGACGTGACGACGGGGCAGTTCCTCGTCGCGAGCGCGGCCGACGTCGAGGATGTGCTGACCGAGTGCTACCGGTTCGACCCGGTCGAGGTCCTCCCGGGGCCGGGTGTCAGGAACGACGACGACCTGCTGGGTGCGTTGCGCGAGCGGACCGACGCCACCCTCAGCCTGCACGAGGCCGAGGCGTTCGCGCCGAAGCGCGCCGCGCACACCGTCCGCGAGCAGTTCGGCGCCGGGCCGGTCGACCGCCTCGACCTGCCCGAGCCGACGGCGGCCGCGGCCGGCGCCGTCCTGTCCTACGTCGCGGAGACGGCCGAGGGCGTGCTGGCCTCGATGACGCGCCTGCGGACCCACCGCGGCGACGATCACGTCACCCTCGACGCGACGACCCAGCGCAACCTCGAACTCACCGAGACGATGGGGGGCGAGCGCGAGGGCTCGCTCTTCGACACCATCGACCACACCGACTCGAGCGCCGGCGCCCGCCTGCTCGCCGAGTGGCTCAACCGACCGAGCCGGTCGCTCGCGACGCTCGAACGGCGCCAGGAGAGCGTCGCCGCCCTCGCCGCGGCGGCGCTCGCCCGCGACGAGATCAGCGAAGCCCTTTCCGAGACGGCCGACCTCGAACGGCTGGCCAGCCGGGCCACCCACGGCAGCGCCGACGCCCGCGCCCTCTGCTCGGTGCGCGACACGCTCTCGGTCCTGCCCCGCATCGCCGAGGTGATCGCGGACGATAGCGACCTCGCCGCCTCCCCGCTCGCCGCCATCGTCGACGAGCCCGATCGCGAGGCGGCGGCCGAGCTGCGCGCGTCACTCGAGGCCGCCCTCGCCGACGAGCCGCCGTCGACGGTCACCCAGGGCGAGGTGATCCAGCCGGGCTACGACGACGAGCTGGACGAGTTGATCGAGCGCCACGAGGAACTCGAGGCGTGGCTCGACAGTCTGGCCGATCGCGAGGCGAGCCAGCACGGCCTCTCGCACGTCAGCGTCGGCCGGAACAAGACCGACGGCTACTACGTCCAGGTCGGCCGCTCGGCCGCGGACGGCGTTCCCGAGCACTACGAGGAGATCAAACAGCTGAAGAGCTCGAAGCGGTTCACGACGCCGGAGCTCGAGGAGAAAGAGCGCGAGATCCTCCGACTCGAGGAGCGGCGCCACGACCTCGAGTACGAGCTGTTCCGTGACCTCCGCGAGCGCGTCGCCGAGCGCGCCGAGCTCCTGCAGGACGTCGGCCGCACGCTCGCGACCGTCGACGCCCTGGCCAGCCTGGCCACCCACGCCGCCGAGAACGGCTGGGTCCGCCCCGACCTCCACGACGGCGACGGCATCGACGTCGAGGCCGGCCGGCACCCGGTCGTCGAGCAGACGACCGAGTTCGTTCCGAACGACGCCAGGCTGGGACGGGTCGGCGACGGAGTCGAAGACGGTCAGGGCCGCGACGAAGTCGACGATGGACGGAACCGCGACGGCGTGGACGAAGGCCGGGGCCGCGACGGCGCGGGCGACGCTACAAACGCGTCGGGGACGACCGCGGGCCTGGGCGACGAGCCGCGCTTCGTCGTGGTGACCGGCCCGAACATGTCGGGGAAGTCGACGTACATGCGGCAGGTGGCCCTGATCGTCCTGCTCGCCCAGGTGGGCAGCTTCGTCCCCGCTCGCGAGGCCGCGATCGGCCTCGTCGACGGCATCTTCACCCGCGTCGGCGCGCTCGACGAGCTCGCCCAGGGCCGCTCGACGTTCATGGTGGAGATGAGCGAGCTCTCGAACATCCTCCACGCCGCCACGGAAGATTCGCTGGTCATCCTGGACGAGGTGGGCCGGGGAACCGCCACCTACGACGGCATCTCCATCGCCTGGGCGGCCACGGAGTACCTCCACAACGAGGTCGGCGCGAAGACGCTCTTCGCGACGCACTACCACGAGCTGACGAGCCTGGCCGAGCACCTGCCCCGCGTCTCGAACGTCCACGTGGCCGCGGACGAGCGCGACGGCGAGGTGACCTTCCTGCGCACCATCCGGGAGGGGGCGACCGATCGCTCCTACGGGATCCACGTCGCCGAATTGGCAGGCGTTCCGGACCCCGTCGTCGACCGCGCCCGCGACGTGCTCGATCGCCTGCGCGCGGAGAAGGCCATCGAGGCCCGCGGGAGCGGCTCGTCCGAACCAGTCCAGGCCGTTTTCGACCTGGAGAGCGGGACGATGGAGACGAAGTCGGCGTCGGGAACGCCGGCCGAGACCGGCCCGGGGGTCTCGACGGGGGCCCGCGAACCGGCGACGACCGACGGAGGCGCGGCCGCTGGCGGGGGCGACGCGGCGGGCGCGACCGCCGGCGACGCTGACGGGGACGACACGTCGACCGAATCGGCGATCGATCCCGAGGCGGAGGCCGTCCTCGCGGAACTCGAATCGCTCGACGTGAACGAGACGGCGCCGATCGAACTGGCCTCGCGAATTCGGGAGTTACAGGAGCGCCTCGACGACGCACGGTAACGGTCGCGGGACGTTTTGGTCCCCGGCGTCGTCCGACGCGTATGACCTACGACGCGCTCGCCGAGCGACTCGCCACCGACGAGAGTGAACCGCGGATCGTCGCGCTCCCGGACGGCAGCGTCGATACCTACTACGACGCGTTCGACGAGCGCGGCGACCGGATACCGACGCGCGATGCGTTCGCCGATCGGCTCGCGAGCGAGGATCACGAGGCCGTGCCGATCGAGCCCACCGCACGCGAGAGCGGCGGGCAGGCGGTGAACATGGCGAAACAGGCCCGCGCACTCGGGGCGGAGACGGTGTGTTACGGCCACCTCGACGATCCGGTCTTCGAAGATCTGGCGATGGAAACACACTCGATGGGTGAGCCGTCCCGAATTTCGATCTTCGCGTTCGACGACGCGGACCGCCTGCTCGCCGAGCGCTCGGCCGACGTCCGGGGCTGGTCGCTACGCATTCTCGAAGCGGCTGCCGGCGCCGCGAGCGCCAAGGATACTCTCGACGCGGCCCGGGACGCCCTCGACGCCGACGCGATCTGCTGCGGTAACTGGGCCTCGGTCGACGGCCTGACCGACGCGATCGAGGACCTGGCGGCCGGGCCGCTCGCTGCCGGCGCGTTCGTCCTCGACCCGGGCGCGGTCAGCGGCCGATCCGACGAAGCGGTGTGGGACCTCCTCGACGCGCTCGCCGAGCTCGACGAGCGAACGGACGTCGCCTACAGTGTCAACCGAGCCGAACTCGAGGGGACAGTGGAGGCGATCGAGAGCGCGTCGGGCCACGATCGCACCGTTCGCGAGAACCTGCGTCGCGTCCGCGAGGCCGCCGGGATCGCGGCCGTCGTCCTCCACGAGGTCGACCTCGCGGCAGCCGCGACGCGAGACGGCGTGATCGTCGTCGAAGCCCTCGACGTGGCCGATCCGCAACGACGAACCGGTGCGGGCGACCGGTTCAGCGCCGGCCTCGCGGTCGGTCGCGTCCGCGGCTGGGACTGGGAGACGACGCTCGCGTTGGGAAACGCCTGTGCGGCCTACGCCGTCGAGACCGCCGCGACCGGGACTCGGAACGAACTCCGAGCGTTCGTCGAGCGGAAGACGTCGTGAGGAGCCCGTCGGCCCGGAACAGGACCCCCGGCCACCGGAAGCGCCAGGTCTATCGCCCGCGGCGTCGAGGTACCGACGATGCACGAACCTGACTTCGGCGTGGCGGGCGAGACCGCCATCGTCACCGGTGCGAGTCGGGGAATCGGGCGATCGATCGCGGAGACGCTCGCGGCCGGCGGCGCGAACGTCGCGATCTGCTCGCGATCGATGGACAGGATCGGTCCGGTCGCCGACGCGATCGACGAGTCCGAGGCCGACGGATCGGCGCTGGCCGTCGAGTGCGACGTCCGCGATCGCGACGCGGTCGAGGACCTCGTCGACGAGACGGTCGAGGCGTTCGGCGATATCGACGTCCTCGTGAACAACGCCGGCGGCGAGTTCGTCGCCCCCTTCGAGGACATCTCGCAGAACGGCTGGGAGACCATCCTCGACCTCAACCTGACGAGCGTCGTCCACTGCTCGCACCTGGCCGGCGCGGTCATGCGCGAGGGCGACGGCGGGGCGATCGTCAACCTCTCGAGCGTGAACGGCCAGCACGCCGCACCCGGCGAGAGCCACTACGGCGCGGCGAAGGCGGCGATCATCCGCCTGACGGAGACCCTGGCGGTCGAGTGGGCGGGCGACGGCGTCCGGGTCAACTGCGTGGCGCCGGGACTGATCCAGACGCCCGGCGTCGCGGAGACGTACGGTATCGGCGACGAGGCCATGCCGCCGCGCGAGGAGGCCGACCGCCGCATCGGCCATCCCGAGGAGGTCGCGGATATCGTCCGGTTCCTCGTCAGCCCCGCCGCCTCGCTGATAAACGGGGAGACGATCACGGCGAAGGGCGTCCCGCCGGCGGGCAACGCCATGTCGAGCGACGACCTGGGACTCGACACCTGAGCGGGCCGGAGACGGCGGACGGTCCGGACGAGGATCGTCAGCCGTCGCGCGACTGCGCTCGCACTACCTTTTCCCCGTTCGTCGTCCAAGGGCGCCCATGAACGTGACCGTACTCGCGACGGGCGGGACGATCGCGAGCACCGCGGACGGGGACGGGGCCGGCGCGAGTCCGACGAAGCGCGGCCGGGAGCTGATCGAGGCCGTTCCGCCGCTTTCGGACCTGGCCGAGGTGGCCGTCGAAGACGTCGTCCAGGTACCGAGTTACGAGATGGATCGCGAGTCGCTCGAAGCGATCGGCGAGCGGGTGAGAGCGCTCGACGCGGACCCGTCGGTCGACGCCGTCGTCGTGACCCACGGCACCGACACGATGGAGGAGACCGCCTACTACCTGGACGTGACCGTCCAGCCGGAGACGCCCGTCCTCCTGACCGGCGCCCAGCGACGGCCCGACGAGGTGAGCGCGGACGGGCCGTCGAACCTCCTGACGGCGGTCCGGACCGCGCGGGCGTTCCGCGAGCGCGAGGGCGCGACCGGCGGCGCCTTCGTCGCGTTCGCCGAGACCGTTCACTCGGCGCGTGCGGTCCGGAAGGTACACACCTCGCGACTCGCCGCGTTCCGTTCGCCCGGCCGCGGGCCGGTCGCCGTCGTCGACCGCGACGGCGTGGCGATCCGCCGCCGACCCCGGAGCGAGGCGCATCCCGTCCCCGCGACCTCGCTTTCTCCCACGGTCGTCGCCGTCACGAGCACCAGCGGCGCGGACGACACGCTCGCCCGGGCCGCGATCGACCGCGGCGTCGACGGCATCGTCGTCGAGGGAACGGGCCTCGGCAACGCGACTGCCCCCGTCGGCGACGCGGTCGGGTCGGCGATCGAAGACGGGATTCCGGTCGTCGTCACGTCTCGCTGCCTCGCCGGTCGAACGTCGCCGGTCTACGGCGGCGACGGCGGCGGGCAGGCCCTTCGCGATCACGGGGCGATCTTCGCCGGCGACCTCGCGGCGGGGAAGGCCCGGCTCAGGCTCTCGCTCGCGATCGCGGCGGCCGGGCGGGCGCTCGACGACGCGGCTGCCGAGCGCGAAATGGACGATCCGACCGACGAGCGCGAGTGGATTCGCGACGCGTTCGCCGGTCCGCGCGAGGGAGCGGTCGGGACGAACGCCTAGACGTAGTCGGTCTCGCTCTCGTAGACCGACGGGTCGTCCCGAAATTTCTCGGCGATCGTCTCGAGCGTGACGAATTCGGCGTCGTCGTGACCCTTCACGTACCGGATGAAGTCCTCGAGGAGCGGGATCATGTGCGGGAGGCCGTGGATGTCCGGGTGGATGGTGAAGGTGTAGACGCCGGCGCCGCGGCGCTCGGCGAGGAAGTCGAACTGGCTCTTGTAGTACTGTTCGTACATCATCTCGGGGTCCTTGTACCCGGCGTGGTAGATCGGCTGCTTGATGAACAGCATCGGCGGGATGTCGTCGCGGTACCAGCTGATCGGGATCTCGACGACGTCGGTCTCCTCGCCGTACTCGTAGGGCGTCATCCAGGTCTCCGGGTCCTCCTCGTAGTCGATCTTCGCCCAGCTGTCGCCCTCGCGCATCCAGCCCGGTTCGAACATGCGCTCCATCAGACTGCTGTCGTAGTCGAAGCCGTGCGTCCGGACGAGTTCCGGCGTGTGCTCGCTGAACTCCCACCACGACGCCCGGTGGCCGGCGGGGGCGCTTCCGGTGACCTCCTCGATCAGTTCGATCGAGACCGCGAGGATCTCGTCTTCCTGCTCGCGCGAGAGGTCGGTCGGGTTCTCGTGAGAGTAGCCGTGAACGCCGAGTTCGTGTCCGTCGGCGGCGACCGCCTCGATCTCGTCGCGGAACGTCTCCAGCGTGTGACCGGGGACGTACCACGACGTGTCGATTCCCTCCTCGGCGAACAGCGTCCGCAGCCGCGGGATGCCCTCGTTGCCGGCCGAAATACCCCGCGAGAGGTCGGCGGGCGAGTCCGCCCCGCCGTAGGAACCGAGCCAGCCGGCGACGCAGTCCGCGTCGACTCCGATCGCGACGTCGATATCTCCCATTGTCGGGCGATCCTCCCACGGCCGGCGACAAAACGGCCGTTGGGCGCGGTCGTGAGAGTCTCCGCACGCGACTGAAAGAGACGGACGATCCGCCGGTTCGGACCGAACCGGACCGGCGGTTCAGGACCCGCCGGTCGCCGCGTCGTCGTGCGTCACCGTCACGCCCTCGGTCGCGGACCGGGTCGGCGACGGATCGGTCTCGGTCTCGGAGACGACGTGGACGTCGCGCTGCGGGAAGGGGATCTCGATCCCCGCCTTCTGCAGGCGCTTGTACAACGCCCGGTTGAGCTGGTGGTGGGCCTTCTTGACGCGCGTCGGCGAACTCACCCAGCACAGCAACTCGTACTCCAGCGCCGAGTCGCCGAACGCGCGAAAGCGCATCCTGGGCGTCGGCGAGTCGAGCACGAGCGACTCCTCGGCGGCGATGTCGAGCGCCAGCGCCTCGAACGCGTCGATGTCGGTGCCGTAGGCGACGCCGATCGGGGCTTTGAGTCGACACCGCCGCTGGGGCCCGGAGTGATTGATCACCCGCGAGGCGTTCAACACCGAGTTCGGGACGGTGACGAGGACTTCGTCGCGCATCATGAGCGTCGTCGACCGGACGCCGACCTTCACGACCGTCCCAGCGTCGCCCGAATCCAGCTCGACGTAGTCGCCGATCTTGTACGTGTCGTCGAAGTACAGCGCGATGCCCCCGAAGAAGTTGGCCACGGTATCGCGAGCTGCGAAGCCGACCGCGATGCCGGCCACGCCGGCGGCCCCCAGGAGCGGCGAGATGCTGTACCCCCAGACCGACAGGATGACGACGACCGTCCCGCCCGCGACGACGAGCGTCCACACGTTCGAGAACACGGGCGCGAAGTCGAATCGCGAGTCCTCCGCGTTGACCGCGTCGACGAGGCGGTTGACCGTCCGATTGAGCGCGACGGCCCACGCCACGATGATGATCGACAGCGACGGCTTGCCGAAGAACGTCTCGAGCTGGGCCGGCTCGAAGAGGACGTTCGCCCGGACCGAGGGGACCTGCGTGAGCACGAACACGCCGGCCAGCGCCGCCGTCAGCACGAGCGGCAGCCTGAGCTCGCCGACGACGATGTCGTCGTAGGTCGTCTTCGTGCGGTCGGTCACGCGGAGGAGTCCCCGAAGGAAGACGAACTCGAGAGCGACCGCGAGGGCCAGCGAGCCGGCGAGGAGGAGGACCGTCGTTTGCACCGGCGAGAGTTCCGCGAAGATCCCGCTCGCGCCGACCAGCGATTCAGCATTCATAGACCGTCTCTCGCGCCGGAACGAAGTAACCGTTTCGAGCGGGTACCACCGACCGACCGGTTCACTTTCGCTCCGGAGTGGACACACTCATAGGGACGGCCGACCACCTCGCGTGTAGACGCAGCGGTCACACCAATGGACGGAGACACCGACATCCACCAGCTCGACGAGGAGACGGTCGCGCGCATCGCGGCCGGCGAGGTCGTCGAGCGCCCCGCGAGCGCGGTGAAAGAGCTCGTCGAGAACAGCCTCGACGCCGACGCAACCAGGATCGACGTCACCGTCGAGGCGGGCGGCACGGAGCTGATCCGCGTGGCCGACGACGGCCAGGGGATGACCGAGGCGGACCTGCGCGCGGCGGTTCGCCAGCACACGACGAGCAAGATCGCCGACCTGGCGGACCTCGAGGGCGGCGTCACTACGCTCGGCTTTCGCGGCGAGGCCCTGCACACGATCGGTTCGGTCTCGCGCCTTCGCATCAAGAGTCGGCCGCGAGCGAGCGGTGATGACGACGCCGACACGGCCGGAGATGACCCCGCCGTCGGCACGGAACTCGTCTACGAGGGCGGCGAGGTGACGAGCGTCGAACCGGTCGGCTGCCCGGAGGGGACGTCGGTCGAGGTGACCGACCTCTTCTACAACACGCCCGCCCGGCGGAAGTTCCTCAAGACGAAAGCGACGGAGTTCGCCCACGTCAACCGCGTCGTGACCCGGTACGCGCTGGCCAATCCGGACGTGGCCATCTCGCTGTCCCACGACGGCCGCGAGGTGTTCGCCACGACCGGCCAGGGCGATCTGCAGGCCGCGGTACTCGCCGTCTACGGCCGCGAGGTCGCCTCGTCGATGATCGAGGTCGCGGCCGACGGCGAGGCGCTCCCGCCCGGACCCGTCGAATCGGTCACCGGACTCGTCTCGCACCCGGAGACGAACCGCTCGACACGCGAGTACCTGGCCACCTACGTCAACGGCCGCGCGGTCACCGCCGACGCCGTCCGCGAGGGGATCATGGGCGCATACGGCGCGCAACTCGGGTCGGATCGCTACCCGTTCGTCGTCTGCTTCCTCTCGGTTCCCGGCGACGCCGTCGACGTCAACGTCCACCCACGAAAGCGCGAGGTTCGCTTCGACGACGGGGACGCGGTCCGCCGGCAGGTCGACGCAGCCGTCGAATCCGCCCTGCTCGACCACGGGCTGCTCCGGTCGGGCGCGCCCCGCGGGCGGTCGGCTCCCGACGAGGCGCGCGTCGAACCGGGGACCGGCGACCGTCGAAACGGACAGGAGCGGGCGCTGAGCGAGCGCCAGGAGACGGCGAACGAGCCGGCCGGCGACGTATCGACGACGGGTGACGACGGTCGCAACGCCGACCCGTCCGCCGACGCAGGCGGCGTCGAGGAGGTGGCTGCATCCGTCGAAGACGAGCCGCCGGGGCCCGACCACGTCGGACGCGAGGACTCGGCCGACGGCGACGCATCGGATCGTGAGGGAGACGGCGCGACGGACCGGCGAGCAGCCGCGTCGAGTGGGCGGCCGGACTCGGAGCGGGATACTGGACAACCAACGGATTCGTCGACCGGTGCGCCCGATCGGACCGGGCGCGATGCGCGGGCGGCGCCCGCCGACGCGGCGGGCGCCAGCGGTGACGGTTCGACCAGGGAGCGTGGCCCAGCGCCGGATCCGGACCGGAAGTTCGACGCCGGGACGGACCAGCGAACCCTCGACGGCGAGGCGGCCTCGATCGACGGGGACTTCGAGACGCTGCCGCCGATGCGGGTCCTCGGACAACTGCACGACACGTACATCGTCTGCGAGACGCCGGAGGGTCTGGCCCTGGTCGACCAGCACGCGGCGGACGAGCGGGTGAACTACGAGCGCCTCCGGCGCGCGGTCGCGGAGAACCCCGCCGCGCAGGCGCTGGCCGAGCCCGTCGAACTCGAACTCACGGCGGCGGAGTCGGCCGCCTTCGCCGACGCGGCCGAGGCGCTCACCCGGCTCGGGTTCCGGGCCGACCGCGTCGACGAGCGGACGGTCGCCGTGACGGCCGTCCCCGCCGTCTTCGACGAGACGGTCGAGCCGGCGCAACTGCGCGACGTGCTCGCCTCGATCGTGGGCGGCGACGACGCCAGCGGCGCCGAGACCGTCGACGAGCTGGCCGACGCGTTCCTCGGCGACCTCGCGTGCTACCCGTCGATCACCGCCAACTCCTCGCTGCACGAGGGGTCGGTCGTCGACCTGCTGTCCGCGCTCGACGACTGCCGGAATCCGTACGCCTGCCCGCACGGTCGCCCCGTGGTCGTCCAGCTGGACGAGTCCGAGCTCGAGGATCGGTTCGAACGCGACTATCCGGGCCACGGCGGCTAGGGTCGACCGGCGTCCCCAGTCCTGTCCGCCGGATCCTGTGGTGTCCTCAGCGCAGTCGTCTCGTCCAGGACCGCACCTGCTGTCGGCCGGCGTCGTCTCAACTGCTTCACGTAACGACACCGAACCCAACCTATAGGAACCCGCTCGTTGGCGGTCACTGACGAGATGGCCGAGTCAGACACGAAGACCGCTCGCGCCGAGTGGGGGACCCGCTTCGGGTTCCTGATGGCGATGATGGGCGCGATGGTCGGCGCGGGCAACATCTGGCGCTTCCCGTACGTGATGGGTAACAACGGCGGCGGCGCGTTCGTCGTCGCCTACCTCTCGATCCTGTTCGTCCTCGCCGTCCCGGGACTGATGGCCGAGGTCGCCCTGGGCCGGTACGCGCAGAAGGGCGTCGTCGGCGCCTTTCGCGACGTCGTCGGGTCGGGCGGCCTCGTCGGCCTCGGCGTGATCGTCCTGCTCGTGAACATCGCGCTGATGTCGTACTACTCGCCGGTGATCGCGTGGACGCTGTACTACGCGGCCCACTCGCTGGCCTTCACGTTCACGGGCGCCGGCTTCGAGGCCGAACCGTTCATGAACGCGCTGTTCGACAACGCCGCCCTCATGATCGGACTGCACACCGTCGTGATGGGGTCGATCGCGGCGATCCTCGTCCTCGGCATTCGCCGCGGCGTCGAGCGCGTCGTCATCTACGCCGTGCCGGGGCTCGTCCTCACGCTGGCGATCATGGCGATCCGGGGGCTCACCCTTCCCGGCGCGGCCGAGGGGGTCGCCTTCGCCTTCGACGTCGACTGGACGTTCCTCACGCGCAGCAGCACCTGGATCACCGCGCTCGGCCAGGCGCTGTTCTCGACGGGACTGGGGTGGGGCATCGCGCTGACGGTCGGGAGCTACCTCCGCGAGTACGACGACGTCCCGCTGGGCGGCGGGGTGTTCACCGGAATCGCGGAGTCGAGCGTCGGCATCCTCGCCGCGCTGGCGATCTTCCCGATCGTCTTCGCCGTCGGCGGCGAGCCGGACGCCGGCGCCGGACTCGCATTCGTCTCGCTGGTGCAGGTGTTCCCGGAGATCCCCCTCGGCGGGTTCGTCGCCATCCTCTTCTTCGTCGGCTTCTTCCTGGCCTCGTTCACCTCCGGGCTGTTGATCACCGAGGTGAGCGTGACGACGGTCGCCGAGGAGCTGCGGTTCAGCCGGACCCAGACGGTCCTCGGGGTCTGCGGCGTCATCTGGCTGCTCGGACTCCCGAGCGCGGCCTCCGCGGACACGCTCGACTACCTGGACTTCGTCTTCGGCAACTGGGGGCTGCCGCTGGCGACGCTCTCGATCATCCTCACCATCGGCTGGATCCTCGGGCCGGAACGGCTCCGCGTCCTCGCTGTCAACCGCAACTCCGGGATCTACATCGGTCGCTGGTGGAACCCGGTCGTCAAGTACGTCATCCCCGCGGTGATGATCTTCATCGTCGCCTACTTCGCCTGGGAGGAGCGCGGCTCGCCCGAGATGATCGGCGGCATGATCGTCCTCGTCACGTTCCCGGTTCTCAGTTACCTCCTCATGTGGTACGTCGAGGGGCGAAACGGCTCGAAACCGGAGCCCGGCGTCACCGGAGGTGCGGAGTGATGGCGCTCACGCCGGCCGTCCTCGGTACCCTCGCTTTCACGCTCACCGCCTTCTGGGGCGTCGCCGCGTGGGCGCTCGTCCGGACGCTCCGCCAGGAGGAACGGAAAGTCGACCTCCTGTCCGAGCAGGACCGCATCGACACCTACTCCCCGCGGGCGCTGGCCGACCTGCGGCGGTGGATCGAGGCGAATCCGAACGATCCGCTCGCCGACGACGCCCGCCGCGCATACAACGAGTGCGTGGAGACGCTGCGCTCGGTCGACCGGTACTACTACGACTGGAGCGAGGGAGAAATCGACGACCTCGAACGGATGTGAGCGGCGAGCGCCGCTATTGCGAGCATCGGGCGACGTTCGGACGGCGCCCACGAGCGATCGCTCTCAGAGGTAATCGTCCGGGCGGCCGTTGCCGGCCGGGTCGTCCGCGAACCGATCGAGCGAGAAGTACTCGACGTCGATCCGGGTCTCGCCGAGGGTCGGCGACTCGCCCCGCACGAGCGCCGCCGCGAGCTTCCCCACGGCGGGGCCGTGTTTGAATCCGTGTCCGGAGAAGCCACAGCACCAGTAACAGCCCTCGGGGCCCGCCTCGTCGATGACGAAATCGTGGTCCGGCGTCGTCGAGTAGACCCCGCAGTAAGATCCTTTGATGCCCGCATCGGCCAGGCCCGGAACGTGCTCGGTCATCGCGTCGACGAGTTCGAGAACCGTCTCCTCGTCGGGCGTATTCTCGTAGTCGTCGGGGTCCGCCTCCTCGGCGTGGCGGTGCGTGGCGACGAGGATCCCGCCGCCGACGTCCGGTCGGACGTACCACTCGCCGCCGGGGAGGCTCATCGTCGGTGTCAATTCCGGATAGTCCGCGGCGTACTCGGCGGGCGGGTCGAGCAAGATGATCTGTTCTCTGACGGGCGTGATCGGGATGTCGACGCCGACGGTCGCGGCGAGTTCGGGCGTCCACGGTCCCGCCGCGACGACGACCTGATCGCACGCAATCCGCCCGGCATCAGTCTCGACGGCGGCGACGCGGCCGGGATCCCTTCCCGCGGTGGGATCGGCGTCGGTCGTCTCGATCGACTCGACGGAAACGCCGGTGTGGATCCCCGCGCCCAGATCGGTCGCGCCGCGGGCGAAGCCCAGCGCGGCGTCGGAGCCGTCCGAGTAGCCCGCCGCGTCATCGCTGACGGCGAAGTCGAACGCGTCCGCGCCCTCGTACATGGGGTATCGCTCCCGGAGGGCGTCGCCTTCGTGTCTCGAAACGGGGATGTCGCGGGCGTCGAGGACGTCGTAGCCCGCCGTCGCGTACTCGCCGCCGGGCGTTCCCGCGTCTGCGAAGCGGACGAGCGGGGCGTCCTCGTGGAGGATCGAGGCGCCCGTCTCGTCGTCGAACGAGCGGTAGAACTCGTGGCTCCACCAGGCCATGTCCGTGTAGATCGCCTGGTCGCCGTAGTGGTGACGCAGGATGGCCGAGGAGTCGCCGGTCGAGCCCGCCGCGAGGCGATCGCGTTCGAGCAGCGTGACGTCGCGATCGGTCTCGCGGGCGAGGAAGAACGCGGTCGCCGTTCCCATGACCCCGCCGCCGACGACGACCACGTCGGTCTCGGCCGGCGGCGCGTCAGATCCGGCATCCGTCCGCGTGTTCGACGCGGTGCCCTCCGGCGCCTCGTCGTCGACCGGATCGTCGCTCATCGATCACCACCCGTCGGTCTGGGGCGATAGGAATGCGACGTGGTGAGGCCGTTTGCTGTCGCCACGGCGGCTGTCGACGCGATGGAGGTCCACGCAGTGGGGGTCGGTCGATCCATATCTGTCAGGTGCGACCGCGATCACGATTAGTCTTCGGCGGATTCACACCGGCGGCGGTTGCATCCAACCCGGGTCGAATCCACACACCAAAGCCGTCGGCCCGCCAACGTCCGGTATGCTCGAACTCGACGGCGCCGACGCGGGCGGGCAGTTCCTCCGCTCGGCGCTGACGCTGGCCGCACTCGACGGCCGGGCGGTTCGGATCGAGAACGTCCGCGGCGATCGCTCGATGCCGGGCGTGCGCCCCCAGCACCTGGCCGTCGTCGAGACGATGGCGTCGATCTGCGACGCGACGGTCTCGGGTGCCGAGACGGGCAGCGAGACGGTGCAGTTCGATCCAGATCCGTCCGAGGAAGACGACGCGCCGTCGGCCACCATCCCCGGCGGCCACTACGCGGTCGACATCGGGACGGCCGGGAGCACGACGTTACTCTTCGACGCGATCTCGCCGCTGGCGACGCGCCTCGAGGAGCCGCTCACCGTGACGGCAACCGGCGGGACGGACGTCAAGTGGTCGCCGCCGCTGGACTACCTGCGCCGCGTCAAACTGCCGCTGCTGCGACGCGCCGGGCTGCAGGCCGTCGTCGAGGTCGATCGGCGCGGGTTCTACCCCGCCGGCGGCGGTCGGGCCACCCTCCGCCTCGCGCCGTCGACGATGACGCCGCTCGACCTCGTGGATCGCGGACCGCTCCAGGCCGTACGGCTGTACTCCACGGAATCCGCCTCGCTCGCCGATCGCGACGTGGCCGACAGACAGATCGAGGGCTTTCTCGACCGGCTCGGCCCGGTCGAACTGGGCGGGGACGACGCACGCCCCGGCTCGGACGACCAGCGGGGCGCACTCGCCGAACGCGTCGTGACGACGGCGGCGAGCGACTCGCCCGGCTCGGCCGTCGTCGCGCGCCTCGACTACGAGAACGCGATCTGCGGCGCCAGCGCGCTCGGGGAGCGCGGGACGCCCGCCGAGCGGGTCGGCGCGAACGCCGCCGAGGCGGCGGAGCGAAGCCTCGATCACGCGTCCCCCGTCGACGCGCACCTCGGGGACCAGCTGGTGGTCTGGCTGGCCGTCGCCGGCGGACGCGTCAGCATCCCGTCACGGACGGACCACGTCGAGACCAGCCTGTCGCTGGTATCGGACGTCGGCTACGAAGTGACGGCGAAACCGGCTCCGGCGACCGACGCGGCCGGGACGGTCCTCGAATCGTCTCTGCCGGATGCCTGAGCAGGCTCGAATGGCCCGCCGGTGCGCCTGACCGGGCTCGGGTCGTCACCCGGACGGACTGGCGGTTCGCCGGGTCGATTGTGACCGAGATCGACACATCAACGATCCTGAAAGGACGCGTTGAAACGGTGCAGGGAGTGCTATCTACTCGTCGGCCGCTGTCAGGTACCGCCACCACTTATGGGACGTCCGGTCCCTACCCAGCCTATGATCCGCCAGTGCGCGCCAGTGACCGACCGACCGCAACGGAGGGTGCGATGAGCGACCTCGTCGCCTTCGGCGAGACGATGCTTCGCCTCTCGCCGCCGGGAACGGAACGGCTCGAAACGGCCTCGTCGCTGGACATCCACGTCGGCGGCTCCGAGAGCAACGTCGCCGTCGCCGCCGATCGACTCGGCGCCGTCACGACCTGGCTGTCGAAGCTGCCGCGAACGCCGCTCGGCCGGCGTATCGTCGGCGACCTCCACCAGTGCGGCATCGAGACCGACGTGACCTGGAGTCGCGACGGGCGCGTCGGGACCTACTACGTCGAGACCGCGGGCAAACCGCGGGGTTCGAAGATCCACTACGACCGGTCGGACAGCGCGATCACGAGCGCGAGCGCGGACGAACTCCCGCTCGATCGCGTGCGCGACGGCCGACTGTTCTTCACCTCGGGGATCACCCCGGCGCTGTCGCCGACGCTGCGCGAGACGACGAAGCAGCTGCTCCAGACCGCCCGCTCGGCTGGCACGCGGACGGCCTTCGACGTCAACTACCGCGAGAAGCTCTGGTCGCCCAAAGAGGCACAGGACGTCCTGACCGGCCTGTTCCCGGGCGTCGACGTCCTGATCATCGCCGCCCGCGACGCGAAGACCGTCTTCGGGTTCGAAGGCGATCACCGCCAGCTCGCGCACAAGCTCGCCTCGCAGTTCGACTTCACGACCGTCGTCGTCACCCGCGGCGAGCAGGGCGCCCTCGCCTGGCACGACAGCGTCGTCCACGACCAGGACGCCTTCGAGACGGACGCGAGCGAACCCGTCGGCGCCGGCGACGCGTTCGCCGGCGCCTTCCTCGCCCGCCGGTTGACCGGCGACGACGTTCCCCGCGCCCTCGAGTTCGCCGCGGCGACGGCCGCCCTCAAGCGGACGATTCCGGGCGACGTCGCGCGCGTCACGATGGACGAGGTCGAGGCCGTCGTCGCGGCGAACGGAACCAGTCGCATCTCGCGGTAACCGCTCGACGACTGGCGAGCCGACGACCGATCGACGCGACGTTTTGACGGATTTGCCAGAAGGGGTTTTTATCGCGCTTTGCATTCATCGAGTGCAATGACCCGCAGTACTGCCGCCGTATGCAGCCTCCTCCTGGTGACGAGCCTGTTCGCGATGGCCGTCCCGGGACCCGTCGTATCGGCACAAGACTCGAATAGCGAGGGCTACACCGGCGCCCACGTCGACTTCGCGGTCGACGGCAACGCGCTCGCGGACGTCAGCGTCGACGGCGAGACGACGTTCGACGAGGTGCGCGTCCAGTCCAAATCCAGCGCCGGCCTCGGCGCCGGCGTCGGGCTCGGCGCCGTCGTGAACGTCGACGGTGCCGGGCTCTCGCTGGCCGCCGAAACCGACACCAGCGCGACGATCACGGCCGAGAGCGGCGCCGAACTCTCCGCGCACGACACCGAACGCGGCCAGCTCGTGATCAAGGCGGGCGGCGACTCGCAGGTCGTCGAGGCCCGGCTCGCGGGCGACGCCTCCGCGACGGCCGACGGCGACGCGGTGGTCGTCGACAGCGGCGATCGCACGGGCGCGTTCGTGGTCGTGGGCGACGGCGACGTGACCGTCAACGACGAGGGGAACGTCTCGGCGGAGCTCTCTGGCGAGGCGTCGCTCGTCTTCCGCTCGTACGCCGACGGCGAGCGCGACGAGCGGGCGAAAGCCGAAGAGCGACTGATCGCGGACGGTTCGGCCGCGGTCGAGCTCCACGTCGAGGAGCGCGCGGAGGGGATCGCGAGCGAAGCGGTCACGTACAGCGAGGAGACCTCGACCGAGGTCAGCACCGAAGCGCAGAACCGCGTCGAGGTCACCATCGATCGCTCGGTCAGCGAGGGGACGATCGTCCTGACGTCCGTCTCCGAGGCGGCCGTCGGCTCGTTCGAGGACCTCTCGGTCGCCGTCGACGGCGAGGCGGCCGCCGAAGCCAGTTCGATGTCCGAACTCGAAGCCGGCGCGGCCGGCGAGGAACCGCGCTATATGGTCACCTCGCAGACCGAGGCCAAGGCGACGGTCGCCGTCGCGATCGATCACTTCTCCGAGCGAACGATGACGATGTCCGGCGCGGACGCCGACGGTGATGGCGACGACGGATCGACCGGCGACGACGGTACCGACGGTTCGAGCGATGACGGCAACGACGACGGATCGTCGACCGACGACGGGTCGGACGGCGACGACGGCGCGGTACCCGGTGGCGACGCGCTACCAGGCTTCGGACCGATCGCCGCCCTGCTCGGCCTCATCGGTGCGATCGGCGCGCGGATTCGATAATTCGGGGGAAGCGACCGAGCGCGGTCGCCGACCGTCGAACACGCGATCTTCTTCTCGAACCAGCACCCCACTACCACCGAACGCACCGCCAGAATCCGACGAACGAACCTTTTTGGCCGGCCTCGCTGACTTCGTCGTATGGGCGGGACCGTCCGCGACGCTCGGCCGGATGACGCGGCGACGATCCAGCACGTCGCCCGCGAGAGCTGGCACGCGGCCTACGACGATATCGTCGGCGCCGAAACGGTCGATCGGACGATCGATCGGTGGTACGCGCTCGACTCGCTCGCCGACGACATCGCGGACGCCGCCGGTCGCGCCGACGCGACGTTCCTCGTCTGCGAGCGGGCGGATTCGGCGGCCGATAGCGACTCCGCGCGATCCGATGGGGTCGATAACGAGCGATTCGGCGCGAACCGCGGCGAGTCGACCGGCGCCGAGTCGGCCGTCGTCGGCTTCGCGCACGCCGGTCCCCATCCGAACCTGGAGGCGACGGCGAAGCTCTCGCGGATCTACGCGCGACCGGGCGTCTGGGGCGACGGCGTCGGGAGCCGCCTGCTCGAACGAGTCGAGCGCGACCTCCGCGAGCACTTCGAGACGCTGTGGCTCGAGGTACTCGCCGACAACGACGTCGGCGTCTCCTTCTACGAGGCGACCGAATTCGAGCGGGTGGGCGAGCAGGAGAGCGTGCTCGGCGACGACGCGGTGTGGGAGTACCTGTACGAGAAGGGGTTGTAGTGGCGTTCCATCGCCGTGTAACGGAGTAAGCGTTAAGTTTTACAGGCAGTAATACCACACATGGCCGAGACGACTCGCGTCAGTCAGAAGGGGCAGGCGACGATACCCCAGTCACTCCGTGAGAAGTTCGATATCGAGCCCGGCGATCAGGTCGTCTGGAAGGAAACGGACGACGGGATCGTACTGAAAAAGCGGGAACCCTCGAGCGGTCGTGGAATGCTCGTTCCCGACGACGCAACGCCGGAGGAACGCGAAGCAGTAGCCGAGACCCTTGCCGAGGAGATCCGGGACCGACGCGACGGTGAGTGGACCGAATGAGTCGGTACACCGTCGATGCGGTCGCGTTTATCCGGTATCTCGTCGACAGTCTTCCGCCGAATGTTGACGAGATTTTTCGTCGAGCGGAAGCCGGCGACGCCACGCTCTATCTGCCGACGATCGCCGCGATCGAATCGCTGTATCGCATTCACAAACGCGACGAAATCGCGGGGGTCCCGATCGGAGCCGATGCCACAACGATCGTCGACCAGCTCGAGACTAATCTCCCACTCACCGTCGTCGATCACGGGAGTGACGAACTGCCGGTACTGGCCCCGCGGGTCCCGGAATTGTCGATTCACGACGCGATGATCGTTTCCACTCACGAACGACTCGAGACGGACGCCATTCTTTCGAGTGACGCGATTATCGCCGACAACGCGACCGTTCGGTGGGAGTGAGCGCCCTCACCACCGATTTCCGACGCCGATCTGCGAGAGTGAGTCCCGATCGCGTTCGCCGTTCGAGATCGGTTCGGCAATCGAACGCGGAAGCCACTCTTCGATCCACTCCTACGTGCATCGTCCGCTCAGTACAGGGATTCACCAGTAACGCCTCCACCCAACAATCGTCGCCGTTCCACGAGCGTCCGATGCCGTTGTCAGAGTCGTGCTGAATACGGCGGGCGAATCCAGTAGCGCGAGTAGGCTCGAACTCGCGGTACGCCCGGCGGTACCGCAACCGGTTCGATTTCAGTGATCGCTCGGGTCGGGATCATCGAGGTGTCGCGGGCGAGAGTTACGCCTCGATCGGGAGGGTGAGCCCTAGCTGTGTCAAGAGAGATAGGTCATCGCTCACCCAATCGAGCTCGACGATGGTACCGTTCTCGAGGCGGAACCTGAGGTACTCCTCGACCTCGACGGTGTTCCCGGTCGGTTCGATTCCGTGTATCGTCCCGTCGTGGATGGCCCGGTACGTGACGTTGGCGACCACTTGGTCACCTTCGGCCACCAGTTCGTGGATCTGATGGGTCATTTCGGCCATGCTGTCCAGCCACCCGGCAATCCAGTCGTGGACATCCGCGGGGGCCACCCGGACTTCCTCACCCATCCAATCGGTGTACGTCGTAGAGAAATCGTCCGCGAAGAACGCCGCGATCGCGTCCGGATCGCCGGCGTCCCACGCCGCGTAGTACTCGCGAATCAACTCCTTGTTTCGTCTCGTAGCGTTCTCCGCCATCGGTCTACTCCGCCTCACATTCAAGCGGAGGAAGTGATAGCTATTCTGGCGCCGGATCGCTGAAATCGGTGGGCCCGACCGCCGCACGTAGATAATTGCTCGATCAAGTACTGTAGCGGCCGTACCTTGCAGAAACGGGAACGTTCGGTCGGGCGATGCCGATGCAGGAGGTACTCGGTATCAGCGATCGGACTCCGCTACTCAAACCGGTGGTGATCTCACGCGGGCGGGCTCGCATCGTCACCGAAGCCGCTCCCGTACGTCTCGACGACTTCCGTAATGGTAACCTCGTACGCGTCGTACCACTCCGTCCACCGCTGTTTTGCACGTTCGTGGTCCGGATCCGCCCCGAACGACTCGAGCGCGTCGAGTGACTCCCAGTAGTAGACGACCAGCACCTCGTCGTTTTCGGGATGGTTCCACGTACGCTTTCCGCGATAGCCGTCCGTCTCCTCAGCGACCGCCTGAATCGCGTCGTTCAACTGGTGGAACTCGTCGTCGTACTCCCCCGGATCGAGGCGAAACGTAACCAGATACATCGATACCGCTGCCCACACAGTCGACGGTTAAGAATGCCCCCGTGAACGGCCACGACAGTCCCCTAGGGTCGCCGTCAATAGCAGGGACCGGACCGGCTTCCGGAAGAGCAATTGCTTCGACTCGTTCGGAACGGCCGGGCCGGAAATGCGAGCGTTCTTCCTACGGAGGGGCTCGCATTCGATTCTTCGAGAGTTTCGGCCGGCTTCCGATCTTCTGGGCACAATCTGAACACCACCCGGCCGTCGGAGAACGATTCTAAAACCCGCTCTGATGGACCAGAAGCTCCAAAATTCGTCCCATTAGAGTTAGATATAAGTCACTACTGCGCGTAGCCGATCCGGAAGTCGTCGTCTCCATCGGTCGTCGCCGGGGGACGTGCGCGACAACGAAAGAGTCACTGACTCTTTCGAGCATCGCGGGAACTTCGTTCCCGCTCAAAAATGTCCCGGGTGTACCAGCACCCGAGACGGTGGCTTCCGCCCGATTGGGACGAAGCCATGATTCCGTACCGCCCCGCGAGATATAAACGTCTCGCAGAGCGCTCACTCGCTCGGTCTCGGTAGCGTCGCGTTTCGACGCCGTTCTCGGCGTGGGGTCGGCCTCGACAGCGGTGTCACCGTCGAACGGTGGATTGGCGGGAGTTGCCCCACCGCAGGGTGTCGACCGCCGAGGGCGGCCATTCGGGACGCGACGTATCGCCGACCGGGGCGGTCGTGGCCTCGGCTCGATCGGGATGCGTGCGCGATCGCTTCCAGCCGACGGATGCGACGCGGGCACCAACGCTTCCAGTCGCGAACGCGACCCGGTCGCGCTCGCCGTTCGCGATCGGGTTCGTCGATCGAACGCGGAACGCGTGAGCGCGCATCGATGGGTGACCGAAGCTCACCGTGCACCGAAGGGTCGGTCAGTACAGGAGAAGCACCCACCGCTCAGTGCAACTGACCATCGATTCGCGGACCCCAGTTTCGTGCCGAAAACTGAATCTTGTACCGCGGTTCCGACACTATCAGCAATCTGTCCTGAGGTTGCGAGAATCAACCAGTCGAATCCGATACCGCAGGGAGCGTGAATAAGAACGTCGCGCCCTCGCCGGGTTCGGACTCGACCCAGATGTCCCCGCCGTGGCGCTCGACGATCCGGTCGCACAGCGCCAGCCCGATGCCCGACCCGCCGCTGTCGTCCCGGGGCTGCAATCGCTGAAACACCTCGAATACCCGATCCTGGTCAGCCGGCTCGATTCCGACCCCCTCGTCCTCGACGGACACGAGCCACTCCTGACCGTTCCGTTCGGCTGCGATGTGCACCCGCGGCGAGTCGTCTCCGCTGTACTGCAACGCGTTCGACAGCAAGTTCTGGAATACATGTCGCAGCTGGCTGCCATCCCCCATGACCCGGGGTAACTCCTCGACCTCGATGTCGGCGTTGCTCTCGCTTATCTGGACGCCCAAGTCCTGCTGGACATCCGCAATCACATCATTGAGGGCTACTGGCTCCAGAGGGACACCCTCCGTCTCCACGCGGGAGTACTGCAGCAAACCATCGATCATCTCTCGCATCCGGTCGGCCCCGTCCACCGCAAAATCGAGAAACTCCTGCGCCTCGTCATTCAGATTGTCCCCGTATCGGCATTCGATGAGTTGGAGGTAACTCGACACCATCCGCAGGGGCTCCTGGAGGTCATGGGAGGCCGCGTATGCGAACTGTTCCAAACGCTCGTTTGACTCCTCCAGCTCGCCGACTAACCGTTCGAGCCTGGACTCGTACTGCTCGTGCTCGATCGCCTCCGCAAGGATGTTCGCCACGCTCACGACGAAGGAGACGTCCTCCTCGCTGAACTCCCGTGGCTCCGTATCGTGCACGCCGAGGATGCCCCACGGGTTGTCGAATGGGCCGATGACCGTACTGATGCCGCTCCGCACGTCGTGATCCGTTAACAAAGCCGGCCCGCTGAACCGCGTCTCCGTCGCTAAATCCTCGACGACGATGGGCTGGTTGGTCTCCAAGGTGTACGCGGCTTGGGACTCGGCTTCGACAGCGGAGACGGTCGCATCTCCGACGATGCCCTCGTCCCAACCGACTCCCTGCCGGAGCAAGAGCGCCTCGGCGTCGGTGTCGAGGTCCAGCACCTTACAGTACTCGGCATCAAGGACGTCGGCAACGTTACGGACGGCCTCGTTCATGAGGGCGTCGAGGTCGTCCGTTTCGAGGGCGAACTTTCCGAGGTCGGCGACGGCCTGTTGCTGGTGTGCCAGCTTGTACGCCTCCTCTCGCGCTTCGTAGAGTTTCTGACTCTTGAGAAGCATGTCCGCCGTGAGGTGAGACTCGTCGACGTCGAGACCCTCGGTCGGGTCCGTTCCATCTTCTAGCATGGTGTTGACAAGGGGCGTGACATCCTGCACGTGGTGGATGATGTACGAGAGGGTTCCGTTCGAGTCGAAGAGAGGCGTATTGACCGGGCTCCACCACCGGTCCTCGAACGCACCCTCAGTTGCGTCCTGGTCCGGCACCGGATAGTGCGTCACTGGCATGACGTCTTCCTCGCGCAGCTCTTTGACCCGGCGAAGCGAGTGCCGCAGTTGGGGGACGCCCTCTGGGTCCGGATCGGCGGGATCGGCGGGAAAGACCTCGAACAGTGTCTGGCCGAGGATCGTCTCCCGCTCGGTCATGGTCGCCTCCAGATACGCGTCGCTGACGGCCACAATCTCGTAGTCGTTCGGTTGTACGATCAGATAGGGGTCGGGAACGGACTCGAACAGTTGGCGGACAGTCGATTCGGTAATCCCGGCCTCCGACCTCCCGTTCGCCTCTCCGTCCGGGCGCGGTCGCCACCAAACCCGAGCATCGGTACCAGCTTCCTTGGACTTCAGCTCACCGCGGCGTACCAGTTCTTCTAAGCAATTGTAGACGGTTCGTCGGGCCGTATCGAGCGAGCCTGCTACCTCTGGTGTCGTGAGGGGTTCGGTCGGATCATCGCGTTCGTCGAAGACGGCGAGAGCTTCCTCGTAGTCGTCTCCCGAAGGGCCCGATGACGACATACACACCTTAGAACTAGCCGTGCGTAAAGCGGTTCCGGCGATTGCACCAGGACCTGTCAGCGTCACCCGTTGACCAACCGGAATAGAACCCAGCGCGTGGAACTGTCGGAATATGGTGGCTCACCGTCGATGCAGACCTATCTGAGTAACCGACGACTGGTGAGGAATCGTGGACGACGGTGAACGCAAGAACCGGTGCAAACTATCGGGGAACGACGACACGGGAACTAAGCTATCCCTACAATGGAGACAGGCCTATCCTGGAATTACTTTCCTCGTCCACGGTCCCGCGACGACGAGGAACCGATCAGATCGTCGTCTCCGCGTCCTCGGAATCGACGACCTCGATGCCTCGATTGTTCACGGCCATCGGGTCCAGGCCGACCTCCTGGAGGAACTGCTTGTACTCGCGCTCGCACTGTTCGGCGTCTTTCTGCTTGTCGCTGGCGCGGTCACAGAGCGCGACGAGGTTCTCCGGAACGTCGTTCTGGTAGACGATCCAGTGGTTGATCAGGTCCGAGAGACGCCGAATGGGGCTGGTGAAGTGGCCGTAGATCTCGAAGTTGAGCGCGTGGTGGCCGCCGAAGGGATCGTTCATGTACCTCGC
This sequence comes from Halovivax limisalsi, assembly GCF_023093535.1. NCBI lineage: Archaea > Methanobacteriati > Methanobacteriota > Halobacteria > Halobacteriales > Natrialbaceae > Halovivax > Halovivax limisalsi. The sequence continues at coordinate 3,515,874 of NZ_CP095757.1, forward strand.
GCGGGGCATCACCTTCATCACGGCCCACTGGATCTTATCGAGCTGGCGGCCGGGCGCCTCCTCCAGGGTGGCGTTGACGGCCATTCGCGGGTCGTCCCACTTGTCGCCGGGGATCGAGACGCCGTCTAGATCCTGAATCTCCTGGAGGGCCTTCGACCACTCGTCGGGGCTGGGCTGGGGGTGGACGCGGTACATCGCCTCGACGCCGCGGTTCCACATGAGTTCGTGCGTGACGGCCTTGTTGGCCTTCAGCATGCACTCCTCGATGATGGTGTGGGCGCGGTCGCGCGAGGGGTTGAGCACCAGCGAGCCGTCCTCCTTGCGCTGTTCGTGCATCCGGTCGGCGAGGTCGTAGACCAGCGCGTTCTCCTCGTGCAGCGGGGCGTCGGGATCGTCGAGGCGGTTCTCGGCCTGGCTGTAGGTGAGGCGCTCGTCGGATTCGATGACGGACTTGTAGATGTCGATCGACTCGTAACCCAGGTCCTCCTTGTCGAGGTGCATCTCGACGGTGTGGGCGAAGCGCTCCTCGTTCGGGACGAGCGAGCAGACCGACTCGGCCAGGATCGGCGGCAGCATGTGGATGGTGTAACCCGGCAGGTAGACCGTGTTCCCGCGCTCGACGGCTTCGTCCCACATCGCCGTCTCGGGGTTGACGTAGTGGGTCACGTCGGCGATGTGAACCCAGAGGACGTACTCGTCGTCGCGCGCTTCGACGGAGATGGCGTCGTCGAAGTCCTGGGCGTCGATCGGGTCCGTCGTCCACGTCGTCAGGTCGCGCAGATCGCGGCGCTCGTCGATCGCCTCGTCGATATCCAGCTGGACGTCGCCGGATAGGTCCTCGGCTTCCGCGAGCACCGCGTCGGGAAACTCGTCCCGGATTTCGAACTTCTCGAAGAGCTCCTCGCGTTTGTTCTCGAGGTGGCGAGCGAGTTCCTCGTCGATCAGAACGGGGCCCTGGCCCTCGGCCGTGCCGGCTTCGGCCTGGGCGGCCTCCTCGGAAGCCTCGTCGGCTGTCGCGGCGTCTGCATCGTCCGCGGGCGAGGCGTCGTCGTCCCTGGCCGCCTCTTCGGTCGCCGCGACGTCTGCGTCGTCCGCGGCCGCCTCCTCGCCGGCCGCTGCGTCGTCGGTCATGACACCCTCTTGGGCCGAACGAGTGAAAGTCGTGTCGGACCGGACGGATCGATGCGATCGAACGGGCGAAAAATGAAAGCGTTCGGAAATGAGAACGTTTACGCTCGCCCCGACGAAGCCAGGAGTATGGCCGCAATCTCCCTCCGCGGCGTCACCAAAGCCTATCGCGGCGTCGCCGCCCTCAGCGGCATCGACCTCACCGTCGAACGCGGCGAGGTGTTCGGCTTTCTGGGGCCCAACGGCGCCGGCAAGTCGACGACGATCGACATCGTCCTGCGCTACACGCACCCGACCGACGGCCGCGTCGAGGTCCTCGGCCACGACGTCGCGAGCGAGCCGGTCGCCGTCCGCCGACGGACCGGCGTCCTCCCGGAAGGCGTCGCGCCGTTCGAGACGATGACCGGCCGCCAGCACGTCGAGTACGCCATCGAGGCGAACGCCGCCGACGACGACCCGGACGAGTTACTCGAACGGGTCGGCGTCGCCCACGCCGCCGATCGCCTCGCCTCCGGCTACTCGAAGGGCATGGCCCAGCGGCTCACCCTCGCGATGGCCCTCGTCAACGACCCCGATCTGTTGATCCTCGACGAACCCTCCACGGGGCTCGATCCCCACGGTGTCCGACGGATGCGCGAGATCGTCCGCGAGGAGCGCGACCGCGGCGCGACGGTCTTCTTCTCGAGTCACATCTTAGAACAGGTCGAGGCCGTCGCCGACCGCGTCGGTATCCTGAATCAGGGACGGTTGCTGACCGTCGACACGATCGACGGGCTCCGCGAGGGCGTCGGGGCCGCCGGCGAGTTGACCGTGACCCTCGATCCCGAGTCGACCGGGACCGGTAACCGTGCCGGCGATTCCGACGCCGTCGGACCGGGCCAGCGGGCCGTCGTCGATCCAGTGGCGGTCGCCGAATCCATCGATGGCGTCACCGACGCGACGCTGCGCGGCGAGGAACTCGTCGTCACCTGCCGCCCCGAGGCGAAACTGGCCGTCCTCGACGACCTCCGCGAGGTCGGTCTCACGATCCGTGACTTCAGCACCGATCAGACCTCGCTCGAGGACCTCTTCGTCTCCTACACGGAGGGCGAGCGATGAGCTGGACGCTGATCGCTCGCAAGGAACTCGGCGACCTCCGCCGGAACCGACAGCTGCACTGGATGACGATCCTCTTCGCCCTCCTCTTCGGCGTCATCGGGTACTTCTACGCCGACGGGACGAACGCGGGGCGCACCGACCCGACCGGCCTGATCACGCTGCTGGGGATGATCGGCTCGTTCATCGTGCCGATCGTCGCGCTCATGCTGTCCTACGAGACGGTCGTCAAGCGTCGCCACAACGGGCAACTCGAGCTCCAGCTCGGCTTTCCCCACCACCGGCGCGACGTCGTCCTGGGCGGCTACGTCGGTCGGTTCGTCGCCGTTTCGATCGTCGTCCTCGCCGGGCTCTGGGCGAGCGGCGCCGTCGCCTTCCTGCTGGGGGCCGGGATTCCCGCCGCGGCGTACCTCTCGTACCTCGTCGTCGCGCTCGTCCTCGCGTTGACCTACGTGGCGATGGGGATCGCGATTTCGGCCGGCGTCCGCTCGCCCTCGTGGGCCTCCGCGGCCGCCTTCGGCGGGTTCTTCCTGTTCGTGTTGGCCTGGCGGGCGGTTCCGGGCGGCGTCGCGTACGTCCTCAACGGTTTCAGCCGCCCACCGTCGCCGCCGTGGTGGAGCGAGTACGTCGCGACGCTCTCGCCGAGCGTCGCGAGTGGTGAACTCTTCGCCGCGATGGCGTCCCCGTCGGTCGGTCGCAACCTCGCGATGGGCGCCGACGGCGCCGGCCCCAGCTTCGCGCTCGCCGTCGTTCTCGGCTGGATCGTCCTCGTCCCCCTGCTCGGCTACTGGCGGTTCGATCGGACCGATCTCTGATCCCGAGGGGCGGTTCCCGGCGCCGCCTCACGACCGCTCGTCGTCGTTTCTATCGGCCGGTTCGTCGGGAAGGACGAGTTCGCCGTCGGGATCGATTTCCGTCCGTGCGGGGATCGGCTCCTCGGTCGGCGGTCGACGCGCAACCAGGCGCTGAAACCACGTCAGGTCGGTCGATCGGTCCGTGGGGATCGCCTCGTACGCGACGACGAGTCGCTCTCCCTCGGCGTAGATCCTGAACGTCGAGAGTCGGAAGGTGGGGTAGTAGATCCCCGGCAGGCGTGAAAAGCGCGTCTCGACGTGCTGGAGTTTCTTCAACCAGGTTCCGGTGTTGACCACGACGCGATCGCCCCACCTGGTGAGCGAGGCGCGGTGGGTGTGGCCGTAGACGAAGATCGCCACGTCGGAGCGGCTCTCGAAGACGGCTCTCGCGGCGTCGAGGAACGGTTCGTCGCCCTGGCCGACGCGCACCCCCGAGAGCACGACGCCGAACCGCGAGAACGTCCGCCGGAGATCGCGTCTGAAGAGCCACAGCGGAATCGCGAGCAACAGCAAGACGGCGACGATCACGAGGTTGATCGCGACGACGAGTTCGAGGACGATGTCGGCGATGCCGAGCGCGTGAACCACCGGATTGTCGGTGAAGACCCACCGCGGAACGACGCCGACGGTTTCCAGGATAGTCCCGGCGAGGTACAACAGCGTGAGGTTGAAAAACAGCAGCAGCGGGACGACGACGGCGCGGAGGATCGGGCTCATCTCGCGATAGAAGTAGTTCGAGAAGAGCCACCGGGGCACCTCCTCCATCGGGGCGACGGACTGGACGTCGCGCAGCCAGTTGCCGCTGGCGCGAGACGCGTACTCGCCGGCCGCGTCGACGATCCGCCGGACGACGAAGTAACCGACCGGCAGCGCGTGCGGGTTGCCCCAGTCCGGCAGCCGATTGTTCGCGTCGCGTTGCTGGCCGTGCTCGATCCAGATCGTCGCCTCGCCCACCTCGCGCGTGATCGAGACGGCCGGCTCGAGCGAGAGGTTGTACTCCGCGAGGCGGTCCACCAGCGAGGGGTAACACGCCAGGTCGTAGTCGTGGTTGCCCGGGATCAGCGTGACGTCGATCGCGGCCCCGGTCGCGCGAAACTGCTCGAACAGGCGGGGGTGTTCCGCGATCACCCGATCGAGCGCCGCCGGCCCGGTCAGCTCGCCGTACTCCCAGAGCCCGAACGCGTCGCCGTTGACGATCAACTCGACGTCGCCGCCGACCCGTTCCAGTTCGGCGAGGAAGTCCAGAAGTTCCGCCTCGCAGTCGAACGCGGAGAGTTCGCCCTCGCCGCCGAGGTGCAGGTCGCTGATGAAGACGTATTCGGTAGCCATTCGGTCGGGTCGTCCCCTACCACGACCGTCGGGGTAGTGGTTTGCCCGGAGGACCGCCGAGATACCGAGTTGGCCGCCGGTCGCGGGTAGTCACGGACGACCCACCGTCGTATCGGACGGCGATCGGTCCGTACAACTACGGTTAAATGGACGCGTCCGCAAGGGGCGGTATGCAGGTGAAATCGCGTCACCACCTCCGCAGCGACGACGTCGCGGCGGTCGAGACGGCGGTCGGGGAGCAACTCGGGGTCGATCTCGACGGCGACGCCTACGAACGGGTGGCATTCGAGGACGCGGACTGGGAGGTCGTCCTCGTCGACGGCGAGCCGCTGGTCGCGTACTTCGACGAGGAACCGTTTCTGACCGTTCGCGGGGCGAACGCAACCGACCCGACCGACCGGCTGGTCATCGTCGACGCCGGCGCCGTCTCCTTCGTGAGCGACGGCGCCGACGTGATGCGTCCCGGCATCGCCGACGTGCGCGGCGATATCTCCGCGGGCGACCTCGTCCTGGTCGCCGAGGAGTCTCACGAGAAGGTGCTGGCGATCGGGCGATCGCGCGTCGACGGCGACGACCTGCTCGGCGACTCGGGAAAAGTGATCGACTCGCTGCACTTCGTCGGCGACGATCTCTACACGTTCAGCGGGTGAGCCGCAGACGACCGGAAGAGGCTGAGCGGTGGCCGCGGACGGGCTGGACCGCCACCGCGCTCAGGTCGCCGACTCCTCCAGCGAATCCGCCTCGTAGGCCGCCGCGTAGCGGTCCATGAGTTCCTCGTAGCCCTCGACGGCGAGGTCGTACGTCTCGCGAAGGTCGGCGACCGGCCGGTCGGAGGCGTCGACGCGCAGGTCGTTGTACGACGGGAAGAACGCGTAGTCGGCGGTATCCGCGACCTGCAGAGCGGCGCTCTGGATCTCCAGGTCCTCGCGTTTGTCGCCGCCTTCGGCGTGGCCGGCCGCGAGCGCGTCGATCAGTCGCTCGGCGAGGGATCGATCCTCGTCACGCTGTTCCTCGTAGGTCTCGGCCACGGCCTCGATCACCGACTCGCCGGTGAGGAGGTTGCCGGCGACGGTGTACCGATCCCCCGCGAGGTGGCCGTACCACGGGCTACAGTCGTCGCCGGAGAAGACGAAGGTGGACTCGTCGTCGACGCCGTGGAGCTGGCGCTGTGGGGCGCCGTCGTCCGCGGCGAGCAACGCGGGGAGCGCGTCGTCGACGGCGAGGCCGTCGTCGAGGTAGGCGATGCCCTCCCGGCCGAGGTCGACGTTGACCAGGCTCTGGGTCGCGATCGCGCCGTTCTCGCTGACGAACGGGCAGAGGGTGCCGACGGCCGGGAGTCGGGTCGTGACCGCCACGCCGAACCGATCCTGCGTCGTCCCATCCTCGTCCTCGTAGGATTCGTGGACGCAGATGCTGAATGTCATGGGTGAGCACAGAACGGTAGCGGGCATAAATGTGGGTTTCGGGGCGATCGGTGCGCGAGGCGGGACAAGCGCGGGAACAACCGCTGGCAGCCCGTTTCACCCGAGATGTTAAGCCCATTCGAGTAGTAGTGTATTGTATGGACTATACCACACAAACTTCCGTCCGGGCCGACTTCGACGACGTGGTCGAGACGACGATCGGGGCGCTCGAAGACGAGGAGTTCGGCGTTCTCAGCGATATCGACCTCCGGGCGACGTTCGCGGCGAAGCTCGACGAGGACTTCCGTCAGTACAGGATCCTCGGGGCCTGCAACCCGTCTCTCGCGCACGAAGGGTTGGAGGAGGACAGCGAACTCGGCGCCTTGCTCCCGTGTAACGTCGTCGTCTACGAGGGGGACGGCGGCGCGGTGGTCGTCAGCGCGGTCGACGCGGCGGCGCTCGTCGGGATTACGGACGACCCGGCCCTCGAATCGATCGGGACCGAGGTGCGCGACCGGTTCGAACGCGTTCTCGCGACGGTCGACGAGTCGTTCGATCGGTAACAGTCCGCTCGCGATCGAGCCGTTCCTTCGGTCGCTCGACCGTCTACGGGGCGTCCGAATCGGTCAGTCGTCGCTGCTGGGGATGGTCGTGGGTGAGGACGCTGCGTTCCACTCGATGCGCGTCGTGACGCCGCAGGAGATCTTCGATCTCGTCGGCCCGCTGGTCCGGAGCGACGACGGCGAGCCGAGGGCGATCGGATCGCGGCACCTCCCGGTACGTGCCGATCGCGCCGCCGACGAACCCGCCGACGGCCGCACCGACACCGAACCCGAAGAAGCCGAGCATGTACGGCCCGGCGGTCATCGCCGGGCTGGTACGGGGGATCCAGAGCAGGTTCGCCGCCATCGCGAGCATGATCGACGTCCCGAGGACGGCGCCGAGGAGTCCGCCCCAGAGGAGCCCGCGGCGCTCCGGCATCGTCGCCGTCGGATCGAGGAAAGGGGCGTCGACGGCCGCCTCCCGCGGCGTCAGCCCCGCATCCCGAACGGCCCGGTCCGCGTCCGTCGCCGCACCCTCGTCGTCGAACGTCGCGACGAGGCGTTTCATCCGCCATCACCCGGTTCCTGAAGGAGCGCGTGAAGGCGAGCCTGCACCCCCTCGCCGACCTGGCCCGGCCGGCCGATGATCCAGCCGTGATTGTACTTTCGGTCGTACGGAGCGGACTCGGCGGGACGGAGGTAGTTCGACAGGTACGTCGCCACGGGTTCCGGGACGGTATCCGCTTCGACGAGGAGCATCGGCCCGTGTTTCCCGCGGTGGCTCTCGACGCACGCGGGCAGCGCCGTCCGCCAGTTCTCGGGGTTGGCGAAGATGAAGTTGTGGCCGCTCTCCGCGATGCCCCAGCCGATCCGCCGGGGCCAGTCGCCGAACACCCAGCCCTGGTTCCGGCCGATGTCCTTGTACCCGGCGAAGCCGACGCTCAGCGCGTAGGGGTCCGAACCTCGCGGAATCCGCTGGACGTGGCCGAACCGCGCGAGTTCGCTCGCGACGCCGGGGCCGATCCGACTCTCGTCGCCCAGGAGGTACATGTACGCCTCGTCGAACCGGGCTTCGAGCTGGTCGCGCGTCACCGCCGGGATCCGACCGCCGTCGACGTAGAGGAATCCGTCGCCGCCGTGGGCGTTCCACGACTGGGCCGGGATCGCCGTTCGCGGATCGCCGACGTCGGCGATGAACGTGGTATCCCGGTGGTTCGCGTGGATCGTGCTGAGGTACTGGTCGACGTTGGCCGCGACTTCCGCCGGCGTCTCCCCACCGATCCGACTCGTCTTCAGGCCCATCCCCTCGACCGCCGCCTCGACGTCGGCGCTGACGTAGCGCTCGCCGCCGACGATGTACACCTGCGTGTTGCCGTCCACGTGGACGCCTTCGGGGTGGAGGCGCTCGATCTCCTCGCGCGTCGCCTCCGGCAGTTCGTCCCGCCCGGTCAGCAGAACGGCGCCGTCGACGGGGTGGTGGATGATCGCGACGCCCGGGAGCGCCGCCCCGAGGTCGCTGTCGTTGACGAGGATCGCCGCCCCCGGCCGGGTGTGCTCGTTGATCGCCGTGTAGACGTTCTGCGCGATCGCCGCAGCCGTCTCGTAGTCGCTCTCGCCGGCGAGGCGGGTCGTCATGGTCGTGACGGTGGATTCGCCGAAATCTGCCGTCTCCGGTCCCAGCCGGGTTTCGCCGCCGCCGGATCGCACCTCCCGATAGGTGAGTGCGGCGCCCCCGAGCGTCGCGCCGGCCGGAAGCGCGACGAGGTCGCGCAGGAACGCGCGCCGGTTCCGATCGGTCACAGCATCTCACCCGGTTTGACGTTCCGGCGGACGAGCCACCCGTTCACCGGCCAGGCGATGAGGAAGCCGACGAGCGTGGCGACGGCCATCACCCCGAACCAGAGGATATCCTCCTCGCCTGGCATCATCTCGAGGTTGAGCATCATCAACACCCACATGCCGCCCATCATCCCGACGGAGACGCTCGTCATGCTCACGGCGACGATCGCCGCGCCGCGCTTCGTCGCGCCGGCGAGGCCGAGCCCCTGTGATTCCCTGAGCATCGGGACGTGGAAGGCGAGCAGGGAGACGAGGAAGGCGACGAGGTAGACGATGGGGATGAGCAGCACCATCGCGTTCCCCAGCCAGAACAGCGGGCCGTCGAGGACGACCATCGGAATGCCGACGTACGTGAGGACGAACCCCGTCGCGACCATCGTGCTCGCGGCGAACCCGATCCCCATCGCCGTCGCGGTCGCCGCCCGGAGCCAGTAGGGCCGGACGACCCGCGGTCCCCCCTCGGTGTCGACGACCAGCCGACCGCGATAGGACGTCCAGTACAGCGCCAGGCCGACCGGGCCGAGCGTGAGCGTCGCCAGCGGCCAGAACATCGTCGTCCACGCGCTCATCTCCGGGAGGCGGCGGCGCGAGTGGGCGAACACGAACGACGCGCCGAGGAGCGCGATCGCGGCCCAGACCGCCGCGACGGATTCGAGCGGGCTGAGGCCGGCGCCCTGGTGACGGTACGGGGTGATCTCGACCGCGTAGTCGAGGCGTCCCTGGGACACCCACGACACCGCCTCCGTCGATCCCATCACGAAGAGGTGGTTGAACGGCCCCTCCATGGGCGAGGCGAACCACGCCGGCTGGGTCTGCCAGGCGTAGTTCTCCGTGATCGCCGGCAGACCGCCGTCGTCGTCGACGAACAGGATCGGTCCCGCCTTCCCCCACTGGAGGTTCGTCGACGCGACGGCGTGGGCCGGTCGGTCGGGGTTGACGAGCACGAAGTTGTAGTACCCGACTTTGTCGCGTTCGTGGATCCCCCAGCCGAAGTCCCGCGATTCGTCGCGGAACTCCGCGATCTCGACGGCGTGGGCCTGGGGCGTCCGCGCCGAGACGCGGGTCCACTCGACGTCCAGTTCCGACAGCGCGTCGTCGCTCACGACATCGGGCGGCGCGAGGACGTACGCGCGGGCGGCGTCGAGTTCCGCGATCGCCTCGCGGGTCGCGTCGGGGATCCCGTCCTCGGTCGCGTAGAGGATCGGGTCGCCCGAGTAGGCGCTCCAGGCGGCGGCGGGCGTCGCCCACCGGGGCTCGGCCGATCCGACGATGACGACGTTGGTCGGACCGTCGCCGTCGGGGCCGGTCTCGCGCGTCGCGATCGCCGCGGCCGTTTCGGCGGGATCGCCGCCGGAGAGCGTCACCGTGGTGGCGTTCGACGCGTTCGCACCGTCCGGCACGGCGGCGCCCTCGAAGAGCACCAGCGCGTCCTCGCTCGCGCGCAAGCTCGACGCGGCGACGGCGGTCTGCCAGTCGTCTGCGGGAACGCGGACGACGGTCGAGTACGCGAGTCCCGATCCGGGCGGCCGGGCTGCCCGGGCGGTTAGCTCGCTCTGTCGCACCGGATCGTCGACGGGGAACCTGCTCGCGTCCTTCGTCTGCACCGTGGCGTAGGACGCGTCCGGCGTCTGCCCGTAGTCGAAGAGCGTCAATCCGAGCACGTACAGCGGCTGCACCGCGACGAGTATCGCCACGATCGCCGCGACGACGATCGCGAGCGTTTTCCAGGGTTTCATCGCGCGCACCGCCCTCCGAGATCGCGACGCCTTCGATCCGATCGATCGTCCGGGAACCGTGGCCGCGCCCGTACCGCGGTCGGTCCAGCCCGTACGGTCAAAAAAGGGGTCATTCGACTCCGGCGATCCAGGTTCGGTTCGGGCGAGATCCCATCACGAACACGACACGGCCCCGACGGCCGTAAAACGGCGACCGGCGACTGCAACCCGAAAACTGCGTCGTCGGCCCGTGAGTGGGCGTTAGTCCGCCGATTTCCGCTCCGCCGGGTTCGGCTCCGGCGACGGGGGCCCGCCGGACGGGCTCGGCAGTTCGAGGTCGACGCGGCGGAGGAACTGCGCGTTGATCGCGACGATGACGGTCGACAGCGACATGAGGAGCGCCCCCACCGCCGGCGAGAGCAGGACGCCGATCGGCGCGAGGACCCCCGCCGCGAGCGGGAGCGCGAACACGTTGTAGCCGGCGGCCCAGACGAGGTTCTCTCTCATCTTCCGGTAGCTCGCGCGGCTCAGCATCACCAGGCGGACCACGTCCGTCGGATCGTTCTGGACCAGGACGACGTCCGCAGACTGAACGGCGACGTCCGTCCCGGAGCCGATCGCGATGCCGACGTCCGCTCGGGTCAGCGCGGGCGCGTCGTTGACGCCGTCGCCGACCATCGCGACGAGGTCGCCACGCTCCTGCAGTTCGATCACTTTCTCGTCCTTGTCGTCGGGCAATACCTCCGCGAACACCGTGTCGATGCCGAGTTCGTCCGCGACGGCGCGCGCGACGTCCGCGCTGTCGCCGGTCAGCATCGCGACCTCGATCCCGAGTTCGTGGAGGGCGTCGACGACGCGGTGGCTCTCCGCGCGGATCACGTCCGCCAGGGCGAACGCGGCGATCGGCGACCCGTCCCGGACGAGGTAGACGACCGTTTGCGCGTTCTCGCCGGCCCGATCGGCGAACGACTGCAGTTCCGGCGGGACATCGGCCTCGAGGTGCGAAAGGAGGTTCGGCCCGCCGACGTGGACGGTTTCGCCGGCGTCGGACTCCGTCCGGCGAGCGGGCGCCCGTGACGTGCCGACGTCGACCGTCGCGCGGACGCCGCGACCCTCGAGCGCCTCGAAGTCCCTCGCCGCCGGGACCGAGATATCGCGCTCGGCGGCCGCTTCGCGGATCGCGCGGGCGATCACGTGCTCGGAGTCGCCCTCGACGGCGGCCGCCAGTCCGAACGCCGTCGCCGCGTCGACGCCCTCGATCGTCGCCGCGTCGACGACGCCGTGTTCGCCCTCGGTGAGCGTCCCCGTCTTGTCGAAGACGATCGTATCGAGGTCGCGCGCTCGCTCCATCGCGATCCGGTCGCGAATCAGCACCCCGTTCCCGGCCGCCAGCGACGTGTTGATCGCGACGACGAGCGGAATCGCGAGCCCGAGCGCGTGCGGACAGGCGATCACCAGCACCGTCACGACGCGCTCGACGACCGTCGCGCCGGTGCCGGCGGCGATCGTCCACGCGATCGCGGTCACGGCCGCGGCTCCGAGCGCGACGTAGAACAGCCACCCCGCGGCCCTGTCGGCCAGTTGCTGGGTCCGCGACTCGCTCTCCTGGGCGTCCTCGACGAGGCGCATGATCCCCGCGAGCGTCGTCTCTTCGCCCGTCGCGTCGATCCGCACGCGGAGGCTGCCGGCACCGTTGACGGTCCCGCCGATCACCTCGGCGCCCGGCTCCTTCGACACCGGCCTCGACTCGCCGGTGATCATCGACTCGTCGACGTCCGAGTCACCCGACTCGACCACGCCGTCGGCCGGCACGTTCGCCCCCGGACGCACGAGCACGAGGTCGCCTTCGCCGAGGTCGCTCACCGGCACCTCCTCCGTGCTGCCGTCCCCGGTGATCCGCTCCGCCGTGTCCGGGAGCAGTTTCGCGAGTTCGTCGAGCGCGCTGGAGGCCCGCCGGACCGATCGCATCTCGATCCAGTGGCCCAGCAGCATGATGTCGATCAGCGTCACGAGCTCCCAGAAGAAGGCCGATTCGGTCGGGACGACGAGGCTCGCCAGGCTGTAGCCGAACGCGACCGTGATCGCCATCGAGATCAGCGTCATCATCCCCGGCGCCCGGTCGCGGAGTTCCGGCACGGCCATCCGCAGGAACGGGACGCCGCCGTAGGCGAAGACGACGATCGAGAAGACCGGCGTGAGCCACTCGCTGCCGGGAAACGCGGGGACCGAGAAGCCGAGCCAGGCCTGGAGGGTCTCGCTGTAGAGGAGGACCGGGATCGAGAGGACCGTGGAGACGACGAATCGCCGCCGGAACATCGCCTCGTGGCCCTGGTGCATGCCGTTTCCGTGGCCATCGCCGTGGCCGGCGTCTCCGCCGCCGTGGCCGCCGTCGGCGTGGTCGTGAGTCCTGCCTCCGTCGTCGTGGCGCTCGGCGACGGTCCGTTGAGCGTCGTCGGCCTCCGCCGCCTCGTCCTCGAGCATCGACTGCTCCGTTCGCGGCTCCTCGCGATCGTCCGCGGCGTTCCCCGCCGCGCCGTCGGGTTCGCTCCGCCCCCGATCGGCATCGTCGCTTCGCGCCGGATCACCACCGTCGCCCGGGTCGGGACCGTTCATCCGTGGTCTCGTGGACCACCGACGATCCCGCGCGTGAAAGAAGTGCACCGTATCGCGGGACTTACTCACCCTCGCCCGGCCACTCCCTCGCGTCGGCCTCGACGAGGCCGAGCAGCAACCGTCGGCGGGTTTCGAGTTCGTCGACCGACTCGGCGAACTCGTCGTCGGTCCGCGTCGGAATCTTGGCCTCGCGAACGGCGTCGATGTCGGGCGGCGGCGGGGTCCGGTTGGCGGGCCCGACGAACCGGCTGCCGAGCGTGTCGAGGTAGCTCGCGATGGACGCTCGGGCGTTCGCGACGATGGCGTCGCCGGGGCGCTCCGACGACCGCACGCCGAAGCGAAGCAGCGTCAGCGCGTCGTCGAGGATCGCCGCGCTCGTGACAGGCGCCTCCGACCGATCCTGCGTGTGAAAGTAGTGCAACACCGGGTAGGCCTTGTGGTTGGTCGAGAGCGCGTTGAGCTGCTGGACGTACGTGCTCAGCAGCTGGTCGAGCCCCTCGAACGACTCGCCGTCCCACGCCGTCGTGACCACCTCGGCGCCCGTCGATCCGAGCCCCGCCACTCCCGCCGCGAACGAGCGCTTCTGGGTGACCGCGTCGAGCACGGACAGGACGTAGGTCACCGCAAGCGTGATGAGCGACAGGCCGCTCGCCGTGGCCAGCACGGTGACGAACTGCCAGCGGCTCGAGGACGGCGCGAAGTCCCCGTTTCCGAGCGAGAACAGGGCGTAGCCGGCGACGTAGAAGCGATCGGACCAGGTGAGGGACCCGCCGCCGACGGTGTCGACGAGCGGCACCTCGCCGGCGGCGAAGACGAACGTCCAGCCGAGCCAGAGCAGGGCCATCCACGTCGCGAGGGAGGCCACGAGGATGACCGGTCCCGCCAGGGTGCGCACGAGGGACGAACGGCGACTGAAGCGTCTGAGCGCCCACCAGATCCACTCCATCAGTCGCGACGTCAGCGGACCGGCGCCGCCCTCGACCCACAGCGTCGTCCAGAGGATGTCGACGACGGCGACGGCGAGCAACGCGATCCCAAGCGCCAGGAAGCCGACGGTCATCGGTCCGAATCCAGACGGGGCGCGCCGGTCCGGACGTCGGTGCGGTTCTCGATCGGTCGGAGTCCGTCGCCCGGCCGCGTTCGCGAGTCGAGCACGCGGCCACCTTCGCGGTCCAGCGAGAAAGTACTCCGTGGCGGTTCGCACCCGGTAGTCCGCCGCGACCGCGCACTCGCAAGCGGCGACGACATCCTCGACAGTCGTGTATCGGCCGATCAGGGTCGGCGATCGACGGGGCGGCCTCGACGAGCCACGCGAACGGCGTCGAGGTGCGACAGGCGCGCGATCGTCGACGACGCTCGCATGTCCCGGGACCCGGACGAGTTCGTCGCGGACGACTGGGCGACGCTGCAGCAGTTGCTGTATCGCGATTCCTGGAACGAGGAGCTCGGTCGGCATCGCTCGCCGTATGTCTTCCGCGGGGTGTCCGACAGCGGCCGGGGGCTACGGACGTCGCTCCAGCGGTTCGTCGGCGATTCGGAGCGCTGGGACCTCGAACACCACCTCCTGCGGAACTTCCGGCAGTACGCGCGACAGGAGATCGACCGGCCCGAGTCGCCGTTTCACCTCATGGCGCTCGCCCAGCACCACGGGCTGCCGACGCGACTGCTCGACTGGACCCACTCGCCCGCCGTCGCCGCGTACTTCGCCGCGGGCGGCCCCCCGGATGCGGACGGAGTCGTGTGGGCCGTCGACTACGAGAGGGTCCACGAGCGCCTGCCCGAGCGGTTCCGGACGTTCCTCGACGAGCACGGGGCGGATCTGTTCTCCGCAGCGATGCTGAACGACCTGCTGTCGCTGGTGATCGACCGGGACAGCCGTGCCGACCGCGGGACCGACCGCACCGCCGACGTCGAACTGGACATCGGCGAGCGCCAGAGCCTCCCGACGGTCGAACTCAAAGCCGTCCTCGCTGCGTTCTCCGAGGGGACCGACGATCACGTCGTCTTCTTCCAGCCGCCGTCGATCGACCAGCGGATCGTCAACCAGGCCGCGCTGTTCTCCGCCGCATCGAATCCCCGGACGTCGCTCGACGCCTGGTTCGACGAACACCCCGATCTCGCCTGGAAGATCGTCGTGCCGGCGGCGCGAAAGCGGGAGTTTCGGGACAAGCTCGACCAGTCGAACATCAACCACCGCACCCTGTTTCCCGACCTCGACGGCATCGCGACCTGGCTGACGGAGTACTATCGACCGCGGTGATGGGCGGACGGGTCACGCTGGAGACCGCACCGGGTGGCGACGCCTCGATCGGGATCGTCGACCGCTGCACTGAACTCGGCATCCCTGTGTCGGGATACCTCGGACTCACCCCACATGAACGAACACGACAGGCTGGACATCCACGGGCGGGAAGGACCGGACAGCGAGTTCGCCGACCAGCTCGTCGAGACGGCATGACGCCTCGAAGACGCGGATCTTCTCGCTCGTCCTGGTGGGCGTAACGGAACCCGTCGCGAAGCGCATTACCGAATCCCTAGACGTCCCGACGGTCGGCTGCCCGAATTAATATCACTTCCGAAAATATAAGTATGTATGAAAGAATGGTGCGATTATGCGTATATTGTATTTGGTCATCGGGCTAATTTTTCTGGCTCCGGGACTCCTCTTCAGCTACGGGGGAGTTAGAAACCTCTGGCGGGCATGGGCGATCACGTCGAACGAGGTCAGAGATGTCGGGGAGCTAACCGCCGCCGACCCACCGCTAGAATTCGAAGGGACGGCCAGCGTTCCCGCCGACTCCGATCCGATCGACGCACCATTTTCGGGCACACCCACCCTGTGTTGTGAATATCGCGTCCGCGAATACGATGATGACGACGACGGGCCGAGCTGGGACACCGTCGAATCTGACGATATCGGTCGGTCATTCGTCGTCGACGACGGAACGGGACGCGTTCTTGTCGACCCCGAGGACGCCGCGTTCTCGATGGAGTGGGACCGAATCTCGTCCGGGAAGGGAGCCGACGCACTGCCGCCCGCGTTGAAGTCGAAAGTGGCGGGTGAGGGCGGTTCAGCGGGAGCGCAGCTCGCGGGGGTAACCACCACCGAACGACGGCGTTACGAGGAACGGCGGCTCGATCCGGGCGAACAGGTACACGTATTCGGTGCATCGGTGACAGAAACCACCGCCGGCTGGGACGCCGACGTGGACGCGACGCTGGCCGCCTGCGACGACACGAACTTCTATCAGCTCACGACCGGGGACGAACGAGCGGCCGCGATGAGTCAATTCAAATCTGGTGCGGCATCGTTCGTCTTCGGCACGGTCATGACCGTCGCTGGGATTGGCCTCCTAGTATCGGTCCTCTGAACCGAGTCCCCGTACTCAGACCCGCTCTCGAGGGACATGATCGCGCCCCCAGACCGGCATACCTCGCCTGCACGTACACAGGGGTGCCAAGCGAGGGTCCGTATCAGCGTCGACTGCCCGCTCCCGTGTTCGCCCGTACTGCCGACGACGCCGCCGCGACCGATCTCGAGGGTTGCCACGTTGAGCACCGGACAACTGACGCGGTCGATTCGATATCGTGGGACATCGAGTCGCGAACCCGGTAGGAAACGGGGCGGACCTGGCGATCCGTTATCGAAGCCGGCCGAAGAGCTGGTAGTCGTGATCCGGCATGTACCGCCGAAACAGCAAGCTGTTCGTGAGCACCGAGACGCTCGAGAAGGCCATCGCCGCCGCAGCCAGCACGGGCTGGAGCAGGCCGAGCGAGGCCAGCGGGATGAGCGTCGTGTTGTAGCCCAGCGCCCAGACGAGGTTCTGCTTGATCTTCTGGAGCGTCGCGTCGGAGATGCGGATCGCCTTCACCACGTCGACCGGATCGTCGCGCATCAGGGTGACGTCCGCGGCCTCGATGGCGACGTCGGTCCCGGAGCCGATGGCGGTCCCGACGTGGGCGACCGCCAGCGCGGGGGCGTCGTTGACGCCGTCGCCGACCATCATCGCCTTGCGGCCCTCGTCCTGGATCGCCTCGACGGCGTCGGACTTGTCCTCGGGGAGGACCTCCGCGCGGACGTTCTCGGGGTCGATTCCGACCTGCTCGGCGACCGCGCGCGCCGTCCGCTCGTTGTCGCCGGTGAGCATCATCACGTCGACGCCGCGATCCCGGAGGGCGGCGACGGCCGTCTTCGCGCTCTCCTTGACCGTGTCGGCGTCGGCGACGACGCCGACGAGCCGGTCGTCGGCGGCGACCAGCATGGCCGTCTTGCCCTCGCTCTCGAGCCGTTCCATCGTCTCGGCGGCCGGTTCGGGATCGATGCCGGCGTCGCGGAGGAGTTTGCGGTTGCCGACCAGGACCTCGGTCGCTCTCGGTTCGCTCCGCTCTCCGCTCGCCCCGCCGAAGCCGCTGCGCGGCTCCCAGCCGTCCACCGTCGCGCGAACGCCGTGGCCGGGGACGTTCTCGAAGGAGTCGGGCTCGCCGACGTCGATACCCCGTTCGCGGGCACCTTCGACGATCGCCCGCGCGAGCGGGTGCTCGCTGCCGCTCTCGGCGGTCGCGGCGAGTGCGAGGACGTCGTCCTCGTCGAGCCGTTCGGGCGCCTCGAGTTGGCCCCCGTCGGCCGTCGGATCGCCGCCGTCGATCGCCGGGTCACCGCTCCCGTCGGCGACAGGGGCGCCGTCCCCGTCGAAGGCGACGACGTCGGTCAGTTCCATCTCGCCCTCGGTGAGCGTTCCCGTCTTGTCGAAGACGACCGTGTCGACGTCCTTCGCCCGTTCGAGGATATCGCCGCCCTTGAAGAGGACGCCGTTCCGGGCCCCGATCGTCGTTCCGACCATCGTCGCGGCGGGCGTCGCCAGCCCGAGCGCGCAGGGACAGGCGATCAGGACCGCGGAGGCGAAGACGACGATGGCGAACTCGGCGACCGAGATGGTGCCGCCCGCGACCGCGGGGCCGCCGGCGACCTGGCCCCACAGCGGGAGCCAGTCGACGAACCCGGCCAGCCCCTGGGGGAAGGCGAACCAGACGAGTCCCCAGAACACGGCGTTCGCGATGACCGCGGGGACGAAGTACGCCGAGATGCGGTCGGCCAGGTTCTGGATCTCCGGCTGGCGCGACTGGGCGGCCTTGACCGTCTCGACGATCTGCTGGAGGGCCGTGTCGGCGCCGACCTTCGTCGCTTCGACGGTCAGCACGCCGTTCTCGTTGATGGTCGAGCCGACGACCTCGTCGCCCGCCGATTTCTCGACGGGGACGGACTCGCCGGTGATCATCGACTCGTCGACGGCGGATTGGCCGTCCACGACGACGCCGTCCGTCGGGATCTTCTCACCTGGCCGCACCTTCAGCCGGTCGCCGACCGTGACGTCCTCGAGGGGAATCGCTTCCTCGCTGCCGTCCTCGCGGACGACCGTCGCCGTCTCTGCTTCCATCTCCAGCAGTTTCCGGAGCGCGTCGCCGGCCTGGCCCTTCGAGCGCGCCTCGAGGTAGTTCCCCAGCGTGATGAACACGAGGATGAGCGCTGCCGTGTCGAAGTACGTCTCGCCGGCGACCAGCCCGAACAGGACCGCGACGCTGTAGAGGTAGGCGGTCGAGGAGCCGAGCGCGATCAGGACGTCCATATTCGCGCGCCCGTTCTTCACTAGCGCCTTGTACGAGTTGACGTAGAACGGCCGGCCGAGGACGATCTGAACGGGGGTCGCCAGCAGGAAGCCGACCCAGTGGAATTCGAAGCCGAAGACCGTCTCGGGCAGGAGCGTGCCGCCGAGCAGGAATCGATCGGTCAGGAAGAGGAGGAACGGCGCCGACAGGACCGCGCCGAACAGCGTCAGGCGAAGCTGTTTGCTGATCTCCTCGTTGCGCGCGGCGTCGCGACGCTCCTGGTCGGTCTCGTCGTCGCCGTCGTCGTCGCGAACCGGCGTGTATCCGGCCCCCTCGACGGCCTCGTACAGCTGGTCCCGAGAGACCGCGGCGGGGTTGTACACGACCTGCGCCTCGTCGGTCGCGTAGTTCGCCTCCGCCTCGATGACGCCCGGGACGGCCTCGAGCGCCTCCTCGTTCGTCGCGGCGCAGTTCGAACACGTCATGTCCGCAATGCCGATCGAGACCGTCTCGCGCCGGGCGTGATAGCCCGCATCGTCGATCGCCGCGTAGATCTCGGCCAGCGAGACCTCGGCCGGATCGTACGTGACCGAGCCCTCGTCAGTGGCGAAGTTGACGTTCGCCTCGGTCACGCCCGACAGCCCCTCCACCGCCTCGGTCACCGACTGCGAGCAGTTGGCACAACTCATGCCCCCGATCTCGAGTCGGACGGTTCGTTCACTCATTGGGTATGCCTACGGGATCCACACTTACCCGCCTTACTGGTTCGAATCGAAGGTTCAGTGGCGATCAAACTTTCGATGTGAAAGTGTCCAGGCTAATTCGCCCGGGTGGGACCTGCCCGTCACCCTCAGGCGCCCTCCTCGATCCGGTCGTAGCGCTCCGAAAACCGACTGCGGCAGGAGGAACAGCAAAAGTGGTAGATCTCGTCGTCGATCCGCGTCGACTCGCCCTCGCTGTCGACGGTGTTCCCGCACTCCGCGCAGGTGAGCGCGAAGTCGGTTGCGCCGAGTGAGGGGTGCCACTCGACGGCGTCGACGAGCGTCACCGCGTACTCGACGGACTCGCCCTCGAACAGGCGGTCGAGCCACTCGTGGGCCGCGCCGACCTGCGTCCGACCGGAGAACCAGAGTTCACCCTCGGCGGTCAGGAAGAGGTGCTCGACGGCCTCGTCGTCGGCGACCCGCTCGCGAAGCGTCGCGACGTCGATCGACTGGGGGCTGGCCCGCACGAAGACGGGGATCCCGGCCTGGAGCTGCGATCGATCCACGTCGACCGTGAAACCGTTGATCACCCCGGCCTCCTCGAGTCGACTCACGCGATCCGAGACGGCGGGCCCCGACAGCCCGACCGCCTCCCCGATCGCGGCGAACGGCCGCCGACTATCCTCGCCCAGCAGGCGGAGGATTTCGAGATCCGTTTCGTCGAGCGACTGCATGGGCGGACGTGGCGACGAAGACAATTATATCTCCCGACTGGGTTTTGAATCGTAATTCGTTAGAGGGTTTGACGATTGAATCGAAGGAGAGGCGGGAATGGAAGGAGCGTCCCGATCGAGGGCCGGTCGGTCTCCGGGTGAAGTCGGCGCGATGCGCTGGCCAGCGGGTCCGCATCGAGTGACCGGTTTAGGCCGGTCCAGCAACTGAAGCCGTACCGCTCGGAAGGGACTAGAGGAACGGAATCGGTGGCGCCGCGTAGAGATCGGTCACGCCGAGGTACAGCGTGACGAAGACGCCGGCGAGGACGTAGGTCCGGATCGACCACAGCCAGGCCGTTGCGAACGTCTCCCCGCCGCCGGTCCCCTTCTCGATCTCGTCGACGGCCTCCGGCCCGTACACCCAGCCGACGAAGATCACGACCAGCAGGACGGAGACCGGGAGCAAGACGCCGTAGGCGAGCGAGTCGAACCAGCCGAGCCAGGCCGTGTTCCACGCCGAGAGCGTCCCCAGCGCGAAGATGGCGAACGCGACGCCGAACGCAGTGACCGGTCGGCTATACCTGTAGTTGTCGACGACGTAGGAGGTGACGACCTCCAGCAGGCTGATCGCCGAGGAGAGCGCGGCGATGAGCACGACGCCGAAGAACGCGACGCCGAGCACCCGGCCGGCGACCCCCAGATCCGCGAACACCTGCGAAACTCCGACGAACAGCGCGTCCGGACCACCACCAGCGGCCACGCCGGGAACGTCGCCGAACTGGACGAACAGCAGCGGGATGACGACGAGTCCCGCGAGCAGGCCGACCGCCGTGTTCAACACGACGATGAGGCTCCCGTCGGCCGGGAGGCTGTCGTCGTCTCCGAGGTAGGAGGCGTAGGTGATCATCGCGCCCATCCCCAGCGACAGCGAGAAGAAGGCCTGGCTGACGGCGAACGGGACGATACTCCCGAAGTTATTCGCCAGGTAGTCGAAGTCGGGAGAGAGGTAGTAGCTGTACGCCGGTCCGGTCCCGTCGAGCGTGAAGGCGTAGATGGCGAGCCCGACGAGCATCACGACGATGGAGGGGACCATCAGCCGGGTCGCCTTCTCGATGCCCTTCTCGACGCCGAACGCGACGATGACGGCGGTAGCCGCCATGAAGCCGGCGTGGAACGCGATCGCCGCCCAGCCCACCGAAATCTCACCAAAGTGCTCGGCGGGCGTCGAGAAGTACGCGCCCGTCGCGCTGTCGATCATGAAGCGGATGACCCAGCCGCCGACGACGCTGTAATACGAGAGGATCCACAGCCCCGTCAGGAGCCCGACCGCGCCGACGACGGTCCACGCCGGGTGTTTCAGCCGGTCGAACGCCTCGACGGCGTTGATGTTCGCCCGCCGGCCGATCACGAACTCGCCGAGGATGGCGGGGAGGCCGATCAGGAACGCGGCGACGAGGTAGACGAAGACGAACGCCGCGCCGCCCTCCGCCGACGTCTTGAACGGGAACTGCCAGATGTTGCCCAGCCCGACGGCGCTCCCGACGGCCGCCAGGATGAATCCAACTCTGGTGGCCCAGGTTTCTCGTTGATTCATGTTCGACCGCCCGTTTGCAGACGGGTACCAAAAACCGCACGACTGCATCATCGAGTGGTATTCTCACACAATCGTCCGGACCGAGAGTCCGCCGTCTCGCCGTCCATCGACGGACCCGCTCGGGACGACGCCGCCAGCCCGATCCGTCGCGGTCCGTCTGACGTAAGAACTATACTCGCGGCGGCGGAGTCACTGCCTATGGGCCTCATGAGCAAGATTCTCGGTGGCGGCGGGACGCGGGCCGCCGAGGATTACGTCGAACTCGACCCCGACGCCGTCGCGGCCGAGACGGGCGAGGCGGCGATGCGCGTACAGTTCGCCGAGATCGCCGGCCAGTCGGATACCGTCGACATCAAGGACGCCGTCTACGACGGCGACGTCGTCATCGCCGACATCACGCGCCTGCGCACGAAGGACAAGACCGTCGAACACGTCCTCGACGAGCTCCGCCAGGTCGTCCAGGAGGTCGGCGGCGACATCGTCCAGAAGGGCGACGATCAGATCGTCGTCACGCCGACCGGCGTCCAGATCGGTCGCGAGAAACTCGGACGGTAAACCCGTCGCCACGGCTGACCCGCAACTCCCCGTGGCTGGACAGTCCCCGTTAGGCGTACGTCCGCTCGAGATGGGCGACAATGTCGTCACTTTCAGCCAGTCCCTCGATTCCGTGTGCCGGGTCGACGAGCACCGGAACGCCGGACTGACCGCTCACCGATTTCACGCGGAAGCGGAAGAACCGAATGGGAAAGACGATGTGGGACTCGTACTCGAGCCCGAGTTCGTCGAGTTTCCGTTCGACGTTCCGACAGTAGGGACACCCCGGGAGTCGATACAGTTCCAGCATCGAATCACGTGAGAGCAGGCGCGAGTCCCGTAAAACGCTGTCGGAGGTCCGAACTGACGCGACGCGAGTGCCGCTCCCGTTCGAGCGCGAGCGGCGGCTAGTTGTGGCCCGAACGTTCGTCACCGATCGACGTCGCCGCCGCCCACGCGCGGTCGAACCGCTCGATCGCCTCGTCGACGAACATATCCTCGCGGGAGAGTGCGACCCCGAGCCGCTCGGCCGGGTCGAACGGGTCGGGGAGGTCGAGACAGCACTCGACGTCGTCGACCACGTACACGGAGAGGCGAACGGCCGACGCGACGCGGACCGCGATATCGGAGAGGCCGTCGATCACGGTCCCGATCTCGCCGTCGGGGAGGTGATGGAAGACGGAGTCGGACAGCAACACCCGGACCGAGACGTCGCTGCCGATCCGGTCCGCGGGCGACAGTTCGGCGGCGTAGGTCGCCCAGTCGGCGGCGTCGTACGGCGGGCCGACGGCCATCCGGTACCGGTCGGTCGCCGTCTTCGCCTGCTCGCGCCAGAGGGCGAGGGCGTCCTCGCTTCCGAGGTCGGTCCGCCAGAGGGTCGCACCGGCCGGCACCGTCGGCGCGAGGTCCGACCGAACCGATCGGGCCGCCTGGCGCAATTCGGCCTCGCGGCGGTCGAGCTCGCGCGTGCGTTCCTCGAGCAGGCGGTCGACGGCCGTCTCGGGATCGATCGGCTCGTAGACCGTCGGCTCCGTCCCGACGCGGGTTTCGACGAGTCCGCGGGCTGCGAGGCCGTTGAGAACGTCGTAGATTCGCCCCGTCGGCACCGACGCTCGCTCCGCGATCTCGCTGGCTGTCGCCGACCCGAGCGAGAGCATCGCCCGGTAGGCCCGCTCCTCGTAACTGGAGAGCCCCAGTTCCGTCAGTTCGCTCATGGACGAGTCGTCTCACCCGACGAAATAAGGCCTGTGGGAATGCGAGGCGCATGTCGAACCGTTCGGCGCCCTTCGAGCGGACAACCCGCTGCAAGTGGCACCGCGTTTCACCAGCCACATACCGGTCTCCCGAAAAGATCGGTGTATGAATCCGTACGCGTTGCTCGCCGGCGCGATCGTCTCGGAACTCGTCGGGACGACCGCGCTCAAACTGTCGGACGGGTTCAGCCAGCCGATTCCGAGCGCAGGCGTCGTGATCGGCTACGGCCTGGCCTTCTACCTGCTCTCGCTGACGCTCGAGGAGTTACCGATCGGCGTCGTCTACGCCACCTGGGCGGCGCTGGGGATCGTCGGCGTGGCCGCGATCGGCCTCGTCGCCTTCGACGACCCGATCGACCTTCCCGGCGCCCTCGGCATCGCTCTCATCATCGGCGGCGTCTACTGCGTGAACGTCCCGTCGTCGATGTCGGCCCACTGATCGGCGGGGAAGCCTCGGTACACTCGACTGTCCCCTCTCGTTCGACCCTCCCGGCCCGCGTAAACGGCCCCAGGACGACGGCGGCGGACGTCAGCCAACGGCACCGAGCGAGCGGCGGGGCTCACTGACGACCGGTCAAGCGCCCCAGTAGTTAGGGAATGGCCTTTCCCCGTAACTTAAGTGGGGTGCACACCGACCCATAGTGAGATGGATCCAGCGGATTTCGCCGATGGACCCGGCCAAATCGACGACTACGACGGGCTCCCCTGCCACCGACCGGCGAGTCTCCCGCCGGATCTCGAGGTGACCGAGGACGTGCTCGCGGTCTACGGCGACGCCCAGTACGCGCTGGGGCGGCTGGCGACGCTCGAACGCCACCTCGAGAATCCCACCCTCCTGATCGCCCCTTTCGTCCATCGCGAGGCCGCGATGAGTTCCCAGGTCGAGGGGACGAACGTGACGATCTCGGACATCTACGCCCACGAGGTCGGCGCCTCGCCGAAGCGCGCCGCGGCGGAACTGGCCGACGTTCGCGAGGCGTACAACTACGTCGACGCGGTCACCCACGGGTTCGAGCGCCTGAACGCGGGCGAATCGATCGACGTCGACCTGATTCGTCGGCTCCACGAGACGCTGCTTGGCGGCGTCCGCGGCGAGGAGGACCGCCCCGGCGAGCTCCGCGACGTCCCGGTCTACATCGGCGCGCGGGGCGACGGCCCCGACGGCGCCTCGTTCGTCCCCGCCAGTCCCGACTACGTGCCGCTCCTGCTCGAACAGTGTCTCTCGTACCTCCGTCGCGGGGAGTACCCGCCGCTGGTCGACACGGCGCTCGTTCACTACCAGTTCGAGGCGATCCACCCGTTCCGCGACGGCAACGGCCGCCTCGGGCGCCTGCTCATCATGCTCCAGCTCTACGACGCCGGCCTGCTGCCCGGCCCGTACCTCTACCTCAGCGCGTACTTCAAGCGCCACGGGGTCGCGTATCGCGAGAAACTCCTCGAGGTGAGCACCGACGGCGCCTACGAGGAGTGGGTCGTCTTCGTCCTCGACGCGATCGCCGAGCAGGCCGTCGACGCCTACGACTGCGGCGTCGCGCTGACGGACCTCCGCGAGTCCTACCGCGCGAAGTTCCCCAGCTTTCCTACCGCCCGCGAACTCGTCGACTACGTCTTCGAACAGCCCTACCTCACGGGCCCACGCGCCGTCGAGGCGACCGGGCGCTCGAAGCCCTCCGTCTACGACGCCATCGAAGCGCTCGAGGCCGAGGGCATCGTCGTCGAGACGACCGGCCAGGAGCGAAACAAAGTGTACGAAGCGCCCGAGGTGCTCGCCGTGCTGGACTCGGGGTGAATCGTCGATAGGGCCGCAGAATCCTACACGTCGAGGCCGAGATATCGGCCACACTGACGTGTGATTCGTTCGATCGCTGACTCGGTTAGCCGACCCTCTCGACCATCGATATCTGCGTGACGAATCGACGCGAGCGTCCAGGGATTGACGTAGCTCTCGCGTGGCAGGCCACCGCTAGCGAAGTCGGCATCGCCGAGCGAAATCGCCTCCGGCCGAGGGATTGACCTCAGCGCTGCGTAGAGCGCCTCTTCGCCCGCGAAGGGGTGATTCTCATCGCTCACGCAAACGAACGGGCGGTACGAGTTGTCAGCGAATAGATCCGGCCCCTTGACCACGCCACCACGCTCGTATCGCGCCATTTATTCCTCGTAGAAATCGTCCGTCGCAGAGACGGAACTCGCCCCCACTTGCGCTGCAAACGACGCCAACCGGTCGTCTTCACCGATCGCCCAATATCGACCACGGTGTCGAACCAGCCCTCGATCTTCGAGACGCGACAGAACGGCACCGACGCTCCCTCGGTTGATTCCGGTCGCGTCGTGGATCTCGGTTTGGGTAAACGCTTGATCCGCGTTCGACGCCAAAAATTCCAGGATGAGATACGGTTGCGTCCCTGCTTCCAGGTCGAGTGCCTCGTCGCACCCGTTTTCGAAGCGGTCGATACTGATCGGCATGTGCAATACTTCGTAATAGATCGTAATAAGCCTGGCGAGTACCCGACCGTGCCTATCGGTTCGACGTTCCACCCGTCGTGCCCAACTCGTCAGATCGGAATCCGGCCGATCCCGAATAGACCGGGCGGGTCCCCGCCGCCGACCGTCATGTTCTCGGGCCACTCGACGTCGGCCACCTCGCCGACCGTCAGCTCGACCGCATCCCCGGATCGGTTGCCGAACGCGTCCTCGAGTCCGCCGGCGGGGATCGTGACGACGTCGCCCTCGTCGACGTCCTGAACGGTCGCGACCCAGCCACCGGCCACCTCGTCCCACTCAGCATCCACCGTCTCCCCGTCGATCTCAAGGGTCGCCGTCCCGCCGTGGGGTGAGCGTTCGCGCGACCGCAGGTTGTCGTCGGGATCCGGCGGCGGATTCTGCGCGAGGACCGTGAGTTCGACCCATCCGTCCGACGTCGGCTCGGATGTTCGGATACCGCGAACCAGGAGCCCGGTCGAGGGGACCACCTCGAACGGATCGCTCGCGAGTTCGTATCGGGCCGCATTCACCCGGAATCGGTACGTACCCGTCGGCAGGTCCGGCGTGACGTCGAATCGTGCCGCGTAGTCGCCATACCACTCGGTCCAGACGAAGCCGAGGCCGCGATCGTCGCCGACGGGCTCCCACTCGTCGGATCCGGCCACGGCCCGCTCGAGGATGACGAACGGGTCGCCGACCGGCCGGTCGGCGCCCGAGTTCCCGCCAGACCACTCGAATCCGACGGTCTCCATCCGTTCGACGGTCGCCGGCGGCTCCGCGGTGATGGACCCGCCGTCGGCGCCCGCACCGACGGGGGCGTCGGGACTCGACGGCCGCGAACCCGACGGATCGGGCGTGTCGCCGAGACCGTCGGCGAACGCGGCGGCGAGTTCGCGTTGGTGTCGTTCGACGAGGCGCGAGGCGTACTTACCGAAGACGGTGTGGCCGCCCTCGTAGTGTTGCTGGTCGTACTCCTCGGGGGTCGTGAAGTAGCCGTTGTAGCCGTTCGCGACGCCGACGACCGTGACGTCCGCGACGTCCTCCGGCGCAGCGTCCGCGGCCGCGGTCTCCATTCGCCGCCCCATCTCCACCGTGGGTTCGCCGGGGACGGTCACCAGCAGTCGGTCCCCGAGCCGAATGACCTGGATCTCGACGTCGCTCGACCACGGGGCCGGTCCGAGGACGATCTTGCGACCCTGTACCGGGTCGGCCAGCCACTCGGGACGGCGCTCGCCCTCGAGTTCGAGCCCCGAGAACGGCGTCGGGCCGTTCTCCCCGCCGTTCAGGATCGGCTTGCCGACGAGTCCCGTGCTCCCGACGCGCTCGTCGCCGTCGACGCGCTGGCCGTCGTACTCGACCACCCTCGATCGACCGCCGACGGGCAGGTCACGGGTGAGCGCATCGCCGGCAGCCCGCCAGGCCGCCCACATCGCCGACTCGACGCGGACGGCCGTCCGCTCGGCCAGCGCGTACATCCCGTAGTCGTCGTAGTGCGTGATCTGATCGCCCGGATCGCTCGCCGCCGACAGCGTGACGGGCGCCGCGCCGCCGTCGAACCGGTGGGCGAACCAGCGCGCGGCCACGCCGGGGAAATCGGCGGAGTAGGTCCGGTTCGCCGGGGTGAACGTCGTCGGGTGATTGGCGTAGCAGGTCCAGGCGGCGATCGGCGCGTCGTCGACGCCCTCCACGCGGAGCAGGCGGAGGGTGTCATCGCGAGCGAGCGACGGATCGACGGGGTGGTCCTCCGGCGATCCCTCGCCCGGCGGGATGTCGAGACCGTAGTTCGCGAGGTGCGCTTCGATGGATCGGTTGACGTTGTTGTCGGGCACGTCCGCCTCGGCCCACGCCGCCCGCGCCGGTCGCCGGTTCGCGTCGGCCGCGGCGATCGCGTCGCCGATCTGTGCCGCGATCCAGTCGTCGAACTCGTCGGGACCCGCGTGCGTGTGCGTCGTCGCGTAGAGGACCGTGTCGCGGTCGAACCCGAGCGGGCGGGCGTGCTCGAGCACCGTCTCGCGGGCCATCGGACGCCCGAGGTCGGCGCCGACGAGGGCCACCGTTCGCTGACCGTCCGACAGGACGAGCGCCCGGGCGTACAACCGAATCGAGACGCCGCTCGCCGTGATGTCCGGTCGCGCGTAGCCGAAGAAGGGCTCGCCGTTCGCCGGCGTGATATCTCGTACCGCCGCACCGGCGGTTAGCGTCCCCGCGCCGTCGAGGTCGCCATCGGTCGTTGCCCCGCGGTCGGCCCCCTTGGACGAGTCACTCGCCCCAGTGACGGTCGCGCTTGCGCCTAATCCCGAAGCAGCCGCCGCATAGCCGACGAATCGCCGCCGGTCCAGTCGTCGGTCGCTCATGCTCGGTCACCCGCAGTTGGAGCCGAAGTGGTGCTGCGAACCATGGGAGAGAAACACTACCAAGATTCGTAACGTTCGCTCTTGTATACAACGGGTGTTTTTATAATAATTACGTTCGGTAACTGTACGGTGAGTCGTCGGTGGGTACGAGGCGTCGTCCGCGATCGGCCCGTGCGGAACGGTACCTCCGAGCGAAACGATAAGTATCACCGCGACACAGCAAAGAAAGACCGAGATGGACCCGGCACCGCTCCGATTCGTGACGCTCTCGCTCTCACCCGAGGAGTGGCTGGGCGAGACGGACGAGCACGTCTTCGCGAACCCCGACCTCGCACACGGTCCGGTGTACGACGTCCGCCTGCTCCCAGACGGCTCCGTCGTCACCCTGTACGAATTGCGGGGCCCGCCCGACCGGATCGAGACGCTGCTCCGAACGCACGACCACCGCGACGTCGCGATCGCGCCGAGTCACGACGGCGCCGGCGCCTTCGTCTACGCACACGGCGCCCACCACGAGACGGTGGCCGCGCTCCTTCGTAACGTTCGAGCGCTGGGACTCGCGATCGACCGACCGATCGAGTTTCGCCCCGACGGTTCGATCAGGGTCACCCTCGTCGGGGACGAGGAACGCGTTTGCGGGCTCTTCGAGCACGTCCCCGAGTCGGTCTCGATGGCGGTCGAACGGACCGGTGCCTACGAACCCAGGCCGAACCGCGTCTACGCGTCCCTCACCGATCGCCAGCGCGAGATCCTCCGGGCGGCCGTCGAGCTGGGCTACTATCGACACCCCCGGGAGACCTCCTACGAGGAGATCGCCGAGCGTCTCGACACCTCGGAGGCCAACGTCGGCGAACACATTCGCCGGATCGAGTCGAAGATCGTCGCCGCCGTCGTCCCGTGAGCGACATCCCGGCGACGGGCGGGGAGAGCCGCGATCACGCCGGGGTAGAGAGTGTGCCTCCGCCGAGCGGGTAGCGCCGCGACGATGCCGAGTGCCACGCCGCGCCTACGCCGGGTCGAACAGCGCGCTCAGTTCGTCGTTCAGAAACGTACCCTCGGGGTCGAAGCGCCGTCGAACCGACTCGAACGCGTCCCACTCCGGATAGCGCTCGCGGAGTCGAGTCCGGTCGAGCGAGTACCACTTTCCCCAGTGCGGCCGACCGTCGAACGCGTCGAAGACCGACTCGCAGGCCTCGAAGTACGGTCGGAACGGCTTGCGGTGGTAGGCGTGGACGGCGACGTAGGCGACGTCCCGGCCGGCGGCCGGCGAGAGCGGGATGTCGTCCCCGGCGACGTACCGGAACTCGACGGGAAAGACGATCTCCGGGTGGGACGGGAGGACCCGGTCGCGAAGCCGGCGAAGCACCGCCGGCCCGTCCGCCGCGGGAACGGCGTACTCGGTCTCGTTGAACCGGACCTCGCGGCGGTTCGCGAACACCTCGTGACTCGGGCCGACGGTCTCGCCGCCCGAGAGGGCCCCACCGGTGAGCCGAGCGAGGTGCGGTGACAGCCGCGGAAATCGACTCGAGAGTCGACAGACGGCCTCCCAGGCCAGGTTCGTCGCTCCCTCCGCGACGCCGTCCGGAATCGGCGATTCAGCGGGCGGTTCGTCCGTCTTCTCGAGAATCTTGACGAGCGCGACGTCGGTGTGGGGAAACCAGAACAGTTCGACGTGGCGGTGCCGATCGCGAATGGTCTCGATCCCTCCAAGGACCGCCTCCAGCGGAGCCGTCCAGGCGCGTTCGCGCAATCGGTAGGCCGGTTCGACCTCGAGGGTGACCGCCGTGACGATCCCCAGGGCGCCGAGCGAGAGCTGTGCCGCCCGAAAGGCGTCGCCGTCGTCCGCGGAGAGGGTTCTGATCTCGCCGTCGACGGTGACGAGTTCGATCTCGGCAATCTGCGTCGAGAGGATGCCGAGCTCGATGCCGGTGCCGTGGGTGCCGGTCGCGAGCGCGCCGGCGATCGTCTGGCGATCGACGTCCCCGAGGTTCGTCATCGCCAGCCCGTGGACCGACAGCGTCTCCGACAGCTCGGCGAGCGTCGTCCCGGCCCTGACGGTCGCCCGCCGGCGGTCGTGCTCGACCGATCTGACGCCGGTGAATCGCTCGAGCGAGACGAGCACGTCGTCGGTGGGAACGACCGCGGAGAAGGAGTGCCCGGAGCCGGCCACCCGGATCGTTCGTTCGCCGGCGTGGCGTTCGACAAGGGCTCGAATCTCCGCGACCGTCCTCGGCCGGTGATACCGTTCGGGACGGCAGGAGACGGACCCGGACCAGTTCCGCCAGCGACCGGGATGCTCGCTCGATCCCCTCGCCGCCTCGCCCGATTCGCGATCCGGTCCCGTCACACGAACCACGCCCCGTCGCCGCGGTACGTCGGATATCGATCGACCATCTCCCCGTCGTCGATCACGTGCAGGTGCTCGAAGTGCGCGCACAGTTCGCCGGCTTTGGCGTGCCGGAGCACGACCGGATCCCCGAGTCCCAGGTCTTGCGGGCCGTCGTAGGCGATCGGCGTCTGCACTTCGCCGGCGCCCTCGGCGTCGAACAGCGACGCCCCGCGGGGCAGGTGGACCATCGGCGTCTTGTCCACCCCGGGCGGTCCACTCGCGACGTAGCCGCCGCCCCGGCAGGTGTAGACGTCGGATTCGGGCTGTCGGACGATCTCGACGGCGAACCCCGCGGCCGGTTCGTACGAAAATCCGCGGTAGTAATCGAACAGGGCGGGCGCGAAAAAGGCCGACCCCGCGGCGAGTTCCGTCACCGAGGAATCCCGCCGGGTCGATTCGAAACAACCGGTCCCGCCGCCGTTGACGAAGTCGAGGTCGAATCCTTCCCGTTCCAGCGCGGCGACGGTCTCCCGGCGGCGCTCGTGGACGATCGGTTCAGACCGGCGCTTGAGCCGGCGCACGACGGCGTTCTTCGGGGCCGAGTTCGACGGATCGTCGTCCGGGAGCCCGGCGAGTTGACCCTCGTAACCCATTAGCCCCGCGAGGGTGACGGCCGGTACGTCGGCGATCGTTCGCGCGAGTTCGAGGGCGCCAGTCGGCGAACGGATTCCCGAACGCCTGACGCCGAAGTGGATCCCGAGGTGTTCGGTCGAGACGTCGAGATCGAGACAGAGCGGGACGGTGACGCCCCGCTCCGCGGCCACCCCGGCGATTCGCTCGACGTGTGCCTCGCTGTCGACCATCAGGACGACCCGCGTTCCGTCGTCGATCGCCGCACAGACCGCGTCAAGTTCGTCGGCGTCGACGATCGGATAGGCGACCAGCAGATCGTCGAAGCCGTCGGCCGCGAGATGGGCGGCTTCGTGGCCGGTGTAGCACATGACGCCGTGAAACCCGTCCCGATCGAGGACCTCCTGGAGAACGGCGCGACAGCGGATCGACTTCGAGGCCACCCGGACCGGGAGCCCACTCGCGCGACGGCGCGTCGTCCGGAGGTTCGCCTCGAACGCCGATCGATCGAGATACGCTAGGGGGAACGACTCCCCCGAAAGGGCCGAGCGAAACGCATCGTACGTCGAAGGCACGATTGCAGATCGACTCGGACGCACATAGGCGTGCGTCCCGTGTAGAACAGTCATTTAAACCGACGGTCATCGAGACGGCATCATCCGTACTGCCTGCTATCAGTCGACTCGGTCCGAGGACGGATACGCTGGCGGACCCCGGCCGGTCGATCGGGCTTACCAGCAGTCGAATAAACGGCCCCATAGTAATATTATTGTCTATTTCCCTAACTTAACGCATAGATAGCGCGGCCTACGTAAGCCTTCGGCGAGGATGGACGTGCATCGGTTGCGATCCGACGAATAGCGGACGCATCGTACGATTCCTGCGAACAGTGTCCGAACCGACTATAGGCGATCGAACGCAACTGGCGGCGAGTTGCATACGGCGCGCTCCGCGCGCCGTTTCACCGCGAGCGCGTTTGCGCTCGCGGCCTTTTTCATCGACGTTTTTTGCCGGGGGTCGAGGCCGCCTTCGGCGGCCGACGCCCCCGGTAAAAAAGGTCGTTAGAAGTAATCGACGCTCGGCGGGAGTTCGAGCTTCATGCCCTTGCGTTCGCGGATCTCCATGATCTTATCACGCTGGAGCGAGTCGGCCATGAACTCGAAGCCGGCGTTCTCGGTGTTCCAGGAGGCCCGTCCCTCGGTCGCCGAGCGGATGTCGCTGGCGAAGCCGATCATCTCGTCGACGGGGGCGATGCCCTCGACGACCATGAGGTCGCCTTCCTGGTACATGTCGTCGACGCGGCCGCGCCGACCCTGGATCTCGCCGGAGGCGGCGCCCATGTGGTCGTTGGGAACGTCGATGCGGACGTCCTGCATGGGCTCTTTCATGGCGATGTGGGCGTCGATCAGCGCCTTGTGGACGGCCTCGCGGGTCGCCGGGATGACCTGCGCCGGGCCGCGGTGGATGGTGTCCTCGTGGAGCTTCGCGTCGTGCAGGCGAATCAGGGTGCCCTGGACGGGTTCGTTTGCGAGCGGACCGTTGTCGAGGGCCTCCTCGAGCCCCTCGACGAACAGCTCCATCGTCTCGTTGAGATGCTGAATCCCCTTCGTCTCGTCGAGCAGGATGTTCGCGCCGTGGATCTGCTCGACGTTCTGGGAGTCGTCCTTGTCCATGCCGGCCTCCTGCAGGGCCTCGCGGCGCTCGAGTTCGGGCATGTCCATCGAGGCCTCGCCGCGTTTGAGCGTCTCGACCAGATCGTCCGAGAGGGGTTCGGCGGAGATGTAAAAGCGGTTGTGCCGGTTGGGCGAGATACCTTCGACGGTGTCGGAGGCGCGCTGGACGGCCTCGCGGTAGACGACGATCGGTTCGCCGGTGTTGACCGGAATGCCCTGGTTCTTCTCGATCCGCTGAGTCTGGACTTCGAGGTGGAGTTCACCTTGGCCGGAGATGAGGTGTTCGCCGGTGTCCTCGTTGATCTCGATCTGGATCGTGGGGTCTTCCTTCGAGACCTGCCGGAGCGTCTCGATGAGCTTCGGGAGGTCGTCCATCGTCTGGGCCTCGACGGACTTCGTGATGACGGGTTCGGAGATGTGCTCGATGGACTCGAACGGCGTCATCTCGACGGAAGAGACGGTGGATCCGGCGATGGCGTCGCGCAGGCCGGTGACGGCGGCGATGTTGCCGGCCGGAACCTGCTCGACCTCCTCGCGCTCACCGCCCATGTAGATGCCGACGCTCTGGACGCGGTTCTTGCCCGCCGTTCCGGAGACGTAGAGCTCCTGGCCCTTCTCGAGGGTGCCCGAGAAGACGCGGCCCGAGGCGACCTCGCCCGCGTGCGGGTCCATCGCGATGTCGGTGACCATCAGCACGACCTCGCCGCTCTCGTCGACGAGCCGCATCGTCTCGGCGAGTTCGGAGTCGGCGTCGCCGCGCCAGATGCGCGGGATACGCATCGGCTGGGCGTCGACCGGGTTCGGGAAGTGCTCGCAGACCATGTCGAGCACGACGTCCGACAGCGGCGTTCGCTCGTGGAGCTCCTGGCGCTCGTCGTTGCGTTCGAGTTCCATGATGTCGCCGAAGTCCATGCCGGTGCGCTGCATCGAGGGCATGGAGACGCCCCACTTGTAGAGCGCGGAGCCGAAGCCGACGGTGCCGTCCTCGACGGAGACGGTCCAGTCCTCGATGTCGTCCATGTCCTCGGTCATGCCGCGGATGAGTTCGTTGACGTCGCGGATGACCGAGAGCAGGCGCTCCTGCATCTCCTCGGGACCCTCCTGGAGCTCCGAGATGAGGCGGTCGACCTTGTTGATGAACAGGGTCGGTTTGACGCCCTCGCGCAGCGCCTGGCGCAGGACGGTCTCGGTCTGGGGCATCGCGCCCTCGACGGCGTCGACGACGACGAGCGCGCCGTCGACGGCGCGCATCGCGCGGGTGACGTCGCCGCCGAAGTCGACGTGGCCCGGCGTGTCGATGAGGTTGATGAGGTGGTTCGTGCCCTCGTACTCGTGGGTCATCGAGACGTTCGCCGCGTCGATGGTGATGCCTCGTTCCTGTTCGTCCTCCTCGGTGTCCATCGCGAGCTGTTCGCCGGCGGTCTCGTCGGAGATCATGCCGGCCCCCGCGAGGAGGTTGTCCGAGAGTGTGGTCTTTCCGTGGTCGACGTGAGCGGCGATGGCGATGTTCCGGATGTTCTCCGGTTCGTCCATCAGCCGTTCACACTCCTGTACGATCTTCTTGCGTCGGCCCATATACACCCTCGTACCGGTAGCGGGGTCAAAAGGGTGCTGTTTCGCATCTGGCGTTTCGTATCGCCAGATGCGAAGCTCGTCACGGGTGAAACGAAGTGACGGCGTTTCGCGTGGGGCACGGATCGACCCCAGTTCGGGTTCTACGCGTCGAACGGCCAAGTTTGCGTGCGTGGGAGGCGCGCACGGAACCCTCGCGACCGCAACCGACCGATCCGTCGCCGTGCGTGCTTCGCTCTCACCAGCCGGACGCGCCACAACGCTCATGGTCCTTCCTCCCGTGATATCTCTACTCATGGAACTACGCGTACGGGGTCCGGGCCCGGCGGCCCCGTTTCTCGGCGCTCGCGACCTGTTCGAGACCGAGCGGGATCTCTCGCTGCCCGTCGAGGTCCACCTCCGGGACGACCCGGACGAACGGACCTGGGCGGGTCACTACGACGATCGTCACGTGCTGAACATCTCGCGACAGGCCGCCAACTCGGCGATGGCGCGCGAACTCGCCCTCCACGAGTTCGCCCACATGGCCCGCTACGAGGAGGACCACCCCTCGCACGTCCAGTCGACCGAGGAAGCCCTCTACCTCGCGCTAACCGGCCGGGACGTCGAGCGACGGGAGCTGGCCCACTGTTATCAGATCGCCAATCACATGAAAGACATCTACGCCGACGACATCACGCTCTCGGTCGGGCCGGGCGAGAAACTGCTCTCGTACCTGGAGTCGAGCCTGGCGACGGCGGTCGCGGATCGACCGGCGCCGCCCCGGCCCGGCTTCCAGCGGATCGGCGCCGGCGCCGACCCGGAGATCACGGCCGTCAACGCGGCGTTCGCGCTCGCCCTGGCCGAACGGCACGACCTGATCGACGACGACCACCGGCTGTACGACCTCGCCCACGCCGCCGCGATGGACGCGCCGGCGGTCGACCTCGAGTCGTTTCGGACCCGGTTTCGCGAGCTCGCGCACGAACCCGACGCCAGCACGTATCGCCGACACCTCGTCGAGGCTACGCGTTCGTACGCCGCCGGCGGTCCGGCCGCGGAGTGAAATTAAAGTCTATATTGCGTCACCTGGCGAGTACGGAGATGCCAGTCCGCCGCGACGACTCGTGTAAAACCACCCCAGGTGTGAGTGTATTAGCCCAGTACAAGTGCAATAATCAACGTGCAGCTGGAGATCGGCTGTCTCTCGGCACGTAGTATAATCTCAGATCCGAAGACGTCATTTGTGATTCAGGAAGAGAGATTAGTAAAAATTGGGGCTTTCTATCCTTAGTTTCGAAATCAATCGATAGGCGGATGGGGTTGGTCAATAACAATAACCCGTTTGTTTCAGATATATAAATTTCATGATAATCAAAAATTTGATATAGGGGTCGAATGTATTGATTATAGTAATGTCCAAGAAGAATGTCGGTAAGGGTTGGAATAGAAGATCGGTACTACGGAGGACTGGGCTCGCCGCAGGTTCAGTTTCACTAATAGGCCAGGGTAGCGCCTCTGCTATCAGGGGAGGGGACGGGTCACAATCCAAAGAGACAGCCCACACCGCCAATGACAGCGATGAAAAGCAGTTACTAACTACAGAAGAGCGGCAACGATTTAGTGAACGATTAAAGGCAAATAGTATCGAACCAGCAACACTCCAGATCAGTCAAAAACGGAATACCGGAGGTGAATATCGTGTTTCCGAGGTAGATCCGTTGCAAGAAGATCCCACAGACACCCCTGGCGAAATAGTCTGGGAGGATACAGCATACAGGAAAGATGACACCGCCATCGGAAATACAATTGTGGAAGCGGACTACTACCTTGTTTGTTACAAAACAGACATAATGAACGATGTCGGGCATCGGTACTATATCTTGTATGGCTGGGCTGGGTGCCGGCCTCAAGAACACGCCTTGTGGACTGGTAACCTGAAAGAGGCGTACATTGAATACGAATTCGTCGGTGGAGAAGGAGATATGAAGCGATATAAACCTGGTGGGGACCGAAATAAACACGGTATACCAATGACAATGTCGATGACGGTCTCTGGGGAGAGCGGTGGTATAGGGGGTTCAGCCACTCTAAGTGGCGAATTTACGATCGGAGGAGGTACTGTGAGACCGCATCGGAGTAGAATGAACATGTCAAATGATCGTTTCAACGTTATATTCGAGGGAAGTACCGAGGCAACATGTGAAGTAATGGGAATGTGTGCATACACCCGTCCCGAGGATGTGGTAACAGAATGGGATTACAACCTCGGCATTGACGGTGAGCGATGGAATAAGGAATGAACAAGTAAGGAGATTATAGCCTTGAATTCAAGTCTGACTCGGCGACAGGCGTTGGGGACGCTCACGGTAGCCATGGCTGGTGGATTAACGGGTTGTGCCGGGAGCAATAGCACGACTGATGATACCACGAGTTGCTCGATGTACGACCACGACGCCGACAGAAGTGCCCCGTTAGTGAAGGCGAAAATCGTCACGTGGGGAACGGATCACGAACTCGCAAAGCTGAGAGTGACGGTAGACGAATCAACCGTCGATGAAACGGACGCTGCCGTCGTCAACGCCTACAACCCACACGACGAGAGTCAAAATCCCCGTCACACAATACCAATACATCAGGGTTCGAACCGGCCGGCGGACCACAGGGGTGACGGAGATCGGTTCACCAGAGAAACCACAATTGGCACGACACCCGTTACCGGCCGGCTACGGGTCGAAGTACAGGACGGGAACGGATCCACGATCGCGTACGAAGAACTCAGCTTCGACTGTTCGTAACGCTCCTCGGAAGCGAACCGTAAACGGTCATCGCTCGCGCCTGACCGGTGGTCCCACACGATTCTACCGAGACCCGTTTTGAAGCGTCCAATCGCTAATCACCGAAATCGGGGTCAGCAGCGGTCGATCCGTTCGTTCTCGGCGCGTCGGCCATCGGGTCGGACGCGCCGTCGAACCGGGCGCGGAGTCGATCCGCAGCGCCGACGCTCCAGACGGCCAGCAGGATGCCGGCGACGACGTCGACGACCCAGTGAATCCCGAGGTACATGGTCGAGTAGACGACCGATCCCGCGACGATCGCGGCGATCGGGAACCAGCGGGGATAGACGCGCCGGGTTCGCCAGGCGAAGCACAAGACGACGACGGCGAGCGAGGTGTGCAGCGAGGGAAAGACGTTCGTGTTCGAGGAGATCGCGGCGGTCATCGCCTGGGTCTGCGGGTAGGCCTCGTACATCAGCCCGTCGACCGAATCGAGGTGGATGCGCGGGCCGCGGGCGATAAAGAGCGTATAACAGAGCGAGCCGACGGCGTAGTTGAGCACGTACGCGAGCAGCAGGGACTTGAGGTGGCGCGTCCGGGCCAGGCCGAAATACAGGATCGGCGCGGCGATCAGGAGGAACGGAAAGCCGAACATGTACATTATCGTAAAATATTCGAGGAGTCCGGGGGCGGAGGCGGCCTGGATCACGGCCACGACGTCTCCCTCGATCGCGTAGATCGCGTCGGTGATGTTCCAGTCGATGCGATACGAGAGGGCGACGCTGGCCGGGTGGGCGACGCGTCGTGCGAGGAAGAACGCCGCGACCACGGCGAGGTACGGTCCGACGTCGCGAAGCCGGGGTCGGACCGCCGCGAGCGTCTGACGGAGGCGATTCCTGTCGAGACAGACGAACCCGGTTGCGACGACGCCGAGGCAAACGGTCAGGACGGTGAGGACGAAGACGGGTGCGAGTGCCATGTGTGATGTCGTGTGGCGGGGAATCGTGCACGTGGAGCGATCGGCAGGTAGTCGCCCGGCTTTCCGTTAGAACGACCCGGGCGCGTCGTCGATCGCCACGGGCAGTGCGTCACGTCGATCCGGCGATACGTATCGAAGTATCCTCCACTGGTCGTAGTTAAATAGTTCCCTCCGGCGTAACCGTGGTAGGGAAGAACTAACGCGGGGCGATCGGCCGGACGAAGCGATCGGCCGGCGCATCGAACCGCGAAACGTCGGCGACCCCGCCGCTCCGAAGCACCCACAGCAAGGGCGACGACACCGCCGCCGGGCACCGCTACCGCGCCGCCCGGCGCGCGTTACGAACCGGTACCGTTCGTCGCGTTCCACGTCAGCATCGACCCGTAGTAGTGCAGTGCCTTCCCGCGGAACTGCGCCGGCTGCGGCGGACCAGACGCCACCGTCGCCACGGTCGCCGTCATGATCTCGGGACCTTCCTCGTAGAAGGTCACCGACTCAGGTGCGCCCTCGAGGTCGTCCGTCTCGACCGCGAACTCGTAGGGGACGTCGCCCAACGCCGTTATATCGGTGATCTTGGTCTCGATGGCGGACGCCGTGTCCGAGTAGGACATGATCGCCACGTAATCCAGCGCCGGGTTGTCCAGCAGCGTCGTCAGTTCCGCCTCGGCCCGGGTGCGCCACCACGGGGCCACGGCGGTCGACACGTCGAGGCCCTGGGAGTCGACCGTTTCTCCGTCGACGGTCATGTTCTCGATGGCGGTGAGGTTCCCGTCGATCTCCGCCATGACGGTCGGAACGTCGTCGGATCCACCGTACGGCTCGATGTTGAGGTGGATGCCGTCGTAGGTGGCCTGGCTGGACCGGTTCGCGTTGTACGCCAGAACGTCCGCCACCTCGTCGAGCACTCCGCTGGCCTGCCCGACGCCGCGTGCGCTGGCCAGCGCGTGCACCGCCAGCCCCCGGTCGTGGGCGGCCTGGATAAACGACGAGCGGTCCGCCGGAGAGACGTCTGCGGTCGCCCCCGACGAGAGGTACACCGTGTCGACGCCGTACTGCTCGGCGGTTTCGAAGAAGTTCGTCCTGCTGCCCTCGTCGGTGGCGATGTCGTCACCACGCTCCCACACGTAGAGGGCGGTCGTACCGTTGTCGTACCCCGTGGTGTCGTCTGGTTCCACCTCGACCGTCCACGTCGCCTTCGCGGGCGTCCAGTCGTCGTCGTAGACGACGGCCGTGACGGTGAACGTCCCCGCCTGGTCGAACGTCGAGGCGAACGACGTCGTCGCCGACGCCCCGCTTATCACGTCCGTCTCCTGATGTCCTTCCAGGTACCACCCGACCCGGAACAGATCGCCGTCCGCGTCCGTCCCCGCCACCGTGAAGGTCACCGTCGATCCCTCCGAAACCACCACGCCACCGTCCGGCGCGTCGCGCGTGGCGTCCGGGTCGTGATCGTCCGGCCCTGTAGCGATCGGTTCCGGTTGCGTTTCTGCCGGCCGATCGACCGCTACCACCGGGGCCACCATCCCGCCGACCGACAGCAGCGCGACGACCAACACGAGTATGTATCTCATGTATACAGGAACGGTAATAACTCTCTATCGTATAAGTACGTATTATAATTAAAAATTGAACTCGGTTAATCAATGATATACATATAC
The DNA here is from genome assembly GCF_023093535.1 of Halovivax limisalsi. Classification (NCBI taxonomy): domain Archaea; kingdom Methanobacteriati; phylum Methanobacteriota; class Halobacteria; order Halobacteriales; family Natrialbaceae; genus Halovivax; species Halovivax limisalsi. Next base: position 3,555,226 of record NZ_CP095757.1, read on the forward strand.
ATTCGATGTGGTGTATCCGGGGATCGATCCGCATTCCGCGTCTCCGACGATTCCCGACCCCGGCCAGCGGCGTCAAACGGGAACGGACAGCCGACATCATGCCCGTTCGATCAGGCCCCGTGGAGCGATCGAAGTGCGACCGCTGTGACGTCATCCATCGATTCCCACGCCGCAACACTGGAGACAAACAGGAACCCGAGGTCGACTGCGTCCGCGCCGGCGCCAGGTCGCCCTCGTCGTGTGGTGGACCGGATGCCTATCGGGGCCAGATCCACGGAGTAGGCTGGGCAGTACCGAGGAATGTCGTCGGTCGAGTAAGATCGGAACCCATTTGAATTTGCCGTCGACGGGACGTCAGTCGACGCATCAGTCTGCGTTCTGTCGGTAGACACAGCGACCGACCTGACGTCAGTGGCACCCTCGGGTGCGACGAAACGGCCCGAGCGCCGTCAGGACCAGCCGGACGAGGAAACCGACGAGCAGGAGGGGAAACGAGGCGAGAACGCCTCTCAGCGCTATCCGTATCTGCGTTCCCGCCTGCGTCCGGTTTCGTCTCCCCCATCAGCGTCGTCCGTCGTCGAGACCGCTACGCCCTCGGTGCGGGCCGATGTGAGCAGCCCAAATGCGGCCCTCGCGTCGGTGTTCGAGCCCGACAAATCGATCCGCACAATACGGGAGAAACGCCCGATTCTTCGGGCCGATCAATCGAACCAACTTCGATGTCGATTCTTCACGCCGGCGGAAATACTGGATAGGTCGACCCGTGAGACTCCGACGCCAGGAATGCGAGAACGTCTTACCAAACCAGTGCCCGCCATCGGCCCGTCCGCACGGTGAACAGCAGCGTCACAGCCAGCAGCCCGACGCCGAGCAGCGCGACGGTCGCCACCGGGGAGGTCGCGTCCGCGACGGCGCCAGCCACCGGTTTCAGCGGCGCTCGCACGAGCGCGAACCCCATCGACGTCGCGCTCAGGATCGTCGCCCTGGCGGCCGATCCGGTGCGGTCGTTGACGTACTGGGCGACCAGCGGCTTCGAGAGCGCGTGGGCGCCTTTCAACAGGACGAACGCAGGGATCGCGAGGGCCGCCACGAACCACGGGACGAGCAGCGCGAGCGCTACGCCGACGGCGAGCAGGGCGACCGCCGATCGCGCGTCGAGGCGGGCCCGCACCGCCCCCGTCCGATCGCTGGCGATGGCACCGACGGCCGCGAAACAGGCGTAGAGAACCCCGAGTAGCGCGGGTTCCGGAATCGACCGCCCGCCGACGGTGACGCCGGCGAGCGCGTCCGCGAGGACGCCCTCCGCGATCGGCTGGATGAACGTGTCCGTCGCCTGTATCACGGCGAAGAAGCAGGCGACGAACGCGACGAAGGTCCGGAGATCGCGCGAGAACAGGACGGTGCGCGTGACCGAGAGCGAGCCCCGGACGCCGACGCCGCCCGACTCATCGTCGGTCCTCGAACGCCGGTCATCCGCTGCCGTCGCATCGTCCGTCCCTCCCGTCGAATCCGCAGCCGTCGATTCGTCCGTCTTCCCCGCCTGCTCGCCGCCGTCCGTCGCCCCCCTTCGGTACTGCGCGTTCCGGGGCACGCTCGTGACGAGTACCATTCCGAGGCAGTGCAGCGCGGCCGAGGCGACGAACGGGTACGTCGGGTGCGCGACGTACAGCAACCCGCCCGCGATCATCGTCCCCGCCGAGGTCCACTCGTAGACCGCGCCGCCACGCCCGCGAACGCGGGCGAACTCGTCCTCGCGAAGCGACTCGCGGAGCGCGTCGTAGAGCCAGGCGTCGGCCGTCCCCGAGTGCAGCGCCGTCGACAGCGCCCAGACGACGTAGAGAACGACGAAGTGGGCGAACGTCTCCGCGACGACGAATCCGAGCAGCGAGGTCGCCATCGCCAGCAGGCCGAGTCCGAGGACGCGTCGGCGCCCGATCCGATCGGCCAGATGAATCCGACCGAGTAGGTGGCCATGAAGCCGTAGTACTTCAGGATCGTCCACTCGCCGTGACCGTCCGACACAGTTCTCGATCGGGAGTAGCCGTCGATCCGTCAAAGAGGCTTCCTGAGCCGCGTTTTTGTAGATTTTCGGAGACGTCGTGGAACGCGGTCGGCGAGTTCTCGCAACCGGCCGCCGCGGTCGCCGACGGCGGAACCCACATCTCTAAGCCGACGACGGAACCCACACCTCTAAGCCGACGGTGGCCGACGCCCCAGTCGTGCCCGATCTCGGAAAGATAGACCGACCGTTCTTCGAGCGCCACGTCGCGCCGAACCTCGGCGCCGACCGTGCGGACGTCCGACTCGGGCCGACACACGGCGTCGACTTCGGCGTCGTCGACGTCGGCGGGCGGGCGCTCGTGACCGCGACCGACCCGCTCTCGATCCTCCCCGACCTCGGCTACGAGCGGGCGGCCAGGTTCGCGCTCGACGTCGTCCTCGCGGACGTCGCGGTCAGCGGCGTCTCACCGACGCACCTCTCGATCTGTTTCACCCTGCCGGCGTCGATGACCGACGAGGCGTTCGCAACAGTGTGGGAAGAAATCCACGCCGAGTGCGTCGACCTCGGGGTGTCCGTCGTGACGGGTCACACCGCGCGATACGACGACGTCAGTTTCCCCTGGGTCGGAGCAGCGACGGCGGTCGGCGTCGGCGATCACGACGCGATCGTCCGCCCGGACGGGGCGCGACCGGGAGACAGACTGCTGCTGACGTCGGGACCCGCCGCGGAGGCGGTCGGGCTCCTGAGCACGTGCTTTCCGGATCAGCTCGATCTCCCGGCCGAGACCCTCGACGCGGCCCAGGATCGCCTCGAAGAGGTGTACAGCGTCCGCGACGCGCTCACGGCCGCCGCGGCCGGCCCCGTGCGGGCCGTGCACGACGTCACCGAGGGCGGCCTCGCCGCCGCGCTCACCGAGATGGCCGACGGGGCGAACGCACGCTTCGCGATCGATCGCGAGGCCGTCCCGATGCGCCCCGGCGTCGCCCCGGTCTGTGACCACCTCGGCATCGACCCCTGGGCGGCGACCAGTTGCGGCGCGCTCGTGATCGCCGTCGAACCGGACGGTGCGGACGCCGTCCGAACGGCGCTCGCCGACCGGGGAACCCCGGTGGCCGTGATCGGCCGCGTCGAGTCCGGTTCGGGCGTCGTCGTCGACGGTGAACGACTCGAACACCCCCGTGTCGACCCGTCGTGGGACGCCTACGCCCGGCTCGCCGAGCGGTCGGACTGAGCAACGCGGACCGCGCCGTCGGCGATCGCTCTCTGCGTCGCGGCTGAAGGAAGACGACGGAAAACTCGCGGCGCCTGCGTTATCTCGCGGCCGCGGCGACGCGCTCTTTCTCCTCTTTCTGGCTGACGGCGTAGGTGCCGACGTCGCCCTGGGCGGCGCCGACGAGCTGGTTCGCGATGGCCTCCTCGGCGGACGTCGGCGACTTGAACGAAGCGTTCTGGACGCCCTCGGCGAGGAACTTCAGCGCCTGGTCGACGCGGCGCTGGGGCGCGACGTCGACGGCCTTCGGGACGGAGATGCCGCCGTACTTCAGGCGGACGGTCTCCTCGCGCGGCGCGGCGTTCTCGACGGCGGTGACGAGAACCTGTATCGGATTCTCGTCGGTCCGCTCGTGGACGAGTTCGAACGCGTCGCGGACGAGATTGAGCGTCTGCTGTTTCTTGCCCGTGTTATCCTCGGTCTGCATCAGGCGATTGATGAAGCGCTCGACGATGGAGATCTCCGACTTCTGGAACTGCTTCGAGGCGTGCCGTCCCGCGGTGTGGGCGACCGGCGTCACCGTGATGTAGCGCTTCGTCGAGGGGTCGTTGTACTCGATCTCGACCGTCTCCCAGCGACCGAAGAGCTTCGCCGAGAGATCGGAGTCCTCGCCGCCCGCCGGCGCGTCGGGTTCGGGTTGGTCGTCGACGCTCATGTTATCGCACCGGTTTCTCCGCGTTCCCGCGGACGAGTTCCTTGAGCGAGACGCCGTTTACCTTCTCGACCTTGTAGTTGACGCCGGAGATGTCGCCCATCGCACGACCCTTGGCCCCGCCGATGCCGGCGATGGTGACCTCGTCGTGCTCGTCGATGAACGAGATGGCGCCGTCGCCGGGACAGAACGCGGAGACCTGCTTCCCGTTCTTGATGAGCTGAACCCGGACGCACTTCCGGATGGCCGAGTTGGGCTGTTTCGCTTCGATGCCGATCTTTTCGAGGACGATGCCGCGGGCCTGCGGCGCGCCCTCGAGCGGGTCCGACTTCTCGCGGAGGCCGCGAGCGCGTCGCGCGTAGTCCGAGTCGGACCACCGCTGTGACTGGCGGTCCTTCTTCAGCTTCCGCGCGGCGTATTTGCCGTTTGCCATGGGGGTGGCTATCCGACGCGCCCACTTAAGCACCCCGTTTCGAGACCACGACGACGGCCCGAGCGCCCTCGATGCGGGTCGATGACGGGATCTGAGACCGTTTCGTCTCCCGTCGGACTCGCTCCATGCGTCACTCCCATCGGTCGGAGAAATCAGATCGGCCGCGACCTGCACAGTCCGCCCGAGACGGCGCTACGTCAACTGGACGTCGTCGATCCCGAAGTGACGGGCGGCCAGTTGCCGGGCCGCCTCGATCGTCTGCCCCTCGCTCCCGATCGCGACGCCGCGATCCCCCTCGGCCACCTCGACGGAGGCGACGGTGTCGTCTCCCTCGCTGATCGTGACGTCGTAGACCGCCGCCGGTTCGAGCGCGTTGGCGACGAAGGCTTCGGGGTCGTCGGCGTACTCGACGAGTCTGACCGGGCGGCCGACCCGATCTTCGAACCGCCCGACCGTCTCGCCGCCGGGGCCGATCGCCTCCGCAATCCCGCCGCGGGCGACGACGATCACCAGCCGATCGTCGGCGACGAGACAGTCGCGACCGGCGACGCCGGTGACGTCCTCGAACAGCGAGAGGTAGCGCCGGGCCTCGTCGTCGAGGGTGAGCCCCATCGTCAGTCGGCCGTCCGGTTCGAACTCGTCGAGCCCATGCGAAGGTCGACGTCGCCGGTGCCGAGCTTGATCGGTTTGCCGACGATGACGTTCTCGGTGACGCCCTGGAGTTTGTCGACCTCGCCGTGGATCGCCGCGTTGAGCAGGTGATTGACCGTCACCTCGAACGCCGCGCGAGCGAGCACGGAGTCCTTCGACCCGGAGATGCCGTGGCGACCGATGGACTCGATCGTCCCCTCGTTGGTCATGATGTCCGCGACCAGCATGAGGTGGCGGACGTTGACGTCGTCCAGCCCCTGCTCGGCCAGCGTGTTGTTCGTCTCCTCGATGATGATCTCGCGGGCGGCCTCGACGCCCAGGTTGCGGTAGATCTCGTGGATGTTGTTACACGTCGTCCGCGAGGCGTCGACGCCCTCGATCTCGAGGACGTCGCCGAACGCGGAGCCCTCGGTGTAGAGGACGAACTCCTCGTCGGCGCCCGACGGCGCGTCCGCCATCTCCTCGCGCCGGATGACGACCCGGGAGACCTCCTCGATGCCCTTGAACGTGATGTCGCGCAGCTCCTCGACCAGCTGGAGCAGGTCGCGGTAGGACGGCTCTTCCGGGCCGAACTCGATCGTCGTCCCGTTCTGGACCGTCTTCACGCCGAGGTGGTCCTGGATGATCTCCGCGACCTCCTCGGCCGTGATCATCCGCTCTTCGAGCGTGTCGGCGTTGAGCGAGATGACGACGCGCATGTCGGCGACGTTCGTCGAGACGTCGCCCAGCGCGAGGATCTTCGTCGCCTCGATCTTCCAGACGACCTCGTGGGCCTTCTCGCGCTCGGTGGCGTACTCCTCCTCCAGGTGGACCGTCATCATCGGCGTGTCCGGCGTCTTCCGCGCGTCGACCAGCTCGATGAGCCGCGGCAGTCCCTGCGTGACGTCGATCTCCGCGACGCCCGCGTAGTGGAACGTGTTCATCGTCAGCTGAGTCCCCGGTTCGCCGATCGACTGGGCCGAGACGGTCCCGACGGGATCCAGCGGATCGACGCGGGTGTCGAGGTAGCGGTTCTCGACCGCTCTCGCGACCTCGTCGGCCTGTTCGACGGTGACGTCGTCGCGCTCGGCCAGCGTCTCGTAGACGCGATCCTTCAGCCGGCGGGGCAGATCGGTGTCCTCCACAACGGCCTCGATATCGTCGTCGAGGCCGAGTTCGGCTGCCTCAGTCATCGGAGCTCACCCCCGCGTCCTCCGCGAGCCGATCGTCGGCGTACTCGGAGAGGTTCGTCGGGCGCGCCTCGGTGCCGAGGAAGCGCTCCTTCTCCTCCTCGTCCGCGAACTCGCTCTCGAGGACGCGCTGGGTGATCCCCTCGACGTCGATGTCGTGGTCGTCGCCGGAGGAGACCTTCACCGGCGAGGTGCCGTCCTCGCCGAACTCGAACTGAACGATGGTGTCCGAGGTGTCCCGGACGGTGCCGTCGTACTGCGCTTCGAGTTCCGAGAGCGCGTTGATGAGCCGGCGCTGCAGGTAGCCGGACTTCGAGGTCCGGACCGCCGTGTCGACCAGGCCCTCGCGGCCGCCCATCGCGTGGAAGAAGAACTCCCGCGGGGTGAGCCCGGCCGTGTAGGAGTTCTCGACGAAGCCGTGGGCGTCCGCCGAGAGGTCGTTCGGCTCGTAGTGACTCAGGGTGCGATCCTCGTAGCCGCGGTTGATCCGCTCGCCGCGGACGACCTGCTGGCCGACCGCGCCGGCCATCTGCGTGAGGTTGAGCATCCCACCGCGGGCCCCGGACTCGGCCATGATGACCGCCGGGTTGTCGCCGGTGAAGTGCTCCTCGGCGATCGTCCCGGCGTTGTCGCGGGCGCGCGAGAGCGTCTGCATGATCTTCATCTCGAGCGTCTCGTCGAGGGTCCGACCCGGCAGGCTCTCGAGTTCGCCGCGCTCGTAGGCCTCGATCAGCTCCTGGACGCGATCGTAGGCGTCGTCGATCGTCTCGGTGATCTGCTCGCGGGCGGCGGGCTCGATCGTCTCGTCGTCGATGCCGATCGAGAACCCGAAGTGCATGATCGTCCGCATCGCGAGCGTCGACAGCTCGTTGATGAAGATCCGCGCGCGAGTATTGCCGTATACCTTCGTGATCGTGTCGACGATCTCGCCGCCGAAGCCGCCGACCTCGTCCTCGGCGATGGTCCCGGAGACGAGCTGGCCGTTCTCGATGACGACGTCGTCGACCGTGCCGGTGAACTCGAGGTTCAGGTCGTCGGGTAGCAGCTCCGAGAAGACGGTGCGACCGGTCCAGTACTCGACGCCGTCCTCGTCGACGCCGTCCGGTTCGGGCAGTTCGTCGACCCGGGTCGCCCGCAGGAGGTCGAGCGCCTGCGTCTCGTTGAAGTGTGGGTTCTCGTGCGTGAGCAGGTAGGTGCCCGAGATGTGGTCCTGGATGGCGCCGATGATGTTGCCCCCGAAGCGCGGACTCAGGATCTGCTCCTGGACGCGCATGAGGACGCGAGCCTCGGCGCGTGCCTCCTCGTTCTGTAAGGCGTGCATGTTCATCTCGTCGCCGTCGAAGTCCGCGTTGTACGGCGGACAGACGACGGTGTTCAGCCGGAACGTCTTGTACGGCATGACCACGACCTCGTGGGCCATGATCGACATCCGGTGCAGCGACGGCTGGCGATTGAAGATGACGATGTCGCCGTCGACCAGGTGGCGGTTGACCTCCCAGCCGGGGCCCACCGTCTGCACGCCCTCGTCCTCGGCCTGGTCGGTCATGCCGGCCAGCGCTTCGGCGTTCTTCTCGGTGACCTTCAGTCGCCGGCCGTCCGGGCGGCGGACGTAGTTCGCGCCGGGATGCTCGTTCGGTCCGTTTGCGACGTACCGGCGCGCTTCCTCGACGTTGCGCTCGGTGACGAGCATCGTCTGGGTCATCTCGGTCGCGACGCGGTCGGGGACGCCGACCTCGTTGAGCGAGAGGGTCGGATCCGGCGAGATGACGGTTCGCGCGGAGAAGTTCACGCGCTTCCCGGACAGGCTCCCCCGGAAGCGGCCCTCCTTGCCCTTCAGACGCTGGCTGAGGGTCTTGAGCGGGCGGCCGGAGCGGTGTCGCGCCGGCGGCGTGCCCGAAATCTCGTTGTCCATGAAGGTGGTGACGTGGTACTGCAGGAGCTCCCAGAGGTCCTCGATGATCAGCTGGGGCGCGCCCGCCTCGCGGTTCTCCATGAAGCGCTGGTTGATGCGGATGATGTCGACCAGCTTGTGCGTGAGGTCGTCCTCGGAGCGCTGGCCGTTGTCGAGCGTGATCGACGGCCGCGCGGTCACCGGCGGCACCGGCAGGACGGTGAGGATCATCCACTCGGGGCGCGAACGCTCCGAGTCGATGCCTAGCACCTCGATGTCCTCGTCCGGGATATTCTCGAACCAGTCGCGGATGTCGCTCGGCATCAGCTTGTTCGTGTCCTCCTCGGTGAGGTCGATGCCGAGCGCCTTCTCGATCGCCTCGCGCTGTTCCTCGCGCGGACGGAACGAGCCCGAGAGGATCTCGTTGATTCGCGTGAGGTCGATCTCGGTCTTCTCGGCGAGTTCGTCCGGCGTCGTGCGCTCGACGCCCGCCTCCTCGTCGCCCTGCATCGCGCCGGCGATGCGCTGGGAGTACTCGCTGGCCAGCACCTCCTGGACCTCGTAGTAGGTCGTCGGCTTCTCGTGGTCGATGTCGTACTGCACCTCGCCGCAGAACGGACAGCGATCCTTCTTTCGCGCCTGCCGGATCGCCGCCTTCGTCACGTCGTTCAGATCGCGACCCAGCTTTCGCGTCTGGTCGATCTGGTCGCGAAACTCGTCGCGCTCGTCCTCCGTGAGAAGCAGGCGCGAACACTCCCGGCAGGTACCCCGAAGCAGCCGGCGGATGAGCTTCGTGAAGCCGACGTGGATCACCGGCGCGGCCAGTTCGATGTGGCCGAAGTGGCCGTTACAGGACCCCGAGTGCTTGCCGCAGGTTTTGCACTCCAGTCCGGGATCGATCACGCCGAGACGCGGGTCCATTAGCCCCATGTCGATGGGGAACCCGTCGTCGTCGTAGGTGTCGGCGGTGATGATCTTCGTCGCGCTCATGTCACGGTACTCCTCGGGCTCCATGAGCCCGAAGTCGATCGATCCGATGTCTTTCGGTGTGCTCTGTCTCATCTTAGACGGCGTCCTCCAGTTCCAGTCGCGGCGCGATTCCCAGGGCCTTCATCTCGTCTAAGAGGAGCTTGAAGGCGTAGCTCATCTCGATTTCGTGGATGTCCGTCTCCTCGCCGCAGTTCGGACAGTAGACGCGGCGCTGGTCGACGTTCTCGACCGCGCTCATCCCGCAGTTACCGCAGACGTGGATGTACTCGCGGTCGGACTCGTCGAGCAGGCGCTCCTTGAGCGTCAGCGCCGCCCCGTGCCCGATGAAGACGTCCCGCTCCATCTCCCCGATGCGGAGCCCGCCCTCGCGGGCGCGTCCCTCGGTCGGCTGTCTCGTCAGCACCTGCACGGGACCGCGCGAGCGGGCGTGCAGCTTGTTCGAGACCATGTGGTAGAGCTTCTGGTAGAAGATCACGCCGACGAAGATTTCGGCCTCGATCTTCTCGCCGGTGACGCCCGAGTACATGACCTCCTTGCCGGCCGAGTCGAAGCCGGCCTCCTCGAGCCCGTCGCGGAGTTCGTCCTCGTCCTCGCCGAGGAACGGCGTCCCGTCGACGCGCCGGCCCTCCATCGAGCCGAGCTTGCCGCCGATCATCTCGAGGATGTGCCCGACGGTCATCCGCGAGGGCAACGCGTGGGGGTTCAGCACGAGGTCGGGGACGACGCCCTCCTCGGTGAAGGGCATGTCCTCCTGAGGCGCGAGGTGGCCGACGACGCCCTTCTGGCCGTGCCGGCTGGCGAACTTGTCGCCGAGTTCGGGGATGCGCTCGTCGCGCACGGAGACCTTCGAGAGCTTCGAGCCGTCCTCGCCCTCCATCAGCGTGACCGTGTCCACGACCCCGCTCTCGCCGGAGCGCATCGTCACCGACGTCTCGCGGCGCTTCTGGGGAGAGAGTCCGCCCATGTCGTCCGGTTCCTCGAGGAATCGCGGCGGACTGGTCTTGCCCAGCAGGACGGAGTTCTCGTCGACGACCGTCTCGGGATTGACCAGGCCGTCCTCGTCCAGGTGCGCGTAGGCCTCCTCGCCGCGGGCCCCGCGGACGTCCTGGGAGGGTATCTCGAAGCGGTCCTCCTGGCCGCCGGGGTAGCGCCGCTCCTCGCCCTCGTAGGTCCGGAAGAAGTGCGAGCGGGCGAGGCCGCGCTCGACGGACGCCTTGTTCATGACCAGCGCGTCCTCGATGTTAAAGCCCTCGTAGCTCATCACGGCCACGACGAAGTTCTGGGCGGCGGGCCGGCGGTCGAAGCCGATCTGCTCGGTGGTCTGGGTCTTGACCATCGAGAGCTGCGGGTAGTGCAGCAGGTGCTGGCGAGTGTCCGGTCGGATCCGGTAGTTCGCGCTCGGCAGCCCCAGCGACTGCTTGACCATCCCCGCCCCCATCGTGATGCGCGGGCTCGCGTTGTGCTCGGGGTATGGGATCATCCCCGCGCCGATCCCGAAGATCAGCTGCGGGTCGATCTCGAGGTGCGTGTGTCGCTCGTTCAGGTCGTCCTCGTCGACGGCGACGTAGATGTCCTCTTCCTCCTCGGCGTCGATGAACTCGATGTAGCCGTGGGCGACCAGGTCCTCGAACTCCAGGTCGCCGTCCTCGAGCGCCTCGATCTCGGACTCGGTGATGCGCGGCTCGCCGTCCTCGACGACGATCAGCGGCCGGCGGGCCCGCCCGGCGTCGGCGTTGACGATCACTTCGCGCGTGCGCTCTTTCACCGAGACGTTGACCATCTCGCTGACGTCGCCGACGCGACGCGCCTCGCGGATCTGTTCGGCCAGTTCGTGCGGGTCCGGGTGGGTGCCCACCAGCGACCCGTTGACGTACACCTTCGCCTCTCGCTGTTGTTGACTCGCCATGTTAGTCGTCCGCCGGTGTTCGGTTGGCGTGCTCGAGCCCGGGGATGCCCTCGACCCCCATCGACGCCAGTTCTCGTTTGAGTGCCTGTTCGTCAGCGACGTTCTGGGAGAGCTCCATCGCCTGCGCGAAGTTCTTCACCAGGCCGCAGTTCGGTCCCTCCGGCGTCTCGGAGGGACAGATGCGACCCCACTGGGTCGCGTGTAAGTCCCGCGCCTCGAAGTGCGGTTGCGAGCGCGACAGCGGCGAACGGAGCCGGCGCAGGTGGCTCAGCACGCCCATGTAGTCCGTTCGGTCGACCAGCTGACTCACGCCGGAGCGGCCGCCGACCCAGTTGCCCGTCGCGATCGGGTGCTCCAGACGCTCGGTCAGGACGTCCGAGCGGACGACCGTGTTGACCGAGAGCTGCCGGTTTCGCATGTTGGCGCGCTCGAGCTGGTACTTCACGTCCCGGGCCAGCTTGTTCAGCGCCGTCCGGAACAGGTCCTTCATCAGGTCGCCCGAGACCTTCAGGCGCTTGTTCGCGTAGTGGTCCTTGTCGTCGGCCTCTCGCCGGCCGAGCGCGAGTTCGAAACACGCCTCGGCCATCCGACAGAGGTAGTGAGCCTTGTTGATGCGGACGTCCTCCTCCTCGACGCCCTCCTCGTGGAGGTGCGGCAGGAGGTAGCGGTCGATGACGTAGTTCGCGCGCTTGAGCTGGTAGTTCTTGCCCTGCCCGGAGGCGACGCGCTTGCCCAGCTCCTCGATGGCCTCCTCCTCGGTCTGGACCTCGGCCTCCTCCAGGTTCTCCAGCATGTACTTGACGATCTCGGGGTCGTTCGAGACCTTGTGGACGATCTCCTCGTCGGACTCGAGCCCGAGCGCCCGGACGAGCGTGACGAAGTTGATCGATCCGGATACCGAGGGGAAGGATACCTCGAGCAGACCGTTTCGGGTACGCTCGCAGAGCACGAGCGCGCGGTAGCCGCGGCGCTGGGAGAAGGTCTTCGCGACCTGGATCTCGTCGCCGTACTTGGTGTCGTACTCGGCGAGGATCTTGTTCGGCGCGAGGTCCTCGCTGGTCATCAGCACGCGCTCGGAGCCGTTCACGATGAAGTAGCCGCCGGGGTCGGCGGGGTCCTCGCCGATCTCGACGAGCTCCTCGTCGGAGAAGCCCGCGATGTTGCACTTCTCGGAGCCGACCATGATCGGCATGCGGCCGATCTTCGTCTCGGTCTGGTCGACGACGCGCTCGTCGCCCTCCTCGCCCTTGACGATCGCCATCTCCATGAAGACGGGCGCGGAGTAGGTGATGTTGCGCAGGCGCGCCTCCTGGGGATAGAGCAGCTCCTCGCTGCCGTCGGCCTCCCGCACGCGCGGGGTCACGACGCGCACGTCGCCCAGCTCGACGAAGACGGGCTCCTCGCCCTCCTTGTCGCCGATGTCCGTGTCGATCGTCTCCTTCTCGTCGACGACCCGCTGCATCCCCCGGTTGAGGAAGGAGTTGAACGAGCGGAAGTGGTGCTCTGCCAGTCGATCCGCCGAGAAGTACTCCCGGGAGATCGTCCGTCGGTCGCTTCGGTCTACACTCATTAGTCTACCACCAGTCGGTACACGACGGCCTGGTCGGTCGTGCGCGAGTCGCGGACGATCTCGATCACGTCGCCGACGTCGGCCGCGTCGGGCAGCGCGGGATCGGATCGTTTGATCTTCGGTAAGTCGGTGCGGTCGATGTCGTATTCGTCCAGCACGTCCTCGACGGCCGATTCGTCGAGGACCGAGTGCTCCGGGACGAGTTCGTGTTGGCTTACGTCTACCATGTGTGGGTCAGGGGCTGGCTGTCAGCTATCGGGAGAGAAGTGGCTGTCACGAGATACTACAGCCAGCTACCGGCCCCGGGCATTTAAGAATTACTAACCGGCCGCGGGCAGCACCGCTCTCCGCTCCGCGCACAGCGGCGGGGAACGCTTGCTCACACCGTCGACTACCGCATAAACCTATAAATCCCTTTGGGAGCCTGTCACCCAACGGACGGAACGGCCTGGCAATTGTCATCCACCGTGGCTTATAGGTGAAGTGATCAGCAGTCACACGCATTCTCACCGCATCAACGACCCTCGACCGGACGAAATCGCGAGCCAGCTCGCAACCGTACGATCACTCATATCTGCTATATCCCCGTTCACGGGAGAACAGGTCGAATATATAGCAGTGGCAATGACCGTCAGACAGCAATGGACGCCAAAGACGATCCGAGTGGAGATATCCGCCTGCAGTTGTCGCCCGGCGAATTTCAACAGGTCGTACAGAGCGCCGTTCAGGCGGCGATTCTCGATATCATGATATTCCTCGCCGGACTGGCCGCCACCTGGATGTTCGTCATCATGGGACTCGGAAATATCGTCGACGGACCGGGATTGCACGGGGACGTGTTCGGGGTCCTGAGCATCGGGTTCGGACTCTTCATCTTCTGGTTGGCCGTGCTCGACGGATCGATCCCACGTCGAATGCCGATCGGTCGGTGATGGACCAGTCCGTTACCGCCGGCGGGTCGAGGATCCCAGCCGCCGCATCGGACGCAGAAACCGCCCGACCGCGTTGCGCGAGTACACCTGCCACACCGCCATCGATTGGAAAGCCTTATACATATCTCCCGGATACGTAGGAGTGCAGGCCCGGGTGGTGTAGTGGCCCATCATACAACCCTGTCACGGTTGTGACGCGGGTTCAAATCCCGCCTCGGGCGCTTCTTCGATTGCTACTCCGTGAGCGACCGGCATAGCCGTGTCGCGAACATCCGAAATCGAAGAGCGGCGGAAACGGGATTTGAGCCCTGTCAGTCGCGCGCAGCGAACGAAGTGAGCGAGCACGTCTGACTTCGGTTCAAATCCCGCCTCGGGCGTCTTCTTCCGCGAACTATCTCGACGAGCACCGCATAGCCTGTGCTCGATATCCGTGAGTGAAACAGACCCTACAAAAGGATTTGAATCAGAGAGAGCGCAGTCTTGCGAACGAAGTGAGCAAGGAAGCGATCGACCGTGGTTCAAATCCCGCCTCGGGCGCTTTCTGCTGCCGCCAAAAACGAGAGAGGAGCATAGCGACGAGCGACTGCGTGGGGAGCAAACGAACCAGGCTCTGAAGGACAGTGTTCACAATATCAGTCGAGGGGCGCCTACCTATTCCGCAGGTTCATATCCGAGAGCGATGCCAGCGCCGACATGGCGAATTCGAAGGACGTCGGTGACGAGACAGAGGCAAAGGTCATCTCCGCGGCGATTTCGGCGGGATACAGTGTCTCGATCCCGTTCGGTGATAACGACAAGTACGATCTGGTGTTAGACGATGGCGACGAACTGCTCCGAGTACAATGTAAGACCGCCTGGGAGAACAAATCGGAGACGATCCGTTTTAATACTCACTCCCAGACCACGAAGGAGGGGGCGTACCACGAGGCGACGTATCAGGACGCCATCGACGCGTTCCTCGTCAGATACCCGCCTGACGAACGGTTTTTCTGGATTGACGCCGCGGACGCGACGACACAGAAGATGGAACTCCGATTCGACGGAACGATCGATCATCCGTCGATCAACTGGGCCGTCGAGTACGAATTGGACTGGGAATAGTATCCATACCCCGGCATGTAGCCGCGCCAGCAGCGTTTCTGTAAGGTGATGCATACCGTGGTCCCCACTTAAGTTCCATTTTCCCGAATACGTACCCATGAGCGCCGACGAGACGGATCCCGTTCAGGATGGTGACACGGAGATGGATCTCTACGGGATCACGACGTGGGAGCGACGGTCGCGGCTCGATACGCTGTCGGTCTGGATCTACTGGCTGGCCGTGCGGTTGGGCCAGGGGCTCGTCGTGGGCCTCGCGCTGGCCACGCTGTTCGCCGTCGGCGGCGTCGGCGCCCTCACGGACCCGGCCATCGGCGCGCTCACGGTCGTCTCCGCGCTGCCGGCGTTCGCGCTCGCGATCTACGTCTGGTACAGCGACGTCACGACCAGCGAACCGGCCTCGCTGCTTTCGATCACGTTCCTGCTCGCCGTCGTGCTGGCCGGCTTCGCGGCGGTCCTTAACGGCCTGCTCCAGCCGCTGTTCGGCGGGCTCGGCGTCGTCGGCGTCGTCCTGTTCTTCTACCTCGTCGTCGGACCGGTCGAGGAGACGATCAAACTGCTCGCGGTGCGACTGTACGCCTACACCGACGATCGGTTCGGCGCGGTCGTCGACGGGGCGGTCTACGGGGCGGTCGCCGGGCTCGGGTTCGCGACGATCGAGAACGCCCTCTACATCGGTCGCGCGGTCGCCGAGGTCGGCGGCGTCCCGCTCGGTCTGGAGCTGATCGGCGTCGGCGGCGACATCACGGCGACGCGGGCGCTGGCGGGTCCGGGTCACGTCGTCTACTCCGCGTTCGCGGGGTACTACCTCGGGCTGGCGAAGTTCAACCCCGGAAAGCGGGGCCCGATCGTCGTCAAGGGAATCCTCGTCGCGGCGCTGATCCACGCGACCTACAACGCGACTGTGACCCTGGGAACGTCGCTGATCCGGTCGGCGACCGGGCTCTCGGAGTTCGCCGCGTTCGTCGCCTTCGTCCTCGGGTACGTGGGCTTCTTCGGTCTCCTCCTCGTTCGGAAATTATCGCGGTATCGGACGGCGTACCGGCGCGCCGACGCGACCGCGTCGAACCCCGTCGACACCGATGCCGAGTGAGCGAGCGGCACTCGGGCGACGGCCCGCGAGCCGATCGACCTCCCCAGCTCTCGAGGTCGCGGGAGCCCGTGCGGCTTCGTTCGGCAGTCCGCGGAGCGCCCGTCGCGACCGTTCCGGAACCGGCCCCGCACCCCTCAGTCGCGGAGGATGGTGCTGGCGAGGTCGGGGAAGACGTCGTGGGCGAAGTGAACAAGCAGGACCACGACGATCGGGCCGAAGAACAGCCCGTACCAGCCGAACGCGAGCGTCCCGAAGAAGTAGCCGAGCAGGACCAGCCCCATGTGAATACCGCTGCGGGCCGAGAGGAACGATCGGGCGAAGAAGTCGGGGATGGTGTCGACGACGGTCGCCGAGACGGCGAAGAACGCGATCGGGTGCCACAGCGGCCGGGGCGTCGCGACCGCGAATCCGAGCATCACCAGGCCGTAGGGAACGTAGACGATCTTCATGCCGACGGCGGGAATCAGCGTGCCGATGCCGATGAGCAGCGCCAGCAGGACGGGCGTGTCGACGACGCTGCCCGTCGCGATCAGGTTCAACCCGTAGTAGGAAACGGCGGCGAACACCGCCGCGACGCCGACGACGGCGAGGTTGCCGACGAATATCACCTCCAGATCGTCGTCGACCGCGTCGAGGAAGGCGAAGATCGACGCGTCGCGGCCGACGCTGCGTTCGAACCAGTGACGAAGTTTCTCGTCGTCCCGGAGCAAGTAGAACAGAACCGTGATCATGAGGAAGAACTTCGCGAGGAGTCCGAGGACGAAGCCGGCGGCCGACGAGAGGCGTTCGAGCGCCGTCGGAAGTCCTTGCCGCAAGACGGCACCGATCGAGCCGTCGGTGTCCTCCGTGAGCGCATCCCGGAGTTCGCCGAAGTCGCCCCGGCGAACCGGCGCGAGGTACGGATCGAGCGCCGATCGCAACGGCTCGAGATCGGTCGCGGCGAGGAACTGGTCGAGTTCCCGAAGCGCCACGAACCCGGCGTAGCAGACGATCGCGAACATGGGGAGGACGACGAGCAGGATCGTCACCGTCGCGGTGACGTTCGGGTGGCCGAGGTGGCGCTCGATCCGCTCGTAGACCGGTCGCGTCGCGTAGTAGAGAAAGATCGCGAAGAGGACGGACCCGACGTACCGGTAGAGGGCGAGACCGACCAGCGCCGCGAGGACGACGCCGAGTGCGATCCAGACGAGTCGAGGATCGGGCCACCCGGAGTCCTGGGGCATACGCGCCGAACCACGTCAGTGACCAAAAGCCCGGGTGGACGTTTCCAGGACGCGATACGGCTCACTCGTCGGGCCATCGGTGAGACGAACCGCCGCATCGGCCCCTCGGCGCGTCGGTCCATCGGAGGGGCCCCGGCATCACTCCTCGGAATCCCGAGCGCCGGTGGCCTGGGCCACGTGACTGAACGTGACGAGTCCGAGTCCGCCGACGAGGTTGCCGGCCGTCGAGACGACCGTGACCGTGGCCAGCGTGGCGAGGCTGACCTCCGCCCCGAACCGCATGCCGAAGAGCACGTGGAGGACGGTGACGATGACGTGATCGAAGGGGCCCAGAGCCAGCAGGAAGCCGACGACGTAGGCCACCCCGAGGCGGCTTCCGGCGCTGTCGACGGCCACGAGCAGGTGCGAGAGCAACGCCACGAGGGTGCCGCCGGCGATGGCGTCGGCGAACATGCTGACGTTCCTGCGGTGGGCGAGGTGGCCGGCGGTCGTTCGCAGCGCCTCCCCCGATCCGGGCGGGAGCGCACCCTCGACGGAGAGCACGAAGACGAAGAGGGCGCCGCCGACGAGGTTGAAGACGAACGTGAGCGTCCACAATCGAAGGAGCGGCCCGACCAGCCACGTCCCCTCGCGCTCGACCGCCGCCGCGACCGGGTCGAAGAAGTTCTCGTTGAACAGTTCCGCGCGGCCGCCGATCAGCAGCACGAGGCCGACGCCGAACGCGAGCGCGCCGGCGACCCTGGCCACCTCGCCGAACTGTGGTTCGACCGCCATGTGGACGATCCCGAGCGCGGCCATCCCGAAGACGATCGTGAAGCCGGCGATGAAGCTCGTCGCCACCAGTTCCAGCAGCGACTGGTCGAGCCGCCGGCTCCCTTCTTCGTTCGCGCGGTGAAAGATCTCGGAGGGGTCCGGTGCTGCGGACACGGGTCACCCCGTCGTTCGGTCCAGCGCCCGGAAAAGCCCCTGCTTGCCATCCGCCGAACGGGCGTCGCGCGTCGGCGGCCGCCGGCGGGCTGTCGGTGCAGGTAGAACGCCTACCGGTCCCCGGGTCGTAGACGGGGCCGTCGACATGGTCAACGCCTTCTGGCTCGATCGCGACCTGGACCGGACGGCGCGGTGGCTCGTCGACCGCCACGTCGGGAGCAGCGTCTTCGAGGGGGCGATGGTGCTCACGACGGCGGTCCAGCTGAACGGCTACCCGCGGTCCGACGCCCTGTACTTCACCCACCCCGACAATCCGTTGACGCGGTGGGCGGCGCGGTCGCGCGCGAACTGGCGATTCCTCCGGGCGTACGTCGAGGCCGCCCACGACGAGTGGCGCTACCGCTGGGACCACGGCCCGGACGAGCGCCACGGCAGCTGGCGGACGGTCCGGTCGCTCGACGACGAGACCGTCGCGTCCCTCGAGTGGCCCGAGGCGGACCGGACCGATCCACCCCAGCTGACCGGCGAGTGGACGGCCGACGACTACGTCGAGGCCTACCGGTACTACTACGCGAACGAGAAGCGCCACCTCTTCCAGTGGGCGAAGGATCGGTCGATGCCCCCGTGGATTCCCGAGTACGCGGTCGACGCGTGACGCCACCGACGACGCGTCGACCGTCGGCCGGGCGACGCGATCGGCGACGTGCCGGACGACGGCGACCGTACCGCGCGAGCCGATACCACCGCCCTCCGGGCAAAGTTACTTGGCCGTCCTCGCGGTCAGATCCCTCGTGTCCCGCGACGTCTCGGGCGGCGGGTCGACGGAGCCGAACGACGCGGCCGCCCGTCGGCGCCTCGTGTTGAACCCGACGAGTGGCGACGGCGCCCACGCGAATCGCGTCAGAGAACTGGCCGACGAGTACGGGTTTTCGGTCGTGGAGACCGAACGAGCCGGCCACGCGAGCGAGCTGGCCGAAACGGCAGCCGCCGACGGCGTCGACCTCCTCGCCGCCTGCGGTGGCGACGGCACGATCCACGAGGTGGTCAGGGGGCTCGTCGCCGCCGACGCGCTCGACGACGTGACGTTCTGCGTGATCCCGGCCGGCACCGCGAACCTCTACGCGTCC
This sequence comes from Halovivax limisalsi, assembly GCF_023093535.1. NCBI lineage: Archaea > Methanobacteriati > Methanobacteriota > Halobacteria > Halobacteriales > Natrialbaceae > Halovivax > Halovivax limisalsi. Next base: position 3,574,160 of record NZ_CP095757.1, read on the forward strand.
GGCCTGGGGATCCGGTCCGTTCGAGAGGGGTTCGCGGCCGCCGAACGGGGCGAGACGCGACGGCTCGACCTCGGGATGGCCGGCGACGAACCGTTCGTGCTGTCGGCGATCGCCGGCCTCCCCGCGGAGGCGAGCGTCGCGACGGGGAGCGAGTTGAAAGCTCGAATCGGGACGTTCGCGTTCGTCATCGAGGGGCTGCGGGCCGCGCGGGAGTTCGACGGGGTGCAGGTTGCGATCGCCGCCGACACCGACGACGGAACGTACGCGTGGCGGGGCGAGGCGCTGTCCGTCCTCGTCGGGGTCCTTCGGGACTTCACCGGCGAGAACGACCCCTCGAACGCCGAAACCGGTCGGTTCGAGGTGACGATCGTCGAGCAGGTCCCGCCCACCGACGCGGTCGCCGAACTCGTCGAGCAGCGGCTCCTGGATCGGGAGACGCCGCACGTGACCACGCTCGAGGCGACCGCCCTCGAAATCGACGCCCGCACCGACGAGCCGGTGGCGTTCAGCCTCGACGGCGAACGTCGCGCCTACGACCACCTCGACATCCGCATCCGGCCGGCCGCACTCCGCGCGTGCGTCGGGACCGACGGCGTCGGCTGAGCGTGGACGCCGACTGAGTGTAGACGCTGGATGAGGGTACTGCGGGGCCGGACGAGGGCACGTCACTCGAGTGAAGACGTCGACTGACGGCGGCGAGACCGTCGAGAGCGCGACCGCCGTCCCCGAGCCTGTGGATGCAGGTGAAACGATGACCCGTCCGCGCCGGGTACTGCAACCGATGAGCGACGAGAACGCAGATCGGGGTGACGGCCGGAACCGCGCCGAGCGGACGCGAGACGACGGGCAGAATCGGCACGGTGATGGCCGAAGCGACGGTCGAAACCGGGCCGAACCGGACCGGGACGACGGTCGCGAATCGCTCGGGTACGACGGGCCGTCGTCCGACCAGCCCACCCGGGGCGACGCGGCGCGCGATGACGACGACCACGATACTGACGAGAAACTCGTCGACACCGAACCCGAGGCGGAGGCGATCGACGAGCCGACCGTCGACAGCGAGCACGCCTCGAGGGAGTCGCGCTGGGGAATCCAGCAAGGGCTTGCGATCGGGATCGTCTCCATCGCCGTCGGCCTGCTGGTGGCCGTCGGCCTCATGCAGGCGACCGGGCTCCTCACCCTCCCGGGCCCGTTCGAGGGCTCCGCGATCGCCAACTGGGCCGTCTTCGTCGCGCTGGCCGTACTGCTCGTCGCCGCGTTCGCGTACAGCCAGCGGGGAACGTGACGTATCGGGGAACGTGACGTCCGCCACCGACCGGCCGATTCGCGCAGCGTCCTCGGTCCAGGGTCGAACCGACCGGACCGAACGGGACGATCGAATCGAGTAGACGGGGAATCGAATTGTACGGGTGCCGGTCGGGAATGGTACGCGCGCCGGTCAGGGGGTCACGAGCTGGCGCGGATCGTCGAGGTACTCGAGAACGCCCTCCGCGGCGCGGAACGCGAGCGCGCCGACGGTGCCGGTCGGGTTGTAGCCGCTGTTGTGCGGGAACGCCGACGCGCCCGGGATGAAGAGGTTCTCGGCCTCCCAGCACTGCAAGTAGTTGTTGACCACCGACGTCTCGGGGTCCGGCCCCATGATGGCGCCGCCGGTGTTGTGCGTCGACTGGTAGGGCGTGATGTCGAAGCTCCCCTCCAGCGCCGTGGTCGCCTCGATCCTGTCGGCGCCCATCTCCTCCATGATCTCCTGGAGGTAGGGACCGATGTACTCGACGAGGTTGCGATCCTGATCGTGCCAGTCGAACGTCATCCGGAGCAGCGGCCGGCCGTACTGATCGGTGTAGTTGGGATCCAGGTCGAGGTAGTTGTCCGCGAACGGCATCACCGATCCCTGGGCGGCGATGCCGAGCGTGCTGTGGTAGTTCTCGATGCTCTGTCGCTTGAACTCCGATCCCCACGACGGCACGTCCGACGGCACCGGGTTGTTCGCGATCGGGCGATCGCCCGTCTGGCTGATCGCGACGTTCCCGCCGTGGATGAAGTCGAGGTCCGAGTGATCGAAGTTGTCGCCGTTGAAGTCGTCGATCGCGGTGCCGAGCGCGCCGGCGCCCATGTAGAGGTTCCAGGCCTCGTCGTCGAAGAAGCCCGTCGCGGCGGCGCCGAAGTTCTGGTAGCAGTAGTTCTTCCCGACGACGCCCTCGCCCGTCTCCGGGTCGTACGGTTCGCCGATGTCCGACAGCAGGAGCAGCCGGACGTTGTTGAGGACGTAGGCGGTGAGCGCGACGACGTCGGCCGGCTGTTCGTAGACCTGATCGGTCCGGCGATCGACGTACCTGACGCCCGAGACGCGCCCCTCGTCCGCGTCGTAGAGCAGTTCGACGACGTCCGCGTGCGTGCGAAGTTCGTAATTACCCGTCTCGCGGGCGGCGGGGAGGACGGTCGTGATGGGCGAGGCTTTGGCGCCCCACTCGCAACCGAACCGCTCGCAGTAGCCGCAGTACTGACACTGGCCCTGCTGGACGCCGTCGGGGTTAGTATACTGCTCCGAGAGGTTGGCCGAGGGCTGCATGAACGGTTCGTAGCCCAGGCTCGACGCCGCCTCGGCGAAGCGCTCGAGCGGCGGCGTTTGCTGCATCGGCGGCAGCGGATACTCGTCCGCTCGCGGTCCCTCGTAGGGATTGCCGCGCCCTTGGATCACACCGCCGATGTTGCCAGCCTCGCCGGAGATGCCCGCGGTGTACTCGAAGGTGTGGTAGTACGGCTCCAGTTCCTCGTAGGTGATCCCCCAGTCCTGGAGGAGCATGTTGTCGGGGATCTTCTCCTCGCCGTACCGGTCGATCGTTTGCGAGCGGATCTGGAAGTCGTAAGGGAGGAAGCGCCAGGTGACGCCGTTCCAGTGGACGCCCGCCCCGCCCTCGCCCGATCCCGGCAGGAAGGCACCGTAGCGCCGCATCGGCAGCGCGACGTCCTCGGGCGCGTTCCGGAAGGTGATCGTCTCCTTCGAGAGGTCCTGCATGAGCTTGTACCGCAGCGCGTAGCCGAGCTCGTCGTGGACGGTGAAGAAGTTCTCCGTCTCGCGCTCGCCACCGCGTTCGAGGCTGAGGACGTCGAAGCCGTTCTGGGCCGCTTCCTTCGCGACGATGCCGCCGGTCCAGCCGGCGCCGATCGTCAGCACGTCGACCGGCTCCTGCTGGACGATCACGATCCATCACCTCCGTCGCCGTCGACGTCGGCCGGTGACGCGTCGGCGGTGGTCGAGTCGTCGGGGCGCCCGGACGGTCCGTCGGTGGCGGCCGAGTCGTCCGGGCCCTCGGTCGACCCGTCGGCGGCGTCCGTTTCGTCGACGGTCGCGGCCGGGCCGTCGGCGTCCCCGCGGGCGGCCGCCTCGTCGACGATCTTCGGGAAATCGGCCTCCGCGGCGTCGTGAACGTGGGCGTGGCCGCCCTCACCCTGGTCGTTCGCCGGCACCTCGTTTTCGTCCCCGATGCCGAGCGAGTCGACGTCGTCGGCCAGTTTTCGGTAATCGCCCTCCTCGAGTTCGATGTACTCGCCCTCTTCGAGCAGGCCCCGGTAGCTCCCGAGCGCGCCCGGCGTTCCCGGGAACCCTTTCAGGCGCCAGCCGACCATCTCGCGGTTGCCCCCGTACATCGGATCCGAGAACATGCCTTCGATGGTGTTCTGGCGAACCAGGCCGAAGAAATCGGGCGCCGTCACGGGGCCGTCCTCGAACGTTCCGATCTCGCCGGCCTCCAGCGCGGCCACCACCTCGTCCTGCTGGTCGTCGTCGAGTCCCGTGAAGGAGGCGACGTCGTAGTTCGACCGGACGTGGCGTTCGATGGCGTCGATCGCCCAGTCGTAGACCTGGTTCGGCGTGAGCGCGTACTGCCAGCCCTGGGTCTGGGCCGGCGTCGTCTCGCCCCACGGAACCTCGGTATCCTGTTCGCCCTCGGTGTCCTCGCCCTCGTCCTGGAAGGGGTCGGTCGGATCGCGTCCGGCGAACGGTCCCTCCATGTACCAGCGTTCGCCCCGGCCCCAGGCGTTGTTGAGCTGCTTGTCGATGAAGTAGACGACGCCGGCTTCGGGCGCGCCGGGGCCGTTCTCGTCCGACGGGAAGATCCGCCCCGTCAGGTCGTGGACGACCCGGGCCTGCTGGATGGTGAAGTACTGCAGCCCCTCGGGTTCGACCTCGACCTCCTGTAACTGCGCCAGCGGAGTGACGTCGAAATCCTCGGCCGTAAACGTCCCCTCCGCCGGCGCGGCGATTCCGAAAACCGCCAGTGCGCCCCCGGCCCGCAGTACGTTTCGCCTCGGTACATCACGCGTGAAGTCGATTCGTGGCTCCTCGCCCGCCATACACGCGTCCCACCGCGGAACGGAAGATAGAGGCCATCCCTGCGAACGCGTGTCACCATTACGGGAGAGCGAACCGAGATCGATCTCAGCCCCGATCGCTGCAGGTTCGCTTGCCCCATCGCCCACCAGGTCGGGCGCTCGGCGACCGGGGGCACCGGTCCGGGGTCAGGGCTAGAATCCTTTCGTGGGTCGCGCCCCCGGAGTGCGTGACCACTAATATATTAGTCATTCCGGCGTGCAGACACTGCGTACGACCGATCGCCAGCATGTCCCAAGCCATCGACGTCCTGCTCGTCGACAACGAGCCCAGTTTCGCCACGCTCGCCGCCGAGATGCTCGTCCGCGCCGACGAGTCCCTCGACGTCACGACGGAGACCAGTCCGTCTGCCGCCCTCGAGGCCGTCCGCGACGACCCGGTCGAGTGCGTCGTCTCCGACTACGACATGCCCCAGATGAACGGGCTCGAGTTGCTCGAAGCCGTTCGCGAGGCCGACGAGAACCTCCCGTTCGTCCTCTTTACGGGGAAGGGATCGGAGGAGATCGCGAGCGAGGCGATCGCCGCGGGCGTGACCGGCTACGTCCAGAAGAAGGCCGGCGCGGAGCAGTACGAACTGCTGGCGAACCAGATCGGCAACGCCGTCGCGCAGTACCGCGCCGAGACGGAGCTACGCGAGAGCGAGAAGCGCTACGAGCGGACGCTGACGGGGCTGCACGAGACCACGCGCGACCTGATGCGCGCCGAGACCAAAGCCGAGATCTACCGCGCGGCGATCGACACGGCCGACGACATCCTCGGCGTGCCGATCGTCGCGACCTACCGGTTCGAACCGGCGGCACACGAACTCGAACACGCCGCCGCGACGGTCGCGACGGCGGAGTCGCTCGATCCCGACCGCAGCTACGCCCGGGGCGAGAGCGCGGCCTGGGAGGCGTTCTCCGCGGGCGAGATGGTCCACGTTCCCGACGTGGCGGCCGAGGGCGATTCGGCGGCGGATCGACGCCGGCGGAGCGAGGTGATCGTCCCCCTCGGCTCGCACGGCATCCTCGTCGCCGGCAGCGAGGCGCGCGACGGCTTCGACGAGACGACGATCGAACTCATCCAGATTCTGGCGGCCAACACCGAAGCGGCCCTCGACCGCGCCGAGCGCGAACAGCTCCTTCGAGAACACGATCGACGGCTCACCCAGCAGAACGAGGAGTTGACCCGGCTCAACCAGACGAACGAGCTCGTCAGGGAGATCACCAGAGGCGTCGCCCAGGCGACGACGCGCACGGAGATCGAGACCACCGTCTGCGACCGACTGGTCGGGGGCGACGGCTACCTCGGGGCCTGGATCGCGCCGGCGGAGGATCCCTCGGCGATCGCCGCACGAAGCGGCATCGACGCGACCTACGCCGAACGGATCGAAGCCGACGGCGCGTCGGCCCCGGAGATCGATCTCGTCGAGCGGACGATCGCCGACGAGCGCGTCGAGGTCGTCCGGAACGTCCACGACGAACCCGCCTGGGACGGGCGGCGGTCGACCGCGCTCACGCACGGCTTTCAGACGGTCGTGGCCGTCCCGCTGCTCGCGCGCGATCGGTGCTACGGCGCCATCGTCGTCCACGCGGTCGCGCCGGACGCGGTGACGGACCGCGAGAAGGAGGTGCTCGCGGAGCTGGGCGAGACGATCGGCCACGCGATCCGGAGCGCGGAGCGAACGCAGGCGATGCTCACCGACGAACGGGTCGAGCTCGACCTCGACTGCACCGACGAGCACGTGCTGTTCAACCAGCTCTCGAGCGCGATCGATCGGCCGCTCTCGCTCGAGGGGATCGTCGAGCGCGACGGGGATCGGCTCGTCTGCTTCGTCCGCGTCGAGACCGGTTCGGACGGCGACGTTCCCGACGTCGCAGCGACGGTACCCGGCGTCGAGCGCTGCTCCGTCGTCTCGGACGGCGACGACTCCCTCCTCCTCGACGTGACGGTCCGGACGACCCCGCTGCTCGAAGCGCTGCGCGAGTTCGATACGCGCCTGCTCGACGCGACCGCCGACGGGACGACCTGTTCGCTCACGGTGCAGCTCCCCCACGGTGTCGACGCCCGGGCGCTCGTCGAGGCCGTCCGCGAGACGTTCCCATCGCTCGAGCTCGCCGCCCGTCGGGAGACGAGCCGGGGCCGACAGTCCGCTCCCTCCGACAACGGGCTCGAGTCTGCGCTGACGGGGAAACAGCTCGAAGCGCTCGAGTCGGCCCACTACAGCGGCTTCTTCGAGTGGCCACGCGAGAGTACCGGCGAGGACCTCGCGGAGACCCTCGGCGTGTCCGCGCCCACGCTCCACTACCACCTCCGAGCGGCCCAGCGAAAACTCGTCGAACTGGCGTTCGACGGCGGTTCTAAGTAATTAGTGTTTATCCGTTGTCATACGCAAAGGAATAGGCATTATTCTTAACCCCCCGGCAGCCATACACATAGTTGGCGCTACGACGGTACTAGTCGCCATCCACCCACCCCACCCCCCAATCCCTTTACGCGGTGGACCCCCCAACATCCCCACTAGCCGACGCGTTTCCCGCCTGTCGAGCCCGAGACCGACGACGAGCTTCGCCCACGGAGACTTCGTCACGAGCCAGTGGTCGTGAAACCGAGCCGTCGAGCCAAGCAAGTCGCCCCGAGACGTCGCAGTCAGTGCGGAGCGATGCCGAGTTCACGGCGACGGGCTCCCACGTCGACGAACCGCAACCGTGAACCCACCGTTCGTCAATCCGACTCCCACTCGATCCAGTCTCGCTCCCAGCCGCGCCTCGCCGCCGCCCGCCGGGCCGCGACTTCCTCGTCCTCTCGCGTCGTTCGGTTGCGTTCGAGCGCGCCCGACTGCTCGCCCGGAACGAGCAGCGGTTCGAACGAGACCGCCTCGCCCTCGACGGGGCCGGACGGGGTCTCGACCACCAGCCGCTGACCACCAGCGCCCCGCGGGTACACGAGTCGACCGTCCGCAGCGAGCTGGCTCCCCAGCGCGTCGGGAACGGAGACGGCCGCGGCCTCGAGCAGAATCCGGTCGAACGGGGCGTACGCCGGCAGGCCGCGAGCGCCGTCGCGCCAGTCGACCAGGACGCCGTCGTAGCCCGCCTCCGAGAGGTTCCGTCGCGCCGCGGCGACCAGCGGCCGGGCGATCTCGACCGCGTGAACGTTCGTCTCGCCGACCAGTTCCGCGAGCACCGCGGCGGTGTACCCGACGCCGGCCCCGACCACGAGGACGGAATCGTCTCGCGCCGGCGCGAGCGCTTCCAGCAACCTGGCGACGTCGCTCGGCGAGAGGATGCGCGTCCCGCGGTGGTCGTACTCGCGATCCGCGTACGGATCGACCGAGTTCGGGAGGAAGACTTCGCGGGGAACCTCCTGCATCGCGATCGCGAGAGTATCGTCCGACAGCACCGCCTTCGACTCGTGCTGGAGCCCCTCGACCATGTCGGCGCGGAGCACCGCGGGATCCATACCTCGCCTATCCAGCGGATCGATAAGAATGGCGCGCTTGCATCGGGTCGGCTGGGGTTCGCCCACCCGCGCCGGCGGGTTTCGACTCCCTATTCAGCGAGTTCAGCGACGGTGCGACCGGCCGCTCACCCCCGGACCTGGACGAATCGAACGGCCCCGTGTTCGCTGCGCTCGACCTCGCCGGACGGCGCCACGTCGAGTCGCACGAGCACCTGCCGCGAGCGACCGATCGGCGCCAGGAGCGTCCCTCTCGGTCGCACCTGCTCGAGGACGGCCTCCGGCGCAGACTCGAACGCACACGTGGCGTAGGCCGCGTCGTAGGGCGCGTTCGCGGGCCAGCCCTCGCGACCGTCGCCGACCCGAACCGAGACCGCCCCGTACCCGAGTCCCGCGAGGCGCTCGCGCGCCCGCTCGGCCAGTTCGTCGCTGTACTCGACCGAAAAGACGTTCTCCGCGCCGACGAGTTCGGCCGTCACGGCCGCGTGGTACCCGCAGCCGGTGCCGATTTCGAGGACGCGATCGCCCCGGTCGAGTCCGAGCCGGTCGCACATGATCGCCACCATGTGCGGCGCGCTGATCGTCTGGTCGTCGGCGATCGGGAGCGGTCGATCGCGATAGGCGCGGTCGCGCCGCTCCGGCGGGACGAACGCGTGTCGCGGCACCGCCTCCACGGCGTCGAGGACCCGTTCGTCGTCGATGCGACTCGAAAGGGTCTCGCGAAGCGCCCGTCGCGCCTCGGCGTAGTCGTCGAGCGCTCCGTCCGCCATCTCGAAATCGTCGGTGTCTGCGTCCTCGCTCATCGACTCACCTCGGTTGGGCCTCGGTTCCGGCCGCCGCGCACGTTACCAGGCCGACCACGCCGAGGACGTCTCGTCCCAGGCGTAAACGCGCTTTGCGTCCTTCGCGAGGACGACGTCGCCCTCCATCTCGTACCGGTCGCGATCGTAATCGTCGACGTCGCCGCGGACGACGATCGCGTCGATCGAGAATTCCTCGTCGTCGACCGACTCCGTCTCGCCCACCGTCAGTTCGTAGTCCCCGGGGACGAACAGCGTCGTCGAGCGGCTCTCGTCGTGGCTTCCGTCCTCCGGGTGGATCGTGACGTTGACGGCGACGTTGTCCACCTCGCGGGTCCAGACGGTCTCGACGTCCTCGGCCGGTGCCGATTCGCGCCGGCGGTGCCCGTCCAGTTCGACGCTCGTCACGCGAACCGTCGCGAGCAGTTCGTCGGTCTCTAAGAGGAACTCGTCGCCGACCGCAACGGTCTCGTCGGCCGGCGTCGTCACGTTCGCCGCGAACGACTCGCCACCCTGCGAGACGACGACGTCGAGGGTCACCTCCGCCGTCGACTCTGGCTGGGTCTTGTGGACGTGCGCGCACTCGCCGCAGCGGACCGTCACCGATCCGCCGCCGGGCGACAGCACCTCGTGGACCGTCTCGACGTCCGGCGAACACGACGGACACGAGACGGCGAGGCGGTCCTGGATCTCGCTCATATCCACTCTTACGGCTACGCGCGTAAAAGACGATTGGACTGGCGGACGGGCTTGGACTGGCGGACGGGCGGGGTCTGGACCGGCGGGCGAACCGAGCACCGTCCCGCTCGGATAGCGAAAGGGATCGGGCGGAAGCGCGGAGGCGCGTTCGGCCGCTCTCAGGCGTCCGGTTCCGGCAGGGTAACCTCGGTCCCGTCGGCGTAGACGGTCGCGTCCTCGATGATGCCGTCGAGGTGGATCGGCGCCTCGACGTCGCCGCCGATGCCCATGTCGTCGCCGATCGCGATGTGGACCGTGCCGCCCGCCTTCTCGTCGAGCAGGACCGATCCGACCAGGTCGGTCACCGCGACGTTCGTCCCGATGCCGAGCTCCGCGAGGTTGTACGCCGCGTCGCCGACCGCTTCGGCGGCTTCCGCGACCGTCTCGCGCACGTCCTCGTCGCTAATCTCGGTGACGAGGCCGTCCTCGACCGTGAAGCTCAGGGTTTGGCCCGCCTCGAGCCGGCCGTGAGGCATCATCGTCCCGTCGACGACGTACGTCCCGTCGGCCGATTCCGGGCTGACGAACACCTCGCCCGCCGGAAGGTTCGACATCGCGCCCGGCTCGTGGACGATCCCCGTGTCGGCGTTCCACGCTCGCGACCCCACCTCGAACGTGATATCCGTCCCGCCAGGACCGGTCACCCGGATCTCGTCCGCGCCGTCGACCTGTTCGAGGACGTCCTCGCAGTGGCCGGCGATCGCCTCGTAATCCGCGTCGAGCCCGGTCGTGAACACCGCCTCGGTGATCCCCGGCAGCGTCGCGACGCGAGCGCCCGCCTCGTTGGCCTCACCACGCGCGCGAGTGTGACTCAAGCTCTTCGACGTCGGCGCGAGGACGACGTCGGCAGCGGCCATCGCCGCCGCGACCGGCTCCGGCGGTTCGCTGCCGTGGGTTTCGCCCGGCGGATAGCGCACGATCACCGCGTCGTCCGTGATTTCGCTCGCGACGCGGTACAGCGCCTCGCCGATCGCCTGGCGGTTATCGTCGGTCACGATCGCACACGACTCGGTCGCCTCGAGGGCGAGACACTGCTCGACCGCCGTCCGCGCGGGGGCTCCCAGCGATGGATCGACGTTCATGGCTCACCGTGGGCGCGGCCGCGGGAAAGCCCTTCTCACTTTCGGCGGACATACCGATAGTAGCGCCGACCGCCGACGTCGCGTTTCGAAAGCGGAGCCTGCTGTCGGAACGTCGATCGAGACGGGCGCTTCGGACCGCGAATCAGCCGATCGATCGGCGGAACGATTCGCGACGGAGGAAACCGGTAGGGCGAGGTCCGTCCGGCGACGGCGCCTGCCATCCCGAGCGAAGGGCCGTCTTCCCGCAACCCATTTCGAGCCCGCAAGCGCCATCAGACGACGAATTTCGCCCTGGTCTCTGCACGGTAGTAGCTCTCTCGTCGGAACGTACCGGCCCCACGCCGGCTCGATCGATTACTGAAAGCGGACCTCGAAACGCTTACCCCCCTCGATACTGGAGTTTCCCGCACATGCTACAGGTCGCGATAAACGGGTACGGGACGATCGGCAAACGGGTCGCGGACGCCGTCCGGGCCCAGCCGGACATGGCGGTCGCGGGCGTCGCCAAGACGCGGCCGAACTTCGAGGCCGAGACGGCCGTCGAGCGCGGCTACCCGCTCTACGCCGCGGTCGCCGATCGCGCCGAGCGATTCGCCGAGGCGGGCCTCGAGGTCGAGGGCCCGGTCGCGGACCTCGTCGCGGCGGCGGACGTCGTGGTCGACGCCACGCCGAGCGGAATCGGCGCGTCGAACAAGGAGCTCTATCAGGAGTACGACACGCCGGCGATCTACCAGGGCGGCGAGGACGCCGACGTCGCCGACGTGAGCTTCAACGCCCGATCGAACTACGCGGACGCGATCGACGCCGAGCACGTCCGCGTCGTCTCGTGTAACACGACGGGCCTCTCGCGGCTCATCGCGCCGCTCTCGGAGACCTACGGCATCGAGAAGGTCCGAGCGACGCTCGTCCGCCGCGGCGGTGACCCCGGCCAGACGTCCCGCGGGCCGATCAACGACATCCTGCCGGACCCGGTGACGATCCCGTCCCACCACGGCCCCGACGTCAACACGATCTTCCCCGACGTCGACATCGACACCATGGGGCTGAAGGTGCCGGCGACGCTGATGCACACCCACAGCCTGAACGTCACCCTGGAGTCGGCCGTCGACGCCGCCGACGTCCGCGACCTGCTCGCCGAGGAGGATCGCCTCTTCCTGATCCCAGAAACGTTCGACATCGACGGCGCCGGGAAACTCAAGGAGTACGCCGACGACGTCGGCCGGCCGCGCGGCGACCTCTGGGAGAACTGCATCTGGGCGGAGTCCGTCTCGACGGAGGGTCGCGACCTCTACTGCTTCCAGGCGATCCACCAGGAATCCGACGTCGTCCCGGAGAACATCGACGCGATCCGCGCGGTCACCGGCGCCGCCGACGCCGCGGAGAGCGTCGCGCGGACGAACGAGACGATGGGGATCGGGCTCTGAGCGACCGGAGCGAATCGAAGGCCATCGGTCGCTGCAGACGGCCGAGTCGAACCGAGGCGTCCGCCTCCCCGACCCGTTTGCCGACAGAAAGCTTTTGGACGGCCGGGCGCAACGCCTTCGTATGAGACGAGACGACCGCGACGAACCCTTCGACGATCTCTTTCGCGAAATCGAACGGATGATGAACGACATGATGAAGGGTGCGAACGTCGAGTTCGACTCCTCGACGACGACGGTCGAAAACGGCTTCGGCGCCGACACCCACGTCGACATTCACGACACCGACGACGAGATCCGCGTCGTCGCGGACCTGCCCGGCGTCGAGAAAGACCACATCGAACTCGAGTGCGACGGCAAGACGATGACGATCTCCGCCCGTTCGGACCGCCGCGAGTACGACGAGCGCGTCTCGTTGCCGCGACGCGTCAACGAACACACCGCGAGCGCGACCTACAACAACGGCGTTCTGGAGGTCGTCTTCGAACCCGCAGAGCAGAGTTCGGGCATCAGCCTCGAGTGATCCCGCCGCGGTCACAGCGCTTTTCCGTCTCGAAACTGGTCGACGTCTAGTCCGCCGTCGACCGGATCACGTCGACGAGTCGGTCGAAAAAGTCCGGTTCGTACTTTTCGGCGGCGTCGATCGTCGGGCGCACGTTCGTCTCGGTGACGACGACCCGGTCGTCGGTCGCGAGGAGATCGACGCCGAGGTAGGGGCTCCCGATGGCGTCGGCAGCCCGCTCCGCGATCTCGTGCCACGCCGCTGGCAGCTCGGCGCCCACCGCCTCCGCGCCGCGGTGGACGTTGTACTTCCACCGATCTCCGTCCGAATCGGCCGGGAGTCGCCGCTCGACGCCGCCCGCGTACGCGCCGTCGAGGACCATCGCGCGGTAATCCGCCGCGCCCGGGAGATACTCCTGGACGAGGTAGGTGCGGTCCTCGACGGCCGGATTCGTGTGGAGGAGATCGAGATAGTCGACGACGCCCGAGAGGGAATCGTAGTCGTCGACCTTGACGACCCCCTCGCCGCGGGTCGCGTAATCCGGTTTGACGACGACCGGGCCGTCGAATCGGTCGAACACGGACGCCAGCGACTCCGTCGTCAACGGGTTCGAGACCGAGATCGTCTTCGGCGTCGGAACGCCGGCGCTGTTCAGGCGAGCCAGCGTCTCCGCCTTGTACCGCGAGCGAAGGAGCGTCTCTCGGTCGTTGACCCACGGTACGTCGAGGAGTGCGTCCGCGACGCCGCCCTCGGGGAGGCGCTGTGGATAGACGAATCCGACGTCGACGTCCGCGTCGCTCGCAGTGTCGAGCTGGACTGTCCGCTCCTCGGTCGGCACGTGTACCGGCGTGATTCCGCGTTCCCGCAGCGGCGCTTCCAGGCGATCGTACTCCGGTTCGGTCGCGAGTGCGAGGCGGGTCATGGTCAGCGGTGGATCGATCGCGTCAGAGTGAGTACGAAGCGGCCGACAAAGAAGGCCCCGATGAACGCCTGCAGGCTTCCGAGTAACCGGAACGTCCGCGTACCCGCCACCGCCCGAACTCGTCATCCCCATCGAAGATGACCACCAAAGCCACCGCGAAGATGGTCGCGAAAGCCACCGATCGGAATAAAGCGTCCGAACGACGGCCGCGAGCGCGTGATCGCGCCAGCGATCCGCGCGACCCGGGGGAGGGCAGGGCTCGCCGACGGGTATCGCACCGCGAGGGAGTCCGCGTGCGGACTCGCGAGCGGGCCGACGACCGATGTGAAGCGCGCAACGCGCGCTGAACGGAGGGAGGAGTGCTTTTCATCGAAGTTTTTCCGAGTGGGGTCGCGAAGCGACCCCACGCAGAGAAAAAGTTCGGTCTACGAGATGAGCTGCTGCTCGCCCTTCTCGACGTCGATCGTACACGGCGGCGTGATCTTGTTGTACGCGCGGCGCATGGCTTCTTTGGCGAAGCCGGCGTCGTCGACGTCGCACCAGATGGTGAAGATGCGGTCGCCGCGGTCGATGCGGGCGGCGGTGCCGACGATCTTCCCGAAGGACTGGCGCATCCCGTCGGAGACGCGGTCCGCGCCCGCCCCGGTCGCCTGTTTGTTCTCCCGGATGACCTGGTGGGGGAACTTCCGGAGGATCATCTTGTAGTTGCCCTCGCCGGCGTTCTTGATCATGTGGCGGTTGGCCGAGAGGCGCGACGCCTCCAGGCTGCCGTGGCGGATCTGGACCGCCTCGTCGGTGACGAGGCTGATCTGGACGGGGTAGTCGTCGGGTTCGGCGGTGATGTCGCCCATCTTGTGCTGTGCGATCTTCGAACCCGGGATGCCGGTGATGTACTCGCGTCGCGTGTACGCCGGCTTGTCGATGTCCCGGTACATGGAGGCGGGTTTCTCTGACATGGTTGTGGTTACTTACCGGAACCGAAGCCCAGAACCCGGATAAAGGCTTCGAACCGTCGACGGTGTGCTCGACGTCACGCCAGCCCGCTCCATCGCGCGACGACCGGGATGGACCGTACGCACGGGATCCCGTCCCACTGAACGGCGCGCAGGCCGTCGCCGGCTGGCTCTCACGCGTCGGGCGGTTTAAGGGCGCAGCGACGGTACCAGTCGGTATGTGGAAGAGTTTCCGGATCGGCTCGCTCTTCGGGATCCCCCTCAAACTCGACGTCACGTTCCTGTTGATCCTGCCGGTCTTCGCGTTTCTCATCGGCCGCCAGATCGAGGCGGCCGCCGGCGTGTTCAACGAGGCGCTCGGAGCCGGAATCGAGGTGGCCGCGCTGACCGGCGGACTCACGCCGTACTTCTGGGGGCTGGTCGCGGCGATCGGGCTCTTCGTCGGCGTGGTGTTACACGAACTCGGCCACTCGTTGACCGCCCAGCGATTCGGCTACCCGATCGACTCGATCACGCTGTGGCTGCTCGGCGGCATCGCGTCGCTCACCGACATGCCGGAGGACTGGCGCCAGGAGTTCGCGATCGCGATCGCGGGACCGATCGTCTCCGTCCTCCTCGGCGTCGGTTCGTTCGCCCTCTTTCGGCTCGCGCCGGTCGATCAGGCGGGGATTCGGTTTACGTTCGCGTACCTCGCGATACTGAACGTCGTGCTCGCGATCTTCAACCTGCTCCCCGCGTTTCCGATGGACGGCGGCCGCGTCCTGCGGGCGTTGCTCGCCCGATCCCGGCCGTACGCGACGGCGACCCAGCAGGCGGCGACCGTGGGGAAGCTCTTCGCGGTCCTCATGGGACTGGTCGGGCTGTTCGCCTGGAGTCCGGTGTTGATCGCCGTCGCGCTGTTCGTCTACATCGCCGCGTCCGGCGAGTCCCAGCAGGTGACCATGAAAGCGGCCTTCCAGGACGTCACCGTCGCGGACATCATGACGCCGGCCGACCGCCTCCAGACGGTGGAGACCGAGACGACGGTCGAAGAACTCGTCCAGCGGATGTTCCAGGAGCGCCACACCGCCTACCCCGTGCTCGAGGACGGACTGCTCGTGGGGATCGTGACGCTCACCGACGCGCGCAACGTGAAACCGGTCGAGCGCGACGCCTACACCGTCGAGGAGATCCTGACGACCGATCTGGAGACGATCGATCCGGCGGCCGACGTGATGACCGCGATCGAGCGCATGCGCGAGGAGGGGATCGACCGCCTGCTGGTCATCGAGCAGGCCGGCGGGTGGGGCGACGACAACGGCGACCTCGTCGGGATCATCTCGCGTTCGGACGTCATGACGGCGCTGGACGTCGTCCAGCAGAGCGGGTCCGTGACGCCTGGCGGGGGACGCGCCGCCGACTGACGGCGGCTGGTGTCCCGTCGCCCGATCCCGGGTGGTCGGTCGTCGCGATCGCTCACGCCGGGTCTGCCGGCGTCGGTGGGAGCCGTTCGGGTGGGTCGCTTCCGACCAGCGAGCGGAGGTGGGCGGGATCGAAGTGGCCGAAATCGGCTTTCCGGTGACAGGGCGGACAGAGCGTGAGGACGTTCTCGAGCGCGTGGGCGTCGGTCTTCTCGAAGTCGGTCGCCTCGATAAAGTGACGAACGGGGACGATGTGGTGAACGTCGGGGTTCCGACCGAGTTCCGCCCGGTCGGTGCCACAGCGGACGCATCGATAGTCGTCGCGTTCGAGGGCGGCCCGCCGCGTCGCCGCCCAGCCTTCCCCGTAGGGTTCGTTGCCGCCGCCCTTCCAGTTCGGGTGGCCCTCGCCGGTGAAGGACTCGGAGAGCCAGGTCCGTCGACAGACCTCGCTACAGAGAACCGCCTCGCCCGATACGTTGCTCGGATAGCGCTCGACCGGCTCGGCACAGACGGTACACTCGAGTTCGAGTTTGCCGCCGTTCCAGCGATGGTGGTCCGCACCAGTTGCGGGGGTGACCTCGCGCCAATCGACCGTCTCTACGCACTCGGCGCAGTACAAACCCGCTTTCTCCGACGGATAAAACGAAAATGTGAGACCGCAACAGACGCAATCGGTTTCTTCTTTCGCTCCCCGATAGTTCGGATTGTTCTGGCCAGCGTAGGCGCCACTCTTTTCGAGGCAGTCCGCCGAGCAATAGGCCTTCTCGTACGTCGAGTGGAATGCCTCCCCGCAGTTATCGCAGGTTCGGTTGGGAAGTCGTTCGTCGTGGACACTAGTATGGTGGACGGCGCGTCCGCGCTCCGTTTCGAACGACTCACCACATGTTGGACACGTACACATAATTTCAACGATGTGACCGAGTGGTTTGAACTTCGGGGTACGGTTTCCGTTTTCCGAAACGTCACGTAGAGCCGAAAGTGACCCTCCTCTGCGTGTAGTTCGTGTAAGATAAGTTATGAGTCCGGGTGCGAAAATCGAATCCGCGTCTCAGCCTCCACAAGGCTGAAGGATAACCATTACCCCAACCCGGACACGTCCGCGTTCACCACTACCCACTGAGAAAGTGAAATACGTTACGCCTCGAAGCGGGCCGTGGGAACGTGTCGCAATCGTTCGGAACGCGCCGTCCCGCTTCGGTTCCAGACGGCCGACCCGATCGAATGCCTTTTCGCCGTGAGTGCGGTAGCACGACCAACGCGTGGCCATCACCGAGAAGATCTACCTCAAGAATCACCGGCAACTTTGTTCGCAGCTCGAGACGAACGTCCCGAAGAGCGCGTTCGCCGGCGCGACGCTCGACCTGGTGTTCCAGGGGGAGGGCCTCGAGAAAGTCGACGACGCGACCAGAGACCGGTTGCTCGACTTCGCGAGCGACTTCCTCGATTGCGACTGTCAGGACAATCCTTACTGCGGCTGCCCGGAGCGGAAGTTCGTGCGCTACCTGCTCGATCTCCGGGCGCAGGGGCTCGGCCCGTCGGCCATCGTCGACGTCATGAGCGACGACTACATGGTTTACGCCTACGAGGGCGACGTCCTCTCTTTCCTCGATAGCGGTGTTCGCACGCTCGAAGCGGCCGAAGGACTGGCTGACGTCGACGGGCGCGCCGAGAAGCGCGACGAGATCCGGCGAGCGAAGCAGGATCTCGCCCGGTAGAGCGGAGCCATCCGAACCGACGGGGAGAGGGGTCCGGTTCGGAGAAGGAGACCGGAAGCGGCTGATCGGAACTGTGGGTGGGGTGTGAGCGTAGCGTCGGGGCCGAACGACCGACGAGACGCCACGGACGACAGCCGTCGCTCGAGGGCCGATCATCGCCGCGTCGACGACGCAGCTGCAGACGGGTTACCCGATCTGGTAGGGCTCGTCCTCGTCCAGGTCGTCGAGCAGGAGGACTTCGTCTTCCTCGTCGTCGAGGCGGTCGCGCAGGTCGGTGACGTAGGCCTTGTGCTCTTCGAGCTGCTCGCGAAGGTGTTCGGTCTCGAGTTCGAGGCGCTCATGTTCGCGCAGGAAGCTCTTTGGCACCTCGACGGTCGGGGGGAAGGTCTCCTCCTCGGCATCGTCGGCCCCGAGTTCGTCCTCGGGGACCACCGCGACCTGGCCGTCGTGTTCGATGAGCGTGTCGACGTAGTCCCGGAAGACGGCCGAGAGCGAGATATCTCGCTCCTCGGCGATCTGCTGGAGCGACTCGAAGGCGTCCTCGTTGACCCGGAACGAGATCGTCTTGTTCTTGTTGCCCATCCTGGGTCCGTCTGCGTCCCGAATCCACTTAACGATTCGTCAGACGTCCGGATCGAGCCGATCGGCGACGCGGGTTCCCCGCTCCCCAATCGGCCCCCGGTTCAGCTCGCGCGTATCGATCGTCGGCGACCGGCGCGGACGCTGTCTGTGAAAGCCACACGTCTATGCCCGCCACCGTCGAGCGATCACGTACGCATGATCGAAACGGAACGGGAACTCTTCGTCGAGACGCTTCGGGAACTGCTGACCATCGAGCGCGAGCTCGAAGACTACCTCGCCGGCCTGGCGGCTGCGGCGACCGACGAGGACCTCTCGTCGTACTTCGACGCGCACGCTGAGACGACGACCGAACAGATCGCCCGCCTCGAGACGATCTTCGCGGGCCTCGAGAACGCGGACGAGGCGCCACGCGAGAGCGAGGTGCTCGCGGCCATCGTCGCCGCGCACGACGACCGACGCCAGGATTTCCAGGATCCGAACCTGGCCGACCGGCTCACCGCCGAGACCGGACGCGAGATCGAACGGCTCGAACTGACGAAACTCGAGACGCTCCGGTCGCTCGCCTCGCGCCTCGATCTCCCGACGGAAGTGGTCGATCCCCTCGAGACCACACAAACGGAGGTCGAGAACGGCCTCGAACGGCTGCAATCGTGGTCGAACCTGGAGACGAGTCGGCCACGATAGGAACGTCGGCGAGCGGCGTCGCTCGCGACGACCGCATCGAACGCCCGCCGATCCTGTCAGGTGAACAGGTCGAGGAGGTCGAGTAGCCGGTCGAGATATCGGCCGTACCGGTCTTCGGGCGCCCCCTCGTCGCTAGCGTCCTCGTCGTCCGACTCGTCCCCGGATCGCTCCGCGTTGCCCATGCTGGGACGTGGGCGCTTCCTGACGTGAGTGTTTTCCCTCACCAGGTCTCGATGCGGCCGGCCTGGACGTCTTCGGCGCAGCTCTCGCAGTCGGGATGATCGGCTTCGAAACAGGCGGGACGGAACGCCTCGTCGAGCATGACGGCACGGCGTTCCGCGTGGCGCCGACAGACGATCTTCGCGCGGCCCTCCTCGTCACTCGGTAAGCGTCGGGCGTTCTTCGCCGTCCGGTAGGCGTCCCTGGCTTCGGCGAGTTGCCCGTCGGCCGACCGACGGATTTCGGCGTATTCCTCGCCCGCCTCCTGCAGCTTCGACCGAACGAACCGCTCGAGACGACGCCGATTGGACATGTCGATATCGGGACTTCGGTCGCGACTCACATAGGTTCGTCGCCAGACGGCACCGTTCGTCCCCGTCCACCAGCGACCGACTGGGCGACACGTTCGCGGAGGGACGGCGGCGACCGACGACCGCACGGGTATCACGTCCGAATCGACGCGACCCAGTCCGGAACGATCTCCTCGGGAAGCGTCGCGGGGCCGAGCAGGTCCACACCGGGTTCGGCCGCAGTGTCGAGCCCCGTCTCGTCGGCAACCGGTTCCTCGCGGTACTCGCGAGGGGGTGCGTCGTGGGCGTGAACGCCGTCGGGGTGATCGACCGTCCAGACGTGCATCACGCACGGCGTCTCGCACGGGAGCGAAAGTACGCGCCCGTCTCCGTGGACAGTTCGGTAGTACCACCAGGCCTTTCGCGCGGGGAGTCCGACGTGTGCGTGCCACGGCGCGCATCGATCCGCCGCAGCGTCCTCGTCGCCGTAGACCGCCGGCGGGTCGACGGGGTCGCCCTCGCGCGTCGCGATGAACATCACGCCGATCGCTCGCCAGCTGTGATTGTCGACCAGAACGGATTCGGGTCGCTCGGGATCGAGGATCGAGTCGTCGCCGACGTAGTCGGGATGCAGCCAGTGCGACCAGCCGTCGGCGTCGCGATCGAACACGTCGAAGTAGGGCCGAAATCCGTCGTCGGCGAGGTGGCCGACCGTCGGATACCGATCGGCCAGCGTCGCCTCGACGGCCGACCGAAGCCGGACGCTCTCTGGATGGTCGTCGGCACAGCCGTCCGTCGTCGCGCTCGCACAGGAGACGTGACTCGGCCCGATCGTCGCGTCCGGACAGGGCTCGAACGGCCGGATCCCGTCCGGCATCCTCGCTCCCTGCTCGCCCGCTGTCTCCGCTCGTTCCCCGTCAGCAGCTGCACCGATCGGCCCGCTCCTCAGAGCCAGCGCCCCACTCGTCGCGGCCAGCACCCGCCGACGCGTGGGTTCCGCGATCCGCCCGTCCGCATTCGATCCGTCGCTCATGTCGGGAGTCCGCACACCGATCCGCGGCCTAAATCCCCGTTACTGCGATCGGGACGGTCCCGAATTGCGACTGGTCTACTAGTGCCGGATCCGAAACGAATCGTGAATGGGGAAACAACACCAAACCGCCAGTTCGGCGTCGATGGTTCCCGACCGGTGTCGGGCCGGATCGATCGTCGGGCGCACGTTCGTCTCGGTGACGACGACCCGGTCGTCGGTCGCGAGGAGATCGACCGCCGACCACTTTCACCGCCGCCGATCGATTCCCGCTGCGGTAATTTCCGGGCCACGGCGCCTCGATACGCCCTGCCGGCTCGACCGTCGCTCGTTCACTTTCACCCTGCCTCCAGTACGTTCAAGACCTCCCGGCCACAACGGTCGAACGCCTCCCGACGAAACACAGGCGGAGGCGAGCACCATGAGCGACGTCAGTCAGCACGCAGAAGACGTACACGCGCAGTTTTCAGACCACCTCGACGTCGACGTCTCGGACGTCGAGGACAGACTCACGACGCTGATCGAGGAGTACAAGGTCCCCGTCGAGGAGGCCCGACGCAGCGTCACAAACCACTACCTCGAGCAGGCGGGCCTCGAACGCGAGGACATCTCGAGCGGCGCCAGCGACGAGGTCGAGCTCGCGGAGATCGACGAACCCGAGCGGTGGGTCGACGTCACCGTCAAGGTCATCGAACTCTGGGAGCCCCGCAGCGACTCGATCGACCAGGTCGGCCTGCTGGGCGACCCCAGCGGGACGATCAAGTTCACCAAGTGGGCGACCTCCGACCTGCCCACGCTCGACGAGGGCGGCGTCTACCGGCTCGAGAACGTCGTCACCGACGAGTACCAGGGCCGGTATTCGGTCAAACTCAACAAGACGACCGTCATCGAGGCACTCGACGACGAGATCGAGGTCGGCGACGACAGCACCGAAATCGAGGGCGCGATGGTCGCCATGCAGAGCGGCTCCGGCCTCATCAAGCGCTGTCCCGACGACGATTGCACGCGCGTCGTCCAGAACGGCCGCTGTTCGGAACACGGCGACGTGGAGGGCGAGTTCGACCTCCGGATCAAGGGCGTCGTCGACGACGGCGTCGACGCCCACGAGGTCATCTTCGACGAGGAATCGACCGAGGCACTCACGGGCATCTCCCTCGAGGAAGCCAAGGAGATGGCGATGGACGCGCTCGATACGACCATCGTCGCCGACGAGATCCGCGAGCAGATCATCGGCACCTACTACCGCATCGAGGGCCCGACCTTCGGGCGGTACGTCCTCGCGGACGACGTCTCGGAGCTGACCGATCCGGCCGATCCGGATCCCCTGCTGATCAGAGCGAGGTCGATGTGACATGAGCCAGTCAGACATCTCCCGCGAAGTCGCCCGCCGCGTCTTCGCCTCGGAGTTCAACGACGCGACGTACACCTTCAAGGAATCGGACGACGAGCGGGCGCCCAACTACGCGCTCTTGCCCACGGGCGAGCGCGCGAATCGCGTCTTCGCCGTCGGCACCCTCACCGAGACGGAGGACGTCGGCGACGAATCGGAGTACTGGCGCGGGCGCGTCGTCGACCCGACGGGCACGTTCTTCGTCTACGCCGGCCAGTACCAGCCCGAAGCCGCGGCGGTCCTCCGCGAGGCCGAGCCGCCGGAGTACGTCGCCGTCGTCGGCAAGCCGCGCACGTACGAACCCGAGGACGGCTCGATCACCGTCTCGCTGCGCCCCGAGTCGATCACGATCGTCGACGAGACCACCCGCGATCGGTGGGTCGTCGAGACGGCCGAGCGGACCCTCGACCGCATCGAGGCCACCCAGGAGTGGGAGGCCCAGCGCGACGACCCTGAGGGCGGTGCGACCGCCCCGACGAACGAGTACGCCCAGCTCGCCCGCGAGGAGTACGACTCGCCGGTCGAGAACTACCGCCAGGCCGTCGTCCAGGCCCTGGAGAGCCTGGACGAACTCGAAGCGGCGGCGTAATCGACGGCGCGACCGACGCCCGGCGTACTCGGAGACGCGGTCGCCGCTATCCGGGTGATCGGCCCACTTTCACAACTGAACGACGACGTTTGATGCCGTTTTCTCACTCGTGATCGGCACCCTGCGGCGCGTGGACCGAGTTACAGGTATCGTCGACCGACCAGGACGAGCGCGATCGCCGCGGCGAGGACGCCGATAACCGTGGGAACGAGTTGATCGCTGCCCCACTCCCAGTCGAACATCTGCGTGCCTACGATGGCGACGATCGCAACGAGCAGTCCGATGACGGTACCGATCGTCGACGAATTTCGCCGGCCGAGTTCGACCATACAGGAACTACGGGCCACCGATTGAAAAGATTACAGGAGCAAACCGCGCTGGATCCGATCACTCGTCGGCGAGGTAGTCGTCCTGGACGGCGACCACCTCGCTCGAATCCTCGCACGCGGCGTACCGCCGGAGTGGTTCGGCGTTCAGTTCGAGAAACGTCTCGCCCCAGCGGAAGGGTTCGAGGAGCCGTTCGGCGTGCTCGGGCTCGCCGAGGATCCACAGGGCCGCCGCGAGCGCCTCGACGGTGGTCAGTTCGAACGGCCGACCGAAGTTGACCGGATTGGCCGCGACGAGGAACGGGAGGGCGCGGTGCTCGCCGGCCATGGAAAACGCGGCTTCGCCCGCGGATTCCCACGAGCAATCGAGGGCGACGAGCGTGTCGAGGGCGTCCGCGCGATCGGCTGGCGAGAGCGCCTGCTCGGCGTGTGGATTAAGGGCTACTCCGTAGGGAACTGCCTTCATCTGGCGGTGGAGGACGGCCTCGTCGAAGCGCTCCAGCCGGCGGGCCGTGCACTTCTCCGGATCGTCGTCGCCCTCGTAGTAAACGTGAATCTCCACGGGCGTCATTCGGCGTCGCGGGCGAAAAACGGGTCGGTTTCAACCGTCGCAATGTGGAGAGAAGTGACGGGTTCATCGGACACTCTCCCGACCCCTCGTTTCCAGTTTCGAAAGCCTCGTGCGGTCAGGCCTCGTGAATCCGCTCGCCCCGGTTCAACCGGGTAGCGATCGAGAAGGTCTGCTCGGCCTCGCGTCGGGTCGGGAAGTGTGCAGCCATGTAGCGTGCCGTGGCGATCATGGGGAGTCTGCGATCGCGCTCGGTCTCCGCGAGGTCGTGCTGGCGGAACGCGGCCTCGACGTTCTGCAGGGTGTGAAAGCCGGCGTCCTCGCGGAGGAGTCCGTGCCCGAGGGTCCGTTTGAGTTCGTCGACGTCGCCCCCCGTATCGAAGTGCGCCGCGACTAAGCGACCCGCCTCGTTCACCGATCCCTCCTCGTCGAAGGTCTCGAGCAGGGCCGACCGGATGTCGGCCGGATCGCGATCGGACTCGGTCTCGCCGGGGGCCGGAACCGGCGCGGGCGGCGTATTGAGGAACCGATCGAGGTAGACGCTCATCGCCGCGTCGAAGACCCCGCGGTAGAGCGCCGGGGCGTCGGTTCGACGGGCGGCCTGGTGGACCGCGTTCGCGTACGTGAACGTGTGGTGGACGGTGTTCCAGTCGTTGAACTCGTTGGCCGTCCCGAAGCGGGCGACGCGCGTGGCGGCGGCGCGACTCACCTCGGCCGCGAGTGTCGCCGAATCAGCGCCGTTGCGGACCGCCTCTGCGAGGGCGTCGACGATCGCCTCGGGATCGTCGCTCAACAGCGTCTCGCGGAAGTCGGCCGGGCGCGTCCACGTCTCGCCAGACCCCGCATCCACCAGCGCTTCGATCCCGGAGACGTCCGAGACGTCCTCGCCGTAGACGTCCGAGAGGAGCGCCACGAGATCGACCGGCCGGCGCCAGGCGGCCGACTCGTCGCTCCGGTTCGCCGTGGCGAGCGGCCGGACGAGCGAGGCGAGCGTGTCGGCGACCAGCCCGTCGCCGGCGGCCGATCCCGCTGCACCGTCGCCGGACTCCCCGCCGCGGCCACCGTCCGGCCAGCCGACGGCGTCGAGGCTCTCGAAGGCCTTGTTCGCGAAATCGAGGGTGTGGCCCGACGACAGGTACGGGTGGTCCGTCGCGGCGGTGAACACGAGATCCGCGAGCGCGCAGTCGCCGTAGCCCGCCGCGACGGCCGTTCGCAGACAGCGCTCGGCGCCGTCGCTGTCGCGAACCTCGATGCAGTCGCGGAACCAGCTGCGAAGTCGATCGAGCGAAACCTCGCTTGTCGCAAACGAGGGCTGGTCGAAGTGCGGGGCCGCGCCGTCGCAGTCGTCGGCGACGTGACGGACGCCCGTGTAGAGGGCGCGTTTGCGATCGTCGGGGTCGAGGTCGTCGAGCAGGTTCGTCATACAGCCGAGGATCGTGTGGCCCGACGACCAGCCCAGCTCGCGATAGCTGGTGCCGAACTCGAGCGTCGACGTGATCGGATCTTGCGGGTCGACGCCGGCGTCGAGCAGGCCGACCGTCGACTTGGCGACGACGAGCCGGAGATTTTCCTCCAGGCCGCTCTCGAGTCGATCCGCCCAGTGTGCTTCGGCCGGGCGATCGAGCGGCGGATTCGGATCGACGTAGACCGTCCCGTCGCGCACCTCGACCGGATAGGTCCGGACGTCGTCCGCCCACGGATCGAAGGTGTCGCCACAGGACAGCTCGAATCGCGCGTGGTGCCAGTGACAGGTGAGGATGCCGTCCTCGACGGTGCCGTCCGAGAGGGGAAAGCCCATGTGGGGACACCGGTTGTCGACTGCGCGGACCTCGCCCTCGTGGTGAAACAGCGCGATTGCGGTGCCCTCCGGCGTGACGAGTTTTCGTCCCTCCGTTCGCAGTTCGTCGGCGTCGACGACCGGGACGTACCCACCTGCCCCGGCCTCGGTGGAATCGGATGCCATGTCACGTCGTACCAGTAGCGGGATGAAAACCGTTCGCTGAAACGCGTTTTTGTCTCCGAAGGTGAATGACTCGATTGCCCCCTCGAATCTACATCACTTCCTCGACCTCGTACCCGGCCTCCCGGAGGTCGCCCAGTAACGCGTCGACGTGGTCGTGGCCGCGCATCTCGAGTTCGATCTCGACCTCGGCGTCGGAGAGCTCGATCTCGCGGGAGGTCCGATCGTGATGGATCGAGTAGATGTTGGGATCGTGCCGGGAGAAGATCGAGAGGAGGTCCTCCAGCGCACCCGGGCGATCCTTGAGGACGGTCCGGATTTTCAGGTAGCGACCCATCTCGACGAGGCCGCGCAGGATGACGGTCGTCAGCGTGTTCATGTCGACGTTGCCGCCGGAGAGCAGCGGAACGATCACCTCGCCGTCCGCGTAGTCGAACCGTTCGAAGATCGTCGCCGCGAGGCCGACGGCGCCAGCGCCCTCCACGAGCGTCTTCGAGCGCTCCAGGAGGTAGACCATCGTGACGGCGATCTCGGCGTCGGAGACGGTGACGACCTCGTCGACGTACTCCCGGATGTGTTCGAACGTCCGGTCGCCGATCGATCGCGTCGCGATCCCGTCCGCGATGGTCTCGACGGAATCGATGGTGACGCGTTCGCCCTTCTCGAGCGAGGGGGCCGCGCTCGATGCGCCCTCGGCCTGGACGCCGATGACGCGGATACTCGGGTCGAGGCCTTTGACCGCCGCAGCGATGCCGCTGATGAGGCCGCCCCCGCCGATCGGGACGACCACGGTGTCGACCTCGGGACAGTCCTCGACGATCTCGAGGCCGATCGTCCCCTGGCCGGCCATGACGGCCTCGTCGTCGAACGCGTGGACGTAGGTGAGCCCGCGCTCGCGTTCGATCTCGTGGGCGCGCTCGGCCGCGGCGTCGTAGTCCACCCCGTCGAGGACGACCTCGCCGCCGTAGTTGCGCGTCGCCTTGACCTTCGCCGTCGGCGCGTGGTCGGGCATGACGATCGTCGAGTCGACGCCGATGCGCGTGGCCGCGAGTGCGACGCCCTGGGCGTGGTTGCCCGCGCTCGCGGTGACGACGCCGCGGGCTTTTTCGTCCTCGGAGAGGGTCGCGATGCGGTTCGTCGCGCCGCGGATCTTGAACGCGCCCGTGCGCTGGAAGTTCTCGAGTTTGAGGTGGATCTCCGCGTCGGTCATCGCCGTGTAGGTGTGCGAGTATTCGAGCGGCGTGTCCCGCGCCGTCTGATCCACGCGCTCCCTCGCGGCTTCGACGTCCTCGAGATCGAGCATGCTCGGTGGTACTCACGGGGACGGTTTAAGGTTAGTAGATCGCGTCCGGCCAGGACCATCGCACTCGACCGCCGGACCGCATCGCTGGACGCGACTGCCGCTCATCAGTTCGGATCTCGGTCGGCCCGGGTGATCCGGGTCGACGCGAAGGGAATACAAGGGGTGCACGGCGTGTGACGTGCACTCGTACGAGAGGACGGTGAACACATAAACGTGGGGAAGGCAGAGTGAAAGTGAAACCGCATTACTGCGGCGGGGCGATTCGACCGTCAGACGCCGGGCAGACGGGCGGCATCCGGGGGTCGGCCAGTCAGCCCTGGCACCGGAGGAGTCGACAACAGGGCGACGCTCGCTACGTCAGTCGGTCCCAGTTGCGTCGGTGACGAACGCCTCGGAGTCGTCGAGCGCGTCGCGAACACGGGATTCGAACCCGGCGTTGCCGGGCCAGGTCCCCGGCGCGTCGAGGCGATCCGGATCCCCGACGTAACACCAGGCTTCCTCGGCGTCGATCGCCGACAGCCGGGCGGGGACCGCGACCCTGACGTACAGTCCGCGATCGACGCCCTCGTACGCGTCGAGGGACTCGAGGCCGGCGTCGTCGACGGCGAGAAGCCGGCCG
Organism: Halovivax limisalsi; assembly: GCF_023093535.1. NCBI lineage: Archaea > Methanobacteriati > Methanobacteriota > Halobacteria > Halobacteriales > Natrialbaceae > Halovivax > Halovivax limisalsi. The sequence goes on from NZ_CP095757.1 coordinate 3,601,078, forward strand.
TTCACCGCGGGTCGAGAATCGTCGACGGTGAGCGAGTGATCGCGGTCGGGCCCGCCCGGCACGAGCGTCGGGTACTCGCCGTCGACGCGGCGAAGGCCGACGAGTGTCACCGCGCCGCGGAACGCGAACCGGTCGGTTTCGAGCACGGCCTCGACTCGCTCCGGATCTGTGAGCGTCCCGTAGACGAAGACGAGGTGGGCGGACGCCGGGTCGAATTCGACGGCGCCGGCGGCTCGATCGGTCGGGCTATCTCCCCGCACGTCCGGATGGTTGCGACCCGGGCACTTTCCGTTATCGGCACGTTCAAATCGACGCTACGGTTTCGATTCGTATGGCAACGGGCAGCGTCCGCGCGCGAACGTTCGCCGTCTGGCGGCGCGTGCTCGCGCTGGCGTGGCCGATCATGGCCGAGCAGACGACGCGGACGCTGATGCGGACGGTCGACATCCTCGTCACGGCCACCTTCTCGCCCGCGGCGATCACCGCGATCGGACTGGCGGACATCTACGCGCGCCTGCCGCTGCGGATCGGCCTCGGACTCGGCGGCGGCGCGATCGCGCTGTCGAGCCAGGATACGGGTCGCGGCGCGGGAACCAGCCGGGACGAGGCGATCACCCAGGCGATCCTGATCGGCGCGCTCGCGGGCGTCCCCTTCGTCGTCGGCGGGTTGCTCCTGTCCGACTGGGCGATTTCGGTCCTCGGGGCCGAGTCGGCCGTCGTCGAGTTCGGCGCGATCTACCTCGCGATCGTGATGGTGACGGCGCCGGCCCGCCACGTCGGGATCATCGCCGCCCGGGCGCTCCAGGGAACCGGCGACACCGTCTCTCCGATGATCGTCAACGTTATCGCGAACGTCGGGAACGTGACCGGCTCCGTCGTCCTCGGCCTCGGCTGGTTCGGCGCACCGGATCTGGGGATCGTCGGCGTCGGCCTCGCGACGGGCGCGGCGAACGTGTTCACGGCCGTACTACTCGTCCTCGTCGTCGCGAGCCCGTTCCGCGACAGTTCGCTGGTCCGGCCGACCGACTGGGTCGTGACGAAACAGCTCGTCGCCGTGAGCACCCCGCGGGTGGCCGAGGGGCTGGTCGCGACCGCCATCGAGTTTCCCTTCAACTCGCTGTTGCTCGTCCTCGGCACCGAGGTCAACGCCGGCTACCAGGTCGGCCGGCGCGTCTACCAGCAGATCACCAGCCCGCTCGGCCGCGGCTACAACGTCGCCGCGAGCATCGTCGTCGGCCAGTCGCTCGGCGCCGGCGACCCCGACCGGGCCCGGTTCGAAGGGTGGGCGATCACCGCCCTCGGCCTCGCGACGGTGGGCGTGATCGGCCTCGTCCTCGCCCGGTACGCCCCCGACTTCGTCGCCGTCTTCGACCCGGACGACCCGGCGACGGTCGAACACGCGATCACGTTCGCCGCCGCCTACGGAATCGGCGCGCCGTTCCTCGTCTCCTACATCGTCATCTCCGGCGCGCTGCAGGGCGCCGGCGAGACGAAGATTCCGTTCCTGGCCCGCGTCAGCGGCCTCGTGCTCTTCTACCTCGGCTTCTCCTACGTCGCCGCCATCGAGTTCGACTACGGCCCGGCGGGCGTCGGCGCGGGCATCGTCGGCTACTTCGTCTGGTCGTTACTCGTCGTCGGCGTCGGCTTCCGGTACGGCGACTGGGCCGGCAAAGCCGCCCGGATGATGGACGAACGATCGCTGGCCGGCGACGACTGACCCTGGGACCAGAGTCAAGTGGGCCGGTCTGCTCCCGGCAACGAGTGATCCTGGGACCCGCGGAGACGAGCGACCCCTCCCTCGAGCAGCCCGGTCCACTCGATCGATCCTGAACCCGTCGAGCCGCCGATCGGTCGACGATGAATGCACGAGTGTTGCGCGGAACTGATACCGTCCCGAGTGTAAAATTTTCACCAATTTCAGAAAGTATTTACCGTCGACATGGCACCGTCCGATATGCACCGCGAACAGGCCCTCGTGATCGTGGCGGGGCTCGTCCTCGTGGCGACGCTCTCCACGCTCAGCCTCTCCGGCGCGATCGCCGTCCCCGACGATCCCGAACCGGCCGTCGAGCCGCCCGAGCGGGCGTCGCTCGCGGAAGTGACCGTCGCCGCCGAGGAGGTGACCGGCGAGACGGCGACGATCGCCCTCGAGACGGCGCTCTCGCCCGAGATCACGCCCGTCGAGAACCTCACGGTGGTCCACCGGGCGACCGACGCCGAATCGGGGCTCCAGGTCGCGAGGACCGAACAAACGGTCGAGACGCTCGAAGCCGATCGCGAGTACGCCGTCTCGGGGGCGCTCGAGCTCCCGCGAACGAGCGCGTACCAGGTCGAGACGATCCTCTACGTCGACGGCGTCCGCGGCGACGCCGTCACGCGAACGATCGAAGGCGTCGAGACCCTCACGCCGGGTTACGCCGCGACTGACGTCGAGTTTCACCGCTTCGGCGGCGTCGACGGACCGCTCGAGGACGTCCCGGCGATCGAATTTACGGTCGAATCGACCGAGGCCGACCGCGCGTCCCTCGACGTCGCCAGTTTCCTCACGAACACGGGGGACGATCCGGAGACCGGCCTCGAACTCGCGGTGACGGCCCGGCAGTCCGACTCGAACGTCGTCGCCGACTCCGCGACGGTCGACGTGGGGGAGATCGAGGGCGGTGAGACGGTGACCCCGTCCGTGACGCTCGACGTCCCGACCGAGTACGACTACTACCTCGACGCCACGCTCTGGCGCGGCGACACGATCGTCGCGACCGATCGGGCCACCGCGAACCTCGGCCCGGGCAACCTGACCGTCGATCGAGGCGGGTCGGAAGGCGGCATCCAGGTGAGCGACTTCGAACCGTCGAATGACCGCCACCGGGGCGAGGATGGGACCGGCGCGAGCGACGACGGCGGTGACGATGGGGCCGACGCGACCGGTCACGGCGACGACGGAACGCCGGGCTTCGGCGTGATAACCGCGCTCGTCGCGCTGCTCGCGATCGGACTGCGTTCCCGGAGGACCAGCCATGACTGACACACAGCCTGACGGCCGGATCGCCGACGAATCGACCGATCGATCGACCACTGACGAATCGAACACCGGACACCGTTCCGGGACAGCGAACGGCCACCGAGAATCCGACGAGTCGAAGCGGTCGTCCGGGGAAGCCCTCGTCGAGACGACCACAAACGGGCGGAGCGACGACGAAACCGCCCGACGGATCCGGATGCTGTACTGGGCCGCCCTCGGCGTCTGTACACTACTGGCGCTCGTCGCGCTCTCGCGGTTCTACGCGAGTATCGAGGCGGCGATCGACGTCTGGATCGCCGCCGAGTACCGGCCGATCGCCTCCGGGGCGTTCAACTTCGCCGTGTTGCTCGTCGCCCTGGTCGGCGTCTCCGCGGCGATCCGTCGCCTCTCCCACTAGGGGTCCCACGGTCACGACAATCGAGCCGTAGCCGGGGTCGCACCTTCGGTCCGGGCCGGCTGGCGGCGCCAGGGAATCGGACCGCGGCGTCGGCGTAGTTTGATCACGAAAGGACGGTTAACCGAAGTCTCCCGGCGTCGTAGCATGGGAAAGGTTTTCGACGCGGCCTCCCTAACGTGGGTCCGTGCGTCTGGAGATTCGCCCGCGCGTCGCACTCCTGTTGCTGCTCGGCGTCCTCGTACTGACGGTCTCGGGGTCGATCGCCGGCTCGAATCTCGACGCGGAATCCGGACGGACCGAAATCGAAACCGAATCCCTGGAGGACGGCTCCGAGGTCTGGCCGTACACGAGCCGAACGACCTCGACGGACGGGCGGACGCTCGCGATCAACATCGTCGTCTACGGCGACGCGGACGCCACGGAACGATTCCTTCGCGAGCAGACACTCGGCGACTGGGAGGAGGTCGACGAGGACGAAACGCACGTCGGCACCGAGGCGGAATCCGTCGCCGCGAGCAACGAGTCGACGATCGCCTGGGGGAGCGCCGCCGGCGCCGTTCGCTACGCCTACCTCGACCCGGCAGACGGCGGGGCCCGCTGGGTCACCGAATCCTACCAGCTCAAGGACGGGACCTACCTCGGCGATCGCCAGCACATTCGCGCCTACACCGACCCCGTCGGCGGCGACTGGACGGTGATGCAGGCCCACCGCGAGCACTGGGACTGGTTCCAGCTTCGCCACTCCGTCCACACCGTCAAGGAATCGCAGGCCTACGTCGAATCGGAGTTCATCGACAGCTGGTACGTCGAATCGCTGAGTCGCGAGTACGTCGGGAACGACCGCGGCGCCGATTCGGACGGCTGGACGACGTTCATCTCGCTTCGCGACGGCGTCATCCCCGCGCTACTCGGCCTCGTCCTCATCGGCTCGATCGAGGTCGGGAGTTGGCGGAACCGGACCGAGGACCTCCGCGCCTGGTGGAACGACGAGGCGGTCCAGACGGCCGTCAACGCGATGTTGCTCGCCACCGTCATCGTCTCGTTCTTCGCGTTCGTCCGCATCGGCGCGGTCGAAGCCGAGCTGGCGTTCCCGGAGACGAGTCCGAAGGTCATCGTGGCCGTCTTCTATCCCCTGCTCGTCCTCGGTCTCCCGATCGCCACCTACCTCGGCGCTCGCCACCTCGAACGCATTCCGGCCTTTACCGCCGCGGCGCTCGGCTTCGTCGTCGCGATGTTCCTCGATTACACCACCGTCGGCGTCGTCACCCTCTCGCTCGCCACCGTCGTCCACCACATCAGCCTCGCGACCGCGCTCGGCTTCGTCGCCGCCGGCGCCTCCGAAACCGCCCGCTCGCCCGAGAACGACCCCGGCCACGTCCGCACCGGCGTCCTCCTCTGGCTCGTCACCGTGGGCATCCCGCTGCTGCAGTTCCTGTAAACCGAACTTGTTACGTCGTGCGAGAAAGCTTCGCTCTCTCGTGACTGAGCGAATCGAAGATTCGCGATGTCCGCGAAACCGCTGGTTTCGCTTGATCCCGAGAGAGCGCCCAGCGCTCTTTCGGACGACCTCGGGGTCGCTTCGCGACCCGCGTGCGGCGGAGCCGCCACGGCATTCGGTTGCGGGCCCTTGGCCCGCAATCCGCTCGGCGCAAACACTTCGAGGGAAAAGCACCGGAAGAGCTCCGCTCTTCCAAGCCCTCACTCGCTTCGCTCGCGAGGAGGCCGCGAGCGCGAATGCGCTCGCGGTGAAACGGCGCGCGGTTCGCGCCGTATGCTCGCCCGCAGCCACCGGCTGGGTCGGTCGGTACCCGTTTTGGGAATCCGTCTATCGGGACAGGTGCACCAGCATCACTACATTGAAACCTCGTCCAGCCGTCCTACTCGTGTCCGTTCGAGCCACGCAGTACTGAAACGCACTGGCGACGGAATCCGTTCCACGAACCCCTAGTCCGGGCTCTCGTAGGGGCGTTCCCACGTGGGCGTGATCTGGGTGTAGAGGACGACGCCGGAGAAGAGGACGACGTACAGTAGCCAGGGAGGCTGGTCGAGCCACTCGAACGTCGCCGTCGCGGCGAAGATCCAGGCGATCAGGAGCGAGCTGTCGACGAGCATCCGGCCGCCGTTGTGCCGGAGGTACGCGAGGAGGCGCCGAGCGCGCGAGTCGATGACCGGTCGCTCGGAATCCATACCGGGCGAACGGACCGGACGACCATAGACCTGTTGTCGGGCACAGATGCGGCCTCGGGCCACGACGTGCCGAAGCGTTGAACAAGAAGGGGCGCTTCGGGCCGCCTACCGATCCTCGATCGGGACGTACTCGCGGTCGTCCGGCCCGACGTAGCGTCCGCGCGGGCGGATGAGGCGATTGTCCTCCTGATACTCGAGGACGTGGGCGGACCAGCCGGCGGCGCGACTCATCGCGAAGATGGGCGTGTACATGTCGATCGGGATGCCGAGCTGGTAGTAGACCGAGCCGGAGTAGAAGTCGACGTTCGGGGCGATACCCTTCTCGACGAGGCCGACCTCGTCGGTGAGGTAGTCCTCGATCGCGGTCGTGATCTCGTACCAGGTGTCGTCGCCGGTTTCTGCCAGTTTCGCGCTGCGGGCCTTGAGGATCGTCGCTCGAGGGTCCGTCACGTTGTAGACGCGGTGACCGAAGCCGGGGATGCGCCGGCCCTCGTCGGTCGCCCGCTCGACCCACTCGCGCGGGTCGAGATCGCTCGATTCGATCTCGAAGAGGACCTCCATGACGTCCTGGTTGGCCCCGCCGTGGAGCGGGCCCGAGAGCGCGCCGATGCCGGCGGTGACCGACGAGTAGAGGTCCGCCATCGTCGAGCCGACGACCATCGCGGTGAACGTCGAGGCGTTCAGCCCGTGGTCGGCGTGGAGGATCAGCGCCTGATCGAACGTCTCCGCGGCGACGTCGTCGGGTGCCTCACCCGTGAGCATGTAGAGGAAATTCGCCGCGAGATCCAGATCCGGGTCGGGATCGATCGGCGCCTCGTCCTGGCGGACCCGGTCGTAGGCGGCCAGCAGCGTCGGGATCTTCGCGGTGATCCGCCTGGCCTTCCGGCGGGCGGCCTCGCGATCGTCGGCGGGCGCCTCGGCGTCGGGGTCGGTCGCCGAGAGCATCGAGACGGCGGTTCGCATCGCCGCCATCGGTGCCTCTTCGGCCGCGGCGAGCGCGCGAACCGTCTCGAGGATCGACTCGTCGACGGCGCGCTCCGCGGCCATCGCGTCGGTAAACGAGTCCAGTGCCGCCCGGTCGGGCAGCTCGCCGTGCCAGAGCAGGTAGACGACCTCCTCGTAGCTCGCCCGTTCGGCCAGGTCGGCGATGTCGTAGCCGCGGTAGATCAATCGGCCGGCGTCGCCGTCGATCGAGCTCAGCTCGGATTCCGCGGCGAGTACACCCTCCAGCCCTTTGGTGAGCTCGTCAGCCATACCCCGAACTTTCGCTCGGTACTGGAAAAGGGTTACCGTTTGCGAGACTACGGCGAGCGACGTCGATCCGGGTTCCAGAGGCGGCGACAGTCCCGAATGCAGGAGCGGCGACGGCCCCGGCTTCGGGACCAGCGGCGAGTCGGGTTCCAGAGCGACCTGGATCCACCCGGTCGTCACTCGCAGGGTGATCGACGCCGCCGACGCCAGGCGAGTCGAGCTCGGGAAACTCGGCCGGACGCGTCGGCGTTCGCTCGGACGGGCCAGTACGGAATCGCGCTCGTCCGGAGACGTCGACGCCCGTTCGGACGGGTCGGTTCGTTTAACTGTCCAGTCGCGAAACGACCGCTATGCGCCTCGGTGTGGCCCTCACGACGGTTCGCCGGACGGTTCGGTCGCGCCCGCTCGACCTGCTCGGCTTCTACATCCTCGGGATGGCGACGGCGGCGTTCCCGCAGCTCCTGCTGTTGGTGGCACTGGCCCTCGCCGGCGGCTACCTGTACGTCACCGGTCGGCTCGCGACGATCGGGGACGAACTCGCCGGCCTCGACGCGCCGCCGGATCCGCAGGCGGCGCCGGCTGCGTTCGAACGCTGGGCGGACGAGGCCGCCCTCGCGCTCGAACCCGCGGTGACGGGTCCGACGGTCGCGATCGCCGCGGTGACCGCCCTCCTGATCGCCGTGAGCGCGCTGGTGGTCTGGTCGGCGATGAGCGCCGGCCAGCTCGGCGCCTGTTTCGGCCGCCTCAGGAGCGAATCCGGCCTCCGGGCCGGGATCGACGCCGCGCTGACCTACTGGCTCTCGTTCCTCGGTCTGCTGGTGCTCGAACTGCTCACGTGGATCGCACTTCTGATCGCACTCGGGCTGGTGATCGGCGTCAGCGGCGCCCTCACCGCCATCGGGTCGATCGGGGCCCTCCTCGGGTTGCTCGGGGTCGTCTTCGCCGTCGTCGGTGCGATCGTCGGCGCGATCGCCATCCGGTTGACGTTCGCGTTCGCGCCGGTCGCGGTCGTCGTCGACGACGTGCCGGCCGTCCGGAGCGTCTACCACGCCGGCGGATTCGTCCGGTACCGAAAGCGCGAGGCCGGCTTCTACGCCGTGATCGCCGTCGCCGGCGCGATCGCCGTCGGACTGCTCACGTCGCTGCTGGGCGTCGTCGGCGTCGTCGCCGGCACCGGGTTGCTCGGCACGCTCGTCCTCCTGCCGACGCTCGACCTGCTGAAGACGACGCTGTACGGCGGCGGACGCGGCCGGATCGATCCGCCCGAACCCGACGGCCGGTCCCGACGCCGCCAGCTTCGCGACGGGCTCGGCCGCGGCGTCTCCGAGCTCGTCGCGTTCGTCCGCGAAGCGCCCGGGACGCACGCCGTCGCCGCGGCCGCACTCGTTGGCGGTATCGCCCTCGGCTGGGTCGGCGCCGGCCCGCTCGACGGCGTCGTCGAGAGTTCGATCGACGCGCGCCTCGCGGGCCACGTCGCGCCCGCGGCCGCGGTCGAGTTCTTCGGCAACAACTGGTCGGTCGCGCTCACGATGGCCGCAAGCGGCCTCTTCCTCGCGATTCCGGCGGTGACGTTGCTCGCCTTCAACGGCGCCATGATCGGCGCGCTCGCGCGCACCGAGGTCGAGCCGCTCGAACTGCTGGCGTTCATCGCACCGCACGGCGTCTTCGAACTCCCGGCGATCGTGATCGCGGGCGCGGCCGGCATCTTCCTCGGCCGCCACGCCTGGGCCGCCTGGCGAGGGCGGGGGACTCGCGAGACGCTCGCGAACGCGCTCGAGCGGGTGCTGTGGGTGCTCGTCGGCGTCGGGATCCTCCTGCTCGTCGCCGGCCTGATCGAGGGCTTCGTCAGTCCGTACTACTGGCGCCCGTTCCTGTGACCGGGTGAGCGGACCACGGACCGGTTCGATCGGCGACGGGACACGAGCAGACCGAACGGGCCCGCGCCGACCGAATCAACTGAGAGACGACCGAACCAGTAAAGACACGCGCCCACATCGATTCGGCCATGACGACGTTCGGAACGGCGGAGGCGGCACCCGGCGAGGTCGACACGGGTCGACTCGAAGTCGGCGAGACGAGGGACGGCTCGCCGTTCGGGCTGCCGGTGGCCGTGATCGAGGGGGCGGAAACGGGGAAGACGCTCTACCTCCAGGCGGCGAGCGACGGCGACGAGCTGAACGGGGTGGGCGTCCTCCGGCGGGTGATCCCGCAGCTCGATCCGGCCGACATTTCGGGAACGATCCTCGCCGTCGGGATCGTCAACTACCACGCCTTCCAGGTGGCCGAGCACCGGAACCCGATCGACGACCGGAAGATGAATCGCACCTACCCGGGCGACTCCGACGGGAGTTCGAGCGAGCGCATCGCCGCGGCGACGTTCGAGGCCGCGACGAACGCCGACCTGATCCTCGACCTTCACCAGGGCTCGACGAGCCGGATGATCGACGAGGTCAGGGTGCGCTGCGGGAAGCGCCATCGCCTCCACGACGCGTGCCTGGAACTCGCGCGGGTCTTCGGCGCGGGGTATATCCTCGACCAGAAGGGGCCGGAGGGTCAGCTCGCCCGCGCGGCGCCCGACGAGGGCGTGCCGACGGTCGACCCGGAACTCGGCGGCTGCGTCGGGTGGGACGAGACGAGCATCCAGGTCGGCGTCGAGGGCGTGTTCAACGTCCTCCGACACTACGGCTTCCTGGAGGGGTCGGCGATAGCAGCCGACCAGACCCGCGCGAGCGACTTCGAGCAGTACAAGAGCCCCGCCGGCGGGCTCGTCGACCTCGCCTGCGACCTCGGCGACGAGATCGAACCGGGCCAGGTCCTCTTCGAGGTGACGACGCCGTTCGGCGAGCCGAAGGCGACCGTGCGCGCCGAGACCGAGGGGATCCTCTGGCGAACTCGCCGGCTCCCGCAGGTCGCGAGCGGCGAGTACGTCTGCTCGGTCGGAACCGAGGTGGACGCGGTCTGATGGCGACCGATCTCCGCTGTCCCGACTGCGGGGCCGTCTATCGGGCGGGGCCGGCCGAACCCTGGCGCTGCGGCTGCGGACACGCCCTCGAGTACGTCGACCGACCCTTCCCGGAGGGCCAGCCCCGGTCGCTCACCTCGCTCGATACCTCGCCGGGGCTCTGGACGTTCTTCGAGTTCCTGCCGATCGAGGTCGGCGTCACGCTCGGCGAGGGGATGACGCCCGTCGTGGAGGCGCCCGACTGGGGCGTCGACTTCAAGCTCGAGTACGTCTTTCCCACGGGCTCGTTCAAGGATCGCGGCGCGACGACGACGCTCTCGCGCGCGCTCGAAGTCGGCGTCGAGAAGGTGATCGAAGACTCGTCGGGCAACGCCGGCGCCGCGATCGCCAGCTACGCGGCCCGGGCGGACATCCCCGCGGACATCTACGTCCCGGCGAACGTCAAGCAGTCGAAGCTCATGGCCATCCAGCGCGTCGACGCCCGCCCGGTGCGCGTCGAAGGATCTCGGGAGGACGTCACCGCCGCCTGCGTCGACGCCGTGGAAGGCCGAAGCGAGGGGAACGGGACCGCCGCGGAACCCGCCGAGACGGGGGCCGCCGACGAGACTCGTCCACTCGACGAGCGAGATCCGGACGGCCACCCCGACGCGCCGTACCAGCAGGGCCCCGGCTGGTACGCCTCACACGCCTGGAACCCCGCGTTCTACGCCGGGACGATGACGTTCGCCCTCGAAGTCGCCGCCCAGCGCGGGTGGACGGCGCCCGACGCCGTCGTCGCCCCGATCGGCCACGGCACCTTGTTCCTCGGCGCCTACCGCGGCTTCGAACTGCTCACCGACGCGGGGATCATCGATCGCATCCCGCGGATGATCGGCGTCCAGACGGTCGGCTACGACCCGATCGTCCACGTCGTCGACGGCGAGCGGATCGTCGAGGACGACGAGGACCGCGCCGACATCGCCGACGGCATCCAGATCCGCGAACCCGCCAGAGGGGGCCAGATCGTCGAGGCGATCGAGGACAGCGGCGGGACGGCGATCGGCCTCGGCGAAGGGCCGATCGAGAACGCCCTCGACCGGCTCCACCGCGACGGCTTCTACGTCGAACCGACGAGCGCGGTCGCCCCCGCCGCCCTCGCGCACCTGCGCGAACTGAGCTACCTGGAGGATGACGACGACGTCGTCGTCCCGCTGACCGGCTCGGGGCTGAAGACGCTCTAGTCGCATAGACAGGGGTCACAGTCACGTTCGTCGACCCTGTTTCGCCGCGGGGACCAACACTACCTGTCGACGACGATCCACGACCTGTTGACGATCATCCGATGGTCTCCCGACAGATAGTCGGAGGACAGAAGCCGAATTGGACCTCGCGGATCGCGGATGGAGTGGTGCCGACGAAATCCGACTCGTCAGCCACAGTATCGTCCGAAGCTGCAGTTCGCTACCGCCTGCGATTGGTCAACGAGTCACTCGGCCATCTCCACGTCGTACCGGCGGACGAGACTCCCAACGTGCCAGAATTTCAACATCATAGACGCCAATCCACCAAGCGTTGCTCGAATCGGCTGTTTCCGATACGCGGAGACAGCTGCGTACCCCGTCACCGGAACGTTGAGCAGGTTGAGTACGTTCGGATACGATACCCCAATCACCCGCTGTTCTTGCTCTTCCGTCCACCACCGTTCGGCAAGTACAACCCTGGTCATCCACGCATCGTTCTTCTTCGGAGACGAGAATAGCAGCGGATTGATCGCCGTAAATACTACGGTAATACCTGCGAGTTTCCAATTTCGATGATAGAGTGCATAGAGAAGAGCGGGGAGCACGAGTACACGACTCCAGCCGCTTTTCGGATTCGAGTGTCGCTCCCAGAAGGCTTCCTCAAACTCCTCAAGTGAGGGCATACCGAGAGAGTGGGGTACTAGTAGTAAATATATTCGGCAATATACCACTCCGATAGATAGTCTGTGAACAGCCTGTGCTGACCTAAATGGGACGAGGGACGTCGCTAACTGAGGGGTACCCGCCCGAACCCGACATTCCTATACCCGCGCCCCGAAAACGGGGCGATATGTTCCCAGCGCTTCGCGACGAGGTCGCGTCGGCCCTCGAGGCGGCGCTCGCCGCCCGCGAGTTACCGACCGACGACCTCGGCATCGAGGAACCGCCGGACGACGTCGAGAGCGTGCTCGCCTCGAGCGTCGCCTTCCGGCTCGCCGGCGTGGTCGGGGCCGCGCCGCCCCGGGTCGCCGCCGAGCTGGCCGACGAGATCGACCCTGACGAGCTGACGCTCGTCGACCGCGTCGAAACCCAGGGGCCGTACCTCAACTTCCTGCCGAGTGCGGCCTACTACGCCGAGACGCTGGACGCGGCGACCGAGTCGACCTACGGGCGCCGTCCCGACCGCGGAGAGTCGGTCGTCGTCGAGCACACGAGCGCCAACCCGACGGGGCCGGTCCACGTCGGGCGCGCCCGCAATCCGATCATCGGCGACGCCGTGGCGAACGCGCTGGACTACGCCGGCTACGACGTCGACCGGCACTACTACGTCAACGACGCCGGCCGCCAGATCGCCGTCTTCACCTGGGCCTACGAGACGTTCGACGAGAGCGACCTCGGCGAGCCCGACCGCGAGAAGGCCGACTACGACCTCGTCCGCTACTACCGCGAGGGCAACGCGTTCCTCGAGGACGCCCCCGAAGAGGAAGTGGAAGCCGCCGAGGCCGAGATCGAATCGATCATGCAGGGGCTCGAAGCGGGCGAGGAGGCGACCTACGAGCGGGTGAGCGAGGTCGTCGACCGGGTGCTCGAGGGGATGCGCGAGACGCTGTCTCGCCTGCCCGTCACCTTCGACGAGTTCGTCAAGGAGACGCGATTCATGCGCGACGGCTCGACCGACGACGTTGTGGCCCGCCTGCAGGACCTCGACGAGGCGTTCTACGAGGACGACGCCTGGCAACTCGATCTCTCGGCGTTCGGGATGGAGAAGCCGTTCGTCTTCCTGCGGGCCGACGGCACGTCGCTGTACACGACCCGCGACGTCGCCCACCACGAGTGGAAGTTCGATCAGTACGACCGTGCGGTCACCGTCATCGGCGAGGATCACGAGCTCACGTTCGACGAGCTGCGAAAGACGCTCGAACTCCTCGGGCACGACACCGACCCGCTCGACCAGCTATTTTACTCCTGGGTGAACCTGCCCGGCGGCGAGGGGATGAGCACCCGGGCGGGAACCGGGATCGACCTCGACGACCTGCTCGACGAGGCGGTTTCCAGAGCCCGCGGGGAGGTCGAAGACCGCCTCGACGATCGCATTCGCGACGACGATCTCACGGAGGCCGACGTCGAGCGCATCGCCCGCCAGGTCGGGATCGGCGCCGTCAGATACGACATCGTCGCGAAACAGCCGACGAAGGCGATCACCTTCGAGTGGGATCGCGCGCTCGACTTCGAGGCCCAGTCCGCGCCGTACGTCCAGTACGTCCACGCCCGCTGCTGTGGTATCCTCGAGGAGGCGGACGCCGATCCGGCGGCCGATCTCTCGGACCTCGCCGACGACGTCGATGCCACCACTCTCGAGACGCCGGAGGAACGCGACCTGCTCGAAGTCATTGCGCGCTTCCCGCGGGTGATCGAGACGGCCGCCGACGACCTCGAACCCCACCGCGTCGCGACCTACACGCGGGAATTCGCGGAGACGTTCAACGCGTTCTACCGGGAGTGTCCGGTGCTTTCGAACGACGTGGACGAGGAGACGCGGGCCGCACGGCTCGCACTGGTCGCCGCGTCGAAACACACTATCGCGAACGCGCTCGACGTCCTCGGCGTCGCGGCCCCGCGCTCGATGTGACGGCGGAAATCGAGAGAGAGAGAGAGAGAGAGAGAGAAGCTGACGAGAGCGAGGGTGTGTCCGACCGATCGAACAGGGCCGACGGCGGACGTGCTCAGAGACGGTCCGAGGAGCCGACGGAGACGGAGCGATCCGAGGAGTGGCGGGGACGTTCGGTCTCTCGCTCGTGCTCGCCGAGCGATTCGAGGTACCGGATCACCGCCTCGTACCGGTCGCTCCTGACGACGTCGCCGGAGCGGCGATCCCACTCGACGATGTCGTGGTCGGCCAGTCGGGGGAGGTGATTGTGGACCAGTTCGAGCCGTTTGGTTCTAATCCGCTCACCGCTGGGCGTCTGCGGCGGCGTCGATTCCTGCGCCGAGCGGACCGATTCGATGGCGAGTTTGGTCGCGAGGCCGTGGATCGACCAGACCGGTTGGATCTCGAACCAGGAGAGGACCCGACGACGGTCAAGGTCCGAGAGGAGTCCGAACGCGCCGGTCGGGTCGATGGGGGAATCCATACGCCTAGGGATCCGCGTATCACCCCTTAATATTACGCCAAATTCTTTAGGGAGAACGGGCGCGGGATCCGGTACTACAATCTCCGCCCGGTCGGCGCACCCGACGACCGGCAGTGGTGCGAGTCGCAGTGATAGACGGTGCCATCACGAATCGGCTTCGGCGTCGGTGATCGCGGCCGAGACGTCGTCGCTCGAAGCATCATCGTCCGTTGGGGCATCGGTCGTCGCGCCATCCTCTGGTGTCTCATCGTCCGTCGTGTCACCATCCGGTGCGTCGTCGTCCGTCGAATCCGTTCCCGGCGACCCGCCGGTCGACGAGTCGTCCGTCGAAGTGTTCGGTGCGTCGGCGCCCGAGCCGTCGGTTTCGAGTTCGTCGCCGGCCAGCGTCGACGCGAGGGTTCGGTAGGCGGTCGCGGCCGGGCTCTCGGGGTCGTGGACGACCAGTGGCGTGCCGGCGTAGAGGCTGGCCCGGACAGCGGTGTCTTCCGGAATCGCACCGAGCAAGTCAACGTCGAGCCGGGAGGCGATCTTTTCGGCCGGGACGTCCCCGGAGGGGTGCGTCCTGGTCACCAGGAGACCGGCGAGCTCGCCGTCGACGCGGTCGACGAGGTCGATCGTCTTCGCGGCGTCCTGGATCGCCGCGGGTTCAGGCGTCGCGACGATGACGACGGCGTCGGCCAGGCCCAGCGGGAGGACGGTCTCGTGGCTCACGCCGGCGCCGACGTCGAGCAGGACGTAGTCGGCGTCCTCGCGCAGCGTGTCGACGACGTCGCCGAGTCCCTCAGGCGCGGTCGCCGCGTACTCCGAGAGGTCGTTGCCGCTGGGCACGCCGACGATGTTCTCCGCGAGGCGGTAGGTCGCCTCCTCGACGGTGGCCTCGCCGGCGAGCACGTCGTGCAGCGTCGCGGATCCGGGCGAGAGGCTGACGAATCCGGCCAGGTTGGCCATCCCGAGATCGGCGTCGACGATGGCGACGCGCGCGCCGGCGCCCGCGAGTGCGGTCCCGAGGTTGACCGTGGTCGTCGTCTTGCCGACGCCCCCTTTCCCGCTCGCGATCGCGTACACCGTCTCCTGGCCCATATAGGTGGAGACAATGGCGGGACCACCTAAATCGTTGCGACCCGTCCGACGCCTGGCAGACGGTCGTCACCTCGCCGTCGACCCGCCCGCGAAACCGACACTCGGCTGCCGTGTCAACAGGTACTTAGCCCTCGCTCCGTTTCGCTTCGACAATGAGCAGGGAGGCCCAGGAGGACCAATCCGACCGGAAGAAGTACGAATTCCGGAAGGTGATCGAGGACCTCAAAAACTACGAGGGCTCCGGGACACAGCTGGTGACGATCTACGTCCCCGACGATCGGCAGATCTCGGACGTCGTCGCGCACGTCACGCAGGAACACTCCGAGGCGGCGAACATCAAGTCGAAACAGACGCGGACGGCCGTCCAGGACGCCCTGACCAGCATCAAGGATCGGCTCAAATACTACAGCACCTACCCGCCGGATAACGGGATCGTGCTCTTCTCCGGCGCCGTCGATTCGGGCGGCGGACAGACGGAGATGGTCACCCGCGTCCTCGAGAGTCCGCCCCAGCCCGTCGAGTCGTTCCGCTATCACTGCGACTCGAACTTCCTCACCGAGCCGCTCGAGGAGATGCTGGCCGACCAGGGCCTCTACGGCCTCATCGTCCTCGACCGGCGGGAGGCGAACGTCGGCTGGCTGAAGGGCAAGCGCATCGAACCGGTCAAATCCGCCTCCTCGCTCGTCCCGGGCAAGCAGCGCAAAGGGGGCCAGTCAGCCCAGCGATTCGCCCGGCTGCGACTCGAGGCGATCGACAACTTCTACCAGGAGGTCGCCGGCATGGCGAACGACCTCTTCGTCCCCAAACGCCACGACATCGAGGGCATCCTCGTCGGCGGCCCCTCCCCGACCAAGGAGGAGTTCCTCGACGGCGACTACCTCCACCACGAACTGCAGGATACGGTCATCGGCAAGTTCGACGTCTCCTACACCGACGAGTCGGGACTCCGGGAACTGGTCGACAACGCCGAGGAGGCGCTTGCCGACGCGGAGGTGATGAAGGACAAGCGCCAGATGGAGACCTTCTTCGAGGAGCTCAACGCCGGCGAGCTGGCGACCTACGGCTTCGAGCAGACCCGACGGAACCTCGTGATGGGATCGGTCGAGACGCTCCTGATCAGCGAGGACCTCCGCAAGGACGTCGTGAGTTACGAGTGTCCGGAGTGTGGGACGACGGATCGCGAGGTGCTCGACCGGCGCAAAGCGACGACCGCCCACACCTGCAGCGACTGCGGAACGGAGCTCGACGCCGACGACGCCGATCGCGAGGACGCCATCGAACACCTCATCGAGATCGCCGAACAGCGCGGCACCGAGACGAAGTTCATCTCGACGGACTTCGAGAAGGGCGAGCAGCTCTACGACGCGTTCGGCGGGTTCGCCGGGATTCTCCGGTACTCGACCGGCGTCTGAGCGTCGGTCGAGGGCCCAACTCGGTCGGCGTCGCCGAATCCCCCGGCGTCGGTACTCGACCGACGACCCGGTGCAGTTCCGCCGGCGGAATTATTTTACGGGCGACCGTGTACGATACCCGTATGGCATCGCCGACGGTCGAGGACGGCATCTACGCGGAGACGCTCGCGGTGTTCGAATCGGCCGGCGGCGACGGCGAACCGCTCACGACCCCGGAGGTCGCGGACGCGCTCGGAGTCGACCGACGCACGGTCTACGCGCGCCTGGAACGACTGGCCGACGCGGGCGAGCTGAACACGAAAAAGGTCGGCGCCGGCGGACGCGTCTGGTG
This sequence comes from Halovivax limisalsi, assembly GCF_023093535.1. Classification (NCBI taxonomy): domain Archaea; kingdom Methanobacteriati; phylum Methanobacteriota; class Halobacteria; order Halobacteriales; family Natrialbaceae; genus Halovivax; species Halovivax limisalsi. The sequence goes on from NZ_CP095757.1 coordinate 3,618,068, forward strand.
GCGGCCACCCGACTCGGACGGGGCCGGCCGACCGGACCCGTTCGATCCGGATCCCGCGTCCGCGGTACTCGAGGCGATCTGTCACCCTGCGCTGGCAACGGACGCGTCGGGCGTGGTGACCTGTGCCAACGAGGCGTTCTGCGAGCGGTTCGACTTCGAACGCGATGCGCTCGTCGGAACGGACTTCGAGCGGCTCGCGGACACGGAAGCGGCCGACGAAGGGCCGGCGATCGGGCGATCGGACGGCGTGGACGCCGAAACCGCATCACGGCGGGTCGACCTCGTCGGAGGTGACGGGACCGCAGTGCCCGTCGACGTGTCGACGTTCCCCGCGTCGACCGACGACGGAACCGGGACGGCGGCGATCCACAGACTGCGCGAGGCGACGGATCGAACCGACGACCGGTCCGAATTCGCGATACGAACCGACGTGCAGGCGGCCGTGATCGACATCGTCGATTCGATACTGTCGTGTACGACGCGGGCCGGGATCGAGGAGGCGGTCTGTACGGGGCTGGCCGAGGCGGACGCCTACGCGGCCGCGTGGATCGCCGAAGTCGACCCCGACGACCAGACGCTCAATCCCCGCGTCGAAGCCGGGTCGTCGGGGTACGCCGACGCCGTCGAGATCTCGATCGATCCTTCGACCGAGATCGGCCAGGGCCCCGCCGGGCGGGCCGTCAGGACCAGAGAGACCTGCGTCTGTCGCGACATCGTCGCCGATCCGACGTTCGAACCCTGGCGAGCGCTCGCCCGGGACCGCGGCTTTCGGTCGGGGGCCGCCGTCCCGATCGTCCACGACCCGACGCTGTACGGGACGATCATGCTCTACGCCACGCGCGAGGGAGCCTTCGACGTCGCGGAACGGCGGCTCGTCACGCAACTCGGCGAGATCGTCGGCTACGCCATCGCGACCACCGAGCGCAAACGCGCGATGCTGAGCGACGAACTCGTCGAGATCGGCTACCGGAGTCGACGATTCCTCGAACGCGTCACAGACGGGGATCCGGTCGACGGTGTCGCCGAGCTCGAACGAATCGTCCCCGTCGGCGACGGCACGTACCTCGTCTACGGCCGCGCGCGGAGCGGCGGGATCGAGGCTATCGACCGACTCGTCGAGGCGGAGTCGGCCCCCCAGTTCGACGACTACGCCGTCCTGTCGGTCGACGAGACCGAGTCGCACTTCGAGTTGCGGCTCGCGGACCCGCCGATGGCCTGCGTCGTCTCCGAGGCCGGCGGCTCCTTCGAAGCCGCGCGCATCGTCGACGGCGACCTCTCCGTTACGGTCCACTTACCGCCCGGAAGCGACATCCAGCGGGTTACGAGCGCGATGCAGGCGGCGTATCCGCACCTGGAACCGATCACTCGAAAGCAGCGAACGAGACGCGCGCCGGAGACGGCATTCGACGCGTCGCTCCTCGAAACGGCGCTGACCGACCGGCAACGGGCCGCGCTCGAAGCCGGCTACGCCGCCGGCTTCTTCGAGTGGCCGCGCGATTCGTCGGGCAAGGAGGTCGCCGCCTCGCTCGACATCAGCCCCGCGACCTTCCACCAGCACGTCAGGACGGCCGAACGCAAGCTCCTCGACGAACTGTTCGACGATCGGGCGGGCTGATACTAGTACAGCAGGCTCTCCAGTTTGTCGCGACGGCGTTCGAGGTCGACAGCTGGCTCGACACCCGGATCCGCGACGAGGCGATCGATTACGAGCAGCGGATCCACGCCCGCGCGTTCGGCCGCCTCGAGCGCCGATTCGAGTTCGCGGCGGTTGTGCGCGAGCGAGTCGACGAGCGAGAGGACGAGCGCCATGGCGACACCGCCCTCGCCGGGGGGAAACGAGTCGCTGACGCGGGAGAAGTCCGGTACCTTGGGCGGCGGCGACGCGACCGGCTCGACGGTCAGGCAGGTCGGACAGATCGCGGCGGCTCCTGCCGACTCCGGCGCCAGCGAGCGACGCGACTCTCGGACGGTAAAGATGACGGGATCGGCGTCACAGGAACAGGACATCGGAAGTTGGTTCGGGTGAGTAGCGGCTCAGTCGCGTTCGGTCGGGTGGGCGCCTCCAGCAGGCACTCAGTCGCTGCCAGCCGCGGTCTCCTGAACGTCGGCGGCGACGAACGGGTCTTCGTCCGCCTCGGCGGCCTCCTTCTCGGCGTCCTCCTCGGCCTCCTTCTTGTCTTTGATCTTCTTCATGCGGAAGATCTCCTCGCGTTCCTGCTCTTCGAGTTTCTGCTCGATGTACTCCTTGCTCTCGTAGAGGTCGGGCAGGAGTTTGAACTCGAGCGCGTTCACGCGACGCTTCGTCGTCTCGATCTCCTCGAGCATCTTCTTCATCGCCGTCTCGACCTCGGCGGCGAGGATGATGCTCTCGAGGAGGTCCTCGTATGCTTCCGCGGCCTCGTCGATGCGCGCGGAGGTGCCCATGATCCCGTAGCCGCGCTGGTCGAGGCTCTTCGAGACCCGCGAGGATTCGATCTGCGGGACGACGACGCCCATGATGTTCTTCGACTCGGTGGTGATCTCGGGGTGTTCCTGCAGCGCCGCCGCGGCGCCGCGAACGGCGACGTCGCCCTCCATCGCGCGGGCCATGTTGATCTTGCGCTGGGCCGCCTCGTAGTCCTCCGTGAGTTCGCCGCGGACGTCCTGGGCCCGGTCGAGGATGTCCATGAACTCCATGATGAGGCCGTCCCGTTTCTTCTCCAGGGTGCCGTGGCCCCGCTCGGAGAGGTCGATGCGATCTTCGATCGCCATCAACTCCTTGCGGGTCGGTTTGACGTCGGTGGCCATCTTGGGGAGAGCTTTCGCTCCCAGGCGGATAACTGTTTTCAGATGCGGTCGCCGGGGCCAACCGGGCGGCCTCGCCGTCCCAATCCGCCGGTCGGACTCACCCCAGAAACAGATCGATCATGTTGCCCGAGGACTGGCCCCGATACAGTTCGGAGTACCCACAATTCGTGCAGCTGACGACCTGGAAACTCCGGTTCTGGATGTCGAACATCTTCGAGAGGCCGCCGCCCGTGGTCGAGATCTCGTCGGTTTCGGTCTCCGTGTGGCCGCACTTCGGACAGCCGCGGTCGCCGTCGTGCATGGCCGACGGTTCCGGCCGAAGAATAAAGTACTTGTTGTTTCGACGTCACGTTTGCGTATGGCCGCCGTCATCCTCATCGCGCTCGTCCTGTCGATCGCCGCGTTCGTCGGGCTGTGGTGGGCCATCGAACGCGAAACGTCGAATCCGACCGTGATGGACCGCGAAACGGCGGAACGACGGGCGATGGAACGCGGTGGGCGCGGAGACGAAACCGGATCGAGTACGGACCGGACCGCCGACGAGGACGGTGACGACGTCGGCTGGGACTAGGACGACCGTCCGACCCGGCTCGCGACAAGAGCCATCGACCGGTTACCGGCCGACGATGCTGGGTGCGGGCCGTTCGCCCGACATCCCAGATCGCTCACAACTCGCCGGCGAACGGGAGCAGACCACCGCCTGGTGTGCGACGAGGTCGCGTACCGAAGCTGGACTCCGCACTACGATCGAAGGCAGTGCGAGCGAGTTACGGCACGCGAATCGAACGAGAGAGTCGCGAAATCGAGCCACGAAAACGGACGCCAATACGACCGACCAGCTATCAGTCCGCGGACGCCTCGACCGCCTCGCCCTCGTCGCCGACGTAGTACTCGTCGATGGCCTCCTGGTCGACGCGGTTGAGTTCCTCCGGCGGGAGCATCGAGAGCAGGTCCCAGGCGACGTCGAGGGTCTCCTCGATCGACCGGTTGGTGTCGAAGCCCTGCTGGACGAACTCCGTCTCGAAGCGATCCGCGAAGTCGAGGAACTGGTTGTCCCGATCCGACAGCGCCTCGCGACCGACGATGTTCACGAGGTCGCGCAGGTCCTCGCCCTCCGCGTACGCGGCGTAGAGCTGGTCGGAGACGTCGCCGTGGTCCGCGCGGGTCAGCCCTTCGCCGATCCCGTCGTCCATCAGCCGGGACAGGCTCGGCAGGACGTTGATCGGCGGCTCGATCCCCTGCGAGTTCAGCGACCGATCGACGATGATCTGACCCTCGGTGATGTAGCCCGTCAGGTCGGGGATCGGGTGCGTAATGTCGTCGGAGGGCATCGTGAGGATCGGAATCTGCGTGACCGAGCCCTCCAGGCCCTCGATCCGACCCGCCCGCTCGTAGAGCTGGGCCAGGTCGGTGTACATGTACCCGGGGTAACCGCGGCGACCCGGGACCTCCTCGCGCGCGGCGCCGATCTCGCGCAGCGCCTCGCAGTAGTTGGTCATGTCGGTGAGGATGACCAGCACGTGGTAGTCCTTCTCGAAGGCGAGGTACTCCGCGGTCGTCAGCGCCAGTCGCGGCGTGACCGTCCGCTCGACGGCGGGGTCGTCCGCGAGGTTCATGAAGACGACCGAGCGCTCCAGCGCGCCGGTGCGCTCGAAGTCCTCCATGAACTCGTTGGCCTCCTCCTGGGTGATCCCCATCGCGCCGAAGATCACCGCGAACTCCGAGCCCTCGTCGTCTCCGTCACCGCCTTCGTCTTCCTCCGGCACGGACGCCTGGCGGGCGATCTGCAGCGCCAGGTCGTTGTGCGGCAGGCCCGACCCCGAGAAGATCGGGAGCTTCTGGCCGCGCACGAGCGTGTTCATGCCGTCGATGGCCGAGACGCCCGTCTGGATGAACTCCTCTGGGTACTCCCGGGAGTAGGGGTTGATCGCCTCGCCGACGATGTCCTGGCGCTCGTCCGGAACGATCTCCGGACCGCCGTCGATCGGGTTGCCGGAGCCGTCGAGCACCCGCCCGAGGAGGTCCTCGGTGACGGGCATCTTCATGGTCTCGCCGAGGAAGCGAACCGACGCGTTGCGGTCGATCCCCTCGGTTCCCTCGAACACCTGGATCGCGACGAGCCCCTCGCTCGACTCCAGAACCTGCCCGCGCAGCGTCGCGCCGGCGGGCGTCTCGATCTCGACCATCTCGTCGTAGCCGACGGGCTCGTCGACCTCGGCGAACACCAGCGGACCGCTGACTTCGGTGATCGTCTGGTACTCTTTCATGTTAGTACAACCCCCGTAGCTGCTCGGCGAGGTCAGATTCGAGTTCGTCGATGAACTCGTCGTACGCCTCGGCCGTCCCCATTCGATTCAGGCGCGGTGCGGCCTCGATATCCTGGATCTCGTCGACCGGGACGCCGGCGTCGAGCGCCTCGAACGCCTCGTCGTTGAACGTCTTGATCGCCTCGAGCATCCGGTAGGTCTTCTCCGGTTCGCAGTAGGTGTCGACGTCGTGGAGGGCGTTCTGCTGTAGCCACGCCTCGCGGAGATAGCGTGCGACTTCGAGGGTGAGCTGCTGGTCCTCCGGCAGGGCGTCCTTCCCGACCAGCTGGACGATTTCCTCGAGCTCGGACTCCTCGTCCAGCGTGTCGACCGCCCACTGGCGGGTCTCCGGCCAGTCGCCGGCGACGTTGTCGGTGAACCAGGGGTCGAGCTGACTGCGATACAGCGAGTAGGACTCGTCCCAGTTGATCGCCGGGAAGTGCCGGCGCTCGGCCAGATCGGCGTCCAGCGCCCAGAACGTCTTCACGATGCGCAGCGTGTTCTGGGTGACCGGCTCGGAGAAGTCCCCGCCCGGCGGCGAGACGGCGCCGACGACCGAGATCGATCCCTCGCCGCCGTTCTGGAGCTCGAAGCGCCCGGCGCGCTCGTAGAACTCCGCCAGTCGCGCGGCCAGGTAGGCCGGGTAGCCCTCCTCGCCGGGCATCTCCTCCAGCCGGGAGGAGATCTCGCGCATGGCCTCGGCCCACCGCGAGGTGGAGTCGGCCATCAGCGCGACGTCGTATCCCATGTCGCGGTAGTACTCCGCGATCGTGATCCCCGTGTAGATGCAGGATTCGCGCGCCGCGACGGGCATGTTCGACGTGTTGGCGATGAGGCAGGTCCGGGCCATCAGCGGGTTCCCGGTCTGGGGGTCCGGCAGTTCCGGGAAGTCCTCGATGACCTCGGTCATCTCGTTGCCCCGCTCGCCGCAGCCGATGTAGACGACGATGTCAGCGTCGGACCACTTGGCCAGCTGCTGCTGGGTGACGGTCTTGCCCGAGCCGAACGGCCCCGGAATCGCGGCCGTCCCGCCCTTCGCGAGCGGGAACAGGCCGTCCTGGATTCGCTGGCCGGTGACCAGCGGGTCCGTCGGGGTCCGCTTCTCGGCAGCCGGGCGCGCCTGGCGCACCGGCCACTCCTGATGCATCGAAATTTCTTCGCCGCTATCGAGTTCGACGACCGTCTCCTCGACGGTGAACTCGCCGGACTCGACGGCGACGACCTCGCCGCCCTCGGAGTCGGGCGGCACCATCACCTTGTGGTCGATGGTGACCGTCTCGGGGACGGTCCCGACGACGTCGCCCGGTTCGACCGCGTCGCCTTCCGAGACCTCGGGGTCGAACGTCCAGGTCTCGTCCAGGTCGATCCCCGGCGCGTCCACGCCGCGATCCAGGAACGCCGATCCCATCTTCTCCTCGAGGGCGTCGAGCGGACGCTGGACGCCGTCGTAGATGGAGTCGAGCATCCCCGGTCCGAGGTCGACGGAGAGCGGTTCGCCCGAGTTCTCGACGGGTTCGCCGGGGCCGACCCCCGAGGTCTCCTCGTAGACCTGGATCGTGGTCTCGTTTCCTTCGATCTCGATGACCTCGCCCATCAGTCCTTCGTCGCCCACGTAGACGACATCGTTCATCCGGGCGTCGAGGTCCGTGGCGGTCACGACGGGACCGCTCACGCTGTCGATGACACCGTCCTCCTGGACGGTCTCCGTGTCTGTTGCCTGACTCATTAGTCTTCTTCCTCCATCAGGTCGATCCCGATCGCACGTTTGATCTGCTCGCGCAGTCCGCTGCCGCCGGTCCCGCTGCCGATCGTGACGACGACCGGTTCGACGCTCGTCTCGACGCGTTGCCGCACGCCGCGGGAGAGGTGCTCGACGTCGTCGTCGTGCATGACGACGATGCCGACGCCGTCGTCCTCGAGAACGGTCTCGACCGCGTCGTCGAGATCGTCGTCCTTCTGGTCGTCCGGCACGTTCTCGAACCGTCTGACGCCGGCCAGCCGGAATCCGGTCGTAAACTCCGCGCTGCCGACGACGGCGATTTCCTGGCTCATAGGACCACCAGTTCGTTCTCGATCTCGTCTTCGGAGAGGCCGACCTCGCGACCGCGGGCGATCGCGCGGATGTTCTCGACCTCCCGCTCCTTCGCGAGGATGTACGAGAGGACCGCCGAGACGGATACCGGATAGATGCTCGAAAGACGGTCGGAGTACTCCAAGAGCGCCGCGTCCAGCGCGTGCTCGAACTGGATGAGACTGTCGGCCTCGCGCAGCCGATCGAGCGCCGTCGAGAGTCGATCGCCGTAGGTCGGATCCTCGGTGATGTGGGTCACGAGGGCCTCGCGATCGTTGACCAGTCGACGCAGCTCCGCTTCCGTGAAGAGGTCGCCGCCCTCGATGTAGAACTCCGCGGGATCGAGGTCGGCGCCGCTGCGGGCCAGCCGGAGCGCGTTCCGGGCGTTCCGGAAGTCGATCTCGGCCTGCAGGAACTCGACGTACATGGCCTCGGGACCCTCCTGCGGGCGACCGAGGTCCGCGAGCAGGCGCTCGTAGAACGTCCGGTCGAGCGCGTTCTCGAGCGGGACGAGCGTGCCGGTGTCGTCGTACTCCTCGTAGGCCGCAGAGAGCGCATCGTAGAAGATCGTCCGGTTGAGCAGCTCGATCGCGTCCTCGATGTCGTCGACTTCGACGAGCCGGTCGAGGAGCGCGTCGTCGAGTTCGCCCGCGCGGATGAGGTCCGTCCGGATCTCCTCGGCGGGCGTGTCGGTGTAGATCCCGCGCAGGATCGTCTTGACGTTCCAGACGTCGAACTTCCGCAGGTAGCGCGCGATCAGGTCGTAGAGTCGCCCCTCCGACCACTCGAGCAGGTCGTCGAAGTGTTTCGCCAGATTGCGATTCAGCGCGTACTCGATGAGATCCACGCCCGAGAATCGCGTCCCGAGCTGGTTGATCTCGTCCTCGTACTCGCGTTCCTCCATGAACCGCGCGATGCCGCTCGGCCCCATCCGGATCAGCTTCCGGTAGTCCTCGTCCGCGAACAGCGTCGCTCTCCGCGTTCGGACGCGGGCGTTGACGAACTCCGGATTCGAGGCACTGGCACTCATTGCTCGAACAGTCGTTCGCTGATCTCGCGCAGGTTCTCCTCCCAGACGTCCTCGAGGATCGAGTCGAACGTGTTGTTGACCCGGACGCGGGAGCCCTCGCTCTCGACGACGACGCCGCCGAGGCAGTCGCGTTCGCCGGCCACCTCGTAGCCGTCGTAGTCGTCGACGATCGATTCCAGGAGCTCGCGGTCGTCGGCGCGGCCGTAGACGCGGACGGCGTCGCCGGACTCGAACTCCTCGCTTGCAGCCGAAAGCAACGTCCGGGTCAGCTCCTCGCGCGTGTCGCCTTCGAGGGCGGCCAGTTCCGCCTCGACGGCCTCGCGAACGTCACCCAGCACGTCGCGTCGCGCTTCGAGACGCTCCTGCTTGGCCTCGAGTTCCGCGCTGGAGAGTCGCTGCTCGCGCAGCTGCTCGATCTCGCGGTCGGCCTCCCGCTCGGCCTCCTCGCGGATCGCGTCGGCGTCGTCCTCGGCGTCGGCGACGATCTCCTCGGCGCGCCTTTCGCCCTCCTCGCGGATTTCCTCCGCACGCGCGTGGGCTTCATCTCGGATGTCCGCTACGACAGTATCCAAACTCATTGTGAAGTCCGCCGGTTAAGGCATCAAGAAGATGATGACGATGGCGAAAATGACGAGCGTCTCCGGCAGCACTGTCATGACGATGCCCGGGACGAACATGTCGCGGTCCTCGGCGATGGCGCCGACTGCCGCGGCACCGATCCCCCGCTCTGCGTAGCCGGAGCCGAGCGCCGCGAGGCCGACGGCGATCGCCGCCGCCGCGTTCGCATCATACGTGTTAGACTCTGCAGCGGTCGTGAGGGCAGTACTTGCGAAGTCGGGTAGGTTTTCGATCATGGTTTGCTGAAGTCCGTACGTTCAGTTGGCTGTGAACAGTCGTACCTGACGGTGGACACCCCATAAATCCCTCGAAAGAAATCGACACCGCTAAAAGCTGGGTCGCCGATTTTCGGCAGAATTTAGCCTGCGGACCGACCGCTATTTTCACGCGTCGCGATCGGTCCCGCGGCCGAACGAAACCGACGGTTCAGTCGGCCGCCGGAGCGCCGTCGCGGCCGAACGGCTCGTACTCCTCGCCGCCGCCCTCGTAGAACTTCTGGAAGAACTCGACGTACTCCAGGCGCAGCATCTGGATCCCGGCTGCGGTGATGCCGAGCATGAGGACGAGGACGTGCCCGAGAACGAACACGAGCACGCCGCCGAGGACCGCGATCACCGCGGTCGCGCCGTCGCCCATGTGCATCAGCCCTGGGAACGTCTGTTCGTAGCCGCTGACGTCGTAGGTGGGGTAGTTGAAGACCGTCGAGCCGTGGTCCTCGTAGGCACCCCAGACGAGCAGGTTGACCGCGAACGCCATCCCCGCCTTCGCGAGGAGGACGGCCGTCAGCCGCAGGTACGAGAGGACGTGGCCGAACATGTAGGCCGGCGCCTCCGCGATGCCGGCGATCCCCTCGCCGATACCGACCATGACGAGTCCGCCGAACATCGCAACCAGACCGATGATGCCGACGGTCTCGGAGAAGCCGGTAAAGCCGAGGGAGAACGCCTCCATGGCGTACAGCGGACTCCCCTCGCCGAAGAGCAGATCGGGCTTTTGCCCGCCGAGATGCCTGCTGAAGATCCAGACGAACAGCCCGTTCATCGCGAGGATCCACGAGAGTTTCTCGTAGACGGCCGCCTTCAGCCCGTGGCCGAGCTCGTTGAAAAAGCCCATGATGAGCCCCAGGTTGAGGTGGACCAGGCCGAAGATGATGGCCACGACGATCCAGAACCGGGCCCACTCGGTGATCAGCAGCCCCTTCGCGAGCGAGCCCTCGAGCGGCAGCTGCGTGAACGCCTCGCTGAAGTTGTACAGGTGGGTCCCGAACGCCTCGCCGTACAGATAGCCGAAGATCATCGTCGAGGCTCCGGCCCAGATGCCGATCGTCCCGAGGGCCTTGCCCGCGTCCGAGTCGAACGCCCGCCAGACGCCGTAGCCCATCGCCATGTAGAGCAGGCCGTAGCCGATGTCGCCGATCATAAAGCCGAATGCGATGGGGTAGGTCAGGAAGACGAGGAAGGTCGGGTCGAGCTCGCTGTACTTTGGCTGGCCGACCATCTTCACCAGCATTTCGAACGGTCGCGCCGGCGAGAAGTTGTCGAGAACGACCGGCGGATCCTCGTCCATCGTCACCGCGCCAGCGGATCCGGCTGCGGCCGATCCGGTCGTTCCGCCGTCGGTCGCTTTGACCGGTTCGGCGTCGTCCTCCGCGGCCGATTCCGGCGATTGCGGTTCGCGGTCGCCGGCCTCCGAGCGATCCTTCGCGTCCGGTTCGCCGGTCTCGTGTTCCTCGTGGCCGTGGTCGCTGTAGTCCGCGATTTCGAGTTGTTCGATCTCGACGCGGTCGCCGACGGTGTCGCGAAGGCCGGCCTCGAACGCGTCGTAGCGCTCGGCCGGGATCCAGCCCTCGGCGACGAACGCCCGCTCGGTCGTCGCGAACCGAAGCGGCGCCTCGGCCCGTTCGACGTCGGTCGTCAGTTCCGTCTCGACGCGACGCAGGAACGGCCCCGTCTCGGCGGCGATCTCGGCCAGTTCCTCGTCGATCTCGGTCACGTCGGACGCGAGTTCCTCGCGTTCGGCCTCCAGCTCCTCGAGGTACGCAGACGGCGTCGAGTCGACCTCGGGCACCTCGTAACTCGAGAACTCGACGCTGACCAGCGCGTCGGCGATCAGGCCCTCCGTGTCGGCCGCGCGCGGCCGACCGCTGGACGCGGGCGCTGCGGCGATGGCGACGACGTCGCCCCCGACGAAGGTCTCGTACGCGTCGATCTCGTCCGCGGCGTCGAGCTCGGCTTCGATCTCGCGGACGTCGCCCTCGCCGACGACGAGGTCGATGCTCTCGTAGCCCGAGAGGAGTTCGAGGTCGATCCCGAGTTCGGCGAACGGCTCGAGGCGGTCGATCCGATCCTCGACCCGGCGGAGTCGCTCTCGCCGCTCGCTCCGTCGGTCGTCGAGATCGTTGACGCGGACCCGGAGCGCTTCGAGGCGATCCACCCAGTCGTCGGGCAGGGTCGCCTGGGGGTCGACTTCGTCCGGGTCGACCTCGAGCGTGCTCTCGAGCGCGCGGACGGTGACGAGATGTTCCGAGGCTTCGTTTGCGCCCTCGATCGGGTCGCCGTTCTCGAAGCCGGCCCAGGAGCCGTCGTAATCGGAGAGGTGGACGAGCCCCAGTTCGTGGACGGTCTCGATGACGGTGGGCATGACTGCCCGCGAACCCGTCACCGACACCTTCGCCATCTTCTCAGGCCTGAACATCGACGTCCTCCTCGAACAGGGTTACGACGTGGTCGACCACCTCGTCGACCCGTTCGCGGGCGCCGTCGGCGAGCGCCTCGCGTTCGGCCTCGCCCTCGCGGAGGATGCGCTCGCACTCGGCGTCGATCTCCGCCCGGGCCTCCTCGAGGCGCGTTTCTTTGCGTTCGCGCGCCTCGCGTTCCGCCTCGGTGCGGATCTCCTCGGCGCGCTCCCGGGCCTCGGCGATGCGTTCGTCCCGATCGTCTTCCGCCTCGGCGACGATCTCGTCGGCCTCCGTCTCCGCCGACTGTATCCGGTCGAGAACCTCTGGCCTCGGCATAGTCGAATCACGCGAAACTGGACCGGCGGCGTATAAGGTAGTTGCGAAACCCGCTCGGCCACGTGACGGGCGGCTGGTAGCTTCAACGACGCTGCGGCGAGACTCCCCGCGCGGTCGGCGCGGACGCGCCACCGTCGATCAGCAGACATATTGGGCGGGCCGGACAGTGTCCGGACGATGGGTATCCTGGAGAACAAGCGGCGGGCGCGACTCTTCTACAAGTACCTCTCGCGGGTCTACGATCGGGTGAACCCCTTCGTCTGGAACGAGGAGATGCGCGCCGAGGCGCTCGACCTGCTCGACCTCGAACCCGGGTCGACGGTCCTCGACGTCGGCTGTGGGACCGGGTTCGGGACGGCGGGCCTGCTCGAACACGTCGATCACGTCCACGCGCTCGATCAGAGTCCGCACCAGCTCGAACAGGCCTACCGGAAGTTCGGCAAGACCGGCCCGGTCTCCTTTCACCTCGGCGACGCCGAACGCCTCCCGTTCGCGACGAACACCTTCGACGTGGTCTGGTCGTCCGGGTCGATCGAGTACTGGCCCCAGCCGGTCAGGACGCTCCGGGAATTTCGGCGCGTCCTCGTCCCCGGCGGCCAGGTGCTCGTTGTCGGGCCGAACAACCCGGAGAATACTGTACTGCGGAAGCTCGCCAACGCGATCATGCTCTTTTACGACGTCGAGGAGGCCGACCGCATGTTCGCCGCCGCCGGCTTCGAGGACGTCGAACACGTCCGCATGGGGCCCTCCTACGAGCCGAAGGTCGCCATCACGACGGTCGGCCGGGCTCCCGAATAGGTCGGCTGTACCTCCGGTGTATGTCGGCAGCCCCCGCGCCAGTCGGCCGCTCCGTCGACGAGCCCGATCCACCAGTCGCCCTCACGTCGCCGTCGTCTCCAGGGTCGCGATCGTCCGGCCGTCCGTCGTCTCGACCGTCGCGACGACGCGGTCGCCCGAGTCGATCGGCGGTTCGTTGGTCGCAGCGACCCGAAAGCCGGCGGATTCGCCCGGGTGCCAGCTCGGATCGGCCCGGCTGTTGAACGGACCCGTGGGCCCGCCCTCGAATCCGTTCGTCTGAAAAAACGGGACCGGCGGTTGATCGGCGAGCGGCGTTCCCTCGACGGTGACGGTGACGTCGATCGCGGTCACGTCGAGGGGGTCCCCGTGGTGATGGGCGAACTCGAACGTGTGAGTCTCGCTGTCGACCGTCAGGTCGAGGGCGGCGTTCGGCGCCGGTTCGACCGGGTCGATCGAGGTGATCGTGACCGCGGCGACGCCGGCGAGACAGACCGTGAGGGCGAGCAGACACAGCACGCCGACGATCGGTGCGATCGAGCGCTGATCGGTGGGAGGCACGGACACCCCTCGCCCCGGCTTCGTACTTCAACGCTCGGTCGCGTGCGCCGTGGCTCCTGAGGGGGCCATCAGTCGTTCGAGAGCGGCCGTTGGTCCCGTCGTGCGAGCAGCCGATCGCGGCCCGGTCGAGTCCGTAAGGCCTGTTTCCAACCGAACCGGTCGAGCGGGACCTCAATCGAGTTCGTCGAGCGTGATCGAGCCGGCGTCGGTTTCGACGATCAGTTCGTACTCCCCGGCGGGTTCGACGAGCCAGGTCCGGCCGTCGTCGAGTTCCGCGATCACCTGCTCGTCCGACGTGATCGTCCCGTCGACCGGCACACCCGTGACGGCGTCGGTGACGTTCAGGACGAGTAGTTCGCCGCCCGCCGACGCGTTCACGGAGACGTTCAGCTCGCCGTTCCCCCAGGTTCCCCGTTCGACCTGCGGAAGCGAACTCAGAGTCAGTTCCTGGTTCTCCCTGAATATCTCGCCGGTACCGCCGTCGAGATAGGTGTTGAGTAGCCCCTGTTTGTGAATTGTAACGAAGCGGTGAAGCTGGATGGTTGGGTGCGTGTTCCTGAAGGTTCCTTGCTGCTCGGAGTCACCCCCGGTTACCCACGGATACAACTCGTCGAGTCTGGCGTTCGCTTCGCTCTGTTCGTAGTCGTACGGTAACGAGAGGTCGCGGTTGTCGAACCTGACGGCCTCGCGTTTGAACGTCCCCCCATCGATCGTGGCGAGGATGGCTCCGGCCTCACTCGCTCTGACTGCCGTCGGATCCATCGGCTCGGCCCCCGACATCGCATCGAACACGTTCGACCGGACGGGACCCTGGTACAGGCTGAGAAGATCGGTCGGCGTCCGAACCGTGATCGTCGTCCCTTCGACATCGTCCGCGAGATCCGACAGGCGCTCGAAGTGGGACGTCAGCCGTGCCGCCTCGCGATCGTTTCGAGCCATCGTCCGGAGGAGATATGCGGCCGACGCCTCGCCGTTCGCGACGGCGCTGACGGCCCGTTCCTCCCGCGTCTGGAGGACGTCCTGTCGTTCGAGCAGCCGGTCGTGCAGGTCCTCGAGCAGTGCTTCCCGCTCGGCGTCGGAACGAACGGCCCACTCGTACTCGGCTTCGTGGAGGACCCACTCGCTGCGAGCGGCGTCGCCGTGGGAGGCGATCGTCGCTCCCAGATCGGGACCGGGCGTCGTGTACGTCGATTCGGCGGGTTCGTCGAGTCCGAGTCGGGTCGTCGTCTCGTCCGACGGCTGCTGGAGGGCGGCCTGGTCGCCGGACGAGGGCGCCTCGGTTCTGATCGGATCGGCGGTGGGATCGGCTGCCACGATCGCCATCGTCGCGAGGGAGGCGACGAGGAGGGCGGCGATCGCGACGGTGCGCGCGGACCTCATTCGGACGCTCGGTTTCGACCCCAGGTACAAAAACCAGTCGGCATCGAGACACCAGCGACACGATCCGGCGCGTCTCGGCCGGGATGGTCGACCGGGTCGGCCCCGAAAACCGAACGTTCGAGGCCGCTAGGCCGGCACCGGCGTGGTCCGATCCGGCACACCGATAGACCGAACGAGTCGGTCGCGATGGTGGATCGCCCGCCTCCTGCTGGTCCCGTGCCGCCGCGTACCGACTTCTTGGCCCCTCGTCGCGGTCTCAGCGAGGTCCCTCCGACAGACAACACGTCAAAAATCCTCGTATGGAAAGGGTTTTTTGACCCCGGCACACACCGAAACACATCAATGCGGGTCCAATCGGCCCTCCTGATCGCTCTCGCCGCCTCCCTCCTCTGTACCGCCGGTTTCGGTACGGTAGCCGCGGTCGACGCCCCCGGCGAGACTGGTCCCCAGGACGTACGAATAGAACTGACGGCCGACGGCGACGCGACGTGGTCGATCGACCACCACTACGTACTCGAAGACGAGGACGAGATCGAACGGTTCGAGGCGTTCGTCGAGTCGGTCCAAACCGGCCAGCGAGAGATCGCGGACTATCGCGGGACGTTCGAGGACGCCCGCGTCCACGCCGAGGCCGGGACGGATCGAGAGATGCCGATCGAGGACGGGTCGTGGGAGGATCCGCGCGTTCGACCGATCGAGGCCGTCGACGCGATCGACGCCGAATCGGCGGGCTATCCGGAGAACGCGACGGTCGGCACGCTGACGTACTCGTTCACCTGGCGAAACTTCGCCGAGACGGACGACGGCTATCTGAACCTCCAGGGCGCGTTCCTCGACGCGGACGGCGAGCCGTGGTACGCCACCGTGGCCGAAAACCAGCGGCTTCTGATCCGCGCCCCGCCGGATCACGACTTCGTGACGGCCCCGCAGGGCATCGAGAACGATACGCTCACCTGGAACGGGTATCAAGAACTCGACGCCGAGTCCTTCGACATCTCCCTCATCGAACGTCCCGCGGGCTTGAGTCTGCCGTGGCTGACCCTGCTGGGCGGCATCATTCTCCTCGCGGCCGTCGCAGCCGGGCTCTGGTACTGGCTGTCCCGCGAGGATCGGTCGAACCCGCTGGAATCGGTGTTCGACGACGGAGCGATCGCCGAGTCGAACGGGGGCGAGTCGACCGGGACGAACCCGAGTTCCGAACCGGTCGGACGCGAACCCGAGTCGAGCGAGCCGGCCGCCGCCGCAACCGACGTCGATCCCGAGTTACTCAGCGACGAGGAGCGCGTCACGCACATGCTCGAACAGAACGGCGGTCGGATGAAGCAGGCGGCGATCGTCAAAGAGACCGGCTGGTCGAACGCGAAGGTTTCGCAACTCCTCTCGCAGATGGACGAGGACGGCGAGATCGAGAAACTCCGCATCGGCCGCGAGAACCTCATCACGCTCCCCGAAGTCGACCCGACGCAGGTGGAGTGACGAGCCGGCCACCAGCGGCGTCGAACGTACCCCGCGCCAGCGGCGTTCGCTCGACCGCCTGCTACGTGCACCGTTCTCGTCCGGTTCGCTAACGCTCACCCTCCTCGAAAAATCTCGGCCAAAAACGCCGCTCGCTCCCTTCGGTCGCTCCCGGTGTAGCAACTTTGCTCACGCCAGCGGCGTCCGCTCGACGACCTGGCCGTCGTAGGTTGGATACTGCTCGACGATCTCGCCATCGTCGAGGTCGCCCTCGTCGATCATCTCCTCGAGGAGCCACCAGGCGACCTCGACGTGATCGGATTTGACCGTGTAGAACTCCGAGGGGACGCCGAGCGCCTCAAAGCGATCGGGGCTGGCGCGCGTCTTGCCGTAGACGAGCGTGCCGTCGTCGGTGACGTCGTCGAACTCGCGGCGGATCTGGCGGGCCATCCGTTTGAGTCGGCGGCGGTGCTGGGCGGCGTCCTTGAAGACGGACGTACAGAAGTACACCTTCGGGTGGTCGCCCATCTCCGCGAGGATCGCCTCGCGGTCGGTCTCGACCGCGCTCATGTGGTCCTCCTTGAGTTCGAAGCCCTCCTCCTGCATGCGTCGATAGTTCCCGTCGGACATCTCGAACTCGTTGACGTTACAGAAGTCGGCGGCGCCCTCGTCCAGAAAGTCCAGAAACTCCGGTTCCGGCCGGATGCCGGGGATCTCGAACGCGGGCGTCAGTCCCTCCTCGCGAGCGACGTAGAGGATGTCCTCCCACTCGGTGCCGTGGAGGTCGCCCCACCGTTCGAGCGGCGGGTGAAAGCGGATCTCGTCCAGGCCGGCCTCGGAAAGGCGGCGCATGTTCTCGCGACCGCCGGTGATCCCCGTGTAGAGGTGGGTGTGGTGGTCCTCGCCGAACTCGTCTTTCAACAGCGAGAGGTAGCGACAGGTTCGATCGAGGGCTTCCTGCGGTTCGCCGCCCGTGATCGAGGTGCCCAGGGCGTCCATCCGGCGGGCTTCCGCAAGAACGTCGTCGTCCGATTCGACGAGGCGTTCGTTCGCGTAGACGTCGGTGACGTTCTTGCGATTCTCGCCGAGCGGGCAGTAAAAGCAGTCGCGCTGGTCGCAGTAGCCGTAGACGAACAGCACCATCTTCCCACCTTTCGCGCACTGCTCACAGCCCTTCGAGATCATTCGGTGAGCGTGGTTACAGCCCGACGGGCAAAAACGACACGGGTTCGGGCCGCGCTGGCGAACTGACGGGGGCGACACCGCAGGGACCGGCGCCGGTCACCGGTCGAGCGGCCTGCAAACTTATCATCCTCCCAACCGAGATACAGATACCAATGGCAGACCGGCTCCGAGTGCTGTGGATCGGGGCGCGTTCGTCTCCACTCGCTTCGACGACCGACTGCGCCGGTCGTTCCCTCGAGATGACGACTGCGCAACCGCCGGTCGAGGACACCGAAAGCGCACTTCTGGGCGTCGACTGCGTCGTCGTCGGCCCGTCAGTCGAGGACGCCGCCGAGACCATCCGGTTGCTGTCGGCCGACATCCCGGTCGCAGCCGTTCTCGACGACGGGGAAGGGCTTTCGGGGAGCGACGCTCTCGCGGCGGGTGCCGCTGCGATCCTGCGGCCGGCGGACCTGCAGGGGGACGCGACGATCGCGGCCAACCGGTTGGCGACCGCGGTGGCCGCCGAGAGCGGGCCGACGGGCGGACGAATCGATTCGGAACGGCAAACCGACGGATCGAGCGATACCCCGTTTCGACGCCCCTACCGGACGCTCGTCGAAGCGGTCGGCGATCCGATGTACGTCGTCGACGCGTCCGGGCACTTCCGGATCGCAAACGAGGCGCTGGCACAGTACACGGCGTACGAGCGAGCGGAATTGCCCGGGGTACACGCGTCGAAGATTATCGGCGAAGCGAACTTCGACCGGGCCAGCGAACTGATCAACTCGGTGGCCGACGCCGACGAGAAAGACTGGGGCCGAATCGAACTGTCGTTCGACCCGGCTGACGGGGAGTCTCGCGTCTGGGAGGCCACGATCGCACCGTTCGAGGCGGATGGCGACGTGATCGGGTCGGCCGGCGTCGTCAGAGACGTCTCCGAGCGAGTCCGGCGCATCCGCGAACTGGCGCGGTACGAGACGATCGTCGAGACGGCCCCGACGGGACTGTTCGTGGTCGGTGCGGAGGGGACGATCACCTGGGCGAACGACGAGTTCGTCGGCGCCTTCGCGGAGCCGGCGGCGGAGATAATCGGCGCCCCGTTCGGGGAGCTCGTCGAACGAGGCTACTTCGGACCCGATATAGTCACGGACTACCTGGAGTACGTCGGGACGCTGCTTTCCTCGGAGAGTTCCGACGAGATCATCTCCTCGACCGTTCGATTTCACGGGCCGGACGGCGACACCCGGCACTTCGAATCGTACAACGCCTTGCTCCCTCTCGAGGACGGCGAATTCAACGGGACGGTGCACGCGTTCCGCGACGTCACCGAACAGCGACGGTACCAGCGCGAGCTCGAGCGACAGAACGAACGCCTCGACCAGTTCGCGAGTCTGATCAGTCACGACCTTCGAAACCCGTTGAACGTCGCACAGGGCCACGCAGACGTACTCCGCGAGGCCGTCGACCACGAGTCGGTCTCGGAGATCGGGTGGGCCCTCGACCGCATGGAAGCACTGACCGCGGACCTGCTGTCGCTCGCGAGACAGGGCCAGACCGTCGGGGATCCTGAACCGGTCGATCTCGCGGCGATCGTCGGGGAGGCGTGGGACGTCGTCGATACCGACTCGGCGACGCTCGATCGCCACGTCGAGGAGACGGTTCGAGCCGACCCGCGCCGGGTCCGCGAGCTCTTTACGAACCTGTTTCGGAACGCGGTGGAGCACGCCGGCGCGGACGTCACCGTCCGTGTCGGACGGTTGCAGGACGATACGGGGACTGACGACACCCAGGCGGGACTCTACGTCGAGGACGACGGACCGGGCCTCCCCGACGAAGACGTCTTCGAAGTCGGGTACACGACCGCGTCGGACGGGACCGGATTCGGCCTTGCCATCGTCGCCGAGATCGCCGAGGCCCACGGGTGGACCGTCACGGCCGGCGAGAGTGCGTCGGGCGGGGCGCGGTTCGAATTTCGCGACGTCGACACGGCGAAGGCGGAGCCTCCGGGGCGGTACTGAAAATCGGTTCGTGGCCCGAGGGGTCGAACCGGGTCGCGACCCGATACCCGACGATCCGCGTCGGTCCCCGAAGACGGATATAGCCGGCTTCCGTACAGCCACCCGATGCTGCTGGTCCTGTGCGTCGACCTCGACGACGACCTCGGCCGCAAGACCGGCTTCGACACCCCGGTGATCGGTCGCGATCCCGTCGAAGCAGCCGCGCTGGCGCTCGCGACGGCCGATCCGGAGGATTCGGACGCGAACGTCATCTTTCAGGGCCTGCACGTGTACGAGGATCTCGCCGCCCGCGACGAGAGCGTCGAGGTGGCGATCGTGACCGGCAACGAGGAGGGATCGGTCAGCGCGAGCCGCGAGATCGGCGACGAGGTCGATACGGTCCTGGCGAGCCTCTCGACGAGCGAAGACGTCACCTCGCTGATCGTCACCGACGGGGCGCAGGACGAGTCGGTCCTGCCGGTGATCCGGGCCCGCGTCCCGATCGACGGCGTTCGCCGGGTCGTCGTCCGTCAGGCCCAGAACCTGGAGTCGATGTACTACACCATCAAGCAGGTTCTCGCGGACCCCGAGACCCGGGGGACGATCCTGATCCCGCTCGGCATCCTCCTGCTCATCTACCCGCTCGCGTTGCTGGGGATGCTGCTCGACTATCCGGGGCTGGTCCTCGGGACCATCTCGACGCTGCTCGGCCTCTACCTCATCTCGCGCGGCCTCGGCCTCGGCGCCTACCTCGACGGCGCGGCAGATCGACTCGCGCGATCGCTCTACGCCGGGCGGACGACGCTCATCGCGTACGTGGTCGCGCTCGCACTCGTGGCGATCGGCATCGTCTCCGGCCGGGACGCCGTGGCGGCGGCCGAGGCGACCGGCGGCGGACTCGACCTTCCGCTCGCGGCGAGCGCGTTCCTCTACGGATCCGTTCACTGGGTCGCCGCGGCCGGATTGACGACCAGCCTGGGCCAGATCACCGACGAGTACATCGCCGGCCGGCTGAAGTGGCGCTACCTCAACGCGCCGTTCTACGTCATCTCGATCGCGCTGGTCGTCCACGCCGTCGCCGGCTTCTTCGTCGGCGACCGCTCGCTCACCTACCTCGCGACGGCGATCACCGGCGGAACGCTGCTCGGCATCGTCAGCACGCTCACCTTCGCGGTCGCGGAGTCGCGGGCGACGACCGAATCCGGGCGCGGGGCCACCGAACTCGGCGAGTGACGCCGCCGGCTGGCCACGAGGGCCGTCGCGAACGATGACACCAGCATACCGGACCTGTTCACGAAGCGCCGCCAGAACCGCGCGCCGGTCCGAATTCGGGCGCCGCCGGACCGCCCAATGAGAACATATTAGGGGGCTGGAACCACCGTTTCGCACATGACTCGACGGGCGATCGGTTTCGGCCGCCTCGCGCCCGAGGCGAGGCGCGGCGCCGGGACCGACGGCGGGTGTGCGAGGGGCGGAGAGGCACGCAGTTCGACCGCGTCGACCGACTCGATCGGACGGAGGAGCCGGCGATGGTAGAACTCGCCCTCTCGTTCGGCCGTCTGCTCGCCGCCCTCGCGCTGGTTGCGCTCAACGGCTTCTTCGTCGCGGCGGAGTTCGCCTACGTCCGCATCCGACCGACGGTCGTCGACCGGCTCGTCGAAGAGGGACGATCCGGCTCGCGCGCCCTCCAGCGGGCCATGGGGAACCTCGACGACTACCTGGCGGTGACCCAGCTCGGAATCACGCTCGCTTCGCTGGGACTCGGATGGCTCGGCGAACCCGCCGTCGCCGCCCTCATCGAACCCCTCCTCGGGACGGTCCTCCCCGCGAGCACCGTCCACCTGCTCGCGATCGTGATCGGCTTTACGATCATCACCTTCCTGCACGTCGTCTTCGGCGAACTCGCGCCGAAGACGTTCGCGATCGCAAAGACGGAGCGGATCGCGCTCGCGGTCGCCTGGCCGATGCGCTTCTTCTACGTCGTCCTCTACCCCGGCATCGTCGTGTTCAACGGCGCCGCGAACGGCTTCACTCGCCTCTTCGGCGTGCCGCCGGCCTCCGAGAGCGAGGAGACCTACACCGAAGAGGAGTTGCGCACGCTGCTCGCCCAGTCCGGTCGGAAGGGCGATATCGACCTCGAAGCCGTCGAGATGGTCCAGCGCGTGTTCGACCTCGACGCCGTCCTCGCGCGCGAAATCATGATTCCCCAGCCCGACGTCACGGCGCTCGAGGCCGACGCGAACCTGGAGACGATGCGCGAACAGATCGTCGAGATCCAGCACACGCGCTACCCCGTGATCGATCGCGATGACGACGACCGAATCGTCGGCTTCGTCGACGCGAAGGACGTCGTGCGAGCGACCGACGCCGGCGAAACCGATGTGACGGCCGAATCGCTCGCCCGCGAACTGCCGGTGGTCCCGGAGACGAAGACGGTGCTCGACTTGCTGGCGCAGTTCCAGCAGGAAGGGCGACAGATGGCCGCGGTCGTCGACGAGTGGGGCGCCTTCGAGGGGATCGTCACCGTCGAGGACGTCGTCGAGGTGGTCGTCGGCGACATTCGCGACGAGTTCGATCACTACGAGCCGGCGATCCGAGACCGGGCCGACGGGACGTACGTCGTGGACGCGAGCCTCACCGTCGCGGAGCTCAACGATCGACTCGACACCGACCTCGTCGCCGATCGCGTCGAAACCGTGGGCGGGTTGATTCTCGACGAACTGGGCGAGGTCCCCGAGACTGGCGCAACCGTCGCCGTCGACGGCATCGCGCTGACCGTCGAGGGCGTCGACGACAACCGAATCACGTCGGTCGGCGTCGCGGACGTCGGAGACGACGAGGAACCGGCGGACGCGGACGGCTGAGTCGGGGACCGATCAGCTCCGACGATCGTCCCGCGACCGGGTCGGGGTCACTGTAGCGTCGCCCAGGTGAGAAAGCAGAGGGCGAGAAACTGCAGGCCCCGCAGGATCGCGACCGAGGTCAGTACCGCGGGGTCGTTCACGTAGAGCATCTTCATGCTGGAGAAAAAGAAGTAGATGGCCGTCGCGTTTTCGAGCAGGAGTACGACGGCGAAGACGACGAGGCCGAGGATCATCGGGGTCCGGAACGTCCGGTAATTTCGAATCCAGATGCTCGCCAGCACGAGCAGCAAGAGCGCACTCAGCGCGGCGAATCCGGTGGCGATGGTGAGCGTCGTCATCTTACTCGACGTGAGTGAGGATCTCGTCGAACTGTTCGCGATGCGCGTCGAACTGGTCGGTCAGGAAGTACATCGCACCGTAGCCGTCCTGGCCGCGCTCGATCACGTTGTGTTCTTCGAGTTTCTCCAGGTGGTACCTGACCGTGTTGTAGTCGACGTCGATCGCCTCGGCGATCCGGTTCGCGTTTCGCGGGCACTCGTCGATCGCGGTGACGATCTTCGCCCGGTTCGCCCCGCCCCTGGAGCCGACGAACAGGTACCAGAGTGCCTGTTCCATGCATGTTCCTTCGTTTAATTATCCGTATCAGGTAAAAATACTGCGGCTCGCCCGGCGTCACGGTTCGACCCTCCGCTCGACCCAGCCGGCCGGTCCGTTCGGGAAACTGTCGGTCGCTTCCGCGGGCTGGCGGTCGCCGTTCCCGTCGATCGTCCGGACCACGACCTCGTGAGTCCCCTCTGGCTCGTACCGGTACCGCCACTGCCGGGTCACGTCTTCCCCTGGCAGGGGGTCGGCGAGGTCGGCGTCCGTCCAGGTCGCGCCGCCGTCGGTCGACACCTCGACGCGGTCGACGCCGCGGGTCCCCGCGTAGGCGTGGCCGCCGACCTCGATCCGACCGTCGTCGAGCCGATCGATCGTCCAGAGCTTCGCGACGGCCGTGATCGGCGCCTCGCTGTTCCAGCCGCGCTCCTCCCAGTAGCCCTCCGAGGGGGCCTCGCGGACGACGACGTCGGTGAGCCACTTGGTGTTGAGCTTCCCCCAGGTACCGGGAGCGACGAGCCTGAGCGGGTGACCGTGTTCGCGCGGAAGGATCTCGCCGTTCATGCCGTAGACGAGGAGGCCGTCGCGAACGGCGTCCAGTTCGGTCGTCGCGACGTAGCCGTCCGCGGCGTGCAACTCGACGTACTCGCCGAACGGGCCGACCTCGTCCAGGAGCGCGTCGAGCGGGATGCCGGACCACAGCGCCGTGTCGAGCTTGTCGTCGTTCAGCCCTTCGCCGATGCAGCGCAGCGCGACGAAGCGGTCGACGCGCTCGCGCTCGCGAATCCCGTCAAACGAGAGCGTTCGCGGCCGGTCGACCGCGCCGCGGATCGAGAGTCGCCAGTCGGTTGCGTCGACGGTCGGCGGCGCGGTGGTGATGTCGACGGTGTAGAACGCGTCGATCGAGCTCACCGGCGGCGCGACCGCCGTCGACTCGATGCCCGTCTCGTCCGCGGCGGCCAGCAGGTCGGCCGTCCGACCGTCGTCGACGAACGACTCGTCGATCCGACGGGACCGGCGCGTCCGGCGACTTCCGAGGAGGAGCGAGAGGCCGGAAACCGCGGTCGTTCCGGCCATCGCGCCGACCACGGACCGTCGCGTCCCGTCGGGCGTCGACCCGCCGTCCGGGCGATCGAGCGCGCCGACCGTCACGATCGCACCGACGGCGAGCCCGCTCGCGATCGACGGCAGGACGACGCCGGTGAGCACCAGCGTCGGTCCCACGACCAGCGCGATCCCGATCCCGACGCCAGGGGCCGTGCTTCTCGATCCGCGGGCGATCACGAGCCCGATCGCCGCCGCACTCGCGTAGAGCGTTCCCGAGGCCGCGACCGCGCCGAGGAGGTGAAAGCCGTGAGAGGATTCCCCGACCGCCTCGATCATGTAATTGACGACCCGGGCGGGCGTCAAGTCGACGATCAGCGCGTCGATGGCCAGCACGACGAACCCCTCGGTCCAGCCGGCGACCGCGTAGCCGGCCGCGAGTCCGGCGACCGCCGCGGTCGTGGCGAAGAGTACCCGCACCCGGTTCGTTCGACCCATCACTCCGAGATGACGAAGTACCCGAGCGCTCCGCCGCCGCCGAGGAGCACCAGCCCGAGGCCGATCAGTTCGACGGTGCCGAGCGAACCATCCTCCGATCCACCCATCCCGTCGTCGCCGTCCATGCCATCGGCTCCGTCCATCCCGTCATCTCCATCCATCCCATCATCACCGTCCATCCCGTCGTCGCCGTCCATCCCATCATCACCGTCCATCCCGTCGCCGTCTCCGTCCATCCCATCGTCGCCGTCCATGCCGTCGTCGTCCTGGGCGAGAACCACGCCGTCGCCGGTGACGGCGCCGGCGAGCGCCGTCGCGGCGAGCGGGGCGGTGAATACGGTCAGGACGAGCAATGCAACCGTTCCGATCCGGACGTATGGTGATTGCACCATACCAGATTCGGCGAGCGAGATCCGGATAAATCATTTTCAGAATCCGACCCGAATCTCTCCGGCTTCTCTCTAGAATTATCCCGAATTTCGCGCCGGCCGCCGCCCGGCCGCGTTATCGTTCGCGCTCGACGACGAACTCGGCCAGGTCGAGCAAGTACGACCGGGCGTCGGCGTCGGCGGGCTCGACCGATTCGAGCGCGGCGACGGCGCTGTCGGCCTGCGCCCGCGCCCGCTCGTTCGCCTCGTCCGGGGAGAGGTCGGTCACCTGCAGCAGCGACGGTCGGTCGAGCGTGGCGTCGATCCCGGTCGGTTTCCCGAGCGTCGCCGGATCGGCGACCGCGTCGAGGACGTCGTCCCGAATCTGGAAGGCGACGCCGACGCGCTCCGCGTACTCGCCGAGGGCGTCGATCGTCGCCCGGTCGCCGTCGGCGGCGATCGCGCCCAGTTCCGCGGCCGCTCGAAAGAGCGCACCCGTCTTGCGTCGGGCCAGCGCAACGTACTCGGCCTCCGAGGTCGGCATCGCGGTCAGTTCGGTCGCCTCGCCCTCGCCGAGTTCGACCATCGCGCGGCTGACCGCGCGCATCGCCGCCGGCTCGTCCGAGAACAGCGCGAACGCCTCGCCGAGGAGGCCGTCACTCGTCACGATCGCGGGACCGTGACCGTGGGCCGACCAGGTGCTCTCGGCCCCGCGACGAACCGCCGACCGATCGATGATATCGTCGACCAGCAACGACGCGGTGTGGACGAGTTCGATGCCCACGCCGAAATCGAGCGCGCCCTCGGCCGTCCCGCCGACCGTCTCGCACGACAGCAGCGTCACCATCGGTCTGACGCGTTTGCCGCCCGACAGGACGGCCTCGGAGACGCTCGTCCGAAGCGCGTCCGGTTCGAGGTCCCCGCAGACGTCCTCGAGGCGCGCCTCGATGAGCCGCTGGCGGCGGTCGAGGGGTTCCATCGGCCGATCTAGCGAGTACAGGAAAAAGTAGGTGACGATACGATCGGTCGCACGGCCCCGGGGATCGACGGTCCGTGAGGAGATCCGACGCTGGTATCGGGGCGTCGATCCGCCGGCTACCGGTCGTCCTCCCAGACCGGCAGCCCCGATTCCGAGTCAGCCTCGTCCGCGGCGACGAACTCGACGAACTCGGTCTCGACGGCGGGTTCGACGTCCGTCTCGAACCCGTCGAGCGCGTCGCTCAGGCGCTCGGCCTGGACGGAGAGGCCGTCGGCCCGGTGACTCACGGCCGTCACCGCCGACGTCTGTTCTTCGGCCGCCGCGGCAACCTGCTCGGACTCGGCGGCGGTCTGGTCGGCGATCTCGGTCGCCGAGGCGGCCATCGAGACGACCTCCTCCGTCGTCGCGGCCTGCTGTTCGGTCGCCGCGGAGATCTCCTGGACGCCGTCGTTCGTCTCCGTCGCGTACGCCGCGATCTCCTCGAGCGCGCCGGCGGCGTTCTCGACCGAGTCGACGTGCTCCTCGATGCGCTCGGCGGTCCGCTCGACCTGTCCGGCGGTCTCGTCGGTGCGCTCGGTGATGCGCTCGATGCGCTCTTCGATGTCGGTCGTGGCCTCCTTCGTCTCGGCCGCGAGTTCCTTGATCTCCTCTGCGACGACGGCGAACCCGCCGTCGTCGCCGGCCTCGTCCGCTTCGCGCGAGGCCTCGATGTTGGCGTTGAGCGCGAGCATGTTCGTCTCGTGTGCGACGTCGGAGATGAACGTGACCAGGTCGTCGATCTGCTCGATTTCGGCTTCGAGCGCCTCGATCGCCTCGACGGCCGCGTCGGCGTCGGCTTGCACGTCCGCCATGCCGTCGATGGCGAGCTGGGCCGCCTCCCGGCCGTCCTGGCCCGTCTCGGCCGTCCGTTCGGCGACGTCCGCCACCTCGTTCGACGCCGCGGCGATCTCCTCGGTCGTCGTCGAGAGCGACTCCATCTCCCCGACGACGGTCTGGAGGTGTTCGTGCTGCCGATCGGCGCCGTCGGAGATCTCCTGGATCGACTCGCTCATCTGTGCGGAGGCGGTCTTGACCTCGCGGGCGCTTCCGTCGACCGACCGGCTGGCTCGGTCGACGACGTCCGCGAACGCCTGCGCGCGAGCCGTCGTCGTTTCGAGGTCGGCGACCATCCGGTTGAACGAGGTCGCGATCTGGGCCATCGCCTCGTGATCCGAATCCGGTTCGAGTCGACGGGTCAGGTCGCCGTCCGCGCAGTCGGCCATGACGTCGCCGTACTCCGCGGCGGTCGCCTCCAGATGGCGGTTGATCTCGGCCGTCTCCGCTCGCGCTTCTTCGGCCTCGCGTCGCGCCTCGGTCGCCTCCTCGATCCGTCGTTTGAGCGACGTTCGCATCGCGTCGAAGCCCTCGTAGAGCCGGCCGATCTCGTCGACGCGATCGGTCTCCAGATCGACGTCGAGATCGCCGCCCTCCATCGCCGCCGCGCGATCGCGCAACGCGGCGAGCGGCAAGACGGTCTGGCGCCCGAGGACCACGCCCATCACGCCGAGCGCGAGCAGGCTCACGAGCACCGTCAGGACGAAACTATCACCGACCGAATTCGCGACGCCGTAGGCCGCCTCCGTTGGCACCGTCGTCACCGCGACCCAGGGCGTGTCCGCGATAGGAACGTACGCGTAGACGTCCTCGTCGGTCTCGTGGATCGTCGGGCGCCCGCCCATCGCCGCAGCGAGCGATTCGTCGTCGATCGCCGCGGCGTCGACGGATCGGTTGTCACCGGCCAGGACCGGCGTTCCGTCGGCGTCGAAGACGGTGGTGGTCGCGTCTGTCGACGGTTGTTCGAGTTCCTGCAAGCGGTACTCGAGCGCGCCGATGACGACGGCGATCCGATCGTCGCGGTCGCGGACTGGGCTGGCGAAGGCCATGACCTGGTCGTCCAGCACGTCCGCGCGATACGACTGCGGCGAGTGCCAGACGTCGTCGTCGAGCGTGAACGAGTCGACGAAGCCGAGGTCGGCCCAGGGTTCGTCGACGGCCGAGAGCGCCTGGCCGCGGCGGTCGGCGTCGGTGCTCGTGACGATCTCGCCGCTGTCGGTGTCGACGTAGTGGATGGCTCTGACCGCGACCGACATGCGCGCCTGCGATTCGACGAGCTGGGCCTGGACGGCCTGCGTCTCGCCCTCGACCAGCGGCTGGGCCGCCGATATCGAGCGCGTCTGGACGCCCATCGTCTCGACCCAGTCGCCGATCGTCCCGGCCTGCATCTCGGCGGTCCGCTCGAGCTGGTCGGTCGCATCCGTCCTGACCGTCTCGTTCACCTGTCCGTAACTCGCGGCCCCGACGAGGCCGATGACGAGCACGACGGCGAGGATCGAGACGACGAACTTCGCCAGGTAGCGCCGGCGAACGAACGACGGGACGAAGCGGGCGAGACCGGACATCAGAGGCTCACCCGGTCGAGCCGCTCGATCGAATCGCCGTCGAACGTCCAGTGGGCGAACGTCCCGGCCGCGACGTCGCCGTTGTCGTCGAAGACGACGTCGCTCGACGCCCCGACGTACGTGATCGGTTCACCGGCCGCGGCCAGCGCCATCCCGTCCGCGAGTGAGTCGGGGGCGATCCGCTCGCCTGGTTCGCTCGTCACCTCCCGGATCGCCGCCCGGATCGCCTCGCCGTCGTTGCGCCCGGCGTAGGCGTTCGCCAGCAGGAGGACGGCCGTCGCGTCGTAGGCCGCGGCGTTGAACGAGGTGCTGTCGGCCGAGATATCGTACCGGTCCTCGAGCGCCTCCGCGAAGGCTGTCGCCCCGGGACCGCCGGAGAGCGGCGCCGTCCCGGTGACGTGATCGAGCGAGTGGTCGACGTCGGCGGGGAGGCCCTCGTCCTGCAACCCGTCCGTGACCAGCACGTCCGTCTCCGGGAGGCTCTCGTGGAGATCCTCGAACAACCGGGCACCGTCGTCGGCGTACCCGATCACGACCACGACGTCGGGCTCGCTCTCCGCGATCGACGAACGGTCGCCGACGTACGCGAATTCGTCCGGGCTCGGTGCGTCGTAAGGCAATCGAGCGGACACTGTGCCGCCGTGTTCGGTCCGGAACGACCGGCTGAACGCGCGGGTGAGCTGGTAGCCGTAATCGTTGTTCACGTAGATAACGGCCGCATCCTCGTGACCAGCGTCGGCGGCGAGCCGCGCCAGCACGCGCGCCTGCAACGCGTCCGAGACCACGGTCCGGAACACGAGATCGACGTCGTTCAGCACGCTGAGCGTCGGACTCGTACTCGCCGGCGAACAGCACACCGTTCGATAGGGGATCAGCACCTGCTGGGTCGCCTGGAGCGTGACGTCGGAAATCAGCGCGCCGTTGACCGCCGGATACCCGGACCGGACCAGCTTGAGTGCGCCTTCGACGCCCGTTCGCGGGTCCGACTCCGTATCCTCCATCCGAACGTCGAAGTGAAATCCCGTGTTCGCGGCTTCGAGCTGTTCGACGGGGAGCCTCGCGGCTTTCTCGACGTCCGTCCCGATCGGACCAACCTGGCCGCTCACCCCGAGCAGGAGCCCCAGTTTGATCGTGCGATCCGTCGGATCGGGCTCGGCGCTGGTCCCGATTCCCGGAACCGTATCGAGACAGCCCGCACCGAGTCCCGCCGTTCCGGCCCCGAGTGCTCCCAAGAAGCGTCGTCTGGACCGACGAGAGGTCATGGGTACCCTAGTCGAGCGCGAGAGTATAATATCATCGATTCAATCGATAAATAAATAGTCAAAGATATATATTATTGTGGAGGTGACAGGCGTGGGAGGTCCAGACAGTCTGCGATCGTTCGTCGAGTACGCCGCTCGCTGGCCTGTTCGGCAGCCAGTCCGCGCGTAACGGTCCCCGTTCGTCGAGGGTCCGGCCGGTCGCCGCGCCGGTTGCAGGGCCACGGTCGGCTCACGGTAGCCACTCGGGCCCCGGGATCAGCGACAAAGACGGTTCCCGCACGTACGGTGTCGGCATCCGGAATTCGTCGATCAGCGCGGGGACGACGCGGGACCACCGTTTCTGGTCGGTGAACCCCGTTCACCCTCCTCGAACCATCCGGGCCAAAAAGGCCGCTCCCGTCGGTCGCGGTCCTGTTACTCGAACTCCTCGATCAGCGCGGGGACGACGTCGAAGAGGTCGTCGTGGATCGCGTAATCCGCGATGTCCATGATCGGCGCGTTCGGGTCCGTGTTGATCGCGACGATCGTCTCCGAGCCCTTCATCCCGGCGACGTGCTGGACCGCCCCGGAGATGCCGATCGCGATGTAGACCTCCGGCGTGACAACTTTACCGGATTGGCCGACCTGCCGGTTGGCCGGCAGCCAGCCGTTGTCGACGATCGGCCGCGACGACGACAGCGTCGCGCCGGTCGCCTCGACCAGCTCGCGGATGAGGTCGAGGTTTTCCTCCTCTTCGATCCCGCGGCCGATCGAAACCAGCAGGTCCGCCTCGGTGATGTCGACATCGCCGCCGGCGACCTCCTCGAAGCCGGTCACGGTCGAACCGATCGCGGCCTCGTCGATCTCGGCGTCGAACGCCTCGATCGCGGCGTCGCCGGTGCCGTCGGCTGCCGGCCACTCGCCCTCGCGGATCGTCGCCAGCGCCGAGCCCGCGTCGAGTTCGGTCGTCGTCTCGACCTTCCCGCCGTACATCTCGCGCGTCGCGACCAGCGACTCGCCCTCGACGGCCAGATCGATCACGTCGGTGACGATCGGCACGTCGAGCCGGGCCGCGGCCGCCGGCGCGTAGTCGAGACCGTTGACGCTGTTTGGCACCAGCACGTACTGCGGTGCCAGCTCGTCGTAGAGCTGTTCGAGAACCTGGACGGAGACGTCGTGGTTGAACTCCTCGCCGTCTGCAACCGTGTGGACGACGTCGACGCCCTCGCGGTCGAGTTTCTCGCCGAACGAGTCGACGTCGCCGCCGATCACCGCGAGGTGGACCTCGCCGCCGGTCGCGTCGGCCAGGTCCCGCCCCGCCGTCGCGAGTTCGTAGCTCACGTCGCGCAACTCGCCGCGGCGGTGGTCCGCGATCGCAAGGACGTCGCTCATGCGACCACCTCCAGAGCGAAGCTCTGGCGTACTCGCAGGAGCTTGCTTCGTTCGCTCATGCGACCACCCCCTTCTCGCGAAGCAGATCTGCGAGTTCGCCGGCGGTCTCCTCGGCGCTGCCCTCGAAGATCGTCGCGTCGCTCTCGGACTCGGGCTCGTACATCGCGGTCAGTTCGAGGTGGCCCTCGACGACGGAGTCGTCCAGGCCCAGCTCCTCGAGCGACTTCGCGTCGAGTTCCTTGCGCTGGGCCTGACGGATGCCGCGCAGGCTCGCGTATCGCGGCTCGTTGATACCGGTCTGGATGGTCAACACGGCTGGCAGGTCGACCTCGCTGAGCTCCTCGACGCCGCCCTCGAGTTCGCGGTGGACGGCCGCGGTGCCGTCCTCGAGGGCGTCGTGATCGAGCTCGTTGACGACCGCCGACCACTGGAAGCCGAGCGTCTCGGCCAGCGTGACGCCCGTCGCCATCCAGCTGTCGTCGCCCGTCTGGACGCCCGTGAGGATGAGGTCGGGATCTTCGTCCTCGACGACGGCGGCGAGGATCTCGGCCTTCGCGTCGACGTCGAGTAAGTCGACGCCCTGGAGGGCGTCGTCCCAGATGCGAACCGCGCGATCGGCGCCCTTCGCAAGCGCCTGACGGATCGTCTGCTCGCTGTCCTCGGGGCCGATCGTTACGGTCACGACCTCGTCGGCGAGATCGGCTTCCTGCAGCTGGACGGCCTCCTCGATGGCGTAATCGTCCCACTCGTTGAGGTCCGCGCCGAGGTAGCGCTCGTCGATCTCGGTGCCTTCGATCTCGAACTCGTCGTCGACGGTCGACACTTCCGCGACCGGTACGAGGATCTTCATCGCCCGAGACTGGGACGCGAACCCCGTAAATCCTTTCGAAACCGGCGGCGTTCGGCGACGGGTTTCGACGGTCGGATTCGCGGCTGGCCGGCCCGGCCGTCGACGGCACGAGCGCGCGAGCCGAACCGATCGCTCGACCGTCGACGGCCGACGCGGCCGCCGGAGGGCAGATACGCAAGCGGTTTAACGGTCCCGATACTACTCGGCCTATGGCTGACTGTCCACTCGCGGACGACTGCCCGAGTTTTTCCGAGCGTATCGCAGGCATGGGGTGTCAGCACTACGGCGACCGGGGTGGCAAAGAGTGGTGTAACCACTACAGCCAGCCCATCGAGGACCTGAAGAGCCAGCCCGTCAAGAGCGGCGAAGAGGTCGTGGTCGACGTCGTCGACATGCACGAGAGCGGCGCCGGCGTCGGCCGAACCGAGGACGGCTTCATCGTCATGGTCGACGGCGTCCTCCCGAAGGCCCGCTCGCGCGTCGAAATCACCCGCGTCCACAGCAATCACGCCCGCGCGGAGGAGGTCGAACGCCTGCCCCTCGACCCGGAGAAAGACGCGGACGAAGACGACGAATCGGCCGAGGAGTCGGCCGACGAGGACGAGGAAGAACGGGACGGCGACGACAACGGCCCCGACCGACCCCAGCTCGGCAGCCGCGAGAACTTCTGGGGACGCTGAGCGCCGAGAATCGAGGCCGCCTCGGGCGGCGTCCGCGGACAGTCACCGATTTCTCCGGTCGTTCGACACCGACGACAGAGACGGCGCCGACACGGGGTCGACCCGTCGGCGGGTTTTTGCCGATCGGACGCCAACGTCACACCATGGAAACGGCGCTCCGGGCCGGCATCGCCGTCTACAACGACGGGCACTACCACGCCGCGCACGACGCCTGGGAAGCCCACTGGCTCGACCTCGAATCGGGCACCGGGGACGAGGTGCTGCTCCACGGATTGATCCAGTTCACCGCGGCGGTCCACCACGCCCACGGGCGAAACTGGGAAGGAGCGGTCGGCCTGGCCGAGAGCGCCCGCGACTACCTCGCCGACCTCCCCGCGGACTACCGGGGCTGCAACGTCGGCGCAGCGAGACGGTTCCTCGCCGCTCTCGCCGCGGATCCGGAGCTGGTCGAACGGCGCCGCCCGCTCTCGCTTTCGCACGAGGGAACGATTCTGACCCTTTCGGACTGTTCGCCCGCGGAGATCGCCGTCGCCGCGACGGTCCTCGCCGACGAGTGGGGCTACGACGAGGGAGTCGTCGAGCGAGCCGGGGAATACGCGCTGACCGGCGCCGAGCGCGACCGCACGGGAACGCCGTTCCGGGCGCTGTTACGGGATTTCGTCGCCGGTGACGCGAAGAACCGAGACATCGCGTACCAGCGGCTGCGCCAGCGCGTCGATCGGCGCGACTCGACGATCGCGGACGTCGAAGGCCTCTTCGAGTGAGGATCTGCTCGCGGATGTCTCCTGACGTCCCGTACGTCCGGTCGGACGACCTCGGCCCCGACCGGCTCGTCGGGCGGTACAGTACTCAGGACTCGTACTCCGCGGAGTTGTCCTGCGGGTCGTAGCCGAGCACCTCGCGGGCGCGCTCGATCGAGTAGTACTTGCGGTCGTTGTCGGAGATGCCGTAGACGATCTCGTAGCCGTAGTCGGCCTCGATACAGCGCTGGAAGAGGTGTGCACAGTCGCGGTAGGAGAGCCACATCGCCTGGCCCCGCTCGTAGTCGATCGGGGGGTGGTCCTTCGTGAGGTTGCCGATCCTGACGCAGGCGACCGAGAGGTCGTACTCGTCGTGGTAGTACCGACCGAGGAGTTCGCCGGTCGCCTTCGAGACGCCGTAGAGGTTGCCCGGTCGCGGAAGTTCCGTCCCGTCGAGGCGGAAGTCGTCGTCCTCGCGGTACACGTCGGGGGTGCGCTCGTCGGTCTCGTAGTGGCCCACCGCGTGATTCGAGGAGGCGAAGGCCACCGTCTCGACGCCCTCCGCGACGGCCGCCTCGTAGATCACACGGGTGCCGTCGATGTTGTTGGGGAGGACGCTCGACCACGGAGCGTCCTTACGCGGGTCGCCGGCGAGGTGGATCACCGCGTCCATTCCCGCCATCGCCTCGCGGACGGCCTTCTCGTCGGTGATGTCGGCCACGACGAACTCGCCGGGGTAGTCCTCGGTCGGCGGATCGCGATCGAGCAGTCGCCAGGTGTACGCGTCGGCGAGTTCGCCCAGGATCGCCGAGCCAACCCGCCCTGATGCCCCGGTTAGCAGGACCGACTGTGCCATTCGTTCGGTGGATAGCCCGGCCCCGATACGTACCTTGCGGTCTCGACCGGCGGGTGACAGCCGACTGCACGCGAACGGTGCTGGTCAAGGAGTTCTGGTACAGCGAGCGAATCGGATGCACGCGGGAGATCGACTCTGCTCCGGAGACGACCGGCCCCAGCTCGCGCCCGACCGGAACGTCCTTGCCGCGAGGTCGCGATCACCCGGTATGCACTCGGACGGACCGGACTCCTCGAGCACCGATCCCACCCCGGCCGAAGTCGCCTGTTTCGAGAGCGGGATCAAGTTCGGCTCGCTGTACCACCAGTTCGCCGGCACGCCCGTCTCGCCCGAAAGCGCCGGCAGCCTCGCGCGCGCGATGGAGGAATCGATCGAGAACCAGCCACACTGCGAGCGGGTCACCGTCGACGTGGACGTCGACGCGCTCGAACGGGAACTCGAGGAGGACGCGGCCGACTACACGGAGTTGACCGGTCGGTTTCTCGACGTCGAAATCGTCGTCGAACGCGACGGTCGGCGCGTCACGTCGCGAATGGCGATGGACGACGGCTACCCGCTGATGCGCGTCGTCGACGTGGCGGGTCGAGGCGAGTGACCGATCCCCCAACTCACGCCCGGATGGACCGTCCTAGCGGTCGATTTTCACTTTCACTTTCGGGCGATAGTTTAACCCGCCCCGCGGAGTACGATCGGGCATGAGCCAGGCCTCACTCACGGACGAGGACCTCTTCGGGGAGGCGGCCAGCGAGATGCGCGAGGACGTCGAATCCTCGCTCGCGGCGGCGCGCGAGGAACTGCCGGCCGCCGACGAAATCTGGGAGACCGACGCCGACAACGTCCTCGGCGCGCTCAACGGGCTAAAATCGGCGCTCGACGCCGGGGAAGCCGAGTCACACCTGCGCGACGCGAAGAAGTGGTACACGATGGGCGAGCGCGCAGAGGCCTTCGACGACGCCGACGACCTCGCGGCCGACATCGAGGCGGTCGAATCGACGGTCGAAACCGTCGAGGAGGCGGCGGATCAGGTCACCGACCTCACGTCGACCATGCCCCAGCTCCGGGGGACGCTCCAGGACGCCGCTGCGGACGGCGAAGGGGGCGGCGACGCGGAGTAAGTCGACGGCCGAGTCCCGAAATCCGACCGAGGGCCGATCGTGTCGGACGCCGGCTGCGCGATCGAATCGCCCTGGGCGACGCTAGTTCTCCCCGTCACCGGCGTTCGTGAGATCACGCTCTTCGACGGCACCCAGCAGCCTCGCGAGTGATGCGGCTGCGAGGTCGAGCAATTCTTCGCCGCGAGCGGCGTCTCCGTCGGTCGGGTCACCCACGACGCCGTTCTCGGTGAACTCGGCGGCGTCGTGGGCGAGGTTCGCGAAGCTCACCCACTCGCCCCAGCCGTCGGCCGCGCCGTCGCGGGCGTCCTCGACGCGATCCTCTCGCACGAGATCCGGCTCGATCGCCCGAAGCAGACTCGTCTCGAGCGGCCCGGCGTGGCCCATGTCGGCCGAGTGCTCGCCGACTGCGTCGAACCAGGTGAACGCGACGGCGTAGACGTCCTCGTGGCGCGTGAGTTCGCCGGTCGCCTCGTGAAGGGCGTCCGCGTTGCCGCCGTGGCCGTTGACGACGACCACGCGGTCGAAGCCGTGATGGCCCAGGCTGGTGACGCAGTCCCGGACGACGGCCCGGAAGGTGTCCGGTTCGAGCCAGAGGGTCCCGGCGAAGTGACGGTGTTCTTCGGCGACGCCGACCGGGATCGCGGGGGCGATCGCGACCTCGCCGTCGTAGGCCTCGACGCCCGCCTCCGCGACGGCTTCGGCGGCCATCGTGTCCGTCCCGAGCGGGGCGTGCGGGCCGTGCTGTTCCGTGCTCCCGACCGGCAGGACGGCCAGGTCGGTTTCGAGATCGGCCGCGTCGGGCCAGGCGACGCGTTCCAGGTGCATGCAGGTCACGACGGCCGGTCAGGTCTTGTATGCACCGTCTCGTCAATCGCGGGTGAACTGGAACGGCCGCGCCCGCGTTCAACACACGCGTTGGCAGGGCGAACACGTATCCGGCGGTCCGTCCCAACCCGAACCATGAGTGACGCACACCGGGAGCAGGGCGTCGAACTCGGGGATCTGGGCCGGAAACTCGAAGAGCACGAGTATCCCGCGAGTCAGGACGAACTGCTCGAGGCCTACGGGGACGAGGAACTCGAGATGGAGGAGGAGACGACGACGTTCCGCGAGCTGCTCGAGCCGTTCAACGAGGACGGGTACGACTCCGCCTTCGAGGTCGAGCAGGCCATCATGACGATGGTCGGCGACGAGGCGATCGGACGCAAGAACTACAGCGACCGGACGCCGCCCGCGCCGGGCGAGGACCGCCAGGACGAGGGCGCGCCGGGACAGGAGGGGCAGCGAGAACAGGAGTCGTTCTAGAACGGGGCGGGCGGCGGTCGTCGTCCCGGCGATCAGTCGTCGTCCTGCCCGGCTTCCGTGCGGGCGGTCCGGCGCTGGGCGCGTTCGATGAACTCCTGCGGGAGTTCGTCGATCTCGCCGGCCTGGACGCCCCAGAGGTGCGCGTAGAGACCGCCGTTGTCGAGGAGGTCGTCGTGGGTTCCGCGCTCGACGATCCGGCCCCCTTCGAGGACGATGATCTTGTCGGCGTCCTTGATCGTCGAGAGGCGGTGGGCGATGGCGAACGTCGTCCGGTCGGCGGCGAGTTTGTCGATCGAGCGCTGGATGAGCATCTCCGTCTCCGTGTCGACGTCGCTGGTCGCCTCGTCCAGGATCAGAATGTCGGGATCTTTGAGGATCGCCCGCGCGATGGAGATGCGCTGGCGCTGGCCGCCGGAGAGTTTGACGCCGCGTTCGCCGACCTCGGTGTCGTAGCCCTCGGGCAGGTTCTCGATGAAGTCGTGAGCTTCGGCCATCTTCGCGGCCTCGATCACGTCCGCACGGTCGGCGTCGAACGTG
Organism: Halovivax limisalsi; assembly: GCF_023093535.1. Lineage (NCBI taxonomy): Archaea > Methanobacteriati > Methanobacteriota > Halobacteria > Halobacteriales > Natrialbaceae > Halovivax > Halovivax limisalsi. Next base: position 3,654,752 of record NZ_CP095757.1, read on the forward strand.
CCGTATTTGATGTTCTCCTCGACGGACCCGTAGAACAGGAACGAGTCCTGGCTGACGTAGCCCGTCTTCTCCCGCAGGCTGCGGAGGGTGACGTCCCGGAGGTCCTGCCCGTCGATGGTGATCTCGCCCTCGTCGATGTCGTACATCCGCAACAGGAGCTTCAGGATCGTCGATTTGCCGGCGCCCGTCGGGCCGACGAGCGCGAGCGTCTCGCCGCCCTCGACCGCGAAGTCGACGTCCTCGACGATCGTCTCCGCCTCGTCGTAGCCGAACGTGACGTCGTCGTACTCGACGCGACCGTCGGTGACCTCGAGTTCCGTCGCGCCGGGGTTCTCCTCGACGCGGCTCGGTTCGTCCATGAGGCCGAACATGCGCGCGGAGGACGCGCGAGCGCGCTGGTACATGTTGATGATCTGGCCAAACTGGGCCATCGGCCAGATGAAGCGCTGGGTGTAGAGGACGAAGACGACGAAGTTCCCTTCGGTGAGCGTCCCGGTGAACGGGCCGGGCGCGGTGCCGTTGAACACCCAGAGGCCGCCGACGACGAACGTGATGACGAATCCGACGCCGGCGATGACCCGCAGCCCGGGGAAGAACTTGATCCGGGTCTCGATGGCGTCCCAGTTGGCGTCGAAGTAGTCCATCGAGACGTCGTCGACGCGGTCGGACTCGTAGTCCTCCGTGGTGCTCGACTTGATCACCTGGATGCCGCCGAGGTTGTTCTCCAGCCGGGAGTTGACCTTCCCGACGGTCGAGCGCACTTTCGCGTACTTCGGCTGGATGATCTTGACGAACGCGTATGTGAACGCGGCGATCAGCGGGACCGGCAGCAGCGCGACGAGCGCGAGTTGCCAGTTGATCCACAGCAGCAGGCCGCCGATCCCCAGCACCATGACGGACATGCGAAACAGCGAGTTCATCCCGTCGTTGAGGAAGCGTTCCAGGCGATTGACGTCGTTCGAGAGGATGGACATCATCTCGCCGGTCTGTTTGTCGGAGAAGAAGTCCATGTTCAGCCGCTGCATCTTGTCGTACGTGTCCGTCCGGACGTCGTGCTGGATGTTCTGGGCGAACGAGTTGAACCCCCAGTTGCGCAGCCAGTGAAAGATCGCGCCGAAGCCGAACGCGCCGATCAGGACGGCGATCGTAAACCAGAACTGTCCCTCCTGGGTGGGTGGCAGCCAGGCGTCGGGCAACACGACCAGCGGGATCTGCTCGGAGAAGTTCGCCTGACCGCCGTCGCGAAAGATAGAATCGATGGCGATCCCGAGCATCAACGGCGGCAGTAGATCGAGGAGTCGAGCGAAGATACTCGCAAATATCCCGACGGCCGCCTGGAACGCGTATCGAGATCCGTACTCGCGGAACAGCCGCTTCATCGGGTTCTCGATTTTGTCCCGTTGTTCCTCGAACGGGTCGTCTTCTTCCCAGTCTACGCTCATTACACCGCCGTGAGAGAGCCGCGCCAATAAATATTCCCTTCGAATCGAAATAGTATGGCGCGGGAAGCGTCGTGACGGGCGACCGATACGGGACGGCAGAGCCGGCGGATCAGCAGACGGGCAAGGGGGTTCGACGCTCTCCCGCGGTCCACCGAACGAGAAGGTAACAGTTATTCACGCCGGCCCATTGCTGGTCCGTACGGGCTCGTGGTCTAGCCGGTTATGACGTGGCCTTTACAAGGCCGAGGTCGGTGGTTCGAATCCGCCCGAGCCCATTTCTGGGGCGAACGACAGTGAGCCACAGAAATGTACGCGAGGAAGTTCGAACTATACTGAGGTTCTGCGAGCGAAGCGAGCAGGTTCTCAGGAGTGGTTCGAATCCGCCCGAGCCCATATTTCTGCCGCGAGCAAATCGCGAGCGGCAGAAATCTGTCGAGAGGGCGGTTCGAAGTAGAGAAGTCACAGCCCGCGCAGCGCCGAAGGCGCGAGCTGGACTGTCTTCGCGTGGGTCGACTCCGTCCGAATTCCGGAGGCGGGAGCAGGTGAGAACGGCTCCGAGGGACGGGAAGCTATATCGATTCGAAACCGGTACAGCCACAATAAATACTTAATAATTAGATAATTATTTCAAAAGGCAGAGAGACGATGGATTCGTGTCTTGATATGTCAGACGAAACTATTCCGTTCACGGCCGGCGGGTTCGAGGGGAATCACAAGTGGACCGACGCGGACGTCCCCGAGCTCGAGTCGACCGGGCAACCGGTCGTCGTCGGGTCGATCGCAACGTTCCACGGCGGAGATACGGCGGGGATCCGGATGCGTAACGTGCGTGCCGACGGGGTTGAGATGTGCGTCGAGGAGGAGACCTCGGGAGACGACGAGACGTGGCACACGAACGAGGAGATCCGGTTTCTCGGCGCTCCGAGCGGGCCGATAACGGATGCATCGGGAAACGACATCGGGGAAGCCGGGGTCGTCGGCCTGGAGCAGCCGGACGGCGACCACTGGCACACGATCGAGTTAGACGACAGCTACGACGATCCGGTCGTGCTCACGCAGATCATGACCTACAACGGGCAGGACGCCTGTCACGGGCGGGTTCGCGACGTGCGATCGGATCGGTTCGAGTTCCAGATCGAGGAGTGGGACGTCCACAACGGCCCGCACATCGAGGAGACGATCGGGTACGTGGTCCTCGAGGAGGGCATCCACACGCTGCCCGACGAGAATCCGCTCTCCGAGGGGACGCCGGTCGAGGTCACGACCGTGTCGACGGATCACAACTGGTCTGACGTCTCGTTCTCGGCCGGGCTCGGAACCGACCCGGCCGTGGTGAGTCGGTCCCAGACCGAGAACGGACACCACGAGATCGTGACGCGCCAGCGAAACGCGGACGACGAAGGGGTCGAGGTCCGCCTCCAGGAAGAGGAGGGTCGCGGCGGCGACCACGTCGAAGAGACGGTCGGCGTCGTGGCGACGCCGCGACGCGACGTCGAGATCGGATTCGGTCGCGTTCCGGACGTCGATCACGACTGGACGGAGTTTACGTTCGAGACGCGCATCACCGCGTCGAGTCCGGTCGTCCTGGCGAACATCGATACGTTCAACGGCGAGGACACGGTCGCGCCGCGGCTCCGGACCGTCACGGCGACCGACGGCCAGGTATTCCTCGAGGAGGAGACCTCGCAGAACGACGAGCGCCGGCACAACGAGGAGACGGTCAGCGTCGTGTCCCTCACGGAGGGTCCGATCGCGGACGCAAACGGCGATCGCATCGGATGGGCCGGGACGGTGGAATTCGGCCAGTCCGACGAGAATTACTGGCACACGGTCGATTTCGGCGGCGAGGAGTACGACGATCCGGTGGTGTTCGCGACCATGCAGACGTACAACGGCGAGCATCCCTCGCACGTGCGACTGCGCAACGTCGGCTCGGGGTCGTTCGAGCTCCAGATCGAGGAGTGGGACTACCTGAACGGGCCGCACGTCGAGGAGACGATCGGCTACCTCTATCTGGAATCGGGTACGCACACCCTCTCGGACGGTTCGCAACTGCACGTCGGGACGACGCAGTCGACCCACCAGTGGTTCAACGTGGAATTCATCCCGGATTTCGAGAGCGAGCAGCCGGCCCTGCTCACCCAGTGCCAGACGTACAACGGGTACAACGAGGTCGTGACCCGAACGACGAACCTCGACGCTCACGGGTTCGACGTCCGACTCCAGGAAGAAGAGGGAAGCGACGGCAGACACGACGTCGAGTCCGTCGGCTTCCTCGGCATCGCACGGCCCGGACGGAACACCCCCAGCTACGAGACCGAGCGGGTGCTCGACACCGCGGTCGAGGGATTCAGCCTCGACGACTGCGTCTTCGCGTTCGACAACGACTTCCCCGCCGGCGAGTACACCTTGCCCAACCCGATCGACCTCGGTCCAGCCGGGTCGATCGACGAGATCGGTGACACGACCAACGGGATGTGCGGCGGGATGGTCCTCGCGGTTCGAGACTACTTCGAACACGGTCGCTCGCCCTGGCCGGACGACCTGGTCGAGCGGTCGCCGCCGAACTCGCCGGTCGACGACGATCAGCCGGCCGAAGACACGGCGCTGTTCGATTTCCTCTCCGAACGGCTGTTCGATAGCTTCATGCCCGGAAACGGGAATCCGCTCGGGGCGGGGATCTACCAGACGCTGATGAACTCGCCGAACACCAAGAAGTGGGGTCAGGTGAAAAAGAGCCGGAACGAAGTCATGCGCCAGGAGTGGAGGAACGAGATCAAACCGGCGCTCGATTCCGACACGCTCTGTCCGATCGGGCTGATCCACGTCGACACGCACGGGAACATCTTCAAGACCGGGCTCAACCAGATCGGCGACAACCACCAGGTCCTGGCCTACGGCTACTCGACGTACGACGATACGGTCGAGATCTACGTCTACGATCCGAACGCCCCGAACGACACCGAGCGGCGGATCCAGTTTACCGACACGGGCGACCTGAGCGACTGGTTCGAGCCGTCGTACGTCGGCTCCTCGAAGCCGGTCTACGCCTTCTTCGCGGTCCCCTACTCGCCGAAATCGCCGCCGCGGTTCGACTAGCGATCCGGCGCGGGTCCGTGCGCCGACGGAGCCGAAGCGGCTCGACCTCCATCGATCCCCCGCTCGAGCGGCCGAATCTTCGATAGTGAGTTCTATATCCGAAAAACGTACAGAACAACAATCATCATTATAAACCAGGTGTGGCAGGCAACGTTCAGTCCGACCCGTGAGTTTAAGTTCGTACGCTCATTTGGTACGGCTGCAATGACGACACCAGAGGGCGCCTCTGTCACCCGGCAGGGGAGTCGAGTTCTTCGACGGTAATGAAGTGGCTACTGTAGCCGAGATTGACGACGTACAGTTCTTCGATACGACGCTGCGAGACGGCGAGCAAGCGGCACGCATCTCCTTTACGTACGAGGAGAAACGTGAGATCGCCGCGGTGCTCGACGAGATGGGCGTCCACGTCATCGAGGCGGGCTTCCCGGTGAGCTCCGACGAGGAGTTCGAGGCGGTGCGCGACATCGCCGACGCGTGCGAGACGACCGTCTGCGGCCTCGCCCGGATCGTCGACGCCGACGTCGAGGCGGCGCTGGATTCTGGCGTGGACATGGTCCACGTCTTCGCGTCGACCTCGGACGTCCAGATCGAGGATTCGATGCACTCGACGCGAGAGGCAGTCAAGCGCAAGTCCGTCGAGTGCGTCGAGCGCGTCACAGACGCGGGCGTCGAGTGTATGTTCTCGCCCATGGACGCGACGCGGACCGACGCGGACTACCTCGCCGAGGTCGTCGAGGCGACGACGGAAGCGGGTGCGGACTGGATCAACATCCCCGACACGGTGGGCGTCTGTACGCCCGATCGGATGGGCGATCTCGTCGAGTTCGTCGGCGAGCACACCGACGCCGAGCTGGACGTGCACTGTCACGACGACTTCGGGATGGCGACCGCGAACTCCGTCGCCGGGATCGAGGCCGGCGCCAGCCAGGCGCAGGTCTCGGTCAACGGGATCGGCGAGCGGGCCGGCAACGCGGCCACCGAGGAGGTCGTGATGGCGATCGAGTCCATCTACGGCGTCGACACGGGCATCGACACCACCCGGTTCGTCGAGCTCTCCTCGCTGGTCGAGGAGCGAAGCGGCGTAACGATGCCGGCCAACAAGCCGGTCGTCGGCGAGAACGCGTTCAGTCACGAGAGCGGCATCCACGCCGCCGGCGTGATCGAGAACGCGGCGACGTTCGAACCCGGCGTGATGACCCCGGAGATGGTCGGCGCCGAGCGCGACTTCGTGCTGGGCAAGCACACCGGCACCCACAACGTCCGCAAGCACCTGCAGGAGGCGAGCTACGATCCGACCGACGAGCAGGTGCGGGCGGTGACCGCCCGCGTGAAGTCCTACGCCGCGACCGAGGGCGAGGTGACCGCGGAGGTCGTCGAGCGGATCGCCCGCGACGTCGGCGCCGACCGCGAGCGGGTCACCGAGGGCCGAGCCTGATGGGCGCGACGAGCGTCGCGGCGCTCCCGCCGCAGCGAGCAGCTTCCGCGGTTCGAGGGGCCGAGCAGCGGCGACGCCGCGATCCGCGAGCGACCGCCGCCGATTGCCGCGGCCCGCGCGCCGACGAGTGCGACCGACCCACAGCGCGTCGATTCGGAACGCACTGGCGAGAGACGCAGCTATCGAGCTCGCGTCTCGATGGCGCGCTCGCGGCCGAGCGGGACGAGTATTGCACCCGACGACAGATTTATGCCGAGCCGTTGCATTTGGCTGCCCACAGTGAAACCGAGCGCTCCCACCCTCGACGGTCCGACGTTTTCGGGAGCAACGGTGCTCGTCGGTTCGATTATTGTAGGGGTCTAGACCCCTACCTACACCCTTCTCCACTGACCGAACGAATCGCCGACCCCCAGCCCGGCCTGTGTCTGCTGGCGCCACCGCGTTCTCAGTACGGGCGGCTGGAGGCCAATCGAGCACCAACCCCCAGACCCACCATGCAGACATGACAGATACGACGTCGACGCATCGCGAGACAGCGAGAACGGAGGAAGCGTCCGGCCGCGACGACGCTGCCGGCCGGTCCGCGGACGCAGAGCCGGCCGGCGGCACCGCGGCCACGGAAACGAATCCACCGACAGGCGGGACCAGCGACGCAGAGACGGAGGACGCCCCGGTCGCCACGGGCGCGGACGCCGTGGTTCGCGCGCTCGAGGCGGCCGGCGTCGAGCTGGCCTTCGGCGTGCAGGGCGGCGCGATCATGCCCGTCTACGACGCGCTCTCCAGCTCGTCGGTGACTCACGTGACGATGGCCCACGAGCAAGCGGCCGCCCACGCGGCGGACGCCTACGGTCTCGTGGCGAACGAACCCGGCGTCTGCCTCGCGACGTCCGGACCGGGAGCGACGAACCTCGTCACCGGCATCGCCGACGCGAACATGGATTCGGACGCGATGCTCGCCCTGACGGGACAGGTCCCGACCGACCTCGTCGGCAACGACGCCTTCCAGGAAACCGACACGGTCGGCGTCACGCGGCCCATCACGAAGGACAACTCGTTCGCCGACGACGCGAACACGGTCGGCGCCGTCGTCGAAGACGCGTATCGGCTGGCCGGAAGCGGTCGACAGGGACCGACGCTGGTCGACCTGCCGAAGGACGTTTCGCTCGCCGACCTCGACGAGCGCGTCGCGTTCGACGACGCGGCGTCGACCGACGACACCGCGGACGGAGATCCGGCGCCGCGGGCCGACGACGCGGCGGTCGAGGCGGCCGCTCGCGCGATCGAATCGGCCGACCGACCCGTCTGCCTATTCGGTGGCGGCGTCGTCGCCGCCGACGCGAACGACGTCGCGACGGCGTTCGCGCGCGAGAACGAGATCCCGGTCGCGACGACGATGCCCGGGCTCGGATCGTTCCCCGAGGACGACGACCTCGCGCTGTCGTTCGCCGGGATGCACGGCACCGGCTACGCCAACATGGCGATCACGCACACCGACTGCCTGATCGCCGTCGGAACCCGCTTCGACGACCGGTTGACCGGCGGCATCGAGGCGTTCGCGCCCGAGGCCGAGGTGATCCACGTCGACATCGATCCGGCCGAGATCAGCAAGAACGTCCGCGCGGACTACCCGCTGATCGGCGACGCTGGCGCCGTCCTCGACCAGCTGTCCGAGGCCGTCGAGAGCGCACCGGCGGCCGAGTCGTGGCGCGAGCAGTGCGCCGAGTGGAAAGAGACGTATCCGCTGACCTACGGGATGCCGGACGACGAGCCGCTGAAGCCCCAGTTCGTGGTCGAAGCGTTCGACGCGGCGACGGCCGACGACGCGATCGTCACGACCGGCGTCGGCCAGCACCAGATGTGGGCGTGCCAGTTCTGGACGTTCACCGAACCGCGCACGTGGGTCTCCTCGCACGGCCTGGGAACGATGGGTTACGGCCTCCCGGCCGCGATCGGCGCGAGACTCGCGGCCGACGAGGCGGACGAGCCCGATCGCGACGTCGTCTGCTTCGAGGGCGACGCCTCGTTCCTGATGACGATCCAGGAGCTCTCCGTCGCCGTGCGCGAGAACCTCGACGTCACCGTCGCCGTGCTCAACAACGAACACATCGGCATGGTGCGCCAGTGGCAGGACGCCTTCTTCGAGGGGCGGCGGACGGCCTCGGTGTACGACTGGATGCCGGCGTTCGACGCGCTCGCCGAGGCGTTCGGCGCGCGCGGCTTCGCCGTCGACGACTCCGCCGACGTCGCCGACACCGTCGAGGCGGCGCTTTCCTACGACGGTCCCTCGGTGATCGACTTCCACATCGACCCGGAGGAGAACGTCCTGCCGATGGTGCCGAGCGGCGGCGCGAACGGCGAATTCGCCCTCTCGGAGGATCACCTATGAGCGACGAGCGTGACGAGAACGACGCCGGCCTGCCGGGCCCATCCCCGTCGGAGCGACCCCATCCCAGGGGTCGGCGCAACACCGACGGGATCCGCATCGATCCGGTCGTCGAGGCCGAACACGAGCAGCGGCGAGCGGTCGTCTCCGCCTTGGTCGAGCACGAGCCGGGCGTGCTCGCACGGATCTCGGGGCTGGTCTCGCGCCGACAGTTCAACATCGAGAGCCTGACCGTCGGGCCGACGACCGTCGAGGGCCACGCCCGCATCACGATGGTCGTCGAGGAGACCGATCCCGGCCTCGACCAGTTGAAAAAGCAGCTGCGAAAGCTCCAGGTCGTCATCGCCGCCGGCGAGATCGCGGGCGAGACCGTCGCGCGCGAACTCGTCCTGATCAAGGTGCGCGGCGACCGACCCGAGGGCGTCCACGCGGTCACCGAGATGTACGGCGGCGAGACCCTCCACGCTGGCCCGCAAACGATCACCGTCCAGCTCACGGGCGCGGAGGACACCATCGACGCCGCGATCGACGCCTACCACCAGTTCGGCATCGTCGAGATCGCCCGCACTGGACCGACCGCCCTGGCCCGCGGCGACACCCCGACGACGCCGGGCGAACAGCCCGCGTCGAGCGCGTCCAAGGCCGATCCCACCGACAAGGCCGATTCGGCGAGCCGGACCGACCAGGCCAACCAGACCCGCCCGGGGACAGCCGAACCATCCACAAGCGACTGACGCGATGACAGATTTACACAGACATTCCGACATGACAGAGACACCACCGACGGACGACGAACCGACGAATCACGAGCAGACGGTCGACCGCATGGCCGCGCGGCGTCGAGACGCGCAGTCCGCGGCGGCTGACGAGAACACCGCCGACGCGGTAACCGAGACGACGACCGGCGCAGCGACTGAATCGGACGACGCGACGGAGACGAGTCACGGTGGGACCGACACCACCGTCGACGAATCGCCCACGTTCCTGACCGACGGCGGAACGGTCGCCGACGAGTCGTCGGTCGAGGCGACGATCTACTACGAGGCGGACGCCGACCGGCGCTATCTCAACGACGAGACGGTCGCCGTCCTGGGCTACGGCTCGCAGGGTCACGCGCACGCACAGAACCTGGCCGACAGCGGCGTCGACGTCGTCGTCGGCCTGCGCCCCGACAGCAGCTCGCGCGAGGCCGCGAAGGCGGACGGCCTCCGCGTCGCGACGCCGGCCGCCGCCGTCGAGCAGGCCTCGGTCGTGAGCGTCCTCCTGCCGGATACGGTCCAGCCGGACGTCTACGCGGAATCGATCGAGCCGAACCTCGAGCCGGGAGACACGCTGCAGTTCGCCCACGGCTTCAACGTCCACTACAACCAGATCGCGCCGCCCGCGGACGTCGACGTGACGATGATCGCGCCGAAGTCGCCGGGCCACCTCGTCCGGCGCAACTACGAGAACGACCAGGGAACGCCGGGCCTGCTCGCCGTCTACCAGGACGCGACCGGCGAGGCCCGCGAGCAGGCGCTCGCCTACGCCGACGCGCTCGGTTGTACCCGGGCCGGCGTCGTCGAGACGACGTTCCGCGAGGAGACCGAGACCGACCTCTTCGGCGAGCAAGCCGTCCTCTGCGGCGGCGTCACCGAACTCGTCAAAGCCGGTTTCGAGACGCTCGTCGACGCGGGCTACGCCCCCGAGATGGCCTACTTCGAGTGCCTGAACGAGCTCAAGCTCATCGTCGACCTGATGTACGAGGGCGGCCACATGGAGATGTGGAACTCCGTCTCCGACACGGCCGAGTACGGCGGCCTGACCCGCGGTGAGGGCGTCGTCGACCGCGAGGGGATGGACGACATTCTCGAGGCGGTCCAGAACGGCGAGTTCGCCCGCGAGTGGATCAGCGAAAATCGGGCGAACCGCCCCGCCTACACCCAGTACCGCCAGGCCGAGCAGGACCACGAAATCGAGCGGGTCGGCGCCGAGCTGCGCCAGCTGTTCGCCTGGGACGAGGCGGCCGAGGACGGGCGATGACCCGGCGACCGACGTCGACCGAGCCGAACGACCGAACCGACACCGAGCGACGCGAACCGGAATCGAACGACTCGACACAGATGACCGACGACACGACCACCCGAACCGAGGAATCGACCGCGAACCGAACCGGCGCGAGTAGCCGCGCGAAACCGTCTCGCCCGCGACGACCCCGTCGACTGCGCGACGTGGATCACACCGCGCCCGTCGAGGGACCCGCCCGGACCTTCGAACGGAACAACGAGGGGCGGCCGCTGAAAACGGACGGCGGCGTCCCGGAGGCCGAGACACCGACGCAGTCCGGCGACGACCGACCCTCCGACGGCGGCGCCGACGTGGAGCGCGCCACCGAGGGGGACCGGGAGGAGCCGGCTACGGATGAAACGGACGACGAGGAGACGGACGCGGACCCGTCGCCGCGCCGGATGAGCGACGTCGACCACACCTCCCCCGTCGACGGCCACGTCCGCGTCTTCGACCGCGGGGACCAGGACGCCCAATGAGCGAGGGGACGCTCTACGACCGCGTGTGGGACGAACACCGGGTCCGGACGCTCCCGACCGGCCAGGATCAGCTGTTCGTCGGCCTGCACCTGGTCCACGAGGTCACCAGCCCGCAGGCGTTCGGCATGCTCGAAGAGCGGGGCTACGACGTCGCCTACCCCTCGCTCACGCACGCGACGGTCGATCACATTATCCCGACGGCCGACCAGTCGCGTCCGTTCGCCGACGACGCGGCCGAGGAGATGATGCGGGCCCTGGAGGCGAACGTCTCGGCGGCGAATATCGACTTTTCGGACCCCGAGTCCGGTCGACAGGGCATCGTCCACGTCGTCGGGCCGGAGCAGGGACTCACCCAGCCCGGAACGACCGTCGTCTGCGGCGACTCCCACACCGCGACCCACGGCGCGTTCGGCGCGCTCGCCTTCGGCATCGGCACCTCCCAGATCCGGGACGTGCTCGCGACCGGCTGCGTCGCCATGGAGAAACAGCGCGTCCGCCGGATCGAAGTCACCGGCGAACTCGGTCCGGGCGTCACCGCCAAGGACGTCATCCTGGCGATCATCCGCGAGCTGGGTACCGACGGCGGCGTCGGCTACGTCTACGAGTACGCGGGCGAAGCGATCGAGTCGATGGACATGGAGGGACGAATGAGCATCTGCAACATGTCGATCGAGGGCGGCGCCCGTGCCGGGTACGTCAACCCCGACGAGACCACCTACGCGTGGCTGGCCGAGACGCCCGCCTTCGCGGACGACCCCGGCCGACTCGAGGAACTGAAACCGTACTGGGAGTCGATCCGCTCGGATCCCGACGCCACGTACGACGACGTCGTCCAGATCGACGCCTCGTCGCTCGAACCGATGGTGACCTGGGGGACGACCCCGGGGCAGGGCGTCGGCGTCTCCGAGCCGATCCCCGACCCGTCCGAGTTGCCCGACGACGAGCGAGACGTCGCCCGCGAGGCCCAGGAGCACATGCGCGTCACGCCCGGCGAGACCATGGACGGGTACGAGATCGACGTCGCCTTCCTCGGCTCCTGTACGAACGCGCGCCTGGCCGACCTGCGGGCCGCGGCCGAGGTCGTGTCGGGTCGCGAGGTCCACCCCGACGTCCGGGCGATGGTCGTCCCCGGCAGCCAGCGGGTCAAGGCCGCGGCCGAGCGCGAGGGCCTCGACGCGGTCTTCCGCGAGGCCGGCTTCGACTGGCGCGGCGCCGGCTGCTCGATGTGTCTGGGGATGAACGACGACCAGCTCGAGGGCGACGAGGCGTGTGCCTCCTCCTCGAACCGCAACTTCGTCGGCCGCCAGGGCAGTCCCGACGGTCGGACCGTACTGATGAGTCCGAAGATGGTCGCCGCGGCGGCCGTCACCGGCGCCGTCACGGACGTCCGGACGCTTCCGGAGGTGACGGTATGACCGGTGACGAGGCGGCCGAACCCACGACGGCTGGCCCGGACCCGGTCGAGCGCGTTCGCGGCACCGGCATTCCGGTTCGCGGCAACGAGATCGACACCGACCAGATCCTGCCGGCGCGCTTCCTGAAGGCGGTCACCTTCGAGGGACTCGGCCAGTTCGCGTTCTTCGACCAGCGATTTGATGAGAACGACGACCCGCTCGACCATCCGTTCAACGACGATCGCTTCACCGGCGCGTCGATCCTCGTGGTGAACTCGAACTTCGGCTGCGGCTCCTCGCGCGAACACGCCCCGCAGGCGCTGATGCGCTGGGGGATCGACGCCATCGTCGGCGAGAGCTTCGCCGAGATCTTCGCGGGCAACTGCCTCGGTCTGGGCATCCCGACCGTGACGGCCGATCACGAGTCGGTCGTCGCGCTGCAGGACTGGATCGAGGACAACCCCGACGATTCGATCGCGGTCTCCGTCGCGGCCGAAACCGTCACCTACGGCGGGACGACGCTCGACGTCACGGTGGACGAGGCCCAGCGGCGGGCGCTCGTCGACGGCAACTGGGACACGACGGCGCTCATGCGCCAGAACGCCGAGTCCGTTCGCGAGACGGCCGAATCGCTCCCGTACGTCGACCTCGAGCCCGACGACGGCATCGGGCGGACGGGACAATGACCAGGACGTCGACTAGCAACGATGATGTGGAAGGCGTCGGCGAAATGAGCGGCACCGATCCGGACGCAGGCGGCGAAACGATCGTCGTGATTCCGGGCGACGGCGTCGGGCAGGAAGTCGTCCCGGCCGCCGTCGACGTGCTCGAGGCGCTCGATCCGGGCTTCGAATTCGCGTCCTACGAGGCCGGCGATCACGTCGCGGACGAGCGCGGCACGCCGCTGCCCGCGGAGACGCGCGCGGCCGTCGAGGCGGCCGACGCGACCCTGTTCGGCGCCGCGGGCGAGACGGCCGCGGACGTGATCCTGCCCCTTCGGAGCGCCGTCGACTCCTTCGTCAACGTTCGCCCGGCCAGGGCGTACCCGGGCGTCGACGCCGTCCGGCCGGAGACCGACCTCGTCTTCCTCCGCGAGAACACCGAGGGCGTCTACGCCGGGCTGGAACACCGCCTCACCGACGACGTCGCGACGGGCACGCGACTCACGACCCGCGACGCATCCCAGCGCCTCGCCGAGTTCGCCTGTCGGTACCTCGACGACGTCGCGGCCGACGCGTTCACCGTCGTCCACAAGGCGAACGTCATGGGCGAGACCGACGGGCTCTTTCGCGAGGCCGTCTTCGACGTGGCGGCCGAGCGCGGCGTCGAGCCAGACGAGGTTCTCATGGACGCCTTCGCGACCCGGGTCTGTCTCGACCCGACGCAGTTCGACGTCGTCGTCTGTCCGAACCTCGCGGGGGACGTGCTCTCCGACCTTGCGGCCGGCCTCGTCGGCGGGCTCGGCCTCCTCCCCTCCGCAAACCTGGGGCCCGAGCGCGGGCTGTTCGAACCGGTCCACGGAACGGCGCCGGACATCGCCGGGGAGGGCGTCGCGAACCCGAGCGCGACGATCCTCTCGGCCGCCATGCTGCTGGAATTCCTCGGGTACGACGAGGACGCGCGGGCGGTTCGCCGGGCCGTCGAGTCCGTTCTCGAGTCCGGTCCGCGAACGCCCGACCTCGGCGGCGACGCGACGACCGACGACGTCACCGGGGCGATCGTCGCGCGCCTCGACACCGAGTGACCGTCTCTGATCGGCAGCGCCGCTGTGTTTCCGCGTTCGCGCCGTCACCCGATCCTACCACGAATCACCCGTAGGACCCGCGATCAGCCTCAGAATCCGGTATCCACGTACGGCTGGTCGCGGGGGAAGAGCCGGTCGAGCGTCGCGACGACGTCGTCGGGCGCGTCGAGCCGGCCGAGTCGGGCGAGGTCGCTCGCCGTGCGATAGCCGACGACCACCTGCGAGAGCGTCCCCACGTCGAGGGAGAGGTCGGGATCGGCGCCGGGGACGCGTTCGCACGTCGGGGTGCCGTCCGCGACGACGAGGCGGAGCGGGTCGTCGTGCCAGTCGACGAGCGGATCCTCGACGGCGAGCGTCACGCTCTCCTCGTCGGCGGCCGGGTACGAGAGCGCCGGGAGCGTCTCGTGGGCGTCGACGAGGCGGACCATCGGACCGTTCGACAGCTCGCAGTCGAGCTCCTCGGGGTCGGTCGCGAGGTCGCGAAGTGGGACGTCGGTCGGGAGGGTGAACGAGAGTTCCGAAATCTGGGAATCGTGGTTGGCGAGGTACGCACAGAGCGCGAGCAGTGCCTCGGTATCGCGGAACGCGAGATCCCGGACGCGCATCGATCGGTCGCCCCACGACCCCTCGACGAAGTAGACGAGATACCCGCGCGGCTCGCCGCCTCGCTCCCAGACGTACGCGTAGGGGTCATCGTCCCACCCGGTGAAGATCCGGTGGGTCCACCAGTCGTCGGAGCGGTCGATCGAGAGCGCGTACCGGCCCGCCATCGCGTCGTAGACGGACGCGAGACGCTCGTACTCCTCGGCCTCGACAGGTCGGAACGAACCCGCCTCGTCGAGTCGATCCCGTGCGAACGAGAGGGCCGAGGGCTCGCACGTGTAGGCGTGGCGGGCGGAGGCGGTCTCCCAGCCGAACTGGCGGTAGAAGCGGTAGCGAAACGGCCAGAGGAGCGAGAAGCGATCGCCGCGGTCGCGATACTCGGCGAGCGAACGGGCGAGCAACTCCTCGACGTAGCCCTTCCGGCGGTGCTCCGGGGGTGAGGCGACCATCGAGAGGCCGGGCGAGGGATGGTGGTCGCCGCGGACGAGCGCGTCGAACCAGTGGTGCAGACAGACGACCAGCGGGTCGTCGGCCGCCGACTCGGTGTCGAAGAGGCCGCGGCGCGCGCCGAGTTGCATCCGTTCGTGGTCGTCCTCGGTCGGGTCGAAGTCGACCGGGCCCGACTCGGGGGTGAAGCCGTAGCCGACGTACTCACTGAAGGCCTTCCGGTGGTCCTCGTCGAGGGGACGATACTCGATCATACCTGACCTGATGGGTATCGATCCGTATACGTGTCGGTTTCAGTACCGATACGATCGATTTCACAGACCGGGCGAGTAGAGCGCTCACCGGGACCGGGAACATGTTCCCGCAGGCCCCGAACTCCCGAACAGTTTTGCACGACTGACGAGGCTTAAGGTCTTCCGGCGCCGCTACGTGAGTATGTCACAGGAGACCCCCGAGACGCGAGAGAAACCCCCGGATCTGCCGAGCAACGACGTCACCGAGGGCCCCGATCGCGCGCCCCACCGGGCGATGTTCTACGCGATGGATTACGACGAGAACGACCTCGCTTCGCCGATGATCGGCGTCGCGAACCCGGCGGCCGACATCACGCCCTGTAACGTCCACCTGGACGACCTCGCCGACGCGGCGTGGAACGGCGTCGACGAGGCGGGCGGCATGCCGATCGGGTTCGGCACGATCACCATCTCCGACGCGATCTCGATGGGCACGGAGGGGATGAAGGCCTCGCTCGTCTCGCGCGAGGTGATCGCCGACTCCGTCGAACTCGTCGCCTTCGGCGAGCGACTCGACGGCCTCGTGACGCTGGCCGGCTGCGACAAGAACCTGCCGGGCATGATGATGGCCGCGATCCGGACCGACCTGCCGACCGTCTTCTGCTACGGCGGCACCATCCTCCCCGGCGAGTTCCACGGCGACGACGTCACCATCCAGGACGTCTTCGAGGGCGTCGGCGCCCACGCCGAGGGGAACCTCTCGCGCGAGGAACTCGAAGAACTCGAACACGCCGCCTGTCCGGGTCCCGGCTCCTGCGCCGGCATGTACACCGCGAACACGATGGCCTCGATGAGCGAGGCGCTCGGGCTCGCCCCGCTCGGC
Organism: Halovivax limisalsi; assembly: GCF_023093535.1. Classification (NCBI taxonomy): domain Archaea; kingdom Methanobacteriati; phylum Methanobacteriota; class Halobacteria; order Halobacteriales; family Natrialbaceae; genus Halovivax; species Halovivax limisalsi. The sequence goes on from NZ_CP095757.1 coordinate 3,670,940, forward strand.
TCCGCGACCGCACCCGCCGTCACGGACGAGCGCGAAGCGATCGCCGCCGAGGCGGGCGAACTCGCGCTCGAGGCGGTCGAGGCCGATCGGCGCCCCTCCGACATCCTCACCCGGAAGTCGTTCGAGAACGCCATCACGCTCGACGTCGCGATCGGCGGGTCGACGAACTCCGTCCTCCACCTGCTGGCCCTGGCCGCGGAGGCCGGCGTCTCCCTCTCGATCGAGGACTTCGACGAGATCTCCCGGCGGACGCCCCACATCGTCGACGTCCGCCCCGGCGGGGCCCACGTGATGGCCGACCTCCACCAGCAGGGCGGGATTCCGGTCGTCCTCCGACGGCTCCTCGAGGCCGACTTGCTCCACGGCGACGCGATGACGATCACCGGTCGAACGATCGCGGACGAACTCGACGCGCTCTCGCTGCCGGCCGACGACGCGGTCGATCCGGGGGTCGTCCGCCCGATCGACGACCCCATCCACGAAGAGGGCGCGCTCGTCATCCTCACCGGCAACCTCGCCCCCGACGGCTCGGTGCTGAAGGTGACCGGCGACGACGAACTCTACCACCGGGGGCCGGCCCGGGTCTTCGAGCGCGAGGAGGACGCCATGGAGTGGGTTCAGTCGGGCGGCATCGAGTCCGGCGACGTCGTCATCATCCGCAACGAGGGGCCCTGCGGCGGGCCCGGCATGCGCGAGATGCTCGGCGTCACGGCGGCCGTCGTCGGCCAGGGCCACGAGGACGACGTCGCGCTGCTGACCGACGGTCGCTTCTCCGGCGCGACCCGCGGCCCGATGATCGGTCACGTCGCGCCGGAGGCGTTCGACGGCGGGCCGATCGCCGCGGTCGAAGACGGCGATACGGTGACCGTCGACATCCCGAACCGCGACCTGTCCGTCGACCTCTCGGACGCGGAGATCGACGCCCGCCTGGCGGCGCGGGACGATCCCGAACCCGCCTACACCGCCGGCGTCCTCGCGAAGTACGGCCGGGCCTTCGGCTCGGCGGCCAACGGCGCGGTGACCAACCCGGGCGCGAAGGACGACTGACGGGCACTCAAACCGGTTACTCTCGCTCCCGACGTCGCTCCGGGTCGTCGGCGTCCTCGCTCTCGAATCGGATCGAGATCCACGGAGCGATCTCGATCCGCGAGAGATCGGTACTGAAGAAGACGAGCAGGAGAACCCCCGCACCGAAGAAAACCGCAGTCGGATTGCCGTCCAGTTTGACGACGGCGAGCCCGAAGCTCACCGTCAGGAGGGCAAAGCGGAGCGCGGTCGTCGATCGGTCGCTCGTCGTCATGGTCAGTGAGTCCCGCTCCACTGGCGACACCGCATCCGAATCGTCGGTTCCGGCCGGCCGATATCGGGATCGGTCGCAGTCCGTGAACGGGCGTCCCGAAGCCTAGCCGGCGACGGTAATCAGTACCTGTATCCGCGTTCCGATACTGATGTCGGCGGGCGAACCGCCGATTCGACGGGCGTCGCGGCCGATCGATGGCCGATCGGCATTTCCGAAAGGAGTTCCGTCAGTGACCAGTCGCGCCGAGCGACGTGGGGAGTGGAGTCGATTGGATCGGCCGGCGTCGACGGCGGGCGTATCGCGTCGTTACTACTGTTTGAGTTTCGCGACGTTCTGGCGGATCGATCCGAGCAGGCCCTCGTGGGTCTCCGCACCCAGAGCGCGCTGGAGCGTCGAATTCTCCGGTTCGTCCTGGACGACGACCTCGAGGTACGGTTCGAGCTGCTCGAACGTGTCCGAGAGGATCACGGAGTGATCGTCCGTATCGTGCTCGACGACGCCCGCCTCGGCCAGCTTCGGCACGTGACACTGGACGGACGAGACGTAGACGCTCTTGTAGTCGTTCTGGGCCACCTCGTCGGGGGGAACGTTGTGTTCCCAGCCGGCGACCGTCTCGGCCAGCCGGGAGAGTTCGACCGGTTCGGTTCGCCCTCTGAGTGCGTACAGGAGGTAGCGCCGACGCCGGTTTGCGAGTAACTCCAGGATAGTATCCGCCGTGAGTTGCTCGGCGTCCTCCTGCTGGGGAAACGACTCCATAACAGTCCCTTACCCTGCTGAAGGCAAAAACGTGGCTTGAATATCTGCCTGGTCAATAACGAGGCCCCTGACTCTCGGTCAACGAGACACTACGCCCGAGGATCGTCGATACCGCGACCATACCGCGGCGGGGCGCCATTCGAAATCCTTTTTTGTCCCATCGACCCAGAACCGAGTAGGCCGCCTTAGCTCAGACTGGGAGAGCACTCGACTGAAGATCGAGCTGTCCCCGGTTCAAATCCGGGAGGCGGCATTTCTGCTGCGAGCAATCCGCGAGCAGCAGAAATGGAAACCGGACGGATTCTGAACCCTGCAAGTCGCAGCCCGGAAAGCGACCGCAGGGAGCAACCCGGAACGTCTTGCTTCGGTTCAAATCCGGGAGGCGGCATATTCTGAGATCAAGACCGTGAGCGTAGCGAGCGGTCGCAGATCGAAGAAACGACGCCGACCGGGTTTGAAGTAAACGAGCCCAACCCGCGCAGGCCGGAGGCCGAGCAGGAACGTCTCGGCGTGGTTCACAATCCGGGAGCCACAATCATACTGCGGTTCGAATGCCAGAGAGCGACGATCTCGGTTCTCGACGTTCTCTCACCCTCCGATCGCCAACCGTCCAGCCGATAGGCGGACCGCTGTACTTCGAGTACCGGATGCTCCGTGGATGGGGATTAGTAAAAACGGAATTAGTAAAATGACGATTTAGATAATCGGCAGCATTATTACGAGCAAAGACGAACGGCGGTACATGTCTCACCCGCGCTTTATCGACCGCGAGGACGAACGCTCCCTCCTCGAATCGCGGTTCGAGAGCGACAGAGCCGAGTTGATCGTCCTGTACGGCCGCCGGCGACTCGGCAAGAGCGCACTCGTTCGTGAAGCGGTTCGCGGCCGTCAGGACGCCGTCTACTGGCAGGCGACAGAGGAGACACCGGAGGTGCAGCTTGCGGACTTTGTCGCCGCTGCCAGTGAGACGTTTCCAGTCATTGAGGACATACAGCGCGACTGGGAAGCGCTGCTTCGGGCGCTGGGTCGCCAGGACGCAGTCGTCGTACTCGACGAATTTCCCTACCTCGTCGAGTCGGATGACGCACTTCCCTCAAAGCTTCAGCGCGTCTGGGACACGCACTTAGAAGAGACGGGCACGTCGCTGGTGCTTGTCGGGTCGTCGATCAGCATCATGGAAGACAAGGTCCTCACCGGTGGCAGTCCGTTGTATGGCCGACGGACCGCAACGATCGACCTCCCGCCACTCGATCTGGCGGACGCACGGCAGTTCTATCCCGACGACGATCCGGATAGCGTCATCAGGGCCTGGGGTATCTTCGGGGGAACGCCGTACTATCTCCAGGCGGTGGACCCGTCTCGCTCGCTCGCCGAGAACGTCCAATCACAGATCCTCTCGGAACATGGCGTCCTCCACAACGAGCCGGAGTTCCTGTTACGAACGGAGTTCGGGATTCGTGAACCGCAGACGTACTACACGATTTTGCGTGCGATCGCGACCGGGAAACGGGCGGCCAACGAAATCGCGGACTTCGCTGGTGTCGACTCGAACGCGCTTGGATCGTATCTCTCGAAGCTTCGGCGTCTCAGACTCATCGAACGGGACATTCCCGTGACTGCGAACCCGAATTCGACGCGGAAGAGTCGCTACCGACTGAGAGAGCCGTTGTTCCGATTCTGGTTCCGGTACGTCTACGGTCAACAGGGCAAGCTCGCACAGCTCGGTAATGACGCATACGAGCAGGTAGTCGATCCGACGTTCAACGACTACATGGGGACGATGTTTGAGCAGGTCTGTCAGAATGCGCTACCGTCGGTACTACCTAAGACCTACCAGGGGATCGGCTACTGGTGGTATCAGCGACACGAAATCGACGTCGTCGGACTCGCAAGCGACGGAACGCTCGTGGTTGGCGAATGCAAGTACACCAGCCGGAAGATGACCGAAGGCGACCTGTCTGACCTCGAACGAACTGCGTCACAGGTTCGGTGGACACCACCGAACGGGGCCGATCGAGAACAGCACTACTGTTGTTTCTGTCGCGCCGGGTTTTCCGACGACCTGAAGCAAGTCGCTGCGGATCGATCGGACGTATCGCTCCTCACGCCTGCGGACATCGTACCGGGTGACGGTACCGAGTGAGGTGTGTCATCCGGTTCAAATCCGGGAGGCGGCATTGCTGTCGCGAACAATTCGTGAGCGACAGCGATGGAAACCCGAGCGAATTTGAATCAGACGAGTCGCAGCCCGCGCAGGCCGGAGGCCGAGCAGGAACGTCTCGGCGTGGTTCACAATCCGGGAGGCGGCATTTCTGGTGCGAGCAATTCGCGAGCAACAGAGATGGAAACCGGACGGATTTGAAGGAGAGAACACGCAGCGCGAGCGGAGCGAGCGACCGTGTTCGCGTGGTTCACAATCCGGGAGGCGCCACGGATTGCTAGGACGCAGTATCCGCTTCAAAAGCGAGGGGTGTGCCGAAATCCGCACCCGTGAGCCGGGGCGTGACGGGTCGCTGCCCGCACTGCGGCGAACCCGTCCGTCGGTACCTATCAGCACCCGCGCCGCGGGAGAGCTTCAGACCTGTCCCTGTGACGCCGAATCGGAGCCGATCGGTTCCGAGGACCGGGCTTCGAGCGACGTCCGTCGCGATTCACTGAGCCGATCCAGTGGACGGACTCGAGGCAGCTGTCACGCTCGACGGTCCGCTCGAGAGACCGAGCTGCGCGCACGACGGCTGGGTTGAAACCGACGATCCGCGATAGCAAACTGGTCGGGTTCTCCCCGGCACGTCCCCGTTACGTCGCCCTCGACCGCCTGTACGCATCGAACAGCGCCGGCAGGCCGAGCGGGAGCGCCAGCGCACCGTAGGTCGCCTCCGTCGCGACGGCGAGCGACGATCGGCGGACGACGAGCCCGAACGCGACGACGCCGATCGATGCGACGAGGTACGCCAAGTTGCTCCACAGCGGGTCGTACGTCGAGCAGTACGCCCAGCAGACGAACGTGTACGCCGGCGCGTTCCACGTCGCGGGCGTGGGTTTCGGCCAGAAGAACCGACAGTACGTCGTCAGCGTTATCATCGCGACGGTCGGCAGTCCGACGAGCCACGTGGCTGGACCGAATCGCCAGCGACCCGCTACCCGCTCGTAGCCCCGAAGGAACGCCGCGGGCGCACACGCGATCCACAGCCAGATGCCGACCGTATAGCTCACCGGCCAGTGCTCGATCCGGGGCTGGGTGATCGGAATGCGGTAGGCCCCCGGCAGTGAGAACCAGGGGAATGACGGGTCGGGAACCGCGTTCGTGAACAGCGCGAGCAGACAGAGGGTAGTTCCGACGACGAGGCCCCAGAGTCCGTACCGGGTATACGTCGCCAGCCAGTCAGGGAGTTGTCGTTCCGGGCGCCCGACCGTCGTTGAATCGGCGGTGTTTCTGCTCATGGGTCAATCAGTGGTGGTCGTGTCCGCCGGTGGCTGCCCCCGAAGCGACGGGTTCGATCTGATCAAACTCGCCGGGCATCTCCTCGAACCGACGCTTGCACGCGTTCGAGCAGAAGTGGTACGTCTCGCCGTCACGGGTCACAGTCGGTCCAGAATCATCGGTCCGCATCCCGCAGACTGGATCGCGATACTGACCGGGAGCCCCGAGGCCCCGACGGTAGACAAAGAGAAGGAACCCGGAGAGCGCGAACGCGATCAGGTTGAGGTAGAACGTGTAGTTCAGTTCGAAGTACGTTTGCTCGGACGCGGTCGTCCCACCGGCGAGGTTGGGGACGATGCCGAGCGCGTCGAACAGCTGTTCCATGAGAAAGCCCGTGAAGGCCATCGTCACGAAGAAGACGCCGAGGATGTAGGCCATCACCGTCAGGCCGTAGTACTTGCGGTAGACGTTGAGGACGGGGATCGTGATCAGGTCGGCGTAGACGAAGGCGATGACGCCGGCGAAGCTGACGCCGCCGCCCCATAGCGCGACGGCGAAGGGGACGTTCCCCATGCTCCCGACGAAACTGAGGACGGCGATGGCCACGCCCATGACGGCGTTCTCCGCGCTCGCGAGCAACCCGTCGCCCTGGAGGAACAGCGAGTTCCAGACCCACTGCGGGACGAAGACGATGACGAACCCGGAGATGAGGAAGCCAGCGATGACGTCCTTGTAGAGCATCGACCACTCCTTGCGGTACTGGTTGCCGATCTTGTACCAGCCGCCCCACGACAGGAGTTCGTCGCGCCAGCCACCGGTGCTGGCCGCTTCCTGCCGGTAGGTCTCCACGCAGCCCTCCGAGCAGAATTTGAGCGTCTCCCCGCCGTCGGTGACGATGGAATGCTCGTCGTTGCCTTCCATTCCGCAGGTTGGATCCTCGCTGACGCCGTGCTCGTGGTCGCGCTCGTTCAGTTCCTCTCGGACGTCCTCGAAGAGATTCTCGGGCAGGGTCAGGTGGACGATGACCGCCATCACCGCGATGAGGATCACGCCGCCGAGCAGTTCGGCGACGAGGAACTCCCAGCCAAGCAGGATGAGGATCATCAGCCCGAGTTCGACGATGAGGTTCGTCGAGGCGAACATGAACGCGAGGAAGTTCACGACGTGGGCACCTTTTTTGAAGAGCCCCCTGCCGATGGCGACGGCGCCGAAGCTACAGCCGCTGCTAGCAGCCCCGAACAGCGTCGCTTTCGTCAGGCCGGCGACGTCGCCCTCACCGAGGACGGACGCCATCCGCTCCTTGGAGACGTAGACCTGGACGAGGCTGGTGATCACCAGCCCCATGATGATCGCCCACGCCGCCGTCCAGAGGAAGCCGACGCCGATCCGCAGCGCCTCGAACGCCTGGGGGAGGAGTTCGGCCTGCATCGTTCGGCCCTACCGGTCCGATTCGAGTCGTTCGCGACGCCGTTCGAACTCCTCGTCGTCGATTTCGCCCCGAGCGTAGGCGGATCGGAGCTCTTCGAGGGCTGGATCGGTCGATTTCGACCGAGACCTCAGGGCCCGATAGCCGAGGTACCCGGCACCGACGAGGAGCGCCAGGAACAGCAGTTGCATTACAGCCCAGACGACGAACATCCAGCCCGGTACCACGTCGCCGGCTCCCCACATCGGGTGCCCCCAGTCACCACCCATTGTGGGGCCCATCATACCGAATCCCATCGCAAACGCTGGAAGGATGAAAAGCACCACGATGATTGCGAGGGCGATCCAGACGAGTTGCCGGTCCGTCGTATCGGGAGTCATGGCCATCACCGTCGAGTCGCGTCGAAACGCGATCTCTACCTGTACGTACGGGAGCATCGTTCAATGCCGTTGTCCTTCGGGGAGTAAACTAATCCGGCCTCCAGCTATTGTAATCGAAACCTTCTGTCGCTGAGACATCGGGATCGAGCGTTGGATGTGAGTCAGTTGGCCCCGAACCGACCGATTCGATAGCCGGCACGCACTTCAGTTTCGAAGGCACAATCGAGAAAGTCCGCCGGGACGTAGATGGGGTACCATGTCCAGAACGCTAACCGTCGAAGGGATGAGCTGTGGCCACTGCGAGCAGACCGTCGAGGAGGCCCTCGAAGGCGTCGCCGGGGTGAACGGTGTGACGGCCGATCGCGAGAGCGATCAGGCGACAGTCGAGGGCGACGCCGACCCGGACGACCTCGTCGCTGCCGTCGAAGACGCCGGGTACGACGCGAGCGCCTGACGACGAGATGCAGTACGACTCGACGACCGAGCTACCATCCGTCGTTACTCGGGCGACCACTCGCACGCGTCGCCGGCGGTGAGGCCGTTCTCTTCGACGGACGCCGACAAGCACGCGTAGTTGCAGAAGTACGTCGGCGAGCCACAGTCGTCGGTGCAATCGCGGACGCAAATGGGCTCGTGGTCGAAGATTCGGGACTGGCAGCACGCACAGGTCTGGCCCTTCGTCGGGGCTCAAGACGGTGGTCGACATGGGCGGTAGTACGTCGGCGGTCCAGGAAATCGGTTCGCGTACTGCGGACGGTCGAGACGACGAGGAGACCGCTCACGCCTCGGCATCGCGAACACCATCATCAGACCGGCCGCGGCTCGATCGGCCGGCACCGTATCGTCGTGGAGAATCAGGTGACGGTCATCCGGCGATAGAATGCGCCGGTCGTGATGGCGGTGAGGACGCCGAGGTAGAGGAGCGTCCAGCCGACCGATGCAATCTCGACGGTGCCGGTGAAACCGGCTTCCATTGCGACGCGAAGTGGGTAGTGACCGGGGAGGAATTGGGCGGCGGGTGGCGGGTTCGTTGCGAGGGGGTTCTGGAAGATGAAGAGGTCGATCATCGAGCCGAAGAGGATGAGGTAGACGCCAGTGATGCGCGCAAGCAGGACGCCTGCGAGCACGCCGACCATCCCGTAGACGAGTGCCGTGAGACCCGTACCGAGGACGAACCAGCCGACGTGTTCCGGTTCGAACGCGGTGAGCATCACGCCGACGGAGACGACGGTAGCGACGGCCGCGACGCCGAGGAGAAGGCCGACGCGAGCGAGGACGACCTGGTGGGCGCGGTAGCCGGCGACGACGAGCCGCGAGTCAGCGACTGCCGAGCTGTGCATCAGGAACAGCCCGGTAATGCCCGACAGCAACGCCGCGGTCATTGGGGTGGTGAACGCTGGAAATGCCTCGTCGAGCGGCGTCCGCACGACTTCGCCACCCAGGTGGACGACGGCAGTTCCCTCGGGCGCGACGAGCGTGAACAGGTAGATGACGTAGGCGGGGGCGAACACGAGGAGTGCCAGGAGTAACGGCGTCCGACGCAGTTCCGTCGCCCCACTTCGGAGAGCGGTGCCGACGCGAGTCACGCTGACCCTCCGTTCGACGTGAGCCAGCCATTCCCAGCCGTGTGGCCGTAGGCGACGAACGCGATGACGAGTAATCCGAGTACCCAGCCGAGTGCGGGGAGGAGGTGGCCCGATGCAACTTCGCCGTCCAGCACTGCGTTGACGAAGAGTTCGTGAGAATGAAACAGTGGAACGAAGCCGGTCACACCTATCTCACCGACGAGGGGGAGCGTCGTCGATGCGTCGATCGGGAAGAGCCCTGACGAGAGGGCGTTGTCGATGTCGGCCATGAACACGAGGACGATCGAGCCTTCGAGTTCTCGCGGGACGAGCGTCCCGACGATCACCCCCATCAGTCCGTAAATGAGAGCGGCGAGGACGAGGAAACCGAACGCGAGCGCGGGGGCAGCGACCTCGACGGTGTCGATGAGCGTGGCGAGGGCGACGGTTGCGCCGGCGACCGCGACGATGAGCATTGTGAGGAGGCGCGTCGCGAGGAGTTCCCACCGGGGGAAGCCGGCGATGACGGCGCGTTCGTCACCGCGACGAGCACTGATGACCTGGAAGAGGCCGACGAGGCCGGCGAGAAACGCGACGGCAAACAGCGTCCCGGTCATGCGGCCGACGGTCGCTGGATCCGCACCGAGGGTGGGGAGTTGTGGGAACGATTTCACGGCGACGCCGTACATTTCGATGACGATCGGCGGGAGGGCGAGCAGCATGACCAGCGTGAGGGGCTGGCGAGCGAGTTCGGTAACACGGAGTCGGGTGACGGTCGTGAGGCGGCTCATGTCATCCCTCCTGCTCTGCGGCTTCGTCGGGGTCGGTCGGGGTCTGTGCACCGTGTACTGAATCCCTGGTCTGTCGTGGGACGGCCGCTTGCTCGGAGAGGGTTCCGTCTTCGAGTTCGAGGATGCGATCGAAGCGTTCGCGTTCGCTGATGAGGTGCGAGATGATGGCGATCGTGGTGCCGTTCTCGACGAGGGAGTCTGTGAGGTTCCAGAACGCGAGGTAGGTTTCCCAGTCGAAGCCGGTGTAGGGTTCGTCGAGGAGTAGCAGGTCGGGTTCGTGGAGGAGCGCGATGGCGAGATTGACTTTCTGTCGGTTGCCACCCGAAAGATGGTCGACGCGGTACTCGAGGAACTCGTCGAAGTCGAGGCGGTCGGCGAGTGCGTCGCGGCGATCCACGACGCGTTCGTCGTGGAGGTCGTAGGCTTCACCGAACAGGTCGAAACTCTCCGCGACGGTGAGCCGATCGTACAGGAGCGTCTCCTGCGGACACCATCCGATCGTTCCGTCTCGCGTGACGTGGCCGGCGTCGGCCTGAAGCGCGCCGACGAGGATCTTCATCAACGTCGACTTGCCGGAGCCGTTGCCGCCGACGATCCCGACGATTTCGCCCTCGGTGAGTGTGACGTCCGCGCCGGTCAGGACCTCGACTGAACGACCCACGAAGGGGACCAGGGACTGGTAGGTCTTTACGAGACCAGTGGCTTCGAGAACGACTGAGCCATCGACGTCGCCGTTAGAGGTCGGTTTGTCCAACATATTCGGAATTATCCGAATATTCGGATCGAAACGTATTATGCCTTACGCTGGCTACAAACGACTAATGAGTGACACCGATCCGGAAACCGAGTTCGACGTGAGCGAGGACGTCGAAACGGCGCGGGAAACAGTCATCGAGGCAATGGAGAGATCCGCCGACATTTACGGGTTAAATCGAAGCTACGGTCGCCTGTACGGACTCCTCTACTTCGCCGACGAACCGGTATCCCTCGATACACTCGTCGAGGAGAGTGGCTATGCGAAGTCGACGGTGAGCACTGCAATGCAAGACATGGAACGGCTGCACCTGGTCTACCGTCGATCCGTCCCGGGCGAAGGGAAGAAAGCGTTCTACGAAGCGGAGCGCAACTTCTGGGTGGTGGTTCAAGAGTTCCTCAGGCGGGAAGTCCAGCGCGAAATCTCGGTTATGACGAGCGCCCTGAACGAGGCCGAACAGTCCCTCACGGAAGCCGATGACCCGCAAGCGCAGGAAGATCTCGAAAAAGTTCGCGACCTGGGGCAGATGTACGAACGGAGTCAGCGTCTCGTGAATATTCTCACCGGGTCGTCCGTGGATCGACTCGCTGGCTTGCTCGATCGATTACGACGAGACTGATTCCGAGTTGTCGCCGATTGCAACGCTGCTAGTCGATTATAATCGTCATCGAGTCGCGATGGAACGCGATCGCTATCTAGAGAGACGGGTGCATCGTTCAATGCCATTGCCCTTCGAATAGGAAACTAATACGGCCCCAGCTAGTTACAATCGAAAGGACGTGTGGCGGTCACTTCGCGTTCGAGCGTCGGATGTGAGTCGATCGCATCGGAACGGCCCGAATCGAGACCCTGGTCCGACTCCGGTTTCGAAGGCGCAATCGAAAAAGTCCGCCGGTGCGTAAATAGATGTCCAGAACGCTAACCGTCGTAGGGATGACCTGCGGCCACTGCGAGCAAACCGTCGAGGAGGCGGGCTTCGACGCGAGCCCCTGACCGCGAGTGGCGTGACCCCGGTTCAACGTTGCAGGCGCGCGATACGGGACTCCCCGGCTGTTCGCCGAGCGGTTCGAATCCCATCGCGGGAGTCTCGCACCGCGTCTCGTGCGAACCAGTTCGACACAAGAGAATGCGGACAGTAGCGGGGCTCGAGCGGCCGGATCGGAGCGCCGGAAGGGACGGACGACCGGATGGCGAGCGCGCGAGAGTCGGGACGATCGCTCGGATCAGGTGTAGAAGTACGCGAGAACGCCGACGACGTCGATGAGAACGTGTCCGATCACGACGGGAAACAACGATCGGGTGCGAACGTACACGGCGGTGAAGAGTCCGGCGACGACGGCGATCTGCAGAACGGTCCCGGCCGGATACGAGGGAGCGTGTGCGACCGTGAACAGCCCCCAGGTGATGGTCCCCGCCAGGAGCGGCGTATATCCCGCATCGGTCAACCGTTCGATCGGATAGCCCCGGAAGAGCACCTCCTCCGTGACGCCCGCCGTGATCGCACTGAAGAGACCGACGGCCAGCGACGGGCGGGAGATCCCATCTCGAACCGGCAGTCCGAAGTTGCTGACGATCGAATCGGTGATCACGAACACGCCAACCCCGAGAACCACGATCGCGAGGATCCGCGCGGCGTCAATCAGTCGCGGGCGGCGGAGCCCGATCGAAGACAACGGTTGCTCCTCGAACCGTACCACGATCACGACGAGTATCAAGACGAGTAGCCACTTGACGAGATCTCCCTCGAGAGCCCCGATCTCGACGGGCAGGGCCGCGAGCACCGGCAACGCGAACAGTGCGAGTACGAGCCCGATCGCCGTCCACGGCCGTTCGAGTCCGTCGACGTCGTCCGGTAGCAACCCGGCGTTCATACGGTACAATTAATATGTTTTCTACATAATTCTTTGTTCGACCGCGGCGAGCGGCCGCCGAGGTCGACGGAGGCGACTCGCCCGCCGCTGGGATACGACGATCGGCAGTTGACGTCCTCCCACGCTGCGGCCGCGGACCGCTCCTCGTACAGCGGTACCGGCGGGTGGCACCCCCGCGAGCCGCTCGGTCGGACGAACGATGAACCGCCCGACTGCCAGTCCCCGGCGACGTCGAACGCGCGACCTCGCGGACAGCGGCGGTGACCGGCGACGCGAACCGCGGCGCTCAGCCGTCGAGAGCGCCCTCGACCGCGGACCCGATCAGTCCGGCGTCGGAGCCGTAGATAACGAAATCCATCTCCTCGCGGTAGGCCCGCACGTCCGCGGCCGCCGTCGCGAAGGTCCCGACGCCGACGTCCGCGGCGCGGGCGGCCTCGACGATGCGGTCGATCGCCGCGTCGAGTTCCGGGTCGGTCTTCGAGACGCCGAGCGAGAGCGAGAGGTCCGTCGGACCGATCATCAGCGCCGTGACGCGCTCGGCGTCGGCGATAGCATCGACGGTTTCGAGGCCGGCTTCGGTCTCGATCTGCGGGACGATTCCCAGTTCCTCGCGGACCCACTCGAAGTACGCCTCGCGGTCGCGCGCCCCGAACTCGCCCGCACGCGTCCCCATCGAGAGACTCCGGTCGTCCTCGTATTGGGTTTCCGCCAGGACGTTCCGCACGGCCGCCGGCGATTCGACCTGCGGGATCATCAGCGCGTGTGCCCCCGCGTCCAGGAAGCAGTTCACGAAGTCGAACTCCGTGGTCGCCAGCCTGACCATCACCCGGAGGCCGCCCGCGTCCGCGGCTCGAACGATCGATTCGACGGTTTCGAGGTCGACCGACGTGTGCTGGCGATCCACCACGAGAAAGTCGAGCGGTGACGCGCCGAGCGCCTCCGCCAGCGTCGGCGACTTACTCTTGAAGAACGTGCCGATCGAGGTCGGTCGGTCGGACAGCTGTGCGGTCATCGACTGGGGGTCGGCCATATCCCGAGTTGCGGGCGCCGGCGGATAAAGTCGCCGAGAGCGCACTCGCGACGCGGGATCGAGGAATTCCCACCGGACCCGCAGGCAACCGCGACTTACCAGATCAGCGCCGGTCCGAACCGGAGCAGCCAGAGGGTCCCCATGCCGACGGCGATCGTGTAGATGATGTCCTCGGTTCGCCAGGCGACCAGGGTGGCGATCATCGCCGCGACGAGGCGCTCGTCCAGCAGGGTCTCCGCGATCGACGGCCGGACCGTCACGACCGAAGGGACGACGAGCGCCGCGAGGACGGCCGCGGGGACGTATCGGAGAACGCGGGAGAGCCGCGGCGGGACCGAGTCGATCCGGCCGAACAGGTAGATGAACGAGAACCGGATCGCGTACGTGCAGAGACCGATCGCGACGATCGCGCTCCAGACACCCGCGTGCGACCACCCCGTCACGCGTCCCACCACGCGTCGACGGCCGCGCCGGCCGCGATCCCGATCAGGGCCGCGAGGGGCAGGTCGGCGTTCAACGGGACGCCGATCGTCGCGAGCACGAGGGTGCTGGCACCGGCGACCACGCCCGCGGCCGTCGTGCCCGCGTCTTTCAACGCCGGCACGAGCAACGAGAGAAACACCAGCGGCAACGCGAAGTCCAGTCCGAGCGCGTCCGGGACGCTCGCACCGAGGAGCGCGCCGACGACCGTCCCGAGCTGCCAGACGACCCAGATCGTCGCCCCGATGCCGAGGTAGTACCAGAGGCGGTGTCGCGCGTCGTTCGTCTCGTACTCCGTCACGGCCATCGCGTAGGCCTGGTCGGTCAACACGTAGGCGGCGAGTCCCCGAACGCGGAGGGAAAACGCCTGGAGATAGGGCGCGATCGACGCCGAGTACATCACCATCCGCACGTTGATGACGACCGCGGTGCCGACGACCACGAGAAACGGGGCGTTCGACCCGATGAGGTCGATCGCGGCCAACTGCGCGGCGCCGGCGAACACGACGGCGGACATCCCGGCGGCTTCCGTCACAGTCAACCCCGCTCCGATCGCGGTGATACCGGTGATCAGCGCGAACGGAACGAGCCCGACGACGATCGGACCCGCCGCGCGAACGCCGGCGATCAGATCGGGATGGAGTCGCTCGCGAAGGGGCATAGCCCGATCACGGTGGTGCACCCGTGAAACCGTACCGATTCGGCCCGGCCGGACCGCCCCGTCGGCCGGTCGCCCCGACTCCGGGCTCGATCGATCGACCAGCCCGACGCCACCGGCCCCCGCGCTGCACAGGCCGGGGACAGTCGTATTACGGGCGGACACAAACGGGTTCTATGAGGCTCGCGCACGTCTCGCTTCTCGAGAACTTCGGATATCGGTCCGTGCTCATTCACGGGATCATGGTGCTCGCGTTCGCCAACGCGGTGTTTCTCGGGCTGCTCGTCGGGGGGCAGGTCGGCGCGGTCGCGTTCGCCTCGCTCCTCGGGTTCACCGGCGGCCTCTGGATTAGCCAGTCGATCCACTCGCTGGGAACGGCGCCGACCACCGATTACGAGGGCGTGCTGAACGAACTCGTCGAACGGAGCGGGGTGAGAGAGACCAACCGAGCCATGTACCGATTCGGCCGCACCCTCACCCTCATCGCGGCGGTCACCGCGATATCGTTACTGACCTCCGCGCAGATCCTCTCGGGAGCGGTTCTCGCTGGCGGCGTGGTGGCCATCGGCGCGATCGCCGTCGTGACCGCCATCGTCGGGTTCATGATCGCGCTCGGCGCGTCCTACGACGAGGCCCAGCGAGGGACCGAAGACGCCTTCGAGGAGTCCGCGGACGCCATCGACGTCGAAGGTCCCCGGGACGCCGATCAGTACGAGGGCGACGCGGAAGCCGGTCGGGAGTCGCCGCGTTCGTAGGCGGGCCAGCGCTCCGCAGTCCTGAACCGGGCGGTGACGAGGCGGACCGCAGTCCGGGTCGCCGACCGGGTGACGAGGGCGCCGAGACCTCTCGAACGATGGCGAATCGGTCACTCGACTCCTCGCCCGGCCCATCAAGCGCGCGCCATCGGACCGGTCGGCGATCCGCGCGCCGGGGCGACACCGCTCCGCAAGGAACCTCGAACGGTTGCCGAAGTCCGTGGGGCTACCAACTCACAGCCCGAACGCGATACGATCGACCGACAGGACCGCCGGGTCGAGCGGCGGCGGTGCGGGTCCGCCTCAGGCCTCGTCCTGTTCGTCACCGTGCAGCGACATCCCGTCGTCGACGACCTCCATCGGTCGCATCATTTCGTGGTCTTCGTGTTCCAGGTTGTGGCAGTGGAACGGGAAGACGCCCGGATAGTCGCCGAACTCGACCGTCAGCTTGACTTCCTTTTCGGGCCGGATCATGACGGTGTCCTTCTCGCACAGCTGGTACGGTCGGGGATCGTTGAACTCCGGTCGGCCGAGGTCACGCGACCCCTCGACCCAGAAGCGCACCAGGTGCAGGTGCAGCGGGTGCGACATCATCGTCTCGTTCTTGATGATCCAGGTCTCGGTCGTCCCGAGTTGGGGCTCGTACTGGATCGGGTCGAACGTACTGCGGTCGTTGAGCCGGTGGACCATCGTCCCGTCGTCGAGCATCTCCATCTGCATCGTGACCTCGCGCTCCTGGGCGGTGTCGTCGGGGTCCGGCCGCTCGACGGTGGGGAAGTCGATGGCCTCCGGATCGGTGGACGGGTCCGAGACCGAGCCTTCCCGGACGTGGAACTGCATCACCTCGTCCAGATCCGGCGACGGACTGGCGGTGTTGGGGTTGTGGTGTTCGCCGTGCGGGAAGGGGAAGAGGGCGTGGTTCGTGACGGTGAACGTATCGCCCGCCCAGTCGGAGAAGTCGATCGTGAACTCGGCGCGTTCGAACGGCGCGATCAGCATGGTCCCGATGTCGCCGTAGGGACCGACGCCCACGACGTTCTCGAGGTAGCCGTGCCCGGTGGAGAACCACTTCATCGTCGGCACGTCGCCGTCATCTTGCGTCTCGTTTCGCAGCCTGAGCCCCCAGGTGCGGCCGTTCGAGGGGTTGAGCAATCGGAAGCGATAGCGGCGCGGTTCGACCTCCATGTACGGCCAGACCGCCCCGTTGACCAGCGCCTTCTCGCCGCCGTGGCTCGCGACGAACTCCTCGGGGTAGTAGATCGAACCGTCGTCGTTGAACGAGCGATCGACAAGGACGAGCGGGACGTCGTACTCGCCGCCGGGGAGCTGGCGCTCCGCGTCGTTGCGCTCGCGGATGAGATACGGCCCGATCAGTCCGGCGTGGTTGTTCAGCCGACTGATTCCGCGCGTGTGATCGTGGTAGGTCGTCGTCAGGCGCGTCTGCTGGTTCGGGAGGACCTGGACGTCCTTCGTACGACGCGGGCCGGTCTCGCCGTCGGGCGAGATCCACATGTCCGCCTGGCCGTCGTCTTCGTCGGGCACGTTGAGTCCGTGGAAGTGAATCGAATTGCGAACCTCCGGAACCGGCCCGTCGTGGTTGGGGTAGTTCTCCGTCGTGGTGCCGGCGATGCGTTCGTCGACGGTGAACAGGTGCTCGTTCGGCAGTGAACTGTTATCTATTCGCACCGCGAGCTGTCGACCGCGACGCCCGGCGATGACGGGACCAGGGAACTGGCCGTCGAAGCCCCACATCGTCGTCTCCGGGAGGTCCGGGTGGACCGACGTCGAGAACTCCTCGAGCGGAACCTCGTGCAAGGGACCGCCACCGTACCAGCCGTCCGGTTCGCGTACCTCGAGTCGCGGCAGGGGCTGAACGTACTTCTCGAGTTCCGGCCCCTCGTGATCGGTCGGCGAGGGGTCGATCGATCCGTCCTGGCCGGCGACGCCGTAGCCGGCGACCCCCGCCAGCGTCGTCGCGCCCCCGATCTCGATGAGGCGACGGCGCGAGAGCGGCGCCACTACCACCACCCCCTGCCGCGATCCGATCGGACGGCTGTGACACGGTCGTCCTCACGACGTTGTTCGGGATACGTGTGCACCATGATTTATACAGTATATTCGAACCTCAATTAATCTTTCTGTGGGTAATATTTCAAGTGGTGCGATCGGCGGCCACAGGGCGCACTACCGCATACGAGCCGACCGCGCCGGAAGTCCGACGGCAATGACGGAGTTGGCCAGCACCGCAGTCGCTCGATCCGAGTGGTTGGGTGGCACGCGCCGAGTACGGCCGCGATCCAGTCGACAACCGAACGGGCGGTTCACCGAAAACGCCCGACTCAGCGACGGTGCGGCCGTCGCCGATCGGCATCGTCGGACCACCGGACGACCGCGACCCGTGGTGTCTATCGGCTGATCAATCAGAAGAATTTTACACTCGTCTTGCGCGGATAGTAGTACATGGGGGAGCGAATCCACAGTATCGACACCCTGCGAGCGCTCACGATGGGGTTCATCGTGGCGCTCCACGCGGAAGCGTTCGAGGGCGTCGGGGACTGGGGAAACGCCGTCTACTTCGGACTCGACGCGGTCGGTCGCTTCGCCGTCCCCTTCTTCTTCCTGACGGCCGGCTACCTCTTCGCGAAGAAACACGAGGCGATGCCCGGCTACGCGGAGCAATACCTCTCGCGGATCGCGTCGATCTACGGCTTCGCGGTGTGTCTGTACGTCCCGCTCTTCGTGGCCACGATGACCGTGACCGCCGTGCGAGGCGGTGGCGCGCCAGGAACCGCCGCGCTCACGGCGGTGACCACGGCGCTGTCCCCGATCGACCTCCTCTACTACGGCGACTCGATGGTCTATCACCTGTGGTTCCTCCCCGCCCTCGTCGTCTCCGTCGCACTCGTCTACGCGTTCGTGCGGGCCGGATTGTCCCGCTACCTGCTCCCGATCGCGTTCGCCATCCACCTCGTCGGCCTCACCGGCGAGAGCTATACGATGATCGCGAACCTCCCGATCGAGACCCGTGACGGCCTCTTCTTCGGGTTCTTCTACACCAGTCTCGGCTACGCGATCCGGTCGAACGGCTGGGAGCCGGGTCCGGACCGCCGTCGCCTGTTCGCCGGACTGACCGTCCTCGGGGCGCTCGCACACGCGGTCGAACGCTACGCGCTCGGCTACGTCGTCACCGACGCGACGATCGCCGGGTCAGTCTACACGCCCGAGTACACGCTGGTAACGGTCTTCTACTCCGTCGCCCTCTTCGGGTTCGTCCTCTCGTACCCCTCGCTCGGCCGCGCCAGCGGCGTCTCGACGCTCGGCCGATACGCCGTCTGGATCTACATCGTGCACCCGATCGTCCTCTTCGCGCTCGGCGGCGTCGCCGGATACGCCGGCGTGGCTTCGGCCCCCGTGGCCGTGCGGGTGGCCTGGCACCTCGCCGTCACGCCGGTCGCCTACGCTGGTTCGCTCGCGGGAGTCCTCCTGGTCACCGCCGCTCGGCCGGTCGAACGCGTCCAGACCGCGGGGAGCATCCTTCGACGGCGGACGAGAACGGGCCCGTGAATCGGTCCGCCGGTCGGCCGGAATTTTCGCTCCGGCAGGTCCCTGCACCCGTCGATGACGCAGCCGTTAGATGCCCATCACGTCCGCACAATGAGACCGCCGACCGCCTCCGGAACGGACGTTACAGCGGTGCCCCCGCCAGCACCAGCGTCGCGGGCTCCGACCCGGTGTTCTCGAGCTGCCGGCGTTCCTCGGGATCGAGGCGGATCGCCTCGCCCGCCTCCAGCGTGACCGTCTCCGGCTCGAGATCGACGGCGACCGTGCCGTCGACCACGTAGTAGACCTCTTCCTGTCCGGTCTCGGACTCGTCGTGCGGTTTCCCGGCCTGCCCAGCCTCGAGTTCGAGAACCGTCACGCCGAGGTGGTCGGTGTCGAGCGCGTCCTTCAGGAACCACATGCCGCCTGCCTCATCGGGAATCACCGACTCGACGTCGCTCGTCGCGGCTGTATCGTAGCCCATGGTCGCAGGTACGTGAACGCCCCACCTAAACGCTCGGGATCCGATTATCGGTGCCCCTGGTCCGGACGTGACATCGCCTGCGACCGGCCGTGCGATCCCGGTTTGACGGGCACACTGGACCGGCCGATCAGTCGAACGACGCCGGCGTCGCCCGGTCGGCGGCCTCGATGCGCTCTCGGGCGTAGGCCTCCGCGGCGTCCAGAACGGTCATCTCCGAGCCGTCGGCGCGTTCGAGCATGGTCTCGAGCCGGTCGCCGATCGCCCGGGCCTTGGCCATCGCGTCCTCGCGCGTGCCGCCGTGGTACTCCTCCGCGACGGTGATGAGCCCGCCCGCGTTGATCACGTAGTCGGGCACGTAACGGATATCCCGATCGGCGAGCGCGTCGGCGTGGCGCCGCTCGGCGAGGATGTTGTTCGCGGCACCGGCGACGATATCACAGGCGAGGCGCGGGATCGTCTCGTCGTTCACGACGCCGCCGATCGCACACGGCGCGAAGACGTCGCAGGACTCGTCGTAGACCGCGTCTGGGTCGACGACGTCGACGTCGTAGGACTCGCGAATCGAGGCGAGGTTCTCCTGACTGATGTCGGAGACCGTCACCGACGCACCGCGTTCGACCAGCTGGCCGGTCAGGGCCGACCCGACCTTGCCGAGCCCCTGGACGACGACGGAGACGTCCTCCAGGGAGTCCGTGCCGTACTCGAATTCGACCGCGGTCTCGATCCCACGACGGACGCCGGTGGCCGTGATCGGCGACGGATCGCCGAGACCGTCCGCCCGGCCGGCGACGTACTCCGTCTCCGTCGCGATGACCTCCATGTCGGGAACCGAGGAGTTGACGTCGACGGAGGTGATGTAACGTCCGCCCATCGCCTCGACTGCGCGGCCGTAGGCCCGCAGGAGGGCGTCGGTCTTGATCGACTCGTGGTCGCCGACGATGACGGCCTTGGCTCCGCCCAGATCGAGGTCGGCCGCCGCGGCCTTCATCGTCATCGCCTTCGACAGGCGCAGGACGTCCGACAGGGCGTCGTCCTCCGTCTCGTAGTCGAGGATTCGCGTGCCGCCCAGGCCGGGGCCCAGCGTGGTATCGTGAACCGCGATAATGGCCTGAAGCCCCGTCTCCGGATCGGCGAAGTACGAAACCTGTTCGTGCCCGCCCTCGGACACCGCGTCGAACACCATGGCAGAACCTACGGGTGCTGGCTGAAAATTCTACCTCTTCGGCCACACTGACGACCGAATTACCGCGATTGTGGTCACCGTGCGATCGAGGGGGACACGGCCGAACCGCCTTCGGCCCACTCCGCACGCGGTTGGGTAACTGTGCCAACCCCGCCTCACAGGTCGGTATCGTCGCGGTCTCGACGGGTGTTCTTCCGGACCTTGCCGATGTATTCTTTCTTCGAGAGCGACCCGTTCTTGTACGCGACGGCCCAGTCAGGGTTGGCGATCGCCGACCCGCGTCCGTCGGCCTGGGGAAGCTCGAAGTCGATGTGGATGCGGCCGACCGCCGACTGAAACTGCCTGTCGTCCGTAATCGCCACGCTTACCGCCTCGAGAACCGTTTCCAGGTCGTTCACGAGTTCCGGTCCCCCGGCCGCCGCCGAGGTGAACGTGATCCGACAGGCCGACCGGTCGTACGCGATCGTGAGTTGCTCGATGCCGTCCGTTCCGACGACCGATCGAACGTTCGCGTCGCGAAGGCCGGGACGCCGTCTCCGGAGCCAGATCCCGGGTCGCTCCCGCCGCCGCGATCGCCGTCCCGGCCATCGTCGACCGGGTCGTCAGTGTCCGCCCCGTCCGCACGTTCGAGTCCATCGTTCCCGTCGTCTCCGTCCGGTCCGTCGGACCCTCCACCACTGCCCGTGCCGTCCCCGGCTCCTGCGGACGGATCGCTCGTTTGGCCATCGCTGGAGCGGCCAGTGGGGGAGTTGCCTCGGGCACCGGCGCCGGTGACCCCGTCCGCCAGGCCGGCGAGCGTTCGGTACTCGACGTCGACGTCCGGTCGGGCCACGCAGCTCGAGAGTGCGGCGAGTGCGCCTGCCCCGCCCAACTGCAGTAGCCCGGCGCTTCATACCAGGCCACTAGTTGGCCAAACTATTAATTTTTTCTACTATAGTCTAACTTTATTAAATGTATGTCGGTGGCGAGTTCGGCGCCTGCGCATCGAACGGGATCCGGCGCTCGGGCCAATTCGATCGTGATACCGGACTATCGGTGCCCCGCTGGCTCGGTCGACGTGCGGTTCGATACCGAGCGCGAGGACGACTCATTCGGCGGGGTCGATCGAAACGAGGTCGTCGAGGTCGGGCACGTCGGCGGAGACGTCTTCGATCTGGGCGAGGCGCTGTTCGTGTTTCTCCAGCGCGTAGGCCGCCAGTTCCGTCGGTTTCATCCCCGCCGACTGGCCCCCGAGGCCGAACCGCTCGTCCGTGGCGATGCCCTGGACCAGCGGGAGGAGGTCGGTGACGGTCTCCTCGATCAGCGACGCATCGACCCGACCGGATTCGACGAGGGACGAAAGCTGGTTCATCCCGAAACCGACGTGGCGGCCCTCGTCGCTCCGGATCCGCTCGAAGCCCTCGACGAGGCCTGGAAGGTGGGGCAGGGCCTCGAACTCGCCGCCGAAGGAGCGACTCATGCCGTAGTAGCCGGTTTGGGCGAGGATGCCTTCGACCGTGAGGTGGTAGTGACTGTACGCGATCGCACGGGTTTCGGGCGAATCGTCCTCCAACAACCGCTGCGTGGCTCGTTTGTTGCGATCGAACAGTTCCAGGAACGAGTCGTCGAACCACTTCTCGTCACGCGGACTCGTGCGATCCCAGCCGAGGTGGTCCTCGACGCCCCAGACCACCGTGCGCCAGTACCGATCGAAGAAATCCGCGTGCTTTGCCTCCTCGTAGAGCTGAGTGGTGAGAAACAGCTGGTCGTCGATATCCTCGAGGACGACGGCGAACGGCGCCAGATCCTCGGTTACGGCGTCCTCGCCCGCACCGAACTTCGCGATTCCCGTCACGATGGCGTCGAGGTGGCGCCGGTCGAATTCGTCCGTCGCCTCCGCGTGGGCGAGCAGATTTTCCAGATCCGTCTCGAGATCGATCGCGGCCGGATCCCAGTGGCGCTCGACCGCATTCCGGTAGTACCGGTTCGACCGCGAGGCTCGGTCCATCACGGCCGTCGGCGTGTACGTCCGCTCCATGCTTCGATTTCGGTCGGCGGTGCAATTAAGGGTGACGAGAACTGCCGGTGAGGACCGCCGGCCCTCGTCACTCGCCGCCGATCCGGCGGCAACTCGGGCGTCGAACCGAACGACGAACCATCGGCGTCGCCGGCAGCTCCGTCGCCGATACCGACCCCGTCGATAGCCGCATCGACGGCCTCGATACGGCCCCGAAGCCGCCGGTTCTGAGTCCACCGCGACCATCTCCTCGCGCAGTGACCGCCTCCAACGAGTATCACGGCGACCGCGCCGGTGGCACGCACGGCTTCCCTCCGTCGCGACGGAACCGAGCGGTGCAAGCGTTTATAGTGTTAGATGTTGAAATGTTTTCCAGTGATGTTACCGACCGATGCGGCCGATGACAAAGGGACGGGTGTTTCGCGTCGACGCGTCCTCGAAAGCGCCGGCGTCGCGGGCGTGGGAGCGACGGGGATCGCGGGCGCGACAGCCCGCACGAGCGCACCCTGCGAACCGCGGTGGGAGACCGAAACGTGCGTCGTCACCGTCGAGGAGGCGCCGTTACTCGAGGCCTGCGGGGACGACGACCCCGCAACCGTTCCCGCGGGGACGGAGGCCATAGTGCTGGATTACACCTGTTGTGCCGAAACGGACGAGTACTACTACGTCGAGTGGTGCGAGTCGGACTACCCCGAGGGATGGGTCGCCGAGGCGGTGCTGGAACGGGCACCGTCCTGCTGTGGCACCTGTTCGTTCCGCTGGGAAGTCGAAACCTGCGTCACGACGACCGGTGCCGAGGTCCCGGTGTACGAGGAGGAGTGCGCTCAAGAGCCCGGTGCAATCACGCCCAGCGGGGCGAAGGGGGTCATCCACGAGCGGGTCTGTTGTGAAGACGAGGAGGGTAACCGGGTCCCGCGGTACGGGATCGAGTGGTGCCACGCCGACCTTCCCGACGGGTGGGTAACCCAGACGGACCTCACCGCCTCCGACGGCTGTTGTGACTCCTGCGAGCCGCGGTGGGGGCCCGACACCTGCGTCGAGACGGCTGTCGACGGCGTGCCGATCTTCGACGAGGAGTGTTCCGGCGACCCGATTGAACTGCTCCCGCAGGGAATGCAGGCGACCGTCCTCGAAGGCGGGTGCTGCGAGGGTCCGACCGGACCGACGCCGGGCTACTACGTCGACTGGTGTGACTCCGACCTCGAAATCGCGTGGATCCGGCAGGCGGACCTGGTGGAGTCGAGCGGTTGCTGTGGCACGTGCGAACCGCAGTGGGGGCCCGAGACGTGCGTGGAAACGGCCGGCGACGAGGTCCCAATCTTCGACGAGGAGTGTTCCGGAGACCCGTTCGAATACCTTCCTCAGGGGGTACAAGCCACCATCCTCGAGAGCGGCTGCTGCGAGGGCGCGGACGGACCGACGCCCGGCTACTACGTCGACTGGTGTGACCCCGATCTCCCGGTCGCGTGGATCCGGGAGGCGGACCTCGTCGAATCGAGCGGTTGCTGCGAGCAGTGTACATTCGAGTGGGACGTCGACGACTGCATCCGGGTTCGGTTCGACGAACCGCCGATTTTCGACGCGGCGTGTGCGAACGAGCCGATGTCCGTCGAGGCGCGAGCCGTCGTCACCGACCGACGCTGCTGTGAGATCGACGGCGAACTGCGGCCGCGCTACGCCCTGGAGTGGTGTGACGCGACGCTCCCCGACGGGTGGGTCGACGAGGCGGCCGTGGTCGGCTCGGCCCGCTGCTGTGACTGCGACCTGCAGTTAGAACCTGGTCAGTGCGTCATCACGTACGACTACAGTGTCGCCCTCTACGACGAGCCGTGCGCGGGGGAGTACGAAGTACTGATTCCGGAGCGGACGAAGGGAGTCGTCCGCGAGGGCGCCTGCTGTGAGTTCAACGGCGATCCCTGGTCGGGCTACTACGTCGAGTGGTGCGATCCGGACCTCCGGGACGGCTGGGTCGCCGACTACGCGGTATCCGCGTCGGACGGCTGCTGTGACGAGCAATAGGGGCCCGCAGTCGACCGGCCGCGAAAGCCCGGATCGGCTCGCAACCGGTCTCAGTCCGCCGCGATCTCGACGTTGGCCTCGTCGGCCTTCCCGAGCGCCTCGACGAGCAGTTCGGCGACGTCGACGATCTCGATGTCGTCCTCGAAGCCGCCGGTCTTGCGGCCGTCCTCGTACATCGTCATGCACATCGGGCAGGCGACGACGAACTTCTCGACGGCCGCGCCGGCCTCGGTATCCTCCAGGGCCTCTCGCAGGCGCTCTTCGCTCGGTTTGGGCTCTTCCTCGAAGTCCATCCAGAGGCCGCCGCCACCGCCGCCGCAGCAGAACGAATCCGCGCGGTTGCGCGGCATCTCGTGGAGGTCGGCGCCCGTCGCCCGGATGAGTTCCCGCGGGGCCTCGTACTCGTCGTTGTACCGGCCGAGGTGACACGGATCGTGGTAGGTGACCGTGTAGTCGAGTTCGGTCCCCGTGAGGTCGAGTTTCCCCTCGGTGACGAGTTCCTCGATGGCCTGCGTCCAGTGGAGGACGTCGATCTCGCCGTCGGCGTTCCACGAGTCGGTGTACTCGAACGGCATCATCGGGTCGTCCGCGAACTCCTCGAAGTCGAGCTCCGGATACTCGTTTTCGAACGTGTTGTAGGAGTGTGGGTCCGTACAGACGATGGTGTCGAAGTCACAGTCGTCCCACGTTTCGACGTGGTGGCCGGCGAGTTCGACGTAGAGGAACTCCTCGCCGACGCGGCGGATGTCGTTGCCGTCGTACTTCTCGTCCTCGAAGAGGATGCCGAAGCTGACGTCGGCCTCCTGTAAGATCGTCGCGAGCGAGCGAGCGACCCGCTTGTTGCGGTCGTCGTAGCTCGGGTAGTCGCCGACGTACCAGAGGTAGTCGACTTCCTCCTCGCGGGCGTCAGTGAGGTCGAACTCGAGCTCGTCGGCCCAGTCCGCCCGATCCCGGGGGCTGTTCCCGAACGTGTTGCCGTCCTGCATCACGTTCTGGAAGACGTCCTGCATAGACGAGCGGACGTCGCCCTGGTCGGTCAGCTGGCGGTTGAGCTTCGTGAAGCTCTTCAGGTGCTCGATCTCGACGGGACAGGCGTCCATGCAGGCCATGCATGCCATGCAAGACTCCATCGTCTCGCTATCGATGACCGATGCGCCCCCGTCGGCGATGATCGGTTTCTCCTCGGTCTCGCCGGCGTCGAGTTCCTCGCGGTACTGTTTCAGGTCCAAGATTACGTTCCGCGGGTCGAGCGGGCGATCGGAGGCTTTCGCCGGGCAGGCGGCCGAACAGCGGCCGCACTTGGTGCAGGCGTCCTGGTCGAGCATCTCCTTCCAGGTGAAGTCCTCGATGGATTCGGCGTTCGTCGCGTCCAGATCCGACGGGACGTTGGGGAGGCGCCGGCCCGCCTTCTCGTCGCGCGTGACGACGTTCGCGAACGACGAGAACATGTGGAACGGCTTGGCGTAGGGGATCCACGCGATGAAGAAGAAGGCGTTCAGCGAGTGGAGCCACCAGATCGCCCAGTGGACGTTCTCGACGTTGAACCCGGCCGTATTGAAGCCGGCCGCCTCCGGACCGAGCGTCGACAGGCCCATCGCGTCGAACCCGAGCGCGAGCGCGTAGCCGACGAAGCTGACCCGCTCGAAGTCGGGAATGCCCATCGAGTAGATGCGAAGGCCTTCGAGCAGGAAGCCGCCCGCGCCGAGGAAGAACAGCGTCCAGACGAAGACGTCGTCCTCCAGAGAGGTGTGGCGGTCGAGTAACCGGTGATTGCCGACCCAGTATCGCCGGTAGATCGCCATCCCGAGCCCGACGACGAACAGCAGCCCCATGGCGTCGACGATGAACTGGTAGGAGAGGTAGAAGTCGCCGATCCAGAACGATGGTTGCTGGAAGATCTTCTGGACGGCGTACTCGTCGACCATGATGATCACCGTCGCGATGAACAGGGTCAGAAAGCCCCACATGATGAACGCGTGCATCAGGCCGCCGTAGAGGTCGCGGTTGAACTGCTTCTCGTTCGAGAGGACGATCTTCGTCGCCCCGACGACGCGTTCGTGGATCTCGTCGACGCGCGGGAACGGATCGTCGCTGGCTCGCGCGTACCGGGCGAACCGGCTCACGAACCCATAGAGAAAGACGAGAATCGCGATCGTCGCGAACAGGTAGAAGATCGCGTATTCGGTGTCGGTGATACCCCAGTACGTCTCGCGAGTCGCCTCGCTCGTCGCGAGGGTAACGGCACCGTCGACGCCTCCAGACATGTCCTAGGGGCCGGAGCAAACCACCTTAACTCTTGTTACACCCGTACGCGCTTGCGGTTTCGCGGTGGCGCCGACACCGCTTCGAACGGGACGCCACGGCGGTCCGACCGACGATGGGCGCCGTCCCGATATCGACCTCCCGCGGCCCGTTCGCCCGCGGTTCGGGCGCCGTTCGACGCGCGTCGGCCGGTTCGGACACTCCGCGAGCATTTCGAACGCCGTTCGACGCGTGCCGGCGTCCGTTCGGCGGGTCGACCCACGGTCACCGGACGATCCGTTCTCGCAATCCAGGCGCTGATCGATCTCACCCGGAAAAATTCCTGCGGCCGCTATTCGATCGCCGGTTCTCGGCGGTCGCCCGCACGCTCCCCGGCCGACGGTTCGCTCCCGATCGAGATGTCGCCCGCGGCCGTGACGGTCACCTCGTACCCGCAGTACGCGAACGTGACCGACCCGTCGCGAGCGCGCTGGCTCGTCGTAGTCGGTTCGAACAGAGCATCCAGCGCCTCCGGATCGATAACGTCGTGAAGCGGCGGTCTGAGCTCGGTCGGATCGACACCTTCGCGGTCGGCTACTTCACTGACTATGTGTACCCCCATCTCCCCACGCATGACCGGATCGAACCAATCCCTACATAAAAATCCCTACGATACGTGCAGAATAAAGCCGGTTTCAGATACCGATGGGTATCGATGAAAGCACGGCTTGAACGTACCAGCACGATATGATGATGGCGGTAATCGACCACTTACCCGACCGTTGGATCGGGTGGCGACCCGGGTTTCGTTACCGAGGCTATCCCGCGTCGACTCGAAGCGGTTCAGCCGCTTTGTCGGCCGCTCGCGTGGCGATCTGGACGGTCGTTCCATCGACCGTGACGTACAGTGTCGCCGGAGTAGTGTCGGATTGGACGTGGAATTCGAGGTCCCCGACGCGCTCGGTCGCGTTCGGTCGTGGGATCGGGACCGAACCGATCGCCGCGGCGTCTCGTTCGACTCGAATTTCGAAGGCATCACCCGTTGGGACGATCTCGATGCGGCGATCGGCGATCGTCGCGTCGACCCGCGCGCCGTCGGACCGGAACGACCGGGTGGTCTCGCCGTCGTGGACGAGGTCGACCGCGTACGCCGTCTCGTTGCCGAGGACCGTCCAGCCGATGCGCTCCGCACGAACCGTCTCGTACCAGCCGACGCCACCGACGGCGATCGTCGTCTCGCGTTCGTGTTCGAGGATCGTGGCGCGCTCGGCCACGGTGAACAGTTCCCGATCGTCACTGGCGACCAGCACGCCGTCGAAGGTCGACTGGTCGCCGGCCCCCGGAAACGCGAGCAGTCGCCGGTCGGCGGTCACGTTCTCCTCGTAGGTGACCGTGTAGTCGCCGACGGACACCGCGCCGCTCCCCGGCACGTCGTCGCCCACGAGCGCGAACCCGTACGGGACGCCGACGAGGGCGACGACGGCCGTAAACGCGACGAGCCCCGCGAACGCGGTTTGTCGACGCGTGACCCGGCCACCGGTGAGGGAGGACGGCAAGAGCGGCGGGAGGGCGGGCAGGACGAGGAGGACGTACGCGGCTGCGGAGACGCCGATGACGAACGCGGCCCCGGGAACAGACAGCGAGCCGACGACCGACAGACCGAACAGGATCGTCAGCGCGCCGAGCCAACCCGCGGCCAGTCGGCGGCGGCTCGGCACCCACCGGACGCCGGCCAGGGGACGCGGAAGCGGGCGGTCGCTCCCGGCCACGGCGACAGTGACGACGACCGACAGCGCGAGGAAGAACGCGACGCCGACGCCCCGGTACATGACGAAGGTGTCCGCATCACCAGGCCAGACGAGCAACCAGACCGACTGGACGAGCCCGACGAGCACGATCGCCGCGAAGACGGACATCGGCCGCGGCCGGACGGATCTGGCGCGAGAGAGTCCAATCGCGGCGACGACGCCGAGCAGGAACCCCAGCAGGTGGGCGTGAAATCCGACGCCGGCCCACCCCGGCGGCTGCGGCGCTCCCGACTCGATCCCCGCCCTGAGAACCGGGCTCGTGAGGGCGTCGTAGAGCACGCCCAGGGCCGAACTGGCGACGACACCTCCGATGGCGAGGCGCGGCGCCGCGACCGCCGCGAACCCGAGAAGGGCGTAGACCGCGCCCGAAAAGCCGAGCCCCGGCCCGAGCGAGAACACGGCGGTGAGGAAGGCTGCGACGAAGAGCGCGAGCGGGAACAGCGCGACCGCCCGGACCCAGGGGCTCGAGCGCAGCCCGGAACCCGGACGAGCACGTCCGGGTTCATCGGGTGGATAGTGTCCCCAGGTCCACTCGACGATCGCTCCGAAGACGACCGTCGCCGTGAGGTTCGAGACGAGGTGAGCCGTCGACGCGTGGGCCAGTCCGGCGGTCACCAGCCCCAGCGGATAGAAGTACGACCACGAGACGAACGCGTACGTCGACGGCTCGTCCGGGTGGACGAGGCCGTACTGCACGACGAGGTAGAACGTCGCGAGGACCGCGACCGTCAGCGCCGTCCCCCAGGGAACGCCGTACAGCAGGCGCCGACGGAGGCGGGCGTGGCCCGCCCGCACGTCGCCGGTCCGGGCCGCGTACCCCAGCGCGAGAGCCATCGCCCCGACGACGACCAGCTGCGTTGTCGAAGGCAGCATTGCTCGGCGATTTGGAGCGTGGACGCCTAACTGTTCTGGAGACCGACCGGTCTCTCACCTGTCGCCGCCCGTTCGAGACAGTCTCGAGAAGTTCGCGGACACGCCCGGACGATCCGACGTCTGAGATGGCAACCACAGACGACGTGTCCGCACCCCGGGCTACCACACACCCATACATAGTTATTTTGGCAGAACCGTCCGATTTGCGTCGGTATCACCGTCGACGGGCGGTCGCACGGCCCGATACCGGGTATCCGGAACGGGTAGACCCGGCTTCCGAGACGCTCTCCGCTCCGTTCGGGTTTCGCCGCTCACATTCGCGGTTCTCACTCCGTTCCGAACCGCGCTTCCTTCGGCTACGCGGGCGTGGGACTCGTCTCGTTCGACTCCGCACGTGGCCACGCTCCGCTGCTCCCGTTCCTTCGTCGCGAAGAAGTGGGACCGCGCGGCATTGAAGCAGCGCGGTTTTCGCTGCGCAGTTCGGCGTTCGACTGGGTGGATTCCGTTCTCATGATTCGGCCTCGATGTCGAGTTTGCTCAGGTGCGGTCGTCGACGATTCTCCATCCGCTCTCGCTTTGTCGCCTTGTCGTAGTACTCGTCAATCACGTCCTGCGAGGCGTTCACGCGGTCAGCAGTGACCTCGCGGGGAACGCCACGGTCTCGGTGCCAGGTGATCGACCCGGTACGAACGTGATGCGGGGCCCGAGACGATGGACACTGACTGCATTTCGAGTGGCTACGGTACTCGCAGAAATCGGGATCAACACCGTGCGGGCACTCCTTCCGAATGCACGGGAGCGTAGCCCGATACATCCAAACCCGTACGGTATTCGGGTCCGGTCGCCCCTGCATCGACGTGAACAGCGGTTGCCGTCCGTGGTCGTCGTGGTTGTCCCACCGGTCGCCCTGGATGTACTCGGAGATCGTCGCCGCGACTCGGTCGTTCAGCGCGACGACTCGCTCACCGTTCTGCTTGTTCTTGAGCGGCGTTCCCGTTTCGGGTCGGTGGACGAACTCGAGCGTTCGGTCTCCTCGGTCGAAGTCACGGAGATCGAGCGCTCGGAGGCCACCGAGCCGGGCACCGGTATGCCAAGCTGTTTCGAGCAGCGCGTGACGAAGGCAGCCGCGAAGCGTCTCGTCGTCCCGGGAGTACGCGATCAACTCGTCACAGCGAACAGAGGCTCGGCGCACAGCACGGCGGAACGGTTTCCCATTAGACGCTTACCTTATTAACCATATATGATTCCTCACCATTGTTATGAATAAATCGGATACTGTCGACACTAACACCATCCAATGTTATCCTCCCCGAATACTTAACGGCGCCTTCACAACGCCCGGTTTCTACATCGTCCGTTTTCAAAGCTATTACATCACAGATAATCCGCCGGTCATCTTCACTTGTAGGTAAATATGCATATGAACGTAACCCATCATCGGCGGAAACAGCTGACATTACTCCAGTAAAGTGGATAGTCTTCCTTCTTTCACCCATTTGGGCATCAACTGTGTCATCGGTATCATTGCATAATCTTCTGTCAATATCGACTGAAGATCTGGCAACTCTTTCATCGTCTCTGAATAACATACATCCAGAAAGGAATGGTAAGGCAGTTACTCCAAAAAACGATCTCCGGTTCATATTTATTTGTCTTTAATAGATTTACTTATTCCTTTCGCTAATAGGAAGCACATTATTGGCGGACAAAATAGTTCGGCCGTGGTGAATCATCATACGGCGCATTATTTCACTTTTAATGGTACGGTTGATGTAATAGACTAAGGCACACACCAATACAATTGCACAAAACCAAATTCGCGCACGCACGGCGACCGAGCCTGCACTTAATCACCGAGAAAACGGTTTCAACAGCGCGCTCTGACCGTAGAGTGCCCCATTGATCCGCGCGTTATGCACGCGGTCGATGGGGCAGAATTCTCGATCCATAATTAGGTGTCTTACGTCCTCTTTCCAGGGTTTATCGCGTAATTGTTTCCAATCGGCATCGTTTTCAGCGGCAGGCCTGTGCTACTCGCCCGCCTCAACGGGAACAAGTTGCCAACCGGTCTGCGTGTCGTGACGTTTCCTGGTTGTGCAGTGAACTCCGAGGAAAGCTCGTGAGGCTGTATCGACGAGCGCGGTCGTTTTGAAGTGTTTGAAAACGGTAATTCGCCGTCTGAAGCAGTGTCAGCTGGCGTTCACGCGTTCTAATAACGTCCCATTCAACACAGTGTGACCAGATGGTTCTTGAAGCTGTGCCGAGAGGCGCAGAAGCACTCGCCAGACCGCCATCTTGATCCTATCATACGCACTCACTGGGGTCAAGTGGTCAGGGAGATCGGCCTTGAGAGGCCGATCCCCGTTAACATTTTTGGCCTCTCGCTCAGGAGATCGGGGCCTCGCAGTAGGACTGCTCCAAGTAAATTCAGGAGACAGTGTAACTAAAACGACGGCGTAGCCGGCGAACCTGCCGCCACCCTGGGGCGGGGAATTCGCCTTGGCCACCAACAGTACTTTTCCGGTCTAGCGAGAAATTTTGGACATGAACCATCCGCTGTTTCCCGCTTCAACTCCCTAGCTCTGACGGATCAAGCCAGCGCCGTCCTGCGGTAACCAGAACCAACAGTTCAAATAATCTCGTCGAAAGCTGATCGCTTCGAATGCATAAGATTCTCCGGTACAAATGAAAGACTCTAAGATACGGTGTACTTTTCTTTTGAGACGCCTCAGCGCAGCAATCACAACCATGACAACTGCGAGTGTCTCTCTCATGGTTTTACGATCGCGTTGCCATCCGCCTATTTGCCTTCGTTTTGAATAATCGCTTCTCGTTGGTAGTTCTCATCGTCTTCTAAGGGTTCGTATACTGGAGGCCCCTCCGTGTTGCGGTGAACGACTTCTCTTAGGCCAGCCTGAGAAGAAGTCGCATAGTTGTTTTGTCAGTGGATTTCGGGGGGACGACGCGCTTATCCCTGCTGCAATCAACGCGTGTGAACACCTTCAGCAAAGTTTTCATGGCCACGTTTCAAGAAGGGAAAACGAACGCGGGGCCCAGTCGCACTCACGCCCTACCAGCCCACAGTGACATAGACACACTCATTCAATGAGGCCAACGAGACCAATGGCCAACACGTCAAGCGTTCTGGGAACTGCTCAACGCTCTGCCAAAGCGACTGATAAGCCACATAACCCCCCATATTCCGAACCCATATACTTCGCCTTACTTAATAATATGAACTAGGAGCTATTAATAGTATAGAATTTTTAAATCATAAAATTTAAAAGTATAGGGAGGGCATTGCTATTTGCATGTCCACTAAAGATGGTCGACGGAAATTAATGAAACGGATAGCATTTACGGCAAGCGGGGCTTCCTTGGTAGGGAATGTAGCTGCCAAGGACATTAGACATGCAGATCATGATGATTTTGAAGAGGTGGACACGTACGACGAGGAGACGGAATACGGGTATCAGAAATATACAGCCAATGGCGGCGATGACTTGGTAGATGAAATAATAACTGGGACCTCCATTCACCTTATAGAAATTCTAGAAAATGAATATGACGGGTATCTGTGCAAGTTTAGAGTTGGATTCTGTGCTCGAAATGGAAAGCAGACCATAGAACTAGGGTATCAGGGAAGCAAAATCAAAGCCACTGATGGTGATCTCTGGATCTCAACCTCACCTGATCTAGTCGGCCATTATCCACCAATAACCGATCAATCCTCAAACATTGCTAACGATATTGCGTATACTGTTCTTAAAGGTGCTGCCGGCGTTGCCTACGGTTCAGGCGCAACTGCTGGAATTGTTGCCACAGAAGTGGTCACCACAGCAGCATTTGCAGATGGTCAGGAAAAGTATGACAATTCAGCTAAGTATGAGTGGGACTATCTGGGGGATTGGGGCACGAAGGGTGATTCCGCACACGAAATAGGCCATCATTTCGAATTCCGGATTGAACATCACAAAGATATTAATCCAAAATTTGAACTCTCCCAGTATGCTGAATATTGGGATTCTGGTGGAAAATGCAGGCCGTTTGACGATGACTGGTATTGTGGTGGGCCCGACCCAGAGGAGGACAATAATGTAGCTTGGACCAACAAAGAGTATAAGGCCGTGATCATGGGTGACAATAATGGAATTATAACTGATGCACATAGGCAGAAACTCCCACAAGAAGAGATTGCCAATGATACACATTTACAGGAGTTTGCAAATGGAGGGGACCTCTATAGGGTAATTCCACAGGAACCAATAGTGGTTAAGAATACAAAATAAGAGCGTAAACGCTCCTTTTCCGACTCTCTATTGACGAGAGTTGGGGGACGACCAACTGGTGGCGAAAATACAATTGGAGAACGAGCGGATGCAGGTCAGAATAGAGGTTGAAGGGGTGATCCGTTGGCGGTTTCTGGTATATGGCCAATATGGGCCAATTCACTGGTTATAGCGCCTACTTGCTGTGGGAGTCTTGTGGAACGCGAAGCGACACCTCGAGAGTTGACACCTTATATCCAATTATATCTACTGGAACTATCGATCGTTGATTTGGTTCGCAATATGCAGGATTCGCCATCGGCCCCGCTCGATCGACCGTCCACACCAGGTACAAAGGCTGAATTATTCTCCAACAGCGGCAAACCGCCGAATCTCGTCGCACTCAGCGTTATGCTGATCTACCTTACTGATCGATGTGACCAACTATATGCTACCGTCGGTCCCGCAACGAACGAATTTCGACCCGGCAGGCTCTTTCTGACGCATACTACCTACATCACCCGTATCATTCTCCCCGAATTGACCGAGAAATATACGTGGATGTCGCCGTGTTTCCGCCAGCCCGGGTGTAGCAACAGACCGTGGTAGTCCGCTGAAGTTTGGGTCTACGATGCGAACCTCACGGAAATCGCAACGCCGTCGAACGGCTCTTCCAAGAGATCGAAGAGGAAACTTGGAGATTGATCAACTGCTTTAGAAAAGCCGAACCAGAGGCCGCCGAACCGAGGAATCAAAGTTACGCATACTGCTTGAATAGACGCATCTGAACAATGTTTCGGTATAAGACATTACCATTGTCAACACAAACGCGCCGTAATTCAAGACATAGGTACCGCAGTTGCGACGTGGTTACGAATCAGCCGGCCGTCGAGTTCGACACTCTTGCCGAAAACCTTCGATTGAATAGTCTAGACCGGCGGTTACGCGAATATTTCCAGAAATCGGTGTAGTTATCCAATCCAATTTGTTTATATTCTGAATAGGGGCCGCGGATTTGGCCCACGCCGGGATGCTCCAGCTCGCCCCACTCAGTTCGCAGTTTCGCCGCTCACATTCGCGGTTCTCACTCCGTTCAGAACCACGTCTCCTTCGGCTGTGCGGGCGTACGACTCATTTTCAAACCGTGCGCTTTCAATGGCTGCTGCTCACGACTCGCTTACAGCAGCAATATGGGACCGCGCGGATTTGAACCGCGGTCACGGGCACCCAAGGCCCGAAGTATACCAGACTAACCCACGGTCCCGTAGGGGTCGTTCGCCGCAGAGTACGTAAAGAGTTTCGTTTCAGCCGATCAGCCGCCGAGGGCGCGCTCGATCTCCTCGTCCGTAGCCTCCGAGAACCCGCCCGTCTCCCAGGGATACTCGGTCGCCCCGGTCGTATCGACGTCGGCCAGCAACGCGGCGACCTCCTCGTCGGTGGCCTCGGGCATCGAGTTCGTCGCGCTCTCGTCGACGATGGTGTCGTCGAAGATCTCGAGGAACGCCGAGACGACCGCGTCCGGGTGGCGGGCGGGATCGAGGTGGTAGTGCGCCAGGGCGCCGACGCTCTCCAGACGCCGATTCAGGTAGACGGTGAACTCGAAGACCGTCTCGGGATCGGTCTGGCGCAGGAGCGCGTCGAGCGAGGCGAAACAGACGCCGATGCGATGATCGTGCCACTGCTTGCAGAAGCGACTGATCGAAACCCCGATGGCGCCCATGTCGGTCGGGTCGGAGACCGTATCGACCGCGACCGGGCCGGTGAAATCCGGCTCGCCGCCGTCCTCCGCGGCGCGGATCACGTCGCCGACCGACAACACGCCGAGCTGGCGGTCGCCGCCCGACGGCGTCTCCGGTTCGCGCTCCTGCCCGGCGAACGTGACCTGCAAGAGCGCGGTGCAATCGTCGTGGGTACACAATGACGCGCACCCCTCGGCGTGCGCCCGGGAGTCGCACAAGACGAGGACGTTCGCCGGCGGCTCGATCGAATCTGGTGACACTGAATCCATGCGCTTCTCGTCGGCGATATCCGATAATACACCCCACCTCCCTTTATATTTCCGGCCACAGATGGGCTATTGAAACTGGTTGTGGTGAATGGTAACCGAAGTTACTATTCGGGTGCCCCACCCCCGCAGTTGGTCGGCAGTGGATCCGGAAATATCGAACGGAACCGCCGAGGGCAGTATCGATGCTCGAACACCGCCAGCGGCGTCGTCTCGGACGGGTCGTCGACCTACAGGTCGGCGTCTCGCAGTTCGATGTCGGCGATCAGGTCGTAGGGGTGTGCGTCCTTCCGGATGCCGTCGAGGAGGGTGAAGGCCTCGCCCGGATCGAGGAAGTGTTCGGTGACGACCCGACCCAGCGGCGTCGGCTCGAAGCCGTCGATGAAGTCGTACTCGAGCAGTTTGCCGACGGCGTGTTTCGTCGGCACCTCGCCCAGCATGCGGTCGTTGAGTCGCTTGGCGTCGCGCCCGCCGACGGTGACGTTCGCGAGCGTCTCCTCGACGGCCGCGTCCTCGTCGTAGTGGGTCATCACCGACTCCATCTCGCCCTTGAGGAGTTTGAACGCGATCTCGTCTTCCGTCCCCTCCATCGAGTTGTGGTACGCGCAGTCGGGTTCGACGAGGACGTAGACTTTCCCCTCGTCGTGGTAATCGGGGCGCCCCGCGCGGCCGAGCATCTGGTGGAACTCCTGGACGGAGAGCCACTCGATTCCCATCGCCAGGGAGTCGAAGACGACCTGCGAGGCGGGAAAGTCGACCCCGGCCGCCAGCGCGGCCGTCGTGACGACCGCCGCGAGCTCCTGGTCGCCGAACTTGCGCTCGACGGTCTTGCGACGCTTGTAATCCAACCCGGCGTGGTAGGGCGCCGCGTCGTACTCGAGCTTGCGCGAGATCTCGTGACAGCGCCGGCGGGAGTTCGTGAAGATGATCGTCTGCCCCCGATAGCCCTTCGAGGACTTGGTGTCGAACTCGCGCTTGACGAGCTTGTTCGCCACGCGAACCTTCTCCCCGCCGTCGGCGAAGGTGACGTGGCGCTCGATCGGGACCGGGCGCTCCTCGAACTCGATCAGCGTCGACTCCAGCGTCCGCGCGAGGTGCTCGGGATTGCCGACGGTCGCCGACAGGTAGACCCACTGTGCACCGTCGTACCCTGTTCGTTCGGCCGCCCGGTTCTCCGTTACGTACTTGAGCCGGGAGATGAGCCCGTCGAGGCGGTGGCCGCGTTCGGGCTCTTTGAGGGTGTGGACCTCGTCGATGACGACGGTGCCGATGTCGCCCATCTCCTTGCCCGTCCGCAGTGCGTGGTCGATCCCCTCGTAGGTGCCGACGATCACGTCGGCGTTCGGGTCGAACCGGTTGCCCGAGTCGGCGATCCGGCTCGCCCCGACGCGGATGGAGACGTCGACGAGGTGGCCGTACTCGTCCCGGAAGTCCTCGTGCTTCTGGTTGGCCAGCGCGACCAGCGGCACCAGGAAGAGCAGCTTTCCCTTGCCCTTCAGGACGCGGTCGATCCCCGCCAGCTCCCCGACCAGCGTCTTGCCGGTCGCCGTCGCGCTCACGACGAGCTGGTCCTCGCCCGAAAGCAGTCCGTTCTCGACCGAGAGGCTCTGGACCGGCAGCAGGGTATCGAATCGATCCTCCAGAAGCGCCTGCAGGTCCGGATGCAGGTCCAGCGTGTCGACGCGAACCGGGTCGACCTCGTCGGTCGTCGCGCTGATCGTATCGAACTTGGTCAACTCCGGATCGAGCCGTCCCTGCAGGAGGTTGACGATGCGCTGGAGGTCCTGGACCTCCATCATCAGCTCCTCCAGGCGCTCTTTCGCCGCGCCGGTGACGCCGCCGGTGTAGGAGAGCTGGCGTTCGAGTTCCTGCCGGGCGCAGTCCCGGCAGATCCAGTCGCGATCGTCCTTGACGGCCGTCTCGGTCGTCACCGGCGAGTACCGGCCGGCCGACGCGCAGTAGCGACAGGTCCGCACCGCCTTCGCCTTGTCCTCGAGCTGGTAGCCCGAGAGCATCGCCAGCAGTTCGTCGCGTTTCTCGGCCGGCGTCTGCTCTGAAATCCGGATCCGCCGGGCCCGGCGGGCCAGCTCGACGAACTCGTCGGGCTGGCGCGGCTGCTCGCTCGAACCGTCCTTGAGGCGGAACTTCGCGGGCCGCGGGCCCGCCGAGGTCTCCGAGAGGTCGAGTTTCGCCCGGAACAGCCGCTCGCCGTCACGCTCGACGACGACCAGGTAGTCGTCGCCGGTCGCGTGACAGAAGAGCGTCTCGACCTGCTGGAGCTGCTTCGACACGTCCCCCCGTAGACGGGCGGATTTTAAGAGTCGTTCGCATCGTCTCGGCGCGACGCGCCGGCCAGGCTGTCCGAATCGCGGGCCGCCAGGCGGCGATGGCGACGGACCGGTTCGCCCGCCGATTGCACCGCCGGCCAGGCTCAATAGGCGTAGCTTCGGTCCGCCAGTTCGAACGTGCCGACGTCGGTGCGCGCAAGGGGCGCGTACCGGTCTTCTGGGACGCTCTCGAGATAGTCCGCGAACGTCTCGCGGAAGCCGGCGGGCGGATCCGCCCACAGGTCGACGGCACACTCGACGAGCGCGTCCCGGGAGACCGATGCGTCGGCCCGCTGCGTTGCTATGCCGTCCTCGAACGGGCCCCGCGACGCCACCGTCCGGCCGTCTACCCGAACCGCGTCGCCAGCCGGCTGGCCGGTCAGACCGTAGAAGGACGACGCCGCGAGCTCTCGCATGAGCGTTCTCTCGTCCCGGCAGAACATGCAGGGCCGGTCGGCCGGTTGAAACTGGACGCCGCGCTCTCGGTGGCGCTCACACTCGCGTCGGTCGAGCGATCCGATCGATCGCGCTTCGACGTCGAGCCCATCGTCGTCGAGTTCGACGAGGAAGTAGCCGCCGTAGACCGGGTCTTCGGTCTCGGGATGCAAGTAGTGGAGAAACGCCGCGTTGAGGCGGCGGTCCAGATGGCGGCCCCGATGGGTATTTCCGCAGAAGTGCGCGAGCCCGTCGAAGTGGTCGACGATCGACCACTTCTCCACGTGGGTGACCAGGATCTCGCCCTCGCTCGCGTCGTACGGCGCGTTCGTGAACGTGTGGTCGCCGACCGTCACGCGGCCGCCCTCGGGGATTTCGGTTCCGACGTCGAGATCGGTCGGGAGGTCGCCGAAGAAGTCCTGGTTTCCGTAGACCCACACCAATCCGTGCGTGGCGCGGTCGTCGAGCCGTCGGAGGAGCGGTTCGACGGCCGCGAGTTGCTCGGCGCCGCGTTGCGTTCCCGCCTCCACGTCGGCCTCGCGTCTCGCGGTTCCCTTCCGGTCACCGCTCGCTCGTTCCGAGGCCTCACGTCGGTCGGCCTCGCGTCTCGCGGTTCCCTTCCGGTCACCGCTCGCTCGTTCCGAGGCCTCGCGTCTGGCAACTCGCCAGGCGCGAGTGAAATCGCCGACGTGAACGACGTAGTCGAGCGCTTCGCCCTCGGCGTCGTCCAGCACGCGCCGGAGCGACGACGTGTCACCGTGGTTGTCGCCGAGCACGAGGAACCGATCGGACATAGTGGTGAGTGGTGGCCCGCTCGGCTAATCGTTGTGGCCCGTCGTCGCGTGACAAACCCGGTCGGCCCGCTCGGCGAAAGGTATAGACCCGAGGGCTCACTCCTCGACGGCGCGGTGGGGGAGGATCGTCGGCCCCGATTCGCCGTAGCCGACCGAGGCGACGACGCCGAACACCTCCTCGAGGAGGACGTCCGTGACGACCTCGTCCGGGGGCCCCCAGTCGTAGACCGAGCCCTCTTTGAGCGCGACGAGGTTGTCGGCGTACCGGGCCGCCTGGCCGATGTCGTGGAGGACGATGCCGACGGTCACGTCGTGATCGGCCGAGAGGCGTTCGACCACGTCGAGCACGCGCAGCTGGTGGTGCAGGTCGAGGTACGTCGTCGGCTCGTCGAGGAGCAGGACGTCCGTCTCCTGGGCGAGGACCATGGCGACCCAGACGAGTTGCTTCTGGCCGCCGCTCAGCGAGTCGAGGTCGGCCGAGCGCAGGTGCTCGATCCCGACGCGTTCGATCGCGCGTTCGATGGCCGCGCGGTCCGCGTCGTCCGGCCCCTCGAAGAACCCGCGGTAGGGGTACCGGCCGTGATCGAGCAACTCCTCGACGCTGATCGATCCCGGCGAGTCGCGCTCCTGGGAGAGCAGCCCCACGTGACGGGCGAACTCCTTGTTCCCGAACGACCGGACGTCGGTGTCGTCGAACAGTACTTCCCCAGCCTCGGGCTCGAGCTGGCGGGCGAGCGCTCGCAGCAGGGTCGACTTGCCGCTGCCGTTCGGACCGACCAGTGCGGTCACCTCGCCGGCCGGGAGGTCGATCCGCTCGACCTCGACGATCGGCTCGTCGGTCGACGGATAGCCGAGGGCGAGCGAGTCACCGACGAGCTGGCTGGCCGTTCCGGTCCCGTCCGCGTCGGACGGCTGGCGATCGCCCGTCTCCGCTGCGGCCCGACCGTCGGGCCGGTCCGGGTCCTCGGCGGGTGGTTCGGAGTCGGTACGGTCGGTCTCTCGGTGGTGAAGTGGTTCGGACACGGTTAGAGTTCACCCAGGTTGGTGCGTCGACGCATCAGGTAGACGAAGTAGGTGCCGCCGATGATGCCGGTCACGACGCCGACCGGCAGCTGGACCGGCGTGTCGACGAGCAACTGGGCGCCCAGGCGGGCGCCGACGTCGGCGACGACCAGCAGCGCCGGCCCGACGAAACAACAGCCCACCAGCAGCCGCCAGTGGGAGCTCCCGACGATCGTCCGCACCATGTGCGGGACGATGAGGCCGACGAAGGCGACGACGCCGGCGACCGCGATGGCCGAGGACGCCGCCAGGATCGCCACCGCCGACAGGCCGAAGCGGATCCGCTCGACCGACATCCCCAGCGCGGACGCGGTCTCCTCGCCCAGCGAGAGGACGTCGAGCTGCCGCGCGCCGGCGATCGACAGGGCGATCGTGGCGACCGTCCACGGGAAGACGATGCGAACCTCGCCCCAGCCCGCGCCGGTCAGCGACCCCATCGTCCAGTTGATCGCCGTCTTGAACGTCGTGACGTCCTCGGCGAACGTGTAGGCGGCGTGCTGGAGCGACGTGCAGATGTAGGCGATGACGATGCCGGCGAGGACGAGTCTGACGGGGCTGGTGCCGCCCTTCCAGGCGATCGTGTAGACGACGAGGAACGCCGCTGCGCCGCCGAGGCCCGCGAGCAGCGGCAGCGAACCCGCCAGCCCGGGGGCGAACACCAGCGCCAGGATGACGACGAACGCGGCCCCGTTGGTGACCCCGAGCGTGTAGGGACTCGCCAACTCGTTCCGGGTGACCGCCTGGAAGATGGTGCCGCTGACCGCGAAGTTGAGTCCGACCATGATGCCGACCAGCACGCGCGGAATCCG
Organism: Halovivax limisalsi; assembly: GCF_023093535.1. Taxonomy (NCBI): domain Archaea; kingdom Methanobacteriati; phylum Methanobacteriota; class Halobacteria; order Halobacteriales; family Natrialbaceae; genus Halovivax; species Halovivax limisalsi. The sequence goes on from NZ_CP095757.1 coordinate 3,711,971, forward strand.
GTGGTGCCAGACGACCTTCGTGTTCCGCGCCAGCTCCGGTAGCTGGTAGCTCTCCGGGACGAACAGCAGCGTTCGCATCAGGTCCTCACCGAGGAACAGCGAGAGGAGGACGTGCGGGTCGTACCAGACGTCGGCGTCCAGCAGCGCGAACCAGACCTCGCGCAGCGACATGCTGTAGTCGCCGAATCGAACCTGTATCACGAGCCCGGTCACGACGAGCGCGAGGCTGCCGAGGACGACGGCCGCGAGGCTCGGGTCGAGCCGACGGAGTCGGTCCGCCAGCGCGGGCGGGCGAGCCGATTCCGCCCCCGATGCCGGGCCGGCCATGGTCAGGCGTCGCCCGTGACGATGTCTCCGACCCGATCGCGGTCGAAGAGAGGTCCGTCGAACCGATCGGGGAACAGTTCACCCGCGACCCGCTCGAGCGTAAACAGGTGCGAGATCGGACCGAGGTAGACCGGCCCGGCCCGGTACACGCGGCCCGCCTCGACGGCCGTCAAATCCCCGCCGAGACCGTGGTCTTCCATGTACGCGACCGTCGTGGATTCGAACTCGTCTCGGCTCTTGTGTTCGTGACCCCGGAGGAAGATGACGTCCGGATCGACATCGAGCAGCGTCTCGTAGCCGATCTGCGTGCGGTTGTTCGTGCTGATCCCCTCGACCCCGGTCCCCGCGAACGCGTCCTCGAGCCCCAGGTCGCGGAAGTGTTTGGAATCGACGCCGCCGCCGTCGATCCGGCCCGGGGAGAACTGGTCGGGCTCCTCGCCGCCGTAGATCGCGACGGCGTTCGGGCGCTCCGACGCGGGCGGTAGCGCCGCGTCGACGCTCTCGAGGATCTCGTCGTGATACGCCGAGAACGCCTCGTAGCGATCCTCGCGCTGGAATACCTTGGCGATCTTCTCGAACGCCTCGTACAGCGTGTAGTACTCGTAATCGTGCCACGAGTCGGTGCGCCTGAAGATCGTGTTGCCGACGAACGGGGCGATCGAGGCGATCTCGTCGACGTCGTCGGCGTCGAGCGAGCCGAAGTTGTACTCGAACCAGTTGGGATCGACCAGGTGGACGTCGACGTCCAGATCGTAGAAGCGTTCGACGTCGATGCCGTCGTCCCACAGTTGCGCGAGTTCGTCCCCGCTCGTGTACGGAATCCCGAGCTCGTCGAAGTTCCCGGTGAGGAATCGACCCTTGTTTCCGACGGCCCGGAGCCCGTCGCCGACGCCGAGGGCGACGCCCATCTCCGCGTAGGTCGATTCGTAGCTGAGGTACGTCTCCGGTACCGAGTCGAACTCGACGGTTCCGACGGGCGCCATCGACACCTCGTAGGGGTCGGCGTCGCCGTTCGAATCATCGCCGTCCTCGGTTCCACTCACACAGCCAGCCAGCAGCGAAGCCGCCGCCGCGGACGCGGCGAGCGTCTCCCGTCGCGATGTCGGTCTCATCGTTGCGGTTTAGGTTTGCCTAATAGTTGAAAAGCGCGTCGATTTGGGTCGTCCTAACCCAACGAGGAGTTCGACCGCGATCCGAGACTGACGGCGAAGGCGGGAAGCAACCCGCAACGGCCGCCAGTCGACGGCGATCCCGCGACGATCCCTACACCCGGGCGGCGTCGAACACGGCGTCGAACACCTTCCGCTGGGCCTTCCGGAGGTGCTGGTGGAAGGTCGCCGGGGCGATGTCGAGGGAGGCGGCCACGTCCTCGCCCGATCGCTCTCGCGGCCAGTCGAAGTATCCCGCGTGGTGAGCCGTCTCCAGGGTCCGTCGCTGCTGGTCGGAGAGCGACGAGAGGACGTGCGTACTCGGCATCTCGACCTCCGGTTCGCGGGTGACCTGCCGCCGTCGCCGCAGGTCGACGTCGGGATAGGACGCCTCGAGCGTCTCGACCACCCGACGGACGTCGACGCTCGGCGCGAGTTGCACTCGAACCAGGCAGTCGCCGTCCTCGATGACGGTGCGTTCGGCGCGGCCGCCGAACGAGGCGACGGTCGAGAGGATCGGCGGTTCCGAGAGCCGCGCCTCGAACGTCGGCTCGGTCTCGCCCGTGATCGCGAGGGACTCCCAGAACGGCAGCGAGTCGGCGAGCGTCTCGAGCGCGTCGACGGCCTCGGGCGTCGTCGATCCGAAGACGAGGAAGTCCTCGTCCATCGGCATCGCGTGGTCGATCTCGATCCGACCAGCCGCCTCGGCCTCCGCCTCGAACGTCTCGAAGATGTCGCGGATCTCGAACTCGAGTTCGACGAGTTCGTCGCTCATCAGGGCCCGCTTGCGCTCCGCGGCCGCGATCGCGTGGCCGACGATCGAACCGAGTTGCGCGAGGAGATCGCCCACCCGGCCCTCGAAGGCCCGCGGACGATCGGCGTAGACGTTCAACACCCCGTAGATAGTCCCCTCGTCGACGATCGGGACCGCGGCCGAGGAGCGAACGTCGTGCCCGTCGATCGCCTCGCGCCAGGGCTCGAACCGGTCCTCGGTGGCGAGGTCGGTCGACGTCCGTAACTCGCCGGTCCGGAACGCGCGGCCGGTGGGGCCGTCGGCTCGCTCGTCGGCCGGATCGATCGAGATCGTGACGTCCTCGAGGTAGTCCGTCTCGCCGTCGGCGGTGCGAACGCTGACGGTCCGGCTGGTCGCGTCCGCCTCGCCGATCCAGGCGAGGCGGTACGAGGTCGCGTCGGCGAGGTGCGCACACACCGTCTCCTCGATCTCCGCGCGCGTCGACTGCTCGATGACGTCGACCGTGATCTCGCGCAGCACCGCGTAGAGGTCGTTCATCGATGCCAGCTGCTCGCGCTGGTGGACCAGCGCTTGCTCCCGTTCGTGACGGTCGATCGCCGACGCCAGGATCGTCGCGACGGACTGGACGAACGCCACGTCGTGATCGGCGACCGAGCCCTCGCTCGCGTCGGCGGCCACGAGCACGCCCCAGGGGTCGTCCGCGGGGCCGACGGGCGTCGCGACGACGCGTTCCGCGTCGCGGTCGGCCGCCCACGCCGCGAATCGGTCGTCGCCAGCGACGTCCTCGACGACGATCGGATCGCCGGTCTCGAACGCGCGGGTCGCCGGTCCCCGCTCGTCGACGTCCCTGGCGGCCTCGGCGGCAGCCTCGGCCGGCTCGCCGGCCCACCGGGAGACGCCGAGCGCGTCGGATTCCTCGTCGTGCTCGAGGACGACGCACCGATCGATCCCGAGCGTCTCGACGACGCGGTCCGCGGCGTCCGCGAGCACCGACGAGAGGTCGGCCGCGTCGACCGCCCGCTGGCCGAGATCGGCGACGGCGCTCTGCTGGTCGACCTGTCGTCGGAGCCGTCGCTCGCGTTCGACGCGCTCGCTGACGTCGCGGACGACGCCGACCTTCCAGACGGCGCCGTCGGCGCGTTCGAGCGGGGAGAACCGACTCTCCGCCCGCAGCGTGGTCCCGTCGGCCCGCTCGATGTCCGCCTCGAGGACGGCGCTGCCACCGCCGCTCTCGGCGAGCGCGGCGACGCGTTCGAACGAGTCGTCCGTCACGTCCTCGGAGACGACGAGCGAACTCGGGGCGCCGAGCAATTCGTCGCGGTCGTAGCCCGTCATCTCCACGTAGGCGTCGTTGACCGAGGTGAATCGAAACTCGTCGTCGAGGACGTAGATGCCGTCGCTGACGGTCTCGACGATCGTCTCGTAGCGCTTCAGTTCCCGCTCTCGCTCGATTCGCTCCGTGACGTCCCGGACGACGCCGACGCGCTCGTAGCCGTCGTCGGTCTCCATGAGCGAGAAGGTCGCCTCGCCGATCAGGGAGTCGCCGTCGGCGTCGGTGAGTTCCGCCCGGATCGACCCCGTCTCTCGCTCGCCGGCCGCCAGCTCCGATTCCAGTTCCGCGGCCCGTTCGAGCACCGCCTCGTCGTCGATTACGGTCGAGACGTCCGCGCCGAGCAGTTCCTCGCGACCGTGGCCGGCCATCGCCTCGTAGGGTTCGTTGACCAGCGTGAACGCGCCGTCCTGGTCGACGGCGTAAATTCCCTCCTGGACCGTCTCGACGATGGTTTCGTAGCGTTCGAGCTCGCGTTCGCGCGCCTTGCGCTCGGTGACGTCGCGAACGTAGATCGACAGGCCGGAGTCGGACGGGTAGACGCGCACGTCGAACCAGGTATCGAGGGGTTCGTAGTACTGCTCGAACGAGGTCGTCTCTCCCGTCGAGCGGGCCGTCTCGAACGCGTCGGTGTCGAACTGCGCCGGGTCGAAGGCGTTCCAGACGTACTCGCCGGTGAGTTCGCTGACCTCGCGGCCGAGTAACGACGCCGCCCGTTCGTTGACGTAGACGAAGCGCAGCGACTCGTCGAGGGCGACGAACCCGTCGTCGATCCGCGTGAAGACGTCGTCGAGCTCCGCGCGCAACTCGTCTCGCTGGCGTTCGAGCTGGTCGGCCTGGGCCTTGAGCTGGGTGATATCCTCGCCGGTCGTCACGACGCGTTTGATGTCGCCGTCCTCGTCGCGCACGGGCGCGGCGTTGACCGAGAGCCACCGCGACCCGCCGCCGGGAACCTCGACGCGAGCCTGCCAGTCGTACACCGCCTCCCCCGTCGACAGGACCCGCGACGCCGGATGATCCGCGACGGAAACCGGCTCCCCGTCGACGTCGTAGACCGGCCGGTCACCGGGGTCGTACCCGGACGCTTCGTCGTCGTCGATCTCGAGGATCTCCCTCGCTCGATCGTTGATACGCGTGATCTCGCCGTCGGGATCGACGACCATCGTTCCGACGGGGTTCGTCTCGAGGATCCGTTCGACGAGGTCGCGCTCGCGCTGGAGGCGTCGTTCCTGTTCGCGTCGCTCGGTCATGTCCCGGGTCACCTTCGCGAACCCGTCGAGATCGCCGTCCGCGTCGCGGATCGCCGTGATCGTGACGTTCGCCCAGAAGCGCGAGCCGTCGGCGCGAACCCGCCAGCCCTCGTCCTCGACGACGCCCTCGTCGGCCGTCCGCGCCAGGTTGTCGGCCGGCACGCCCGCCTCGCGGTCCTCGTCCGTGTAGAACGCCGAGAAGTGTTCGCCCAGGATTTCCTCGGCGGCGTAGCCCTTGATGCGCTCGGCGCCGGGGTTCCAGCTCCGGACGTGACCGTCCGCGTCGAGCGTGAAGATGGCGTACTCGTCGACCGCTTCGACGAGCCGGCGGAACTCCTCGCCCTCGCCGTCGTCGTCCGAACGCCACCAGACGCGGGCGTTCGCCCCGACCTTCTTCGTCTCGAGGCGATCGTGATCGACGAGTCGCTCCAGTCGCGCGTAGGTACTTCGTCGGCCGAGATCGAGCTGCTCCGCGACTTCCGGCGTCGTCCGGGGTTCCTCGGAGCGCTCGAAGACGGCCAGGGTTTCCCGAAGCGACGGGGTCAGCGAACCGGGATCCATGCCCGAACGAACCGCCACACGAACACAAGAAAGTTCCGTCGACGGAGGCGACTACTCGCGTAACCGAAGCGATTCGAGTCGGAGAGCTATCATACGTAGCTGAATAGCTTTCTGCGATCACTTCGGCAATCACCGCCGAGCGAACCTACACAGCTCTAGTGATCACTTAGGGGGCCGAACGTCTTCTACACGAGGTAGCCGACGCCGACGTGATACCCATGAGTGACACACTACACGAGTCCGGGGTCGACGGAGAGAACTGGTCGAACGCGGTCGATCTCACCGCCGCGGAGCGCCACCGCCTCCTCGCAGTCGATCGACGGCGGATCGCCATCGCCGTGCTCGAGGGCCGGGTGACGTCGATCGATCTCGAGACTCTGGCCGGCGAGATCGCCGACCGAGAAGCGTCGACGGAACCGCCGTCGGCCGACCGGGCGACGACCATCTCCGTCGAACTCCACCACAACCACCTCCCCCGCCTGGCCGGCCACGACATCGTTCGGTACGACCCGGTCGCCCAGGTCGTCCACCCGAACGGGGTGACGATCGACGAGCCCGACGCACCGCATCGTGAGTGATCGCCGACGTCCGCGTGGGCGCCCCGTCGGGGTGAGTGCCCGCTCGTCTCCGCCACGCATCTACCTTGATCCTCGCCCGCGAGAACGCGCCCAGCAGCTTCGAACGCGTCGGTCACGAGCACGTTTATCAGCGGACACGGCAATACCACGGGGCTTGACCCCGAGGCGATTCACCGGGTTGCCACGCCGTGTCACGCCCATGCGATCGCGCCACCGCTTCCGTCTGGCGATCGGCCTGATCGGCCCCGCCGCGCTGGTCGCCCCGTCTCCCGAAGCGGCTGGCGATTCACTGGAACGCCGCTGGCGGGCCGGACGGGACGATGGCCGCCGTCCCCGTCCTGGCGTTGCTCCCGGCGCTCGCGTCGGTGCTCGTCGGACTGCTCGCCGTGCTCCCCTTGATCGACCCGCTCGGCGCGAACGTCGAATCGTTCCGGCTCCACTACGACTGGTTCGTCGTCGCGCTGGCCGCGTTCCTGTCGATCATCCACGTCGGGATCGTCGGCTTCAACCTCGGCCACGAGTTCGACTTCGCGCTGCTCGTGCTGGCGGCGGTCGCGGTCCTGTTGTACTACGTCGGCGTGCTCCTCACCCACGCCGAGCGCAACTGGTTCGTCGGCGTCCGGAGCCCCCTGGACGCTGCACTCCGCGGCGGTGTGGGATCGAACCAACGCGCTAGCCGGCCGCCTGTTCAAACTCACCGCCGGCGTCACGCTCGTCGGCCTCGCCTTCGGCGACCTGGCGATCAACTTCCTCCCGGTCCCGACGGTCGCGACCGCCGTCGGAACGTCCGCCTACTCCCATTACCTGTCCGAGCGACTCGACGACCTCGGGGGAGTCGGGCCCGACGTGAGTCGCCTTCGGGGCAGTTCGGTTCGCCGGCGAACCCCGCCGGTGACAGCTCTTCCTCGGGCGATCCACCCGGATCGTACCGTACTCGGCCCGGACGATCCGCTTCGCCTCCGCCCGACCGCGACGACGTCGCCGACCGCCAGCGCCTCCCGGCCGACCGACGTTCACGGACCCTCACAAGAATTCGGCCGAAGGGCCTTACGGAAACCGGGCTATCGTCCGAGTGAATGTCAGATTCGACTCCCGGTGGTGCCCCCGGACGGGTCGTCGAGATCGAACTTCGCCTGCGGGATCCGTCGTACCCCTTCGTCGGCGCCTCGGACGCGGCCTCCTGCCGCGTCGCGCTCGCGAAACTGCTCCCCCGTCCCGACGATCGCTACGCCGAGTACTTCACCGTCAGCGACGACGCCGACGGCCGGATCGAGACGGCCGTCGCACAGCTCGAGACGGTCTCTGCCGCGCGGTTGGAGACGAGCGAGGGACGCTGCCTCTACGAATTTCTCGTTTCCGGCGACTGTCCCGCCGTGGACTTGGCCAAACGCGGCGCGTTGCCCCGCCAGGTGATCGGTGACGACGGGCAGGGTCGGATCGTCGCGGAGGTCCCCGCGCGGTACGATGCCGGCGCGATCATGGCGGGCTTTCTCTCCGCACACCCGGACGCGGCGGCCGTATCGAAGCGAGAGAAGGCGTCTATCGAGCCGCTCTTCGCCCGGTCGGCGATTCCCCGGTTGCTACGATCGACCCTGACGGATCGCCAGCGGGAGGTGCTCGAAATGGCCTTCGAGATGGGGTACTACGACTGGCCGCGCCGCCATACCGGGAGCGAAATCGCCGATCGACTCGGAATCAGTTCCGCCACGTTCTCCGAGCACATCAGCGCCGCGGAACGGAAGCTCCTGGCGGCGATCTTCGAGGACGGGGCCGCCTAGCCCATTCACTGACGGTCGGCAGATGCGGAATCAGCCCCGTCGCGTTCGGCGACGAGCTCGACGACCGTCCGGCCGTCGGCGTACAGCGTGACCTCGCACGACTCGTAGCGAAATGAGAGTTGGAGTGACCCGTTCCCGCCGCGACGGTCGCCGTCGAAGAGCCGATCGAGAGCGTCCGGGTCGACGGTCTCGTACAGCGGCGCGAGATGCAGCGGCTCCCTATCCAATGCGCAGGCGACGGCCCGTATGACACTCCGGGTCGCTCGCTCGTTCGGGGAGCGCTCGTCGGTGACGGAGCGCGAATCGCCGCCGTCGCTACGGGTGCCTCGGGTGTCGTCTGATTGCATGTAGGGGATCAGTCTGTTCGATCGAAACTCACCAGCGTCCAGCCCTTGAAGGGACACCCTCGACGTCGAGGGGGAGCGAACCGAACCGAACTTTTTGCGCGGCGGGTTCGCCTCCGGCGAACCGCTTGCGCAAAAACTTCGATGAAAAAGGCCGACGGCTCGGCCTCCGGCCTCGCCGTCGGTGATCGACATTGCACAACCCGCACAGCAACAGCCACCGCATAGCCCGCACAGCACCACTCACCGGGGGAGCGGCGATAGGAGCCGAACGGCGCCGTTCCCTCACAGCGAAACCGACACGCTCGCGACGCTGGCGAGTCGGTTTCGAGAGTGGAGCCGAACAGCCGTTCAAGGGTCCCAGTGGACTGGGCACAGCGGTCTGGGTGCGCGGACCCCTTCGTCCGGACATGGCACGGCGACCGATCGAGGGGACCGAAGACGTCCCCTTCGCTATCGAGACGCACGGGCTGGGAAAGGACTACGGGGCGGGCGAGGATCGCGTGACGGCCGTCGCGGGGCTCGACCTGACCGTCGAGCGCGGCGAGGTGTTCGGTCTGCTGGGGCCGAACGGCGCGGGGAAGTCGACGACGATCGACGTGCTCCTGGGACTCGCACGCCCGACGGCGGGGCGCGCGTCGGTGCTCGGCCACGACGCGGAAACCGAGCGGCAGGCGATTCGCGAGCGGATCGGCGTCCTGCCGGAGGGGCTGGGACTCTACGACCGCCTCACCGGGCGACGACACCTCGAACTCGCGATCGAGTGGGCCGACGCGACGGACGACCCAGACGCCCTGCTCGAACGCGTCGGACTGGCCGACGCGGACGCGGCCAGACCGGCCGCCGAGTACTCGACCGGGATGGCCCAGCGACTCGCGCTGGCGATGGCGTTGATCGGCGAGCCGGACCTCCTCGTCCTCGACGAACCGTCGTCGGGGCTCGATCCGCACGGGATCAAGCGCCTGCGGTCGATCATCCGCGAGGAAGCCGAACGCGGGGCGACGGTGGTGTTTTCGAGCCACGTCCTCGGGCAGGTCGAGGCCGTCTGCGATCGCGTCGCGATCCTGGCCGACGGGGAACTGGTCGCCGTCGATCCGATCGACGACCTCCGCCGCGCCGTCGGCCGCGGCAGCGAGTTGCGACTGCGGATCCCCGAGGCGCCGTCGATCGACGTCGACGGAATGGAAGGCGTCGCGGCGACCCGCTACGCCGACGGGACGCTCATCGTCGAAACGTCCGAGCCGGCGGCCAAGGCCGACGTCGTCACCCGCCTCGCCGCGACCGACGTTCCGATTCTCGACATCGACGCCTCCGACCCCTCGCTGGAGGCGGTCTTCACCGCCTACACGAGGGGGACCGCGGGCGCGGCCGATCGGCCGTTCCACGAGCCGGAACGCGCACCGTCGGCCGAGGCGCGGCGCGACGAACCGGCCGGCCACCCGGAGGTGGCCGGCGAATGACGGCGACCTGGCGCAAGGTCGCGCGGAAAGACGTCGAGGACGGCGTGCGCTCGAAGGTGTTCTGGGGAATTACGGGCACCTTCGTCGCGTTCGTCGTCACGTCCCTGCTCGCGGCCGAGGAACTGGTCCGCGGCGCGGAGACCGTCACCCCGGAGATCGCGCTGGCCGGCGTCGCCATGCTGGCCCAGCTGTTCGTCCCCGGCGTCGCCCTCGTCGCCGGCTACACGGCCGTGACCGGCGAACTCCGGTCGGGGAGTCTGCGGGTCCTCCTCGGCTTCCCGTTCACCCGGGGCGCGATCGTCGGCGGCAAGCTCGTCGGGCGGGCCGCCCTCACGCTGGCCGGACTGGCGGTCGGGCTCGGCGTCTCGGCCGCTCTCGTCGTCGGGCTCTACGGCGTACCGCCGCTCGGCAGGACCGTCGGCTTCGTCGCCGCCACGGCCCTGCTGGGTGTCGTCTTCACAGCCCTGGCGGTGGGCGGGTCGGCCCTCGCGTCGACGCGAGGGCGAGCGATGAGCCTGACCGTCACTCCCTTCGTGGCCGCGGTGTTCTTCTGGAAACCCGCGGTCGTCGGGCTCTACTACGCCGTCTCCGGAACGCTCCCCGGCGTCGAAGTGACGCGGTGGTACCTGTTCCTGATCCGACTCAACCCGCTCGAGGCCTACCGCGTCCTCGCCGGTCGCGTCCTCGACGAACCGGTCCAGGCGGTGCCGTACCTGCCGCTCGAGGACCTGCCGACGGGCGCCGTCGCCGCCCGGTACGGCGCCGAAGCCCGACTCGCGGGCGAGGTTCCGTGGTACCTGGGTGACTGGATGGCGATCGCGGTCCTGCTCGCCTGGGGACTCCTCCCGCTCGCGATCGGCTACCGATCGTTCGCCCGGCGCGACCTCGGTTGAAGGCGGCGAGCCGGGTCGCCGCCGAGGGGGCGACCCGAAAAAGGGGCCCAGCCGGCTGGGAGATACGCCCCTGGCCGTGGCCGCCGTCGGGTCGTCCATGCCGACCGACGACCGCCACTGTTGCGACGACGCACCGAACGCGGACCGAACGGGAGCGACGACGGAGTCCGATGCGGGCGGTGGATCCGGAGCGCCGGTCGATCGCGCGGCCCTCGACGTCGACCTCCCGCGGGACCTGCGACGGTCCCTGGAGGGGTTCCTCGGCGTGGAGTCCGTCACCACGCTCCGCGAGTGGGCCCGCGAAATACGCCGGGGCGTCGGCGGCTCGATCACCCGCTCGGACCTCTGTCACGCCGACGCGGAGACCGACCACTGGGGCGAGCTCGACGGCGAGCGGTACTACTTCGCCTGCTTCTACGACGCCGTCGTGCTCGCGGCCCTGGCCGACGGACCGGTCGACGTTCGAACGCGCAGCCCCGAAGGAACGGTCGTACGCGCGCGGGCCGTCGGCACCGACGAACTGCGCGCCAGGCCCGAGCGCGCGGTCTTCTCGCTCGGCGTGGCCGCCGACGCGACGGCCGGAACGGACGGACCGACGCGCGCCGAAACCTACGCGGCGGTCTGTCCGTACGTGCAAGCGTTTCCGACGCGGGCTGCCTACGAGCGGTGGGCGGCGTCGGTCGACGCGGCGACCGTGGGGCTGCCGCTCGACGGCGCAACCGCGTTCGCCGAGGCGCTGACGCGGTGACGGCGCCGGCGAATCCTCGTTCGAAACCGGCGAGATCGTTCGCGCGACGCGGTGACGAACCGGCTACTCGAACAGCCGAGCCAGCAGGTTCCGTTCCGCGCGCTGGAGGTGCTCGGAGACGGTCGAGTCGTCAAGGTCGAGTTCGGCGGCGACGTCCGTCGTCGCGGCCGTTCGCGGCACGTCGTAGTACCCCAGTTCGAACGCCGTCCGCAACACCTCGCGCTGGCGGTCGGTCAGCGCGTCGAGCGGCCCGGATCGGCCCTCGTAGGCGGTGAGGCGGCGAAGATCCGGCGAGACGCCCGCGGCCGCGTAGCCGTCGATGGTCTCGGCGATGGACGCCTGCGGGCCGACGAGCGACAGCGTCGTCGCCTCGCCCGAGAGATCCGGGTCGCACGTCCCGACGAGGTCGGCGGCCGACGCCGCGACGTCCTCCGGGAGCGACGGCGCGGTGAAGGCGATCCGGTACACGTGGCCCGCGTCCGTCTCGTCGACGTAGTGCCAGTCGTCGACGGGGTCGAGGTCGGCGAGGCGCGACTCGTCGATCCGCGACTCGACCGTCACCCGGACGAGCGCGCCCGTCCCGTGACAGGCGAGTTCCTCCAGCTCGCGGAGCCCCGCCGCCTCGCAGCGGCCGACGAGCGCCTCGATCCCCATCGCCTCGTACGCGTCGTCGTCGACCGCGACGTCCGCTTCCCGCATGACGTGAATCGTTCGCGACCGTCCGAGGAAAACGTTCCGCCCAGTATGCTGGGTGTCGGCCGGCCGGCCCGCCGACGGTAGATGACAGCCACCAGAAGGGATATCAGACGGGGTTTCGACGCTCGATCCATGGAGAGCGTGCAGGTGACGTTCGACCTCGCCGATCGATCGGCCGAACGATCCTTCCTCAGGGCGTACATGATCGACGCCTGGGAGCGCTTCGAGGCCCACGACGGGTTCGACCGCGCGTGGTTCTGGTGCTTCGGGAGCACGGGCGGAGCACGGCCGGATCGAACTCGAGGGCGGCACGACCCTCGAGGGCGGCGGCGTGATCCTCGTGCTGAACGGCGAGTCCCTCGACCGCCTCGTCGAGGCCGAGCGATCCCACTGGGAGGCGGTGCGAGCGGACGGACCGCTCGAGGACTGGGAGACGAAATCCTTCGAACCGGCCTACGAGAGCGCGCGGGCGAAGTCGATCGAGAACTTCGGCGCCGTGGGCGGCGAGCGAGCCTACCGGCTCCGGCCGCTGGCCTCGCGGTTCACCCTCGACGTCCTCGCGGCGTTCGACGAAGACCTGCCGGCCGTCGGGGAATCGAGCGAGGCGAACCCGGTCCCGATCGGCTTCTGGGCGACGATCCACTACCTGATGAAGCAGAACGGCTACGACTGGTACGAGGAGATCGACGCCTGCACCGCCGCAATCGAGAACCGCCTGCGATCGCTCGCGGCCTTCCACGGCGAGGCCGCGGCTCGGGAGGCCCTCGACGACGCGCTGGCCGAGCTTCGAGACGTCGAACTGGACGCCTGAAGGTCGCTCTGGACGCCAGAGAGTCGAGCCGGCCGTTCTTGATGGCGGGCTCGGCGATCAGCGGCCGGTCGACGAGTGCGAGGTTACTCGACCAGCTCGATGGCGTCGTCGCCGTTGGGAACCGCACAGAGGAACGCGCCGTCCTCGTCGCTCTCGTTGCGATACCAGTGGGGGACGCCCGCCGGGATGAACAGCGAGTCGCCGGCGGAGACGGTGTGTTCCTCGCCGTCGATCCCGACGACGTACTCCCCGGCGAGGACGTACTGTTCGTGTTCGACCTCGTTCGTGTGCTCGGGTACCTCGCCGCCCGCTTCGAGCGTGAAGCGACGGATGGCGAAGTTCGGCGCCCCGTGTTCCTCGGCGACGAGGACGCCTTTCGCGAGGCCGTCTGCGGCCTCGACCGGTTCGTATTCGATCTCGTCGGCGCGTCGCAGGAGTGGCTCGGACATAGTCGACCGTACTCCGGTCGGCGCAAAAATTCGATCGGTCTCTGTGGCGACTCGATCGGTTCGACGCCGAACGACCCGTCGAACGTACGGCGAATTCGCCGCGGGGGATGGCTGCATCGAACCCGAAGTCCACGCGAGCGATCGCCGTCGCTACGGAACGAAAAATACTGCAGTCAAGTGCCGATACCTCAACGAATTCGCCTTACAGGCGCTCGACGTTCGTCGCGCGCGGGCCCTTGGGGGCCTGCTCGATTTCGAACTCGAGTTCCTGTCCTTCCTCAAGGTCCGGGCCGCCGATATCTTCCATGTGGAAGAATACGTCGTCGTCCGCGTCCTCAGTCTCGATGAATCCGTAGCCGCCAGTGTCGTTGAAGAAATCAACGGTTCCTTTCGCCATTGCTTCTGAACGGAGGAGCGTCGCACTGATAACCTTTCCGACTTCGAACGACGGGTGCGGGCTGGATTCCGTCGGCCCGGACGAGACGGTGAGGTCGGATGGGGCGATGGACGAGTAGCGAGAGCGTCGAGCCGGGCCGGTCGGGAGAGCCAGGTGCGGGTCGGACCTCGAAGTGGACCGGAGCGGTTCCGCGCCATCGGACCGCCACCGGCTCCCGTCCTCACGACGGAACGTACCGGTAGACCACCATCGCGATGACGTACGACGCCATGAACAGGCCGAAGCCGACGACGAAGCCGCCGAGTTCTCGCGTGCCGATTCCGGCCGGACGGACCAGCGCCAGCACGGCCAGCCCGACGCAAAAGCACGCGGCGACGAAGCCGCCGATCGCGAAGTAGAACGCCTCGTCCGATTCGAAGAGTGCACCCATCTCGTTCGGTCGTGTCTGGGCGGTGAATCGCTATAACGCTGGCGACCGCGGCGTGCGGGCGGTCAGAGCAGGCTCTCGAGGGCGGCGTCGAACGTCGACCCGAGCGTCTCGCGAACCGTCTCGGGGGTCGCGTCCCGGATCGCCGTCGGTCCCGTGGTGCCGTCGAGGTTCACCAGGTACGTCCGGCCCAGGTCGTCGCCGTAGGTGCCGTGGAAGTCGTAGACGAAGCCGTACGCGGAGACGCGATCCGGCACCTCGGGCGCCTCGCGGAGGAAGTCGACCTGTTCGTGGACGTTGTACTCGACGAGCTGGTCGCGGACCGTCGCCTCGTCGACGCCGTCGGCCGGCGTCCCGTCGGGCGAGGCGTCGACGCGGGAATCGGCCAGCCCCGATTCGACGACCGGGACGAGCAGCTCGACGAGTTTCGAGACGCCCAGGGGGCGGGGCGCGGGTTCGCCGCGTGCGACGTCGTAGGCCGCGGTAACGGCTCCGCAACCGGTGTGGCCCACGACCGCGACCGTCTCGGTGCCGCAGTGGTGGATCGGGTAGAGCACGCTGCCGTTGACGATGCGTTCGCCCACGTCGGCGTCCCAGACCTGGTTGCCGATGTTACTCGGCGTGAAGTGCTCGCCCGGTCGGTCGACGGCCCACATCCCTTCCTGCGAGACCCGCGAGTCCGAGCAGCACATGGAGACGACGCTGGGTCGCTGTCCGTCTTGCACCGATTCGAGCGCGTCCCGAGGCGTGTTGGCGACGTGGTCGGCGTTGCCGGCGAGCAGATCACGGAGCGTCTCGTCCATACTCGACCGCTCGTACGGGGAGGCCATAACGGTTCGGCTCGTCGGCGAGCAGCCGACTGTCGAAGGAGCGCGGCGAGGGTCCGCGCGAGGCGGTCACGCCCGGCGTTCCGATACGGTTTTGCCCGGCGGCGAGAAACCCGTCGGCAACGAATGCTCGATCGGACCTACGTGCGCGAGAACCCCGATGAGGTACGGGCGGCCCTCGATCAGAAGGGCGTCGACTTCGACCTCGATCGCCTGCTCGCCGTCGACGAGGAGTGGCGCGAGCTCAAAGCTCGCGGCGACGACCTGCGCCACGAGCGCAATCAGGTGAGCCAGCGGATCGGCGAGCTCAAACGCGAGGGCGCCGAGGAGGAGGCCGAGGCGGCGATCGAGCGCTCGAACGAGCTCAAAGCGGAACTCGAGGAGATCGAGGACCGGGCCGACGTCCTCGAGACCGAACTCGAGGAGGGGCTGCTGCGGCTCCCCCAGATTCCGGCCGACGAGGTGCCCGTCGGGGCCGACGAGAGCGAGAACGTCGAGCGCCGGCGCGAAGGGTTCGACGACCTGCGCGAGCTGCCCGCGGAGATCGTCCCGCACTACGACCTGGGCGAGGACCTCGAACTCGTCGACTTCGAGCGCGGCGCGAAGGTCGCCGGCGGCGGGTTTCAGTTCCTCAAAGGCGACGGCGCTCGCCTCGAACACGCGCTGATCCAGTTCTTCCTCGACGTCCACCGCGAGAGCGGCTACGTCGACGTCTTCCCGCCGATCGCGGTCAACTCGGCCTCGATGCGGGGCACCGGCCAGTTCCCGAAGTTCACCGAGGACGCCTACCGCCTCGGCGCGGACAACGACGAGCCCTACGACGACGACGATCTCTGGCTGCTCCCGACCGCGGAGGTGCCGGTCACCAACATGCACCGCGACGAGATCTTCGTCGACGAGGACCTCCCGCTGAAGTACGTCGCGTACTCGCCGAACTTCCGGCGCGAGGCGGGCGAACACGGCACCGAGACCCGCGGCTACGTCCGCGTCCACCAGTTCAACAAGGTCGAACTCGTCAACTTCGTCCGCCCCGAGGAGAGTTACGACCGCTTCGAGGGCCTCCTCGCGGAGGCCGAGGAAGTCCTCCGGCGCCTCGAACTGCCCTACCGGATCCTCGAGATGTGCACCGGCGATCTGGGCTTCACGCAGGCGAAGAAGTACGACATCGAGGTCTGGGCGCCCGCCGACGACATGGAGGACGGCCCCGAGGAAGGCGGCCGCTGGCTCGAGGTTTCGTCGGTCTCGAACTTCGAGGACTTCCAGGCCCGTCGCGCGGGCATCCAGTACCGGCCAGAGCGCCACGAGTCGGCCGAGCACGTCCACACCCTCAACGGCTCGGGCGTCGCCCTCCCGCGCGTGATGGTCGCCATCATGGAGTACTACCAGAACGACGACGGCACCATCACCGTCCCCGAGGTCCTGCGGCCCTATCTGGGCGGGCAGGAGATCATCGAGGGGCACCAGTCGGTCGGCGAGAGTGCGTTAGGGAGTGACGATTGAGTGGGTGGCTGCGTCGCTCTCAGCCGTGTGAAGGTGAAATGTGCGTGTAGAGTGGGTAGGGGAGTGGACGGACGCGAATATCTCGGATGGGTCGGACCCGCAGTCGGTACGCAGGTGGCCTGGCTGTCAGGACGAGCCGATGTGGGGAGCTGGCTCATCCGTCGATGAGCGTCAGTTTCTCTCGTTTCTCGTCCGGGATCGGACTGACGTAGCGGGTGTCTTCCTCGTCACAGAGGTCGGCGAAGTCCTCGTCGGTCGTAATCAGGTAATCGGCCTCGTATTGCCGCGCGAGCGCGACGATGAGCGAATCGTAGACATCGTGATTCTGCTCGGCGCTGATCTCGTAGGCCTCTAGCAGCGTCGATTCGGTGGCGCCGATAATTCTGGCCGGACTGCGAACGAGCGATTGGACGGCGTTTCTGGCGGGGGCGTCGGCCACGCCAAAATTGCTCGTCATGAGATACTGCGCTCGTAACGGGTAATAATCGAACACGAGCAACACGTTCGGCCCGTCGAGGGCGTTCTGAATCCACGGATACACGTCACCGTGTGCGGGATGATCCTCCGTAAGCCCGATCGCGAGCACGTTCACGTCGGTGAGGATCGAAACTTCGGTCGGGAGCGACTCCGTCATCGGCCCCGGTCACTCCTCCATCGGGCCGAAGAGCGCTTCTCCGGCATCAGTCGGCGTCGTGCCTTCCCAGTCGTCCCGATCGGCGGTCGCCGTCTCTAGCTTCGAACTCGGGTTCGGGTTGACTTCGAGAACGGAACCGACCAACGTCGCCGGGATTTCGTCGTTCGATTCGATTCCCAACCGATCCCTGATCTCTTTCGGGAGCGTTACTCGCCCGCGGTCGTCTACCGTGAGCGTGAGTTCCTCTCCGTGGTTCGCTTCGTGGGAGGACTTTCCCATTTATGGATCTACAATACCCACTATTGCGTTGACATACAAAACGCTTGCGCCCCTGGGAGCCGTCGACACGCAACAAGATTTTCCGCCCGGTCTCCGGCACGAATTAGAACGCCGATCGGCGGGTGTGCGCGGCGATCCTTGACATCGACTCTGTGCGCGATCGGGCAAATTCGCCACTGACGGGGCACACTCATGTGAAAAGCGTTAACACACATCATGGAGTAGCGGAAGCTAGCGTTCTCTCGTCCGCGCCGACGACGAACAGAGAACGTAACGGGGAAGGAAAAATGGTCGAAGCAAACGTCACCGAAGCCGAACGGCTCGTCCGCGACTTCGTCGCCTGGGAGAACGGCGACGAATCGAAGATCGACGTCGTCTCCGAATCGCTCGACATGTACAATCCGGGCTTGCCGGGCGGGGAAGCCCACGACCGCGAGGCGGTCGCCGACTACCTGCACGAAAGCCGAACGGGGTTCCCAGACGTCAGGTTCACGATCGAGGAGCTGGCAAGCACCGGGAACGTCGTACTGGCAGAGTTGCGCGTGACAGGAACCCACAGGGGTTCGTTCAAGGGCATCCCGCCGACGGGTCGTCACGTGGAATTTGGGGCGATGGCGAAGTACGTCGTGGCGGACGATACCGTCGTGGAATGTCACATCCACTACGACACGCGGACGCTCGCCGACCAGCTCGGGTTGTCCTTTCCGGAGGTCATCGGTCAACTCCCGAAACTCGTCCGCGGAAAGCTGCAAACGTACAGGTGAGCGAGGAATGATCGCACCGACCACCAGCCGGTTCGTGCGGGCGTCGGGTGAGCGGACGAAACCCCGCGGCGAAACGCGCAACCGGGGCGTCTCGGCTCGTTCACTCACACCCATCCTTCTTGGGATCGTCGTGCTTTCGATTCTCGTATCGATCGTCGCCGTGATCCGAATCAGCTTTCGGCCTCGCCGAGAGTGTTGAGACGATCGTCGCGATCGTCTCCCCGGCGGTCGGCACTCCATCGCGAGGGGCGCCGTCCCGCGCTCACGCGTCCTCCTCGCGATCGCCCGTCCAGGTGACGGTCCGGCCCCAGGTGGTCGCCTTCCCCCAGAGGCCCGAGCGCATGCACTCCAGTTCGACGATCTGGGAGTTGTCGACGAACAGGTTGACCTCGGGCCCGAAGTTCTTGACGTACCACTCGAACATCTCGGGTCCGGGGGCCTCGAACACGAGGTTCTCGATCCCGAGCTCGTTCGCGATCCGGTAGGCGACGTCGGTCCGCCACTCGAGGACCTCCTCGGTGATCCCCTCGGCTTCGACCATCAGGAGCTCGGCGCCCGCGTCCAGGTGGCGACGACCCTCCTCGATGGCCTGCTCGGGATCCTGCTGGCCCTGCTCTTCGAGGATCTCGGGGTCGGTCGCGCCGCCGGCGCCGAACTGGACGTTGATCTCCGGTTTCGGCTGTATCTCGTAGTCCCGGGCGACGGTCTCCGTCAGCCGCACCACGTCGTCGGTTCCGATGGCGAGGAAGCCGCTCGATAGTTCGACGATGTCGAACCCGAGCCGTTCGGCCTCCTCGAAGTACCGCTCGACTTTGTCGTTGTCGCGGATCAGTACGTTCTCGACGAAGCCGCCGGTCGAGACCCTCACGTCGTACTCGTGGCAGATATCGATCAGCTCGCGGACGGCGTCCTCTGGCATCAGCGCGAACGAACCGCCGCTGAACTTGTAGATGTCCACCCAGCGGCCCATCGTCTCGAGGATGTCGCGCAGCTCCCGGGGACCCATCGGGTCGTAGTACGGGCCGCGGATCTCGGTGATCCCCTTCTCCCTGGGCTTTTCCTCCCGCTCGTTGAACGACAGGAAATCGAACGCTCGGTCTGTCTCGGGCATGGGAATCCCGACCACGAGCAGCACCAAAACGCTGTCAGGGTCTGCGGTGGCCCCGACGTCCGGTCGCCGGTCGCGCGACCGACCGTCAGGCCAGCAGCGCGGTCAGGTCCGATACGTCGTGGGCCTCCAGGTTGCGCACCGTCCGGACGATCTCGTCCCGCTCGCCGGTCGACAGGTACTCGCCGGCCACGCCGTCGAACTTCTCCTCGAGACCCGCCCAGCCGATCGGATCGCTGGGGTGGCCACGGAAGGCGTCCTTCTCGACGCGGTAGGTCGTGCCGTCGTCCATCGTGACGTCGACGATCGCCGGCATCTCGCCGTTCTCGAAGCGCTCGGTGAGTTCGGGGTCCGCGGTCACGTCGACCACCCGGAGGAGGTCCTGGACGTCCGCCGCGAGGATGCGGTCGCGCTCGTACTGGGAAAGCGAGAGGTCCCGATCGACGAGCGCCGCCGCGAGCATGTACGGCAGGGAGTGATCCGCCTGGGCCCGGTTCTCGACCTCGTAGCGGTTGCCCTCGCCGCCGCCGATGATCAGCTTCGCGCCGGCGAACGTCTCGAGCTTGATCCCCGCGACGTCGTCGGGGTCGATGGCCTCGCGCTCGGCGAGTTCCACCACGCCCTCGACGGCGGACTGGGCGTAGGTCTCGGCGACGTAGCGCTTGGTCATCACGTCGTGGACGCGCTCGCCCGGCGTCAGGTCGACCTCGAAGGGGCCCGAGATGACCTCCTGCCACCCCCGCTGGCCCTCGAAGAGGTCGCGCGGGCCGTCCATCCCGTTCCCGGCGAGCATCGCGGCGTAGGTCGCGTTGCGCGCCGCGTTCGCCGAGGCGATGCCCTTCCACTCGTTGATCCCGCCGGTGCGAGTCACCCGCAGCGCGTTGTGGGCCGTCCCGGCGATGGCGATGGCGTTCTGGGTCTCCAGCTCGTCGAGGCCGAGCAGCGTCGCGACGCCGGCGGCGGCCGCGATCACCGTGTGGGTGACGTGGTCGAAGCCCTCGTCGCGAACGGGCGCGTTCCAGGCCAGCTCCCCCTGGATCTCGTAGGCGACCGCGAGCCCGGCGAGGAGGTCTGCACCCGTGCGCTCGGCGTACTCGCCGGCGGCGACGGCGGCCGCGATGGTGTCGCTCGGGTGCGGCGTCTCGCCGGGCGCGAGGAACGAATCCATGTAATCGAGGTACCGGGTGAGCGCGGTGTTGTGCATCGCCGCCTGGACCGGCGAAGCACCGCGATCGCGCCCCCAGAGCGTACAGGGGCCGCCGTCCTCGAGGTCCGTCACCGTCCGGTAGACCACCTCCGTCGGGTCCGCCTCCTCGGCGGCGATCGCGATCGCGATCGAGTCGAGGACGCGACGCTTCAGCGCGTCGCGAACGTCCTCCGAGAGGTCCTCGTACGCGGTCTCCTGGACGAAGCGGGCGAGATCGAGCGTCGTCGTCATGGCCGCGACTCCCACGACCGGCGTGAAACCGCTTTGCATCGTCCCCGCCCGGCTTCACCCCGACTCGTCCGGGGGCCGATGCACCCGGTATCGCCGGCCCGTCGAGCGGCCGACCCGGGCGGGGCCGCCGGCCAGTCGAGCGGCCGACCCGGGCGGGGCCGCCGGCCAGTCGAGCGGTCGCCCCGGGCGGGGCCGCCGGCCAGTCGAGCGGTCGCCCCGGGCGGGGCCGCCGGCCAGTCGAGCGGTCGCCCCGGTCGATCCCGCCGGCCCGACGCCGAAGTCACACCGCTTATGGCGCTCTCCACCCTCCGCTCGCGCATGCCTCGCTACATCGACGAGTCGGCCGAGCGATACGTTCGGGCGGTCGGCCCCGACCACGACGAGACCCACGCGGCGATGGCCGCTTTCGCCGACGAACACGACTTTCCGATCATCGGGCCCGTCGCGGGCGGCGTCCTCCGTTCGTACGCCGCCGCACGCCGCGCCGAGCGCGTCTTCGAGTTCGGTTCGGGCTTTGGCTACTCCGCCTACTGGCTCCTCCAGGGAATGGCCGACGACGGCGAAATCGTCCTCACCGAACTCGACGCCGAAGAACTCGAGAAAGGCGAGGAGTTTCTCGCCGACGCCGGCGAAGCCGACCGGGCGACGTTCGAACGCGGCGACGCGCTCGAGATCGCCCAGGAGTACGACGGACCGTTCGACGTCGTCCTGATCGACCACCAGAAGTCGCGCTACGCCGACGCGTTCGAGCTGATCCGCGAGAAACTCGCACCCGGCGGCGTCGTCATCGCGGACAACGTGCTCTACGGCGGGCACGACTACCACGACAGCCTGGCGTACGTCGAGGGCGACGGCGAGTTACCCGACGACGAGAACGCCCGCGGGATCGTCCGGTACCTCGAGACGGTCCGGTCGGCCGATGGCTTTCAGACGTCGGTCATTCCCGTCGGAAGCGGGCTCGCGGTGACGGTTCGAGCGTAGCGCGAGGCGTCGACCCGCCGCAGCGTGATCGTCGGCCACGCCGATTGAATCAAATTTAGTTAGCCTTATTAATCGTCTGTGAAATTTAAATGTAAGGCATGGATAGGCGACAGTACCTCGGAGTTTCGAGTGCCGTAGTCGCAGGAATACTGGGTGGCTGTAGTACGGGCGGCGGGTCGGACGACTCGACAGATGGCGACGGGACCGACGGTGGGGCCGACGAATCGGACGACGGGGCCGATTCCGGCGGCGAGGGGCGTCCCGATTTGGGCGACGAGCCGCTCGAGATGGACGAGGCGGTGGTCTTCTACACCGAAGATGGGAGCGAAGAACTCGCGTTCTGGCTGGGCGAGCCCGAGTTCACACCCGCCCTCGTCACCGACCGGCGCGAACAGGGGATCATCTCGTCCGATCACCCGGACGGGGCGTTCTTCCTGACCGTCGAGGTCGGCCTCGAGAACACCGGCGACGGTGCGGTCGACATGCCCTCGGGCGTCGATCTCACCGTCGACGGACAGACCTACAGTCACGTGCGGACCGCCCTCGCCGACGAGTACGATCCGTTCGCGGAGATCCAGCCCGGCGAGACGGTGACCCAGACGCTCGTCTTCGACGTCCCGGACGTCTCGGAGACGGGCCGGCTGGCGGTCGAGTGGGGCCGGCTGGACACCGCCACGGCCGAGTGGGCGATCGACCTCGGGTCGGTCGAGCGACGCTCGCTCGGCCTCGACGCGATCGAACCGACCGAGCGCGTGACGGTCGGTACCGACGCCGTCCAGTACACCCTCTCCGTCGAGGACGTCGCGGAACGGACCGACGAGGATGACAAGCAGTCCGTCCACGTGACGCTGCGAGCGGCGAACACCGGCCAGGTGGTGGCCCAGGACCCGACGCTCCGGGGGGTGAGGCTGCACGCCGACGGCGAGTCGTACGAACCGGTCGCGTACGACGGCGACGACGCATACGCGGTCGAGGAGCTGGCACCCGGCGACGTTGCGACCGGCATCCTCGCGTTTCAGGTGCCCGCCACGGCCGAAGACTATCGGTTCCGGATCCAGCTGACGATGGAGCTGGCGGCAACCTGGGAGTTGTGAGGTTGCGGTGCCACCTCGCTACGCTGGACGTTCTCCGTTCGGACGGTCGCCTCGAAACCGCGCCGAGCTGGAGCGCGGCGAGGGATTGCCGTCGGTACCATGGAATCTCACTCCCGACGTGCGCTGTGTGAACGGCGCACCTACCGTTGCGGAGTGTAAAAGCGGGTTGCCCGTCGCCGCTAGAGAACGATCGTTTCGACTTCCTCGACGTCGACGAAGTCAGGATCGCCGGTATAGAGCGTCCCACAGTCGTCGTGGAGGCTGGCTGTTGCGACGTGAATCGCGTCCGCGTACGAGAGTTCGCACGTTCCTCGTTCGTAATATTTGTATCGGAGATCCGCCGCGTGAGATGCGATCTCGTCGATCAGCGGCATACTTTCGATCTCGGTCGACTGCATCAGGATGTCGACTGCCTCCGCGGCGCGCTCTCGCCTCTCGACAGATTGTATGCGGTAGCGGACCTCTGCAACCACTGTGGGTGCGATGAGCCCACCTTCAGTCGCCGCCTCGCGTATCACCGCCTCCGCATCCGCGGACGAATCGCCGTCCAAGAGGTATTCGAGCCAGATCCACGAATCAAGAAAGTCCATCTCAGTTCGCTCCGTCGAGATGGTCGCTCCAGGTGCGTTTCGACGCCTCGCGCATTTCGTCTAGATCGACGTCGTCCGCATCGAGTCGTTCTTTGAGCGATCGTAGCGCCTCCATCGTCGATTCTTTCGGTCGAACGGTTATCGCGCCGGTATCGTCGAGAACGAATTCGACTTCGGATCCCGGGTCGAGTTCGAGTTTCTCTCGTATTTCCTTCGGAATCGTTACCTGCCCTTTGCTGGTGACCGTGGCGTCCTTTGTGATCATCAGTTCTCTTACGCAACAATGGGTTCCTTACTAATTAGATTTTTCCTTACACCAGACGGCGCCATTGCCCTGACTGGGGGCAACCGGTGATCACGCTCGACGAGGGCGAAGCACTCTGGAAGTAGTCGTCAACGGGCATGGACAATTCGGAATACGATCGATATCGCCTCAGGCCGCAACCAACCTGTACGCGCCGCCGTCCGTGTCGCCGCCGTCCGGATCGGGAGCGCGCTCGGCGTAGTAGATCGCGCCGTCGTGGACCAGCGGCGTGGACGTGACGACGCCGTCGTGATCGACGTGCCAGCGCTCGTCGCCGGTGTCGGAGTCGACCGCGTAGAGCGTCTGGTCCTTCGAGCCGAAGACCACGGTGTCGGCACAGACCGTGATCGAGCCGGTCAGGGGCCGACCCGTCTGGTACTGCCACTCGATGTCGCCGTCGTCGGCATCGAGCGCGTAGCAGTTCCCGTCGTGACTGCCGGCGAAGACGAGGTGGCGAACCGGATCGACGCCGGGGCCCGTCATGGAGAGGCCGCCGGTCTCGAGGTGCCAGTCCTCGGTCCCGTCCTCGAGGTCGACGCGATAGATGCGCTCGTCCCAGGAGCCGAAGAACGCGCCGCCGTCGTAGGTCGCGATCGGGCCCTTGATCTCGCCCTTCGTGCCGTTGTCGGGCTCGGTGTCGAACGTCCAGACGTGTTCGAGCGAGGGGTACTCCCAGCCGTAGAGGCTGCCGTCGTTCGAGCCCAGCACCATCCGGCCCGTCTTGGGGTCGATCGCCGGCGTCGAGTGCGGGTGATCCGTCGGGAGGTGGTTTGGATCCTCCCAGAGCACGTCGCCCGTCTCGGGATCGAGCGCGAACGTGCTCCCCTCCGGGTCGGCGTACTCGACCGCCACGAAGAGGCGCTCGCCGTCGTGCTTCGGACTCGAGCCGATCGACCCGCCCAGCTCCTCCGCCCAGACGGGATCGCCGGTCTCGACGTCGAACGCGTAGCAGACGCCGTCGTACGCGCCGATGTAGACGCGCCCGTCTGCGACGACCGGCGTGCCGTGGATGCCCCGGCCGTCCATGTCGGTCTCGGCGCGCCACAGCTCCTCGCCGTCGCTCGAGAGCGCTCGCAGGAGGCCGTTGTCGCCGCCGATGACGACGCCGTCGTCGGGCAGGGGGACCGCGCTCGCCTTCGCCGCGGTGTGAGTGCCCGTGTTCACTTCCGGGACTCGCCAGTCCCGTTCGACCGTCGACGGCACCGTCGCATCGGGTTCGTAGCCCCAGTTCTCGAGCGAGCGACGGAACTGTCGGACGCCCTCGGGTCGCGTCTGCTCGTCGGGCTCGCCCGAGGCGCCGCGGACCGGCGTCCCCGGATCCTGCGGGAGCTGACAGCCGGCCAGCGCGGCAAGCCCGGAGACCGTCGTCGCCTGCAGGACAGTCCGCCGAGAAACCTTTCGCGTCATTGCCCGAACGCTCTCACCCGACCCGTATCTGTCTTTCCCACTTGGTCACCGGCACTCGTCGTTACGTCGGCTATCCGACGCCCGGATTTCCGATCTATATCGGCGGCCCCCGATCGTCCGTCCCGTCCGATCGGATCGCCTCGATCGAGTCGTCGATCTCCGCGACCGCCAGCTGGACGAAGCGCTCCGCCGGTAACCCCGGGGTGACGTCGACCGTCACCATCGCGTCGCAGTCGTCGACGATCTCGGGCGCCCACCAGCCCCGCGCCAGCTTCGAGACGTCCGTGACGACCGCTTCCGCCCGGATCGCTTCCTCGTCGTCCGGGCCGTCTGCGGCCTCGTCGTCCGTTCCGTTCGCGCCGTCCGCGCCGCTGGCCGTTTCGTCCGTCCCGACGTCGTTCGTCTCGTCTGCTCCGTCCGCTGTCGGCTGGACGGTGACGAAGGCCGTCGCCCGATTCCACAGCTGGGCCGGGCTGGTCGTCACCTCCGCGTAGAGGTCCGCCAGTTCCGTCTCCTGGACGGACTCGGTTTGGATCTCCTCGCGAAGCCGCTCGAGCGCGGCGATCTTGGTCTCCGCAGGCACGCCATCGGTCACGCGCGATCCCTCCGGTAGCGCCGCATCATACACACCGCCTGTGAGTTCGCCACGGCCCTAACGCTTGGGCTTCCCGACCGGCCGCGCGCCTCGCTCGTCACCGCCCGATCGAGCGTCCCGGCGGAGGCGAACCGGGTCGCTCGATCGAAGATATCGTTCCGTCGAGCGGGAATTCTCAGTATACCAACAGTGCGCTGCGGCTATTTCATTTTCCATAAAAATTACTGGAGCGTAATTATTTTTATTCGCGTTTAGGAATGGTTGTATATAGTAGGAGTGCGATCGGTATGGTGTCAGCCATCGATTCCCACGGCTGGCGGAGACTACCATGCACTACCAATTCACCGGTCGGCTGTGTGTTCGTCCGTGTCCCGAACTGACTCGCCCGCTCGCGGGGTCGACGATCGTCCTCTATCGGCCGGATGAGGACCTCGACCCGGCGCTGGCCGCCGCCCGTCCGAAGCGGAGCTTCGACGCGGTGTCGCCGGCCCAAGACGACCTCCCGGCGATCGGCGACGCCGAGATCGACGAGGGAGGACGCTTCGAGGTGTCGATCGACGAGAAAGCTTACGACGGCGGCCCGGTCGTGATCGCCGTCCTCGTCGACGATCCCGCGGGGCGCGAGGACGTCTCGCCCGTCGAGCACGCGATCACGGTCCACGAACCCGAGTGGGAGGAGTCGGAGACCGGGCAGATCGCTCGGTGGGAGTACTGCCTCACCGAGAAGCAGTGGTGTCACGTCCTCGAGCAGCTGTCGTGCCGGATGGTCTGTGGTCGGGTGCTCGACTGCGGTGCCCAGGAAGAGACCCCGATCCCCGGGGTGACCGTCCGCGCCAGGGACGCCGACATCGTCCAGCACGAAGCGCTCGGATCGGCCGTTACGGCCGGCGACGGCGGCTACACCATCTACTACACCGAGTCGGATTTCGAGGAGGTGCCGCCGCCGTTCCTGCCGGTCGAACTGACGCACGGACCGGACCTGTTCTTCGAGGTGGAGACCGCCGGCGGCGACCCGCTCCTCGAGGAGGGTCCGTCGGACGGTCGCGAGCCAGGCCGGGAGGACGTCGGCCGGTGCGCCCACGCCGACCTCTGCGTCGACCTCCCGGGGGAGGCAGCCCAGATGGCCTGGTTCAGCGTCGGGAGCGCGTTCGACGTCCCGGACGCGGACTCGCTCAACGACTTCGACGCCGCGGGCTACGCCGGCGCGAAGAAGTGGGCGCTGTTCGGAACCCTCTCGATGCGAGGCAACACGCCGTCGGTGACCGATCCGGATTACGACGACGTCCAGTACCGCTTCCGCTTCGCCGAATCGACCGCGGAAAACGACGACCCGGCGATGGACGAGGCCGCGTTCACCGATGCGGTCGGCGACATCGATAACGCCGACGCCTTCCGGCGGACGAAGATCGGCGTGGCCGTCCGGTACGCCCCCTTCGACTTCTTCCCCGTCCACGCGCGACAGGCCGACGTCGACGAGGACGGCTGGCTGAGCGTCGACAGCGCGCTGTCGAACTCCGCGCCGGACGACGTCGACCCCGCGGCCTACGAGTTCTACGACAACGACTCGCTCATGCGCGTCGACACGACCGCACTCACCACTCAATCGAACCCCGCCGACGCGTCGGTCGATCCGGGCGACCCGTTCCCGGCCGACGAGACGGTCGACGTCGAGCGCTTCGCAGTCCGGTTCGAGGCCCGGGTCGTCGAGTCCGACGGCTCCGTCACGCCCGTCCCGGCCAGCGGCCAGACGCTCAACCGCGCCGTCGTCGACAACAGCGGGACCTTCGGCGCCCTCGAGATCGCGGAACTCGCGGGCGACTCCTGCGACCCGATCACGACCGACGGCGTCACGGCCGCCTACACGATCTACCACCCGCACCCGGGCAGCGCCCAGCTCCGGCTGATCGCTAACGACGAGGACGAGACCGACGCCAGCGCCTGGACCGAGATCGACGACCCGGCCGGGACGTCCGAACTGTCGTTCGTCCGCGGCGAAGAGAGCGGAGCCGATCTGTTGGCACTCGACGGGGAGTCGTACAACGGCTCGCTCGACGTCTCGGGCGAGGTATCCAGGCCGTGTACGTACATGCTCGAGTTGCGCACCCAGCGCCGGCTCCACAACGGCAACACGGCCGCCGATTCAGGCTGGCAGACCCACCGGCTGGTGGCGTTTCACGCCGAGGAACCGTGAGTAGCGAGGATTGAGCGAACGGCGCAGTCGTGAGCGAAATCCTCGGTATCGCGAGCGGGGAGGAACGACCCGCGAGCAGCGAGATTCGGAGCGTGCGCGGTTCAGAGCGAACGGCGCAGTCGTGAGCGAAAATCCTCGGTATCGCGAGCGGATCCGACACGCACTCCGACTGTACGACGATCTCTCGACGCAGGCCGCCGCTGCAGTCGGCGACGCCCCAGGACACGCCGACCGACGATGCCGCCTGCAACGGACGGCACCGGTCCCGACGCCCATCGACGGCCGTATCGACGGATCCACGATCGAGTGTGCACAGGAGGCGTTCACTCGATCCGGAGGTCGCCGTCACCGCCGGAGTCGTCCGTCGCGTCTTCGGGCCACTCGAGTTCGAACTCGACGCTCAACTCGCCGGGACCGTCGGTCGGCCCCTCGCGTTCGGCTTTGACCTCGAACGTCGGCTTGGCGGGCGGTTCCATCGTGACCGACTCGTTCCCCGCGCTCAGCGTGATCGCCTCTCCGGCGTCCAGCTTGTCGGCGATCGATCGGAGGGTGGCCGCGACGTCAGCTCGTGACTGTCGGGATTCGGACTTGAACAGCACTTCTTCGGGCATGCTTCGATAGAGGCGTCCTCGACGTATGAACCGTCCGGTCCGTATGTGTCAGGTCGAACGGCCCAATTGAACACGATAAAGGTTTCATTTCTGGATCAAATAACCATAGATTCTTGTAATCAAATATTGGAATCACGGACTGTCACGCCAGATTGGCACCCTCAGGGCGGCCGACGGTGCCGGTGGCCGTGACTTCCTGGCTGAGAGTCATGACACGGAATACAGACGCCGACGACGGAACGTATCGACTCGATCGCCGATCCGCCATGAAATTGGCGAGCGTCGCGGGCCTCGGAGCGGTGTTCGGGACCGTCTCCAGCTCCGGCGAGGAGGCGCCAGCGCCGATCGACCCGGGTCGCGAACCGCCGTGGGACGATCGCGAGTCGGCGTCCGATCGCTGGGCGCGCGACCGGTGGTTCGTCGCGTTCGAGGGTGAACCGCGGGTTCGCGGCGGGGATCCAACCGCCCGAGCGAACGAGCGGGCCCGGTTCCGCGCCGACGTGCGAGCCGAGGGCCTGGACGTGGCCGAGCGCCGCGACTTCACCCGCCTGTGGAACGGTCTCTCGGTGACCGCCGACCTCGGCGACGCCGTGGCGATGACGGCGCTCGATAGCGTCGAGGCGGTCTACCCGGTCGCGATCGTCGACCGGCCGGACCCCGAGGACGCGGAACTCATGCTGGAGACCGCCCTGTCGATGACGGGAGCCGACGTCGCGCAGTCCGAACTCGGCCTGACGGGCGAGGGCCTCTCGGTCGCGGTGGTCGACACCGGCGTCGACTACAACCACCCCGACCTGGGCGGGAGCGGCGACGAGTCGGTCGTCTACACCGCCGAGAGCGCGGACGACCGGACGCTGACCGGCCCCGACGGCGAAGCGCATCCGCGAATCAGTCACGGCTGGGACTACGTCGGCGCCGGATTCGACCCGAGCGATCCGGGAGCCGACGAACCCGATCCGGACCCCGACCCGATGGATCCGCAGGGCCACGGCACGCACGTCAGCGGCATCGTGGGCGCCGACGCGGCCGACGACGAGGGGGTGACGGGCGTCGCGCCCGAGGCCACCCTCGGCGCGTACAAGATCTTCGACACGGGCTCGAGCACGGCCGACGTCATCGTTGCCGCGCTGGAGGACGCCCACGCGGACGGGATGGACGTCGTGAACATGTCGCTCGGGGCGAGCCTGCAGTGGGGTCAGGCGTACCCGACGACGGCGGCGAGCAACGAACTCGTCTCGCAGGGCGTCGCGGTCGTCAACTCCGCCGGGAACGACGCCGACCTCGGCGCCTGGAGCATGAGCGCGCCGGCGAACGCCCACGACGTGATCAGCGTCGCCAGCGCCGAGAACACGCATCTCACGGCCACCGGCTTCGGGGTCGACGCGCTGGAGGATCCCGTTCCCTATCTCGAACTCTCCGGGGCGGAACTGCCGCCGACCGAGGGCGAATCCGCCTCGCTGGCGCTGCCGGCCGAGAGCGAGATGGGCGGCGAGACGGGCTACTTCGGCTGCGACCCAACCGACTTCGAGGACTTCCCCGCGGACCACGTCGCCCTGATCGAACGGGGCCACTGCGCGTTCGCCCAGAAGTACCAGAACGCCGTCGAAGCGGGCGCGACGGGCGTCGTCATCTTCAACAACGTCGCCGGGCTGTTCAACGGGACGATCCAGGACGCCGGCGTCGAGGGCGTCTGGGGCGCGGCCGTTAGCGACGCCGACGGGGCGGCGCTGGTCGACCTGCTGGAATCGGGCGAGACGGTCACCCTCACGTTCACCGACGAGGAGGTGACGGTCCCGAACCCGAACGGCGGCTTGCTATCGTCCTTTTCCTCGTACGGGCAGGACGTCGAACTCGCCTTCGGCCCGAGCGTCACCGCCCCCGGCGGGCTGATCACGTCGACCTACCCGCTGGCACAGGGCGGCTACGCCATGCTCTCGGGCACGTCGATGGCCGCGCCGCACGTCGCGGGAAGCGTCGCGTTGTTGCTCGAAGCCGAGCCCGACCTCGACCCGATCGACGTCCGCGACCGCCTGCAGAACCTCGCCGAACCGCAGCCGTGGTCGCTCGCGCCCGACACCGGTTACCTCGATCACTCGTTCCGGCAGGGGGCGGGCATGCTCCAGATCGACGACGCGATCACTGCGGACCAGCGTCTCGCGCCGGGCCAGCTCTCGCTTGGCGACGGCACGGAGACCGACGCGACGGTCACCCTCACCAACGAGGGCGAGACCGACGTCACGTACGAACTCGGCCACGAGGGAACCGTCGGCACCGCCGTCAACACCTTCTCGCCCAGCTTTTTCCTGCCCGGCAGCGCGCTCGATGGTCCGGAGACCGTGACCGTCCCCGCCGGCGGATCGATCTCGGTCGACCTGACGATCACCGCACCGGACAACGGATTGCCGAACCACCAGTACGGCGGCTACGTCACGTTCACCCCGACCGACGACGACCACGACGCCCTCCGGGTCCCCTACAGCGGCTACGAGGGCGACTACCAGGACCTCCCGCTGTTCGGCTACTACGAGTACGTCGACGGCGAGGCCGTCTTCGTCGAACGGGAGCCACGCCTCCAGCAGTCCATCGACCGGATCGTCGACGGCGAGGCCGTCGCCGTCGTCGAAGCCTTCTTCGGTCACTTCCCGCAGGAACTGCGGCTCACGGCCGAGCACGAGCGGACCGGACACACGTTCACCGTCCTCGAACAGTCCTACGTCTCGCGAAGTCCCGACCCCGAGACCTACACCGAGTACGTCTGGGACGGCCGGACGGCGGCCGGCGAGAGCGACAACCGACGACCCGTCCCGAAAGGTCGGTATACCCTGACCCTCGAGGCGCTCCGCACCCTCGGCGATCCCGAGAATCCCGAGCACTGGGACACCTGGGAGTCGCCATCGTTCTACGTCTCGCCGCCAGGCCAGCGCGCGCCAGGGAGTGGGCGTTCGAGTTCCGGGGTACCCGCCGACGAGTGATCGGCTAGTCGGCTGGTTCGCTCCGGTACTGCGTTTCCCATCCGGTCGATTGCTCCTTGGTCGACATCCCTACCGATCGTCGCGCAACTCCTTTGTACACACAAATACAAACACAACATATGGGGACGAAGACCATCGGGGTACAAGAGGACGTTTACGAGCGCTTACGGGCGCGAAAGCGCGAAGACGAGAGCTTCACCGACCTGCTCGATCGATTGATGGACGAATCCCGCACTGACTGGCGCGACACGTTCGGCCGCCTCCCGGACGAGGACGCAGCCGACCTCGAAGCAGCGGTGCAAACCGCCAGGGAGCAATCCAGCGGTGGATACGCCGACCGACAACGGAGGGCCATCGAGGCGTTTGCAGACGTTGGGACGGACTCGACCGAGGGATCGGATGACACGTAAGCTCCTGGATACGACCTTCCTGATCCATCACTGGGGCGGTCACGACGACGTCGCGACGTACCTCGAGTCCCAGCCCGCAGACGCGACGTTCTTCACGACGACCCTGAATCTCAAAGAGATCGCCGTCGGCCGACGTCTCGTCGATCAGTTCGACGCCGCGGAGATCCGACGGCAGTTCGAGTGGATCCGGACCGTCCCGGTCACGGAGTCGGTCGCGTGGGAGACGGCAGCGCTCGAAGCACCGCTCTATGCCGACGAAACGATCCAGCGCGATCGGATTAACTCGCTCTCTATCGACGCACTCGTCGCCGGCGCGGCGGCCGAGTTAGGCGCGACGGTGGTTTCGAAAAACGTTACGGACTTCGAAACCCTCGACGTTCCCGTCGAATCGTACTGAGGTCCGTCGGCCGGGCTAGTAATTCACGTAGGCGGTCTTGCTGATCGTGAAGAAGTCCAGCCCGGCCTCGCCCTGTTCGCGGAACGTCTCGCTCGAGGAGGCCTTCAGCCCGCCGAAGGGGACGTGGAGTTCGACGCCGGTCGTCCGCTCGTTGACCTTCACGACGCCGGCCTCGATCTCGTCGACGAAGCGGTTGGCCTCCGTGAGGTCGTCGGTGACGATCCCGGCCGAGAGGCCGTACCGGACGTCGTTCGCGATCTCCAGGGCCTCGTCGAAGCCGCTCGTCGGAATGGCGGCGACGACCGGCCCGAAGATCTCCTCCTGGGCGATCCGCATCTCGGAGTCGACGTCGGAGAAGACGGTCGGCTCGACGAAGTGGCCGTCCGCGAACCGATCGCCCTCCGGCACGCCGCCGCCCGTTTCGAGCGTCGCGCCCTCGCGCGTGCCGGCGTCGACGTAATCGAGCGTCCCGTCGCGTTCGGACTCGCTGACCTGCGGCCCCATCCGGTAGCCGTCGAGGCCCGGTCCGATCTCGATCGATTCGGCCCGTTCGACCAGCCGATCGACGAACTCGTCGTACCGGGACTCGTGGACGATCGCGCGCGACGTGGCCGTACAGGCCTGGCCCGTGACGCCGAAGGCGCCGCCGGCGACGACGTCGACGGCCGTCTCGAGGTCGGCGTGCTCGCTCACGACGACGGGGTTCTTCCCGCCCATCTCGAGCTGGATCCGCTTGCCGTCGGGCGCCGCCGCCTCGCGGAGGCTCTCGCCGACCATCGTGCTCCCGGTGAACGAGACGGCGTCGACGTCCGAGTGCGTGGCGAGCGCGTCGCCCACTTCGCTCCCGGGACCCGTGACGTAGTTGAGCGCACCGTCGGGCAGGCCCGCCTCGTCCAGTTCCTCGACGATCGCGGCGGAGACGGCCGGCGCGAGCGTCGCGGGCTTGAAGACGGCGGTCGCGCCCGCGGCCAGCGCCGGCGCGATCTTCCAGGCCGGGATCGCGATCGGGTAGTTCCACGGCGTGATCAGCGCCGCCACGCCGATGGGTTCCTCGACCGTGTAGAGTCGGCGATCGGGCGAACTCGACCCGCTGACGGTGCCGCCGATGTCCCGGGCCTTCCCGGCGTAGTAGCCGAAGATGTCGATCGCTCGCTGGACCTCGCCCGCGGCCTCGGGTTCGGCCTTGCCCTCCTCGCGGACGAGCGTCTCCGTCAGTTCCTCGCGCCGGTCGCGGAGCGCTCGCGCGGTCCGTTCGAGGATTCGCCCGCGCTTCGGCCCTGGCGTGTCCGCCCACTCGTCGGCCGCAGTCGCCGCGGCCTCGACCGCCCGGTCCGCGTCGGCCGCGCTCGATTGCTGGAATCGCCCGACGACCTCGTCCGGCGCCGCCGGATTCGCGGTCTCGAACGTTTCACCGGTCTCCGAGTCGACCCACTCGCCGTCGACGTAGTTCTGGAACGTGGTTGGCATCGTGTCACAACGACACCGCCGACGATTACACGCCTTTCGGTCGTCCGCGCGAGCGGTGAGGCCGCCGAAAGGCTTTGGTCGTCCGGCCGAAATCGGCCCACGAGATGCGATACTACCGGAGCGAGTGGGGGACGAGCGCTCGTCACCTGCTCGCCGTCGACGGCGACACGGCGTACGACCTGACGTCGGCGAACGCATCGATGCGGGGATTCTCCGACCTCGCCCGCGCGAGTGAGCTGACGGGGGTGCCGGTCGACGACATCGCGCGCCGGCACCGCGGCGACGCACCGACCGTCGACCGGGCCGCGATCGAGGGGACGGAACTGGTCCCCGTCGAGGCCGCGGAGGTGTGGGCCGCCGGCGTCACCTACGCGATCAGCGAACAGGCGCGCGAGGCCGAGAGCGACATGCCGCAGGTCTACCTGGACGTCTACGAGGCCGACCGGCCCGAACTCTTCTTCAAGTCGACCGCTCGACGGACCGTCGGCCCCGGCGAGCCGATCGGCATCCGGGAAGACTCGGACTGGAACGTGCCCGAGCCGGAGCTCGGGGTCGTGCTCCACCGCGGCGAGATCGTCGGCTACACGATCGGGAACGACGTCAGCAGCCGCGAGATCGAGGGCGAGAACCCGCTCTACCTCCCGCAGGCGAAGCTCTACGACCGCTCCTGTGCCATCGGCCCCTGCGTCGCCTCGACCGACCGGATCGACGACCCCCACGATCTCGACCTCTCGATGACGATCCGCCGCAGCGGTGCGGTCGTCTACGACGGGTCGACCGCGACGAGCGAGCTGGTCCGCACCTGCGAGGAACTCGTCTCGCACCTCCGGCGGCACAACACCCTGCCCGAGACGACCGTGCTGCTGACCGGCACCTCGCTGGTTCCGGACGACGACTTCACCCTGCAGGACGGCGACGTCGTCTCGATCTCGATCGAGGGGATCGGGACGCTCGAAAACCCCGTGAGTACGGTGTGAAACCTGGCGCGTGAATGGGTTCGGTGCTGGATCGCTGCTGTAGACGGTTCCACTATACGGTTAGCTGGGTCTCGAGATCACGGTCTGATTCACCGGCCGAACTGTCAACTAGCGCTACAGCCAACTGCAACGCAAATGGACACCCCGACCGAACGGATCCGGGTTACCGAAGCGGTTGTGCGAGAGATCGAGCGGCGGCGCCGCGACGGTGAGAGTGACAACGATGTCCTCGAACGCGTCCTTTCCGACGACCGAGACCTCCTATTCGGTGCGGGATTCTGGTCGAACGAAACCGCCGAACGCGTTCGCGAGGGGCGGCGAGCGGCGAAAGCGAAATCACAGGATCGACAGTGACGGACGGGTTACGTGGACACGAGCGTCCCGATATCGTATCGCGTCCGTCATCGCGATATCCGCTTGGGTCGATCCCGCCGTTCCGCACTCGGTCAGTTCCTCACTCGAAGACCGTCCGATCGATCGCGTTCGCGTCGATGTAGTCCCAGTCGTAGGAGACGCCGAGGCCGGGGCCGTCGGGGACCGGGACGGTGCCGTCGGCATCGATAGCGTCGAGCTGATCTGAATAGTCACCATCGTAGATCGGCGGCTGCGTATTTGGACAGTCGGGGTGGACCAGCGCGATCTCGTAGTAGTTCGCGTTGCGCGTCGCCGCGATGCAGTGACGGTGAGCGGGTCCGGGCGCGTGAACCTCGACGTCGAGGCCGAATCCCTCGGCGATCCGGGCGCGCTTCATCGCGCCGGTGATCCCGCCGTCGTACTCGGGGTCCGCGCGGGCGAAGTCCGTCGCCCCGCTCGCGAGGAAGTCCGCGTACGGTTCGAGCCCCCGGACGTGCTCGGTCAGGAGGAGCGGCGTCTCGAGCGCTTCGCGCAATTTGTTGTGGGCGTGCTGGGAGATGCCGCCGTCCCGATAGGGATCCTCGTACCAGACGTACTCCTGTTCGTCGCAGGCGCGGCCGACGCGGAGCGCGTCGGCGTAGGTCTCGTACTCGCAGGCCGGATCGTGCATGAGGTCCATCTCGTCGCCCACACGCTCGCCGACGGCGCGGACGGTCTCGACCTCGCGGTCGATATCCCGCCGCGCGTCGCTGCCGCCCCAGCCATGGATCTTGAAGCCGCCGTAGCCCAGTTCCAGGCACGCTTCGGCGAAGTCGGCGTAGGCCTCGGGCGAGTCGAGGCCGCCCGCGTCGTCGGCGTGGTAGGTCGAGGCGTAGGCGGGCAGGCGCTCGCGGTAGGTGCCGAGCAGTTCGTGAATCGGCGCGTCGTAGCGCTTGCCCGCCAGATCCCACAGCGCGATGTCGAGCGGTCCGATCCCCATCCGGTCGTACTTGCGCAGGCCGCGTTTGAGCTCGCTCCAGTGGCGTTCGCGTTCGAGCGGGTTCTTCCCGACGAGGTAGGACGCGCACGTTTCGACCTGGTCCGGCGCGGTCGAGGTGACGAGGACGTACTCGCCGGCGACGCCCGCGTCGGTCTCGACCCGGATCGCGAGCGTCGAACTCTCCAGCGTCGAACCCGGCTCGTAGACCAGGTTGAAGCCGTTGTCGTCCGTGCCGACGTCCGCGAGCGGGTACCCGAACTCGGTCAGTTCGATCCGAGTGATTTCCGGGGCCGTCTCCGCTCTCGTTTCCGGGGCCATACCGCCACTGGTGAGCGAGTCGGCAAAAGGATTCGCCGCGTTCTCAGACCCGCCCGATGACCTCGGACTCCATCGCCTCGACGAACGTCTCCTGATCGGGACTCGACGAGAGGAGTTCGACCTCGTCGAAGCCCGCCTCGGCGAGCGAGGCGAGTTTCTCGCGGATCTCGGCGGGGTCGTCGGTGACGAAGAACTCGTCGGTCATCTCCGAGAGGGCGATCTCGCGCCCGGCCTCCTCGATCTCTCGCGGATCGTAGACGTCGTCGTCGAAGCCGATCGCGGGCGGCCCGCGCCAGAATCCGGTGCTCTCCAGCGCCCGGTCGTAGTCGGGGTGGTATGAGACGAGGAGCTGGCGGACGCGGGTGATCTCGTCCGGGTCGCGGTCGGCCTCGGCGGCGCCCGCCTCGAGGGCGGGTTCGAGCACGCGCTCGTAGAAGTCGGCGTCGCGAAGCGTCAGGAAGCCGTCGGCGTACCGGCCGGCCACGCGGGTCGTCTTCGGGCCGTTCCCGGCGACGTAGAGGGGGACGCGCTCCGCGGGAAGGGTGTAGAGGTTCATCGTGTCGACGCGCCAGTGATGGCCGTCGTACGTTGTGAAGCCGCCGTCCCAGAGCCGCGAGATGATCTCGCAGGCGTCGATCAATCGCTCGCGCCGTTCGGGGTAGGCCGGCCAGTCGTAGCCCAGCGGCACCTCGTTCATCGCCTCGCCGGTCCCGATCGCCAGGTGGACGCGGCCGGGGTACATCGCCCCCAGCGTCGCGAAGTTCTGCGCGATCAGTGCCGGATGGAGTCGGGCGATCGGCGGCGTGACTCCCGTCCCGATCCGGATCGAGTCCGTGCGCTCGAGGGCCGCCCCCATCCACGGCCAGGCGGCCCCGCAGTGGGCGTCCGTGTGCCACCACGGGTGGACGTGATCGCTCGTCCAGACCGTATCGAAGCCGGCGGCGGCCGCGCGCTCGACGTGATCGAGCAGCGTCGCGGGGCCGTACTGCTCGTGAGCGGCGAAATATCCGACGTCCATGACGGGAGTGTCCGCGATCTGGGTCATAAACGTTCGGGAAGGGTTCGCACGCCGAGGCACGATGGCCCTCGAGGAGCGAACGACATCGAGGATCGTTGGCCGACCCGGGATGGGACCCAACGGATCGGTCAACCGCCAATCCGGCCCGACCCGACGGCGGATCCTGCCCGCCCGACCCGACCGCAGGTCCAGCCCCTTTTTGTAGTGGCCCCGCTACGTGAGCGATAGACGATGCCTCCTCGCGGATCGACGGACCGTCGCGAACGAGCGCTCGATGCCGCCCGAATCGGCGGCGGTTACCGTCCGACCGGCGGTGAGCGTCCGACCGGCGGTGACAGACCGAATTCAGGGTCACGATGAGTGCAGACGCCTCGACAGCTGGGGAAAGTGGCGAACCCGAGACCGGCGCTACCGCCGCCGAAGCCGACGCGAGCGGTCCGACGCCGCCCTCGGAGCGGATCGTCGGGCTCGACGCGCTGCGGGGATTCGCCCTGCTCGGCATCCTGGTGATCAACATCCGAGTGTTCTCGATGCCGGAGTCGGTGCTGGCGAACCCGAACGTCTACGGCGACTTCGGCGGGGCGAACTACTGGGTCTGGTTCGTCGGCCACGTCTTCGTCCAGGGGACGTTCATCTCCCTGTTTACGATCCTCTTCGGCGGCGGCGTCGTCCTCTTTACGGGGCGAGAGGAGCGGGGCGGCCAGTCCACGCTCGACCTGCACTACTGGCGGACCGGCTGGTTGCTCGTCTTCGGGCTACTGCACGCCTACCTGGTGTGGTACGGCGACATCCTCGTCGCGTACGCCCTCTGTGGCTTCGTCGTCGTGCTGTTCCGGGACCTCCCCGCCCGCGTGCTCGCGATCGTGGGGGTCCTCGTCCTCGCGATCCCCTCCGTCACGGAGACGATGGCGGCGCTGACCGCCGACCCGTCCGTCGTCGCGGCCACGTGGGACCCGGCGCAGTCGGCGATCGAGGCCCAGATCGCGGCCTACCAGGGCGGCTGGGTCGACCAGCTCTCCCACCGGGTGCCCTCCGCCTTCGGCCGCCAGACGAGCGGCTTTCTGGCCTACACCGGCTGGCGCGTCGGCGGGCTCATGCTCGTCGGCATGGCGCTGTACAAGTGGGGCGCGCTGACGAACGACCGCTCGCCGGGCTGGTACGCCCGATTGGGCCTGGCGGGCGGCGTCACCGGCCTCGCGACGATACTGGCCGGCGTCTGGTACATCGAGTCGCTCGACTGGGGGATCGAGGGGGCGCTCTTCTTCCGGCAGTTCAACTACTGGGGCTCGATCGCGCTCGCCGGGGCGTACATCGGCCTGGTGATGCTGTTCAGCGGGTGGCGACCGGACGGCGTCGTCACCCGATCGCTCGCCGCGGTCGGTCGGATGGCCTTCACGAACTACATCCTCCAGTCGGTGATCGCGACGACGATCTTCTACGGCCACGGCCTCGGCCTGTTCGGCCGGGTCTCGCGCGTCGAAGCGTTCGGCGTCGTGCTGGCCATCTGGGCGATCCAGATCCCGCTGTCGGTGCTCTGGCTCCGATTCTTCCGCTACGGCCCGCTCGAGTGGCTCTGGCGGACGCTGACCTACCGCGAACGACAGCCGCTGTGGGCCGAGCGGCGCGGATAGGTCGCGACCGGGAGCGCGACGAGCTCGATCGAGCGCCCCGGCCGGCCCGACCATCGGCCACTCCCGTCGCCCATTTTATCACGATCGTTTCGACGGTAGTCTTACCAGTCGCGAATCCGTGTCCCGCGGTACCGATGAACCAGCCACCGACGCACTGTCCGTACTGCGGGTCGTCGGTCGACCCCGCCGAGACGGACGAGCCACGGATCGTCGAGACGCCGATGGTCTACCGGTGCGAGTCGTGCGAGGACTACGTCTTCTACAACCCGACGCCGGGCGGGAGCGCGATCGTCCTCGACGGCGACGCGATCTGCCTGGTGGAAGACTTCAGGTCGCCGGACGAGTGGAAGCTGCCCTCCGGGCGGATGCTCCTCGGCGAATCGCCGCGCGAGGGGGTGGCCCGCGAACTCGAGGAAGAAACCGGCCTCTCGGTCGATCCCGCCGATCTCGTCTACGTCACCGACGAGGCGGGCGAACCCGTCCCCGAGCAGTACATGGTCGGCATCGACTACGCCGTCGCGCGATCGCAGACGACCGGCTCGCTCGCGGCGGGGTCGGACGCGACGGACGCTAAGTTCTTCACGCCGTCCGAGTTCGAGGCGTCGCCGCACGCCATCAAGCACACCCACGTCGATCGCTTCGGGACCGACAGCCTGCCGTGGTTGCTCGACGAAGCGCGGGCAGCACTCGAACGGGCGGGGGAACCGGTCTGACCGACCACAGGACGACG
Organism: Halovivax limisalsi; assembly: GCF_023093535.1. Lineage (NCBI taxonomy): Archaea > Methanobacteriati > Methanobacteriota > Halobacteria > Halobacteriales > Natrialbaceae > Halovivax > Halovivax limisalsi. The sequence continues at coordinate 3,751,498 of NZ_CP095757.1, forward strand.
ATAGCCATCCGGTCGGTCGGCACTCCGGTCGACGATCCTGACTTGCCCGCGGGCCGGCGACGGATGCAGGCCCTGGCGGGCTGTCAGGCCGGTCGCTTCGGTTCCCGACCCAGCACGCTCGCGACGGACTCGACGCGGCTCTCCGCGTCCTGGTCGGCGGAGCGGTACTCGTCGATCTCCAGCGACGTGATGATTCGGTCGCCATCGACCGCGTGGTGGGCCGCTTTGACCGCGTCGAACACCTCGTCGATGTCCTCGGCCTCGACGACCGTATCGGTCGCCGTCAGTTCGTACGACACGTCGTACTCGTCGAGCGCGTCGACGGCCTGTGCGATGTCCTCCGAGAGGCTCCCGTCGTGGACGGGGATGACTTCGAATCTGGCGATGGCTGTCATGGGTATCACACTCGGTGCGGCGGGTGTGGACGACCGAGAGCCGTCCACTCGCGCCGCTCCGTACGACGAGCATCGCTAAAGTACCCGGGTGGTCTCGACGCGACCCGTCGCTCAGTCGGCCCGCGTGGATAGAATCGGGGCAGTGCGGCGCGCTCGGCCCTCGGGGAGAGCGCGACAACGAACGCGAGGGGCCAGCCAGTGACCGCGATTCCCCAGAGTGTGCCCGTTGAGCCCGCCTGTCCGGAAACGAGAGCGAGAGCAGTCCGTAGTAGGCGATCGGGCGGGAACGGACCTCGCGCACGGAGGGCCTTCGAGAGCGGATGCAAGCCGTGATCGACGAGCACGACCGCACAGTCGGTCTGAAGGTCGTACGACAGGAAGCGAGCGGCGGCGATTCCCTCGAGTCGATCGTCGACGATGGCCGATCGGAACGGGTCTAGTCGTATTCACTTGCGCCGATTCTTCTGAACACGGCTCGCGTAATCCATCCTGTCGAGCGTGACTGCGGGCCGGCGGAAGTTTATATGTGATCACGCCCAACAATCGTTCAGGAACGCCCTTTCGACCACAGAGCGACAAATCCGTTCCAACCCAGGCCAATGAGTACAGACACACGTGATACGCCCGAGACGACGGCCATACACCTCAGCTACGAGGACGGGCGGTGGGTGGCGACCGACGAGGCGACCGACGTGAGTGCCCGGGGAGAGACCAGAATAGGGGCACTCACCGCTCTCGACGCGAAACTGGCCGGTGACTCCAACACCGCGCCAACCGAAGATCCGTTGTTTACCGCACCATCGTTCTCGAGCGGCGTCACCGACACAGCCGCGGACATCGACGGCGCACTCGATCGAACGATCGATCCGGACCGATGACCGACTCGATCGGTGCCTTTCACCCACTGTTCGTGGATACCGGCCCGCTTTACGCCAGGTTCGATTCTGACGACGACCACCACGAACGAACAGTCTCCATCCTCTCGGACATACGCGACGGGACCCTTCGGCACCGCCCGTTGTACACCAGCCGATACGTCCTCGGCGAGTTGACGCGGTTGCTGTTGTACAATATCGGCCACACCGCTGCGTCAACGGCGCTTTCGACGATTCGAAACAGCGATCTGTTCGTCGTCCTGTCGGACGATCAGCACTCCTTTCAGCGGGCGTGTGAGACCTTCGATCGCTACGACGATCAGGCCATCTCGCTGGTCGATCACCTCTCGGCTGCACTGGCGGAGACCCACGATATCGACCACGTGTTCTCGTTCGACTGTGACTTCGACACGCTGGGATACGTCCGCGTACCGGACGATCACCCCTGATTGCCCCCTGTCGTGCACGAGTGCCACGGCGTCACGGTACCAATCGGCCAGTGGCTTCAGGGTCCTAACCCGAAAACAGGCGTCTGAATGGTGTTCGAACCGGCGCTGTCGGAGCTTCGCGAGTCCGATGGGGCCGTCTTCGGCCCGACGTCCTTTCGCGGGTACGTCGATCGCCACGGGATCGAGGCGAGTCCGCGGACGCCGCGGTACATCTCCGTGGACTCGCTGGGCGACCTGGACCCGGCGTTGCACGAGGCGGGCGCGATGGTGCTCCGGATGGGGTCGGTGCCCGACGGCCGCGGGACGGGATTCGTCCTCGTCGAGGCGGCCGATGGTGTCGAGGACTACTTCCTGCGGGACGAGGCGCTCTTCGGCGACAGGACCGCGGAGTCGATCGGATCGCTGGAATCGGATCGGCTGTTGAGCTTCGAGCTGCTCCCTTCGATGTCGGAATCCTCGCTGGTGAACCTCGGCCTGGCGTCCGGAGTGTTGTCGGCGGCGCTGGACCTCGATCGAACCGGCGCGCTCGCGCCGCCGGCGACGGGCCAGTCGACGTTCTCGTTCGACGTCAGGCCGCGCGGGGACCTGCCGGAGACGGTCCGGCACCGCTCGGGCCAGGTCGAGATCGACACGCTGTTCGCCGAACACCGGGACGGCGAGCTGGCGCTGTTCGTCATCGAAGCGAAGACGGGTGAGCGCGCGTCGCTCGCGAAGCACAAACTGGTGTACCCGTTGCTGGCCATCGCGGAGTCGGTACCTGCGGAGATCGAACTGGTCCCGGTGTACCTCCGGTGTCGGCGCGAGGACGGTCGAGTCCGGTTTTCGATCGCGGAATGCGCGTTTCCGGATCCCAGAGACCGGGTCGGTGGGGTCGAAAAGTTGTGCAGTCGGCGGGAGCGAGTGGTGGAACTGGAAATGGAGGGTGAGTGACTGGGCTCGGGAGCACTGGTGCTTAATTGCTGCAGAAATGCCGATCCGGAACCGTCCGAAACCTGGCTCCAGAGCTATGCATACTGCTGGAACGGTGTCCAATTCCCGTTTTTGCAAGCAGCAACTCTTCAGTCACGCTACGGTTGTGGAGTGGTGTATGCAATCCGTCGTTCATCTCCTCTCGGGAGACGAAACCGAACAGGAAACGGCCCTCGCGATCGCCAGAAACCTCCTGGACGACGAGACCGGCCGTATCGACGATGTCGCGGTCGTCGTGCAGGCCGGGGGAATATCGGCGGCGAAACGCGGCGCGGAGACCGAGGAACAGATACAGGGGTTGGTAGACGACGGCGTCTCGTTCAAGGCCTGTAGCAATACGCTAGCGATGAAGGACATGGACGAATCGGATCTCGTCGCGGGAATCGAAACCGTCCCAGAGGGTGCCGTCGAAGTGACGCGGTTGCAATCCGAAGGCTACGCGTACATGCGTCCATAGCGTAGTCACTCCGGTGTGGTCCTGGCTTGCTGTGGATCCAGCCCGACCCTACCAGGTCGATCTGGCTGATACAACCAATGATGCAGCTGGTTTCGGATATAGCATCAGAAACGCCACCGCCTCACTTCGTCAAACTCCTATCCGAGCACCGTCTGCCGGCATAACGACGATACCAGGGCGTTGCTCCATGACTCAACTGTGTGATCGCCCGCTGCCCGAACTGTCACCGGCGAGTTCACGAGGGCGAAGACGGCGGTACGTTCAATCGAAAACTGATGAAACAGGTCCCAAATCGCGATATTTAAGCGGTTATCTCAGGTGTGCACTCCCTTTCCACCGATCCGTGAACTCCAACATCCCCATACTGGCTGCACAGTCCGGACAGCAGCGCCGAACCACCGGCTGGTACTGACTCGAAAGCACATCCGGCGGTTCGACGGTAATCTCGAAGAGTTTCGAGGATACCACATCACGATCACACCGATAGCACTCGCAATCGCGTGTCGTGTCGCCGACCCCGCCGCCGGCTCGCTCGACGGATTTCATCCGAGTCGCCTCCGATCCGGTCGGACAGACCAACTGGTACACTTCGATCCCCAATCCCCGAAACCGAAAGTGGACGACGGATAGCGATTCGACTCTCTAGACCACGGGTGTGCGAGACCTTTTTGTCTCGGTGGTGTGTTGCGTAACATGGCGACTAAATCCTCGATGGGATTTGGAAGCCGCGTCTCGGGTGCCTCAAACACCCGGGGCATTTCTATCTCGGCGCATGCCCCCAGCGACCGGTGTGGAGACGCGAGCTTCCGAATTGGTCTACGAACTAACAGGTATTATATCTACTGGATATTGGGAGTATTTTGGGTTCTTCGACGTTTTTGAGCTCTAATCTCTGTGAAATTCTCGGTAACCAGTTTGAACTACAGATTTCCTTCTCGATAACCGTCTGCACGTTGCTTACCAACGGTTGGTCTCTCGACGAGGGTGGCGATGAACCCTGTTTAGTGCCCTGATTTTGTCGGTTTGTAGCCCGCCTGGGTGAGCTCCAACAGCTGCGTCAGCACGTGTCCGGCGTGCTTTCTCGTGCACGTGCGATTGCTTCGCGGACTGTGGGCGGAATTGCGATACGGGTTTCGTCACCGAGACTGACGGTCCCTACCCAAAATTCCGCCGGTTCCGGAATACTAGCTGTAAAATGAGCAATCAATTCTGGAGCGTCTCTTTCACATCCTCCAACGATGTGAAGTTGAACTCGAGTGTTTCCTCTATGGCCTGGTCGATGGGCTCCGGCTCCTCGTCTTCTCCATTCCGGTCTTCCACGTCAATCATATTTCACGGGAGGGATCCGATCAATTAGTGTTTTGGGTCAGTATGCCCGGTGGTGTTCAGATAAGCGAATGTGGCCGGCACGAAAGACTCCGGGCGGGAATAAAAGGGGCTGGTGTTCTCGGCGAACCCCGGCGACGCAAGAACCACAGGGAACGAACAAAGTGAGTGACCGAAGATCACAGCGAGCCGCGGGAGTCGAGAGTACCAGGGGCTTTTAAATCGGTGCCAGTAGTCTGATTACTCGAAGTATTATCTGAACAGTGCCCTCGACACCGAGGCAAACGTTTAACCGTCGTGTGTACAAATGTACATCTATGAGCTCGAGCAAACGCGTCCAGTTTCGGGCCCCCGAGCAACTCATCGAACAGGCCGACGTCCTCGCAACCGCCGAGGATCGGGACCGGACTGACGTCATCATCGACGCCCTCCGGACGTACCTCAGTGAATCGACCGAGAGCGACGACGTCAAACGAGACATCGCGAACGCGTACTACGACGGGGTGATCGAGTATCCACACGTGAAAGCGATCCTCGGTCCGAAAGAAGCGGAAAATCTCCGCCTCCTGAAAGACCAGCTCGACGATGACGCGCTCGCCGAGGAGATCGCGGATCTGTAATGGTGCTGGTCGCCGACACATCGGCGCTGGTTAGCCTCGCTATCGCGGACGAGGGGACGCCGCTACGGCTGCTGTTTCGAGAGTACGACGTCCGTATCCCACCCGCCGTCGAACGCGAACTGGAGGAAATCGCTGGCTACGACGATGCGCACGCGTCCGCAGCGACGAGAGCGCTCGATCAACTCGACGAAACACACGTTCAGGATCCCGACACCCATCCATCGTACCCGCTCGACGACGGCGAAACCGCAGCAATCGCACTGGCGAACGACACGACTGCGGCCGCGTTTTTGTGTGACGAGTACCACGAACTTTCCACCGTCCACGCGCTGCTTTCCGAGTCACGCCTGCTTACGTCGCCCAAACTGTTGGAGGTATTCACGCTCCGGGGTGTCCTCTCGACAGACGATGCAAACGATTGTCTCGCCGAAATGGCGGACCTCCGGAGCTGGCGCGGTAATCCGTACGTCGAGCAGTTTCGAGAGCGGTTCGGAACCTGACACCCTCACGCGGCTGAGGTCCTGGGCGCCTGCTGGTTGTTCACGAGCGACGAACCACTGTCAGGGCGCTGACCGCAGTTGCCGGGCTCGACGGGGGTTGATCCGAGCGTTCGGGCCGACCGTAGGCCACCGGCGTGTTCGACCACGGTGTCGGACGAACGGTGAGGCCGATCGCGGTCGCGGATCGACGAGGACTGCCGTCCGGGTCGCCAACGAAACCTACTAGTACAGCCACATGCTAGGGAGTGACTACCACATTCCTCGGGCATGGCACACACAGGAACGACTCCCCGGCAGCCGGATCGCCCCGACCGCTGGCGACGGGCGACGATCGGTTTTCTCGTCGGCGCGGCGTGGCTCGTCGGGCTGGCGACCGTCGCGCCGCTGATCGGCGAGTTCGCCGTCGTCGCGCTCGCACAGGCGGTCATTCGGCACGCGCCCGGATGGGTCGCGACGACGGCCATCGACGCCCTCGGCTTCGCCGCGCAGCCGGTGCTCGTCGGGGGCGTCGCGGCCGCCATCCTCGCCGCCACGACGCTCGCTGGAGTTACCTGGCCGCGAGTCGAGTCAGTGATCGATCGGTCGCCGCTCGCTCTCGCCAACCACCGGACGACCCTCAGCCTCGCCGGGTGTACCCTCGCGACGGGACTCCTCTTCATCGCCGCCGGGGCGCCCGTCGCGCTCCGCTCGTTCGCGGCGCTCGTCCTGGCCGTCGCCGCGCCGTTCGTCGCCGCGAGGATCTTGACCGACGCACCCGGGCCGGGGAACCGGCGGGGCTTCCTCCGGCGGGCCGGCGGCGTCGCCGCGGTCGGACTCCTGTCTGCGGGCGCCCTTCGCGCAGTGTTCGATCGGCTCGTTTCGGACGCGACGGCCGAGCGGGCGGGCGAGGCGCTCCCCAGTTCCGTCGACCCGCCGACCGGCGACGCAGCCTACGACTTCGACGGGATGCCGAGCGCGGTCACCCACCCCACCGAACACTACGTCGTCGACAAAAACCTCTCCGACCCGGTCGTCGACGTCGACTCGTGGACGCTCGATATCGACGGCGCGGTCGAGGAACCCTACTCGCTCTCCTACGACGACCTGCTGACCCACGAGGGTCGCGTCGAACAGACGACGACGATGTGTTGCATCTCGAACCCGGTTGGCGGCGACCTCGTCGGGACCAGCCACTGGGTCGGCGTCCCGCTCTCCGAGCTGGTCGCGGCCGCGGCGCCGCGGGGCGACGCAGTCGACGTGGTCACCCACGCGGTCGACGGCTACAGCGAGGCCATCCCGTACGACCTGGTCGAACGCGAGGACGTCCTGATCGCCTACGGGATGGGAGATCGGACGCTCACGGTCGAGCACGGGTTCCCCGCCCGGCTGCTCGTCCCCGGTCGGTACGGCATGAAGATGACCAAGTGGGTCACCCGGATCGAACTCGCGGCGGCGGATCACGACGCGTACTGGGAGAAACGCGGCTGGAGCGAACGGGCGGTCGTCAACACCGCCTCGTACGTTCGCGGGGCGGAACGACGGGGCACGCGCGTCGTGATCGGCGGCGTCGCCTTCGGCGGCCTCGAGACCGGCGTCGAGGAGATCGCGACCGTCGAGGTCAGCGTCACCGGCGGCGACCGGTGGCACGAGGCCGAACTCGAAGCCCCGATCGCACCGCACGCGTGGCGTCGCTGGCGCTACGCGTTCGACGCGCCGGATCGGTCGACGTTCGACATCGTCGTCCGCGCGATCACCCGGGACGGGACGGTCCAGACGTCACAGGAGCGGGATGCCACGCCGGACGGCTCGACCGGCTGGCACCGCCGGCAACTCGAGGTGTGACCGACCCGTCCGGTCGCTGAGTCGGGACCGCGACAGGTGATCACAGCGGTCACCGTCGTCGTCACACCGATCGTCCCTCGCACCGACGCGGCCGTCCCGACCCAGCGTGGTCATCGCAGCGATCGTTACGAGCCACCCATCGTCGGCTCCGGTCGCTCGTCGAGCGTCACCTCGACGGTCTGTTCCTCGCCGCCTCGAATCACGGTCAGCTCGACCGTGTCGCCGGGTTCGGTCTCCATCAGCAGGTACGAGAGCAGCTCCTCCCGCGAACTCACGTTCTGGCCATCGACGGCGACGATGACGTCGCCGCCGGTGGGGATCGGCCGCTGATCGATCGTCGTCGCGTCCTGGGCGCCCTGGAGGACGCCGCTGGCGGGCCCGTCCTCGACCACGTCGACGACGTAGACGCCCTCGGTCACCTCGAGGTCGTTCGCCGCGACGATCGGTTGCGAGAGCGTGATCGGTCGAATCCCGATGTAGGGAGCGTTCCACTCGCCGGTCTCGATCAGCTCGGGGACGATTCGCTCGACCATCGCGCCCGAGATGGCGAAACCGATGTTCTCGCCGCCGCCGGCGCGATTGACGCCGAGGACGTCGCCGCTCTCGCAGTCGACGAGGGGCCCGCCGCTGTTGCCGGGGTTGATCGGCGCGTCGGTCTGGATCGCGTTGGGAAGCTGGCCCGCTCGAGTCGGCATCGTCCGATCCACCCCGCTGACGATGCCCGAAGTGATCGTACTCTGGAGGCCGTACGGGCTCCCGATCGCCGCGACGGGCTGGCCGGGCTGGGGCGTCTCGGTCTGGACGGGAAGCGCCTCGGTCCCCTCTGGCGTAGCCTCGACGCTGACGACCGCGAGGTCGGCGAAGACGGAGGTGCCGACGACCGTCGCCGGGTGGAGGTCGCCGTCGTCGAATCGGACGCCGATGGTCCCGCTCGTTTCGCTCTCGGCATCGTCGCCTCCGTCGGCGCCATCATCCGATTCGTTCTCGGATTCGCCCGGCGCGTCGCCGGTTTCAGCCGATCCGTCACCGGCCCCGCCGGCGTCGCTCCCGGGAACGCCGGGTCCGTCACCGGGTCCACCCGGCCCGCCCCGCTGCCGGCTCGGGTCGACGACGTGCTCGTTGGTCACGACGTAGGTCGTCCCGTTCTCCACGGCGTAGACGAAGCCCGAGCCGAGGCCGCCCGCCGTCTGTATCTGGGCGATCGAGGCGATCGTCTCCTCGTAGAGCGAGACGTACCCGCACCCGCCACCGGTCTGGAGGGCCGTCGGGGACTCCCCGACCGATGCGGGGGTCGCCGATGCGGCCGCCGCGGTCGGCCCGGAAGCGGCCGACCCACTCGCTGTCACCGTCGCAGCGGCCATCGGGATCGCGGTGATCGTCGCGACGAGTACGAGCCAGAATCCGATCGATCGAAGTCGATGCATATCCAATCGTAGGTGCAATATTCCGGATATAACCGGAGCCTGCAAACCTAGAGACCAGTGGTTCGTCGCCGAACGATTCGCCGCCTTCTCGCCGGGTCGCCGCCGGATCCCCGGAACGGGAACCGGCCGTTCCCACGATTGCGTTCGCTCTGCGATGGTCGGTCTCCCAGTCAGTCACCGCGCTCCTCGAGTTCGGTCACGACCCCCGATGCGGTCTCGGTTCGCGGTTCCGCGCCGACCTGCATGGAGTCCTTACCGACGACGAGCATGTTCGCCGTGCCGAACAACCCGCCCGTCGTGACGTCGTGGCCCCGGTCCTCGAGGCCGTCGACCAGGTCGTCCGGGAACGCAGCTTCGACGTGCAACTCGTTGTCGGCCTCGTAGGGGTACTGCGTCGACGGGAAGGCCGAACTCACGAAGCGGGGGTGGGCGATCGCCGCCTGAGCGGATCGACCGAAGTCGACCACGTGGACGAACTGCTGGGTCTGGCCCTGCGGCTGGGTGTCGACGCCGGTGTTGCCGCCGCAGATCCAGACCTCGCCGTCGCGCGTCGCGAGGTATGGATTCGAGGTGTGACGGACCTTCTTGCCGGGGGCGAGCCGATTGGGGTCGCCCGCCTCGAGCGCGACCATCCGCATGCGATTGTTGAGGTGGATGCCGGTCTCGCCGACGACGAGAAACTGCGCCCCCAGGCTGGTCGTGACCGCCGCCGCGTTGCCCGCCGCGTCGCGAACGTGGAAGGTGCTCGTGTGGCCGGCGCCGCCGGCTCCCCGCTGTTCGACTGCGGGATGGACTCCCGGGTCGTCAGCAGCCTCGGGTCCACCGACTCGCGCGCCGCGACTCGCGTCCAGTTCGCTCGCGATCGGCCACGTCATCGCCGCGTCAAGTTCGATCCGCTCGCGCTGCCTGGCGGCGTGCTCGTCCGAGAGGAGGGCGTCGACGGGGACGTCCACTCGCTCCGGGTCGCCGACGTGGTAGTGGCGGTCGGCGAAGGCGAGTTTGATCGCCTCGACCTGGACGTGGAGGGCATCGACGGGGTCCATCGCCCGCAGGTCGAACCCCTTCAGCGTGTTCAGCGCTAGCAACTGCGTGATCCCCTGGCTGTTGGGCGGGTTCTGGTAGACCCGGACGTCCCCGGTGTAGTCGATCGAGATGGGGTCGACCAGCTCGGCCGCGAAGTCGGCGAAGTCCCCGCGGGTGAGGTAGCCGTCGCGTTCGTCCGAGAACTCGACGATGGCCTCGGCGACGGGGCCGCGGTAGAAGTGATCGCGGGCGGCCCGGAACGCCGCGCTGTGATCGCCCGACGCGTCCAGTTCCGCGACGTAGGCGTCCGCGAGCGATTCGAACGTCGCCGCCATCTCGCGCTGGAAGACCGTCTCCCCCTCGCGGACGAGGCGGCCGTCTCGCTCGTAGATCGCCGCCGTCGCCGGCCGCGATTCGATCTCGTCGGCCCCGCGGTCGAGCCAGTCCGCCATCGCCGCGCTGGCCGGATATCCCTCGCGGGCGAGGCGGATCGCCGGATCGAGGACCGCCGGAAGGTCGAGCGCGCCGAACGCGTCCAGCCACACCATCCAGCCGTCCCAGGCGCCGGGGACGATGGCCTGGTGGACGCCGGGCTCGCCCGCCCGATCTTCGAAGTCGGCGACCGACGCCTCCGATCCCACCGGTCCCACGCCGTCGAGGCTGGTCACGTCGCCCGATTCCGCGTCGTAGTACAGCGCCCAGGTTCCCCCGCCGAGCGCGGAGGAGAACCACGGCTCGACCACGCTGAGGGCGCCGGCCACGGCGACGGCGGCGTCGGCCGCCGTTCCGCCCGCCTCGAGCACCTCGAGTCCCGCCTCGGTGGCGAGTCGATGCTGGGAGACGACGGCGACCTCGTTCGTCGACGCGTCCCGCCCGGTTGCGGCGACCGCCCGTCGATCGCCCCGCACGACCGCGCCGAGGCCGACCCCGGCAGCGCCCGCCCGGAGCACCGCCCGCCGGCCCGTATTCCTGCCCATGGCGAGTCCACCATCCCTGCGGTGTAATATCGCGGGGGACGTTTCGGTTTCCCAATCCGTCGTTACGGCGGCTACTCCGCGCGAACCACCGGTCGGGACCGCCGGCCGTCGTTCTGACTTCGACGGTCGAGCCGCGCCGACCGTTCCAGGTTCGCCGACGGACGACGGCAGACACCAACCGTCGGTTTCATGGAGATAGTCGACAGGATTGGACTACCATGTACCCCGAAACCATCGAGACGGAGCGCCTCCGGCTCGAGCGCTTCTGTCACGAAACGGTCGATACCCTCGAGCTGTACGAGGGGTTCGCGGAGGGCCACGAGCCGGACGTCGAGGCGGTCTTCGAGTACGTCCCGCAGACGCCCTACCGGACCCCGAAGGACGCCGCGGAGATGATCGAGGACGCCGAACGCCGTTGGGAGGAGGCCGATGGCGCGGAGTACGTCGTCCGCCCGAAGGAAGGTGAGGACGGCTCCGGCGAGCTCGCCGGGCTGACCACGCTCTCGACCGAGTGGGACCGACGCACCGGTCGACTCGGGCTCATCCTCCGGAAGCCCTTCTGGGGGCGGGGCTACTCGGGCGAGCGAGCGGCCGCGTTGATGGACGTGGCGTTCGACCGCCTCGACCTCGAACTGGTCACCGCCGGCCACAACGACGGCAACGAGCGCTCGAAACGAGCGATCGAGCGCTACGTCGACGCCCACGGCGGCCAGTACGACGGCGTCCTTCGGAACTGGGTTCCCATGGACGACGAGGTGGCCGACCTCCACCGCTACACGGTGACGCGCGAGCAGCGGGCGGCGGCGACCGAATCCGGGTGACGGCACGTTAGTTGCGTCGCCGGCACCTCGCCTCCGGTGACAGGTTCACTCGTCGACCGACCGCCGCCGGGTCGCCGCCCCGTAGACGTTGACCGCGAGGACGACGAAGATCACCCACCCGACGAAGGTGTAGACGACTCCCGTCCCCTGCAGCCGGTAGGTTTCGCCGACGGAACCCCCGTGGGCCATCCCCTCGAGGAGGCTCGCGACGCCCGCGGCGACGAACAGGGTGGCGGCGGTTCCGCCCGCCGCGTACAGCGCGATCGTTCTCGCGACGTCGGTTCCGTTCATACCCGGGTTCGACGGTTCATCCGTGAAAGTCCTTCGACTCGAACGGTTCGGACCGCATCGAGCGAGCGATGCCCTGGCCGGGATCGGGGCTGTGTTCGGCCGATATCGAACGACCGGGTCCTGTCCATTGCCGGCGTCGGCGTTATCCGTGCCGAGGCCGAATGAATTGTATGAACGTTCCACAACCACTCAGAGACCCAGCGCGTCGCGACATCGCCGTTCGAACGGTCGACGACGACGACCGAAGCGCCATCATCGTCGATTTCGGCCCGGACGCCGGCGAGGGTGCCGTCGACGTCGTCGGAGACACGGTACTCGTCGTCACCGAGGATGGCCAGTTCGAGTTCGATCTCCCGCCCGAAGCGTCGTCGGTGACCGAACGCAACGGCGTCGTGACCATCTCGACGTGAGCACACCGTCGCGTCGGCACCGGTCATTGTAGAGACCGCACGTCGCACGTCCGACCGTGCTGACGAACCCGATCCTGATTCAGCCGCGATGCGCGACTCCGAACCGATCACGCTCGTCTGAATACGACTTGCTACGGTAGTTCTGCGTTCCGACGGTTTCGGCGCCAGGCTGCGACCGGAGAGTACCAGTTCTCTGCCCCAATCCGGCGACGCCCGTCCGAGAGCCGGCAGCCCGAGAGACACCCTTCGGCACGAACGATCTGCACGCGCCAGCCACGACCAGGGTGCGGACGGACGCGTTCCGAGGAACGGCCCTGTCGACCCCCAGCTGCGACCCATCGGCCGAAACGACTGTCTTCTACTATTACGTCGATGCAATAAATTTATCTAATCCGGTCACGTTTGTCATCCCATGCACGACCTGACTGGATTCCAGCGCGACCTCCTCTTTATCACCGCCGGGCTGACCGAGCCTCACGGGCTGGCGATCAAAGACGAACTCGAAACGTACTACGAGTCGGAGGTCCAGCACGGCCACCTCTATCCGAACCTCGACACTCTCGTCGAGAAAGGCCTCCTGAAGAAGGGCTCGAAGGACAAGCGAACCAACGTCTACACCGTCACCAGCCGCGGTCATCGCGAGCTCGAATCCCGCCGCGAGTGGGAGGAATCCTTCCTCGGCGACGCGCTGGAGCTCGAAATCGAGTCCTGAGACTGCCGACCGTCGGCATCCCACTCTCCCCATCTCGCCCGGGCGAGACGCGGTCGCCCACCGGACCCGTTTTCATCCGATCCACCGACGCTCACCTCGCTCGGCGCGACCAGTTCGACCGATACAGTTGAGTCCCCCGCGCGAATTGGCACCAACCACGTAGGGTATGCACGACAGCAATCCGCCGCCCCCGCTCTCGACGCTCGGTGACGGTCAGTTCGACACCGGGCACCTGTGGCTGCTCGAGCAGGTCGACGGCCCGCGACTCCGGTTTCAGCTCGACGCGTCCGGTCTCGTTCGCGTCGGCGACGCCGAACGCGTCTACGACGATCCGACCGACGTCCCGCTCCCGCTTCGCCACGCCGTCCGCCACGTCCGCGAGCACCTCGATCGGGACGGCCTCCGAGCGGCCGTCGACGACGTCGACGCGGTGACCTTCGTCGGGGTGGCGACCGCTCGCCGCGCGATCGACTACGACTGGGAGCGCGTGGCGCCGTTCCTCGGCGTTGACGTCCGAACGGCCGACGGCTACCGCCCGCCGGACGCCGTCGCGGCGATCTTCGACCGGCTGGGTCTGGAGACGGTCCCCGTCGTCGAGCGCGAGCGTCGCGCCCGCGACTTCGACCCCGACGCGATCGACTTCCCGGCGTCGGACCTGTACGACGGCCCCGTCGCCGGGCTCTCCCTCCGGGACAAGCGCGGCGGACGAGCCGCCCTGTCGAACCCGGCCGTCGACGCGCCGGACCCGCCGACGGCGGTCGACGCTCCCGACCTGGCCGCGGCGTACGCCGCGGATTCGCGGTTCGAGCGACTGGCCCGGGCGCTCGAGTCCAGCGGCCGGTCGGTCGACTACGACGCGCTCGTCGAACGCACCGTCGAAGCGATCGCTCGTGAGATGGCCCCGCAGTTCGCCGACGTGTCGGACCCCGTCGATCCGGCCGCCCTCAGGCGGGCCGTCGGCGAACGCGCCCAGCAGTTCCTCGCCGATCGGGACCGGTGGGGCTGATCGGCGCGCCGGAATCCAGTACCGGTCCCGTCTTGCTACCGTTCCCCGCTCGCTATTCCGAGGAATTCACTCGCTAGCGCTCGTTCACTCCTCGCTACTCTCGGGTCACTCCTTCCCCGCTCGCTATTCCGAGGAATTCACTCGCTAGCGCTCGTTCACTCCTCGCTACTCAGATCGGCATCGACGCGAATCTCGGAGTCCGTGACCGTCGCGACGTTCTCGCTCGGAACCTCGATATCGTCCTCGTCCGAGCCGCCGCGGCCGAGGCTCTGGATCCACGCGTCGGTGAGGCTGGGTTCGGGATCGACGTAGGCCACCTGTTCGATCGGATCGACTTCCGTGACGATGCCGATCTGTTCGCCGCGGACGTCCATCAGGAACTTCCCTTCGTCTTCGGTCGAGAGTACCGTCATGCCTCTCGACCGTCGACGGCAAAAAATATCAATCTGTTGATTCTCTTGCCGGGTAGCCGTCCGGCTGCTCACCACCCCGTTTCGGTCGTATCGAGTCGGTCGGCTGGCTCGTCGTCCTCGCCGAGCTCCGTCGCCGGATCGATGTGGTGGACGGCGTCGGGCGAGAGCATCCGACCGCTCGGGAGTTCGACCCAGCCGGTTCCGAGCACGCGCGCCGGCCCCTCGTGGAGGACCGTCTCCCCGTCCAAATCGGCGTAGACGAGGGCCTCCTCGTACGTTCTGACGAGGGCGTTCGCCTCGTCGAGCTCCGGTAGTCCGAACGGTGGGTCCGTTGAAATGACCATGCTACACCAATTCGTTCGTCAGTAAAAAACGAACCGACGCCGGGCTCGGCCACCATCGGCCCCTGGTCGCCCAAGCGCCGGCCACCGACCCCGCGACGTGGTCGTTCGCCCAGCGCGTGTTAGCTATTTACCGGCCGGCGGTGGCCGTTCGACCGAACTATGGTAGCAGTTAGCACATTACAAGAGATGTACGAGAACATGGCGACCGCGCGTCGCTACGAGGAGCGCCTCCAGGAGGAGTACCTGGAGGGAAAACAACCGGCGTTCGACATCTCGGCCGGTCCGATCCCGGGCGAACTGCACCTCGCCGCCGGCCACGAGGCCTCGGGTGCGGGCGTCTGTCAGCACCTCCGAGACGACGATACGGTCACGGCGCCGCACCGACCCCACCACATCGCCATCGCGAAGGGCGTCGATCTGAAGCGGATGACCGCCGAGATCTTCGGCCGCGAGACCGGACTCGGGAAGGGAAAGGGCGGGCACATGCACCTCTTCGATCCCGACGTGAACTTCGCGTGCAGCGGGATCATCGCGGAGGGGTGTCCGCCGGCGGTCGGCGCCGGCCTCGCCGCGAAAAAGCGCAACGCGGACAGCGTCGGCGTCGCCTTCCTCGGCGAGGGCGCGATCGACCAGGGCGCGTTCCTCGAGTCGCTCAACATGGCGAGCGTCCACGAACTCCCCGTCGTGTTCGTGATCGAGGACAACGACTGGGCGATCAGCATGCCCAAAGAGCGAATCACCGACGTCCGTGACGGGTCCGAGCGCGCCGACGGGTTCGGCCTCCGGGGTGAGCGCGTGGACGCCGACGACGCCGTCGCCGTCTACGAGGCGGCCGGCGAGGCCGTCGGCCGCGCCCGCGACCGGAACGGCCCGACGCTGCTGGAGCTGCAGGTCCACCGGCGGATGGGCCACTTCATGGGCGATCCGGAGACCTACCGCTCCGAGGCGGACGCGACGGCCGCCCAGGAACGGGATTCGATCGAGCGGCTGGAAGCCGACCTCCGCGCCGAGGGCGTCGACGACGAGACGATCGAGGACCTGCGCTCGCGCGCCCACGACCGCGTCGAGGAGGCGATCGAGTGGGCGAAAGACCAGCCCGAGCCCGATCCGGCGGCCGCTCACGAGGACGTGTTCTCGAATCCGCCCTCGGGCGTGACCGACGCCGAGCCCGAGGTTGCGGGACGCGGAGGTGACGACTGATGGCCAAGCAGGATCAGCCCCAGCAGGCCGAGCGGACGCTGACGATGAGCCGGGCGATGGTCGAGGCGATCGCCTTCGAGATGCGCGAGGACGACGAGGTCTTCTACATGGGGGAGGACGTCGCCGACTACGAGGGCATCTTCGACAGCACGACCGGACTGCGCGAGGAGTTCGGCTCCGACCGGGTCATGGACGTGCCCATCAGCGAGACGGCCTACATCGGCGCCGCCGTCGGCGCCGCACAGGCGGGGATGCGCCCGATTGCCGAGCTGATGTTCGTCGACTTCTTCGGCGTCGGCATGGACCAGATCTACAACCAGATGGCCAAGAACACCTACATGAGCGGGGCGAACGTCTCCGTCCCGATGGTCCTGACGGCCGCCATCGGCGGGACCTACAACGACGCCGCCCAGCACTCCCAGACGCTGTACGGCACCTTCGCCCACCTCCCGGGGATGAAGGTCGTCGTCCCCTCGACGGCCTACGACGCCAAGGGGCTCATGCACAACGCGATCCGCGACGACGACCCCGTGGTCTACATGTTCCACAAGCGGCTGATGGGGATCGGCTGGATGCCCGCGCCGGACGGCCCGAAGACGGGCGTGCCGGAGGGCGACTACACCATCCCCTTCGGGACCGCCGACGTCAAGCGCGAGGGCGCGGACGTGACCGTCGTCACCCTCGGCCTGCACGTCCACCGCGCCCTCGAGGCCGCCGACTCGCTCGCCGACGACGGGATCGACGCCGAGGTCGTCGACCTCCGGACGCTCGTTCCGCTCGACGCCGAGACCGTCCGCGACTCCGTCGCCAAGACCGGCCGACTGGTGGTCGTCGACGAGGACTACCGGTCGTTCGGCGTCACCGGCGAGATCGTCGCCCGCGTCGCCGAGGCCGGCCTCGACGACCTGGAGGCCGTCGAACGGGTCGCCGTCCCCGACGTCCCGATCCCGTACGCTCGCCCGCTGGAAGACGAGGTCATCCCGGACGCCGCGGACGTCGAGGCGGCGATCCGCGCGGTCCACGAAGGCGAATGAGCGACGACACCGTCGCCGTCGACACGGCCGACTACTGGCCCGAGGACGCGGAGGAAGACGAAGGCGTCGTCGTCGACTGGTTCGTGAGCGAGGGCGAGAGCGTCGGCGAGGGCGACACCCTCTGTGCGCTCCAGGTCGAGAAGGTGAACGTCGACGTTCCGGCACCCGAGGCGGGCACGATCGACGAGATCGCCCTCGAGGAGGACGACGAGTTCGAACGCGGCGACGTGCTGGCCCGGATCCGCACCGAGTAACGGGTGCCGGATTCTCGACCGCCGCCGGCTCGAGATCACGGTCGCCGCCCCGACCACCACCGCGATTCCGATCCCCACAATCTGCATGCCACCATCCGATACCGACGAAGACGAGGGGGCCGATTCCGACGCCCCCGACGAGTCCGGACGCACGATCCGCGAGGAGCGCTCGCTCACGCCGATGCGCCGAACCATCGCGAAGCGCCTCTCCGAGAGCTATCGCAACGCCGTCCACGTCACCGCGAGCCGGGCGGTCGACGCCGAGGCACTGCTGTCCGCGACGGACACGGCGGACGAGCGACTCGACGTCGACGTCTCCCTGATCGACCTCGTCCTCCGGGCGCTCTCGGCCGCGCTCGAGGAACACCCCGCGTTCAACGCCACGTACGAGGACGAGACCCACCGGCTCTACGCGGAGCACAACGTCGGGATCGCCGTCGACGTCGACGCCGGGTTGGTCGCGCCGGTCGTCCGGGACCTGGGTTCCCTGACGCTCGCCGAACAGGTAGCGGACCGCCGACGCCTGACCGAGGCCGTGCGATCGGGCGACTACTCGATGGCCGACCTCCGCGGTGGCACGGTCACGGTCACGAACCTTGGCGTCCTCGGCGTCGACTCGTTCACGCCGGTCATCAACCCGCCCGAGGTGGCCATCCTCGGCGTCGGCCGGCTTCGTGAACGCGCCATGCCGGGCGACGACGGGGTGGACGTTCGCAACCGGATCACGTTCGACCTGAGCTTCGACCACCGGGTCGTCGACGGCGCGGACGCGGCTCGCTTCCTCGACACCCTCGCAGACCGGACGAAACGCGCCACGCGGTTCGTCCCCGAGGCGTGACCTGATTCGGCGAGGCGCTACGAATCCGGGTTCGATACCGCGAGGACGTCGGTCGCGTCGAGCAGCAACAGGTCGGATCGCTCGTCGGCCGTGCCACACAACGTTGCCGTAAATCCGTTCTTGGCGAACAGAGCGCAGGCCAATTATGCACACGATACTAGTATCGCGTTCATCACAAAGCCACGCCCGCTCTCAGCCGTTGCTGGCCGCTTCCCATCGCCCACCACGGAATTGCTCGACGGCCAGCGGACGGCTGGCGCTCCGGAACGCGAGTCGAGATTCGTCGGTGAGGCCGCCGCTTCGATATCGCGGGAGAACACGGTTGTGCGGATCTTACGCGGCCCGCTTCGGTGAACAGTCGGTCACCGGTGTCGCTACCGACCGTCGAGCGCCCGATCGGGCCATTTCTCGGGTTCGAGCGGTTCGGTCACTCCGCTTCCTCGCCCGTCGCGATCGGCGCGTTGACGAGATTGCCCCACTCGGTCCAGGAGCCGTCGTAGTTCATCGTATCCTCGTAGCCGAGCAGTTCGTGCAGCGCGAACCAGGCCACCGACGCCCGCTCGCCGATCCGGCAGTAGGTGATCGTGGTCTCCTCGCCGGTGACGCCGGCCTCGGCGTAGAGCGCTTCGAGCTCCTCGCGCGGTTTGAACAGGCCGTCCTCGTCCGTAACGTCCTTCCACGAGACGTTCGTCGCACCGGGGATGTGTCCGCCGCGCCGGGCGGTTTCGGTCATCTCCGGCGGAGCGATGACCTCGCCGGTGTACTCTTCGGGCGAGCGGACGTCGACGAACGCACAGTCACGGTCGAGCGCGAGTTCGACGTCCTCGCGATACGCCCGGATCGTCTCGCGCGGTCCGCCGATCTCGTACTCGACGGGCGGGTACTCGGGCACCGCGTCGGTCGTCGGGTAGTCGCGTTCGAGCCAGTACTCGCGGCCGCCGTCCAGCAGGCGGACGTCGTCGTGGCCGTGATAGCGCAGTTGCCAGTAGGCGTAGGCGGCGAACCAGTTGGCGTTGTCGCCGTAGAGGACGATCGTGGAGTCGCGTTCGATCCCGTGGTCGCCGAGGAGGGCGGCGAGTTCGTCGGGATCGCGCAGGTCGCGCCGCGTCTGGTCGCGCAGCTGCGTCTGCCAGTTGAAGCCGACCGCGCCGGGGATGTGCGCCTCGTCGTAGGCCTCGGTGTCGACGTCGACCTCGACGAGTCGCAGACCGGGGTCATCCGCCTCGAACTCGGACAGGCGGTCTTCGACCCAGTCGGGCGATACGAGCACGTCGGTGGAGTGAGTGGCCGGTGTCATGGTCACGTTCTTCCGCGGAACGTATTACATTATGGGCTATTAGTGTTACGAATTAACATGAGAGAAGAACTTATTCCAGCGACGAACCGTGTCGATTCGAATGGAGGGCATCCCCGGGTTCGAGGGCGGGGCGATCGAGCCGCTCAGGCGTCACCGTCGACGGATACGAATCGGTCGATCGTCACCGCGATCGCGTCCCGCGACGGGACGTCACGAACCGCGTAGGCCGTGGGGTACCGGCCCGACCGGGCGTACGCGTCGGGCTGGGCGATGTCCCGACGGTCGACGGCCGTATGGTCTTGCAGGAAGGACCGGGTGATCATCGGTTCGACGAACGTGAGTTCCCCGATATCGTCCCCGTCGGGGTCGGCGACGCCCCAGATGAGCGTATTCGAGAAGTCACCGCCGTTCAGCTCCGGCGCGGTCGGATCGACCAGGTGCTCGCCCATGTCGGTGATGACGCGCTCGTCGACGACCGGCCCGCGCACGTAGCCGTCCGGAACGTACCGGGCCGGAAGCGTGTACTCGGGAGCGGCCGGCCCCGAAATGGCGTCGACGGTCGGCGCGGGCGACATGTGGAAGTGGACGTCGAAGTGCGGGGCCGACCAGACGCCGGCCGGCGGGTGTCCGTTCGGGTTCCAGCCGAATCCGAGGAAGGAAATCGACGATCCTCGAGTCGACGGGAACGGGACGAAGAACGCGAGCGACCACGCGTGGTGGATGCGCAACGCCTCGCCGGTCCGTCCGTACTTGTCGGTGTAGGTCGTTTCCGCACCCGCTTCGAGGGCCGCCGCGGACGGCAACCCCTCCAGCGCGGCCCGGTCGATGAGCACGCCGTGGGCCGACGGGGCGGTGTCTTGCGGGGCGATCGTGAACGTCCGGACCGCGCCGTTTCCGAGCGACACCGACGGTCCCCACTCCGTGATCCCCGCCGGCGGATACCCGCCGGCCGTCCCGGCTGCCACATTGCCGACGCCTCCGCCGAGTACACCCGTCGCGGCGATCGATCCGAGGACGGTCCGCCGGTCGATCAGCCGGGCGGTCCCTGCGCGTTCCGCCCGATCGTCCCGCGATTCCCCGCTCCGTGTCGAGTGGTCCCGCGTATCGACCATAGGATGTCAACCCCGTCCATATACATCCCTGTAGCGGTTTGAACTAGAAACCGGACATTCGGTAAGTATACTCAATGAAGGGGTAACAATCACCGCCACCGATCCGCGCGTTCGGGCCGACCGAGTCAGGGTCCCGTGAAATGGGCCAGCGTCCTCCAGGCGTGTCGCTGCGGAGCCCGGCCGGTCCCGGGCGGCGTGTTTCGTACTCAGTCGGATCGCTCGCGGTTCTCGTCGATGCGACGCAATGCGAACCAGGAGACCGCGACGATGGCCAAGAACCCGACGACCAGGCCGCCTCGAAGCAACTGCCCCTCCGCGGACGTGTCCATCGCCTCGAGGTAGCCCCACCCGACGAAGAAGACGCCGAGCGCGGTGGCCAGGACCAGCACAACCAGGAGTCGATCGGTCGGGACGTTCATCGCCGAACGTAGCCCGAGAGCGGGGAAAATACTGTCACTTGAATTAGCGCCGACCGTCGCGTCGGTACCGACACGCGGACGGCAGCGAGGCAGGGGTCGACGCACGAGCGCGACCGGACGTCGAGTCGTCGAATCGGGCGAGGGGAACGTGTTCCGCCGGACGTAAAAGTGAGTGTCGGACAACGATGAATTATGAAAATTACGAGGCGAACGATCGCGAAGGCGCTCGTCGTCGTCTTCGTCGGGAACTTACTCGTGATGGGCGGTGGCGCACTCTACTCCGCTCAGGAGGTGCCGCAGATTCCCAAAGAGGTGACCGGTCCCGACGGCGAGGTGATCGTGACGGAGTCGCAGGTGCAGGATGGCAAGATCGCCTTCCAGCAGAACGGACTGATGAACCACGGCTCGATTCTGGGCAACGGCGCCTACTACGGCGTGGACTTCACCGCCGACGCGCTCGACCTGAAGGTCTCGGCGATGCGCGAGTACTACGCCGACGAGCGCTACGGGGCGGCCTACGACGACCTCGACGCTGCCGAACGGGGGAGCGTCGACTCGATCGTCCGCGAGGAACTCGACGGGACGATCGACGACGGCGCGGAGACCATCCGGTACTCCGCGGCCGAAGTCGCCGCTCACCGGCACGTGCGCGAGACGTACGTCGAGCGCTACCACGAAGGGGCTCTCGAGCGCGGCGTCCCCGCTGACTTCGTCGACTCGGCGGAGGACGCCCGGTTGTTCGCCGACTTCGCCCTCTGGACGGCCTGGATCGCCCACACCGACCGACCGGGCAGCGACGGCAGTTTCACCAACGAGTGGCCGTTCGACCCGGCCGCCGGCAACGCGCCGTCGGGCGCGACGATGACCTGGAGCGTGATCAGT
Organism: Halovivax limisalsi; assembly: GCF_023093535.1. NCBI lineage: Archaea > Methanobacteriati > Methanobacteriota > Halobacteria > Halobacteriales > Natrialbaceae > Halovivax > Halovivax limisalsi. The sequence continues at coordinate 3,773,367 of NZ_CP095757.1, forward strand.
ATGGTCCTGCTCGTCGCCGCCGTCGGCATCGGCGTCTGGCTCTACAGGTCGGTCGAGCTACCGGAACCGGAGACCAGGGGGCTCGAGATCCCCGCCCCGGACGACATCAGTCTCACGCCGAGTCAGCGCGCGGCCACGCGGTTCATCCCGCTGGCGGGGGCACTCTTCGCCCTCCAGGTTCTCCTGGGCGGGCTCCTCGCGCACTACTACGTCGAGCGGGACGGCTTCTTCGGCGTCACGGAGGTGTTCGGGATCGACCTCCTCGAGGCGTTCCCGTTCGCGATGGCGAAGACGTTCCACCTCGACCTGGGGATCCTCTGGATCGCCGCGCTCTGGCTCGGGGCCGGGCTCTTCCTCCCGCCGCTGCTGACGAATCACGAACCCGATAATCAGCGAACCTACATTCACGTCCTGCTGGGGGCGCTGATCGTCGCGGCCGTCGGCGGCCTCGCCGGCGTCTGGCTCGGCGCGCAGGGCTACATCGACGGCGACCTCTGGTGGATCGTCGGCAACGAGGGACTGGAGTACCTCGAGGTCGGGCGCCTCTGGCAGGTCGGCCTGCTGGTCGGGTTCGTCCTCTGGACGGCGCTGGTCTGGCGGGGCTTTCGCCCGCTCTTGCGCCGCGAGTCGCGCTACGGACTCGCGCACATGATCGTCTACGCCGGCGGCTCGATCGGCCTCCTGTTCACCGCGGGGATGCTCTACACGCCCGAGACGAACATCGTGACGACGGAGTTCTGGCGCTGGTGGGTCGTCCACATGTGGGTCGAGGGCGCCTTCGAGTTCTTCATCGTCGCGATCGTCGGCATCACCCTCGTCAGCATGGGGCTCCTCCGGAAGGCGTCCGCCGAGAAGGCCGTCGCGTTCCAGGCGCTGTTCGTCATGGGGTCGGGCGTCATCGGCGCCTCGCACCACTACTGGTGGATCGGCCAGCCCGACGTCTGGCTCCCGCTGGGCTCGATCTTCTCGACGCTCGAACTCATCCCGCTGATCCTCATCCTCTTCGAGGCGATGGGTCAGTACCGCGCGCTGGCGACGAGCGACGGGAGCTTTCCCTACACGCTCCCGTTCATGTTCATCATCGCCAGCGGGGTCTGGAACTTCGTCGGCGCCGGCGTGCTCGGCTTCTTCATCAACCTCCCGCTGATCAACTACTACGAACACGGCACCTACCTCACCGTCGGCCACGCCCACGCCGCCATGTTCGGCGCCTTCGGCTTCCTCGCGCTGGGGATGGCCACCTACATGCTCCGCATCTCGACGAAACCCTCGCTGTGGTCGGAACGTCGGCTGCGCTGGTCCTTCTGGCTCTGGAACGCCGGGCTCGCCGTCATGGTGTTCGTCTCCGTGCTCCCGGTCGGGTTCCTCCAGCTGGAGACGGCCTTTACGGAGAGCTACGCCGCCGCTCGGAGCCTCGCCTTCTACGAGGGGGAACTCGTCCAACTGCTCTTCTGGGCGCGGCTCCCCGGCGACACCATGATCATCCTCGGCACGCTCGTCTTCTGCTACGACATGGTGGCCAAGCGATTTACGCTCAGGGAGGTCTCCCTGCCCGGCGATCGACCGGGAACCATTCCGGATCGGATCGGCGCGGACGACGATTGACGGGCCGGCACCCCCTCGACCGGCCACGCCGACTGGCCCTACATCTGATCCAGATTCAATAGCCGGACGGACGCTCGCGTCCCGACGATTACGAGGGCGAATACCAGTCCGAATCCGGCGAGCTGGAGGACGATCTCCGGCATCGGCACGTACTCGATCGGTTCGACGTTCAGGACGTCGTGCATGAACGACCGCCCGAGGACGAACCCGATCGCCGCGTAGCCGAGCGCCAGGAGGCTGAACATCGCAAATTGCAATCGGCTCATTGACGACGGGTAACGCGACGACGGTACTCTCTATTGGGGCTAACAGCCTAGCCCCGATCGGAGGGCCGGGCACACTGGTTAGGGTCGTCGATCGAGAATCGAGTGCGATGGCCCGATCCGCTCTCGCTATGGGCAAGAGCCACTTCGACCCCAGGGCGCGACGAACGCGACACAGACCGGTGTTTACGTCTGGGATCGGTATCGACGGCGAGTGTCGTGGCAATTCGCCAACTCGCTGTCAGCCCCACGGAAGTCGATCGGACGACACGGACGAATTGTGTCCGCGGGTAAACTGGCATTCTGGCGGTCGAGACGTTCTACGCCTGTATCTCCTGGACGTCCGCGAGCGGCAACTCGCAGCCGCAGGGCCGCGCCGAGTGGGTGTGCGGTCCCGAGGAGGTGATACTGACGACGGGCGTCTCACAGAACGGACAGGGCGGGAACGGACTGTCGTCCGGATCCGGGCGGTCGGTCATCGATTCACCCCGCCGAGCAACATCGCGACGGTGACGGCGTCCAGCGGGCAGCCACAGGGATCGGCCGTGTGACGGTGCGGCCCGAGCGTCCGGATCGTGATCACCGGCTCTGTGCAGCTCGGACAGGGCGGATACTGGTCGCGCGAGACGATGCCGAATCGGTTGGGGTCTACGGGCCGTTCGACGGCGACGCGGAGCCGGTCGTCGGACGGGCCGGCGGTGGCCGTGTGGGTTCGTGATCGATCGGCTATCGACGTTCTCGAATCTGGAAACTCGTCAGTAGCCGTAGAACTGGGGTATGCGGGCTGTGCGCGGGGTTTATGGTGGTCTGGCGTATAGCGTGTCATGGCTGATGAAAACCCTTGCGCGGGTTTCGGAAGCCACGTCTCGGGTGCTCCAACACCCGGGGCATTTCTGCCCACTCTGGCAAACCAAAGCGAGTGGCTTCCGCGTGAAGAAAGTGGTTGTACCATATTATATCTACTGGAAATAAGATATTTTCAGGAACGTGACTGTGGATCGGATAGGAATTCAGAATGTCGAAGAGCCTGATTCGTTCTTCTTGACCAACGGAGAGTTGGGAGAGGTATTCTTTTGGAACGAAGGTTCGATCGATTTCCTGTCGGTTCGGCTTTCGCGAGCCTGCATACGGCTATCTGACCTTGAACACTGTCTATTTCGTACTGACGCCGTCCCCTGGATCCCAACTATTCAGAAAACGGATGGGCCCTGTCGGGGCAGAATCCGACCGGGAGATAATTGGTGATCCAGGAATCGGAACACTGCGGCGGGGTCGATTCTAATCGGCCGGTCGAAGAGACCAGCAAGTGAGGATTGCGAACGCCCATCCACAGTATGATACTCTAGAGTACGATACTCCAGAGTACGATAAACAGAAATGCTATATCCCGCGCGAGTAGATGGAGCGTATGACCGATTTCGTCGATCGCGAAGAAGAACTCTCCCGCCTCCGTTCACTTTACGAATCGGAGGCCGCAGAACTCGCGGTGATCTACGGCAGACGGCGGCTCGGAAAGACAGAACTCGTCAAGCAATCGCTGGACGGATACGACGACGCCGTCGTCTACCAGGCGAAACAGAAGACGAACGCGCTCCAGCTCGAGCAGTTCGTCGAGATCGCCGCGGAATCGTATCCCGGCGTGACGCGTATCCGGGAAGACTGGGGGGACGTGCTCGGATATTTAGCCGAACAGGACGCGATACTCGTCCTCGACGAGTTTCCCTATTTGGTCGAACAAGACCGAAGTCTCCCGTCGGTGCTCCAGGCGATGTTCGACCACGAGCTCGACGATTCGGCGACGACGATCGTGATCGTCGGCTCGTCGATCAGCATGATGGAAGAGGCCGCCCTTCTCGGGAACGGTCCGCTCTACGGCCGCTCCTCGGTCAAACTCGACGTGAGACAGCTCCCGTTCGCCGCCGCGATGGAGTTTTTCGACGGCGCGTACGCGGCGGACGAACAGGTCTGTACGTGGGGCGTTTTCGGCGGCGTTCCGTACTATCTCGAAGAGGTCGCTCCGAAGGCGACGCTGGCAGAAAACGTCCAGCGAACGATCCTCTCCCGTCACGGCTCGCTCCACAACGAACCCGACTACGTGCTGCGTATGGAGCTGACGGAACCGACGCGATACTTCTCGATTCTCGAAGCGATCGCGGGCGGGAGTACGAGCCGCAACGAGATCGCGGGGACGACGGGGATCGAGTACAATCAGCTCTCGAAGTATCTGAACCGACTCGCTCGGCTGCGGCTGGTCGACCAGCGCGTCCCGATTACGGAGCAAAAAGAACGGAGTAAGCGCAGTCGGTACCACATTCGTGACCCGTTCTTCCGCTTCTGGTTCCACTTCGTCTACGGGACGGGAGATCGATACGACGAACTCGGCGACGACGCCTACGAGGCGCTCATCGAACCCGAGCTGGCCGACTTCGTCAGTCAGTCGTTCGAAGAATTGAGCCAATCTGCACTTCGGACGCTCTATCCGGAGTATACGATCACGGATACGGGACGGTGGTGGTACGACGACCACGAGATCGACGTCGTCGGATTGACGACCGAGGAAACGCTGCTCGTCGGCGAGTGCAAGTTCCAGCGCTCGCCGCTCGGGTACGACGCGTTCTCGAAGCTGCAGCGCCACGTCGAAGAACTGCGGTGGACGCCCGATACGGGTGGCGAGCGGGTCGAACGGTACGCGCTGTTTTCGCGAAGCGGTTTCAAACCCTCCGTCGAAGAAGCCGCCGAAGAGCGCGACGATCTCCGGTTGTTCGCCGTCGAAGACGTCGTTTCGGCGCTGCAATCGTAGCAATACGACGCCGCTCGAAACAGGGCCGGAGTGCCGTCGTGGGCGTTGGGACCGATTCAGCACGGGAAAACCCGGCCGCGAGAACGCCTGCGAAGAGATTGTTACGTGTGACGTAACGCGTTATATCTGGTGGAACGGCCGAATGACGTAGAATGATCGCCCGACGTGAGCCACGCGAGGGATGCGCACGGAAGACGGCGACGACTTCGTCCGACCCTTGCTGGATTGGTACGACGCGAACAGACACCGCGACCTGCCGTGGCGCGATCCTGCCACCTCGCCGTTCGAGGTGCTGGTCACCGAACTCGTGCCACAGCAGCCGTCGGCGGGCCAGGTCCTCGTCGGCGACATCGGAACGAGGATCGGCCAGCGTCATGCCGACCCCTCATTTCGGCTAAGAAATTCGCCCGGCGACAACCCGCACCGAGCTCCTGGGTGGGCTCCGTTTCAGAACTGCCGATTTCCGAAACAGGAATCGGCAGGCAATCGGGATAGAAGTGGCCGAAAACACCGATCGACCGATGAGTTACAAATTGGTCGGGTAGGTCACAGGCCCTGTCGGATTCGAAACTACGCCGTCGGCTCGCTCCGCTCGCCGCCGTCTAGTTCGAATCCGCCAGCGATCAACTCCGTGACCCGCGCACGTTCGCGCGGGTCACTCCATGGGCCCTGTCGGACCTGCACATTGCGCTCGGTTCTACCTCGGTGGACGTGTCTGGTCTGCTCATTGGTCTGGAAGATAGTCGCGTCGCTGTTTCGCCTTCTGGCGCTCGCTACGGCGGTCGTAGTGCTTATCGAGGATGTTGCCGCTCGCGTCGAGACGGTCCCCGACGACCTGGCGGGGGACGTCCTGGCGACGGTACGCCGTCACCCGGCCGCTCCGGACGTCGTGCGGTGACCGTGACGACGGGCAGGTGCTCGCCTTGACGTAGTACGTCGCGTCGCACTCTTCCGGGTCGCGATCGTGCGGACAGCCGGCGCCGCGCTGGCAGGGCCGGGTAATCGAGTAGAGCGTATCCCGCAGCGTCGATCGAGAAGCGCGACCGTGAGTCGTCGTGATGAGCGGGGCGCGGCCGTAGTCGTCGGTGACCTGATCCCTCGGTCCATCGATGTAGTCCTGGACGACGCCGGCGACGTGCCCGCCGATGCTGTTCCATCGCTCGCCCTTCTCGCCGTTCTTTAGCGGCGTATCCTGCTCTGGGCGGTGGACGAACTCGACCCCTGGCGTATCGGAGTCGAGTTCGCAGTCGTCGAGATCCAGCGCTCGAATCCCGCCGATCCGAGCCCCTGTGTGCCAGAGCAGGAGGAGGATGACGTGCTGCCGGGATGCGTAGTGGTGGCGGTTGAGGTAGTCGAGTATCTCGATCGCCCGGTCCGGTTCGAGCGTGGTGTCGCTCACCGATTCGCTTCCGGAAACCGTCGGGAGCGGGACCTTTTCGTGAAGGTCCTCCGGTACGGCGTCGATGTCCGCACAGAACCGAAGGAACGCGCGGACGGTCGCGAGCTGACCACGCAGGGTGATCGTCGCGATCTCCTGGCGTCCCTTCCCGTGACCTTCTCGCCGCCACACGCGGAACGCGTACAGGTCTCGCCCAGTGAGTTCGTTCAGGTTCTCGATTCCTTCCTCTTCACACCATTGCTCGAACGCTTCGAGTCGGTAGACGTGGGAGGGAATCGTCTGCTTGCTCAACTCGTCTCGACGGCCCTCCATGTACATCTCGATGGCCTCACGGGGGGTGATCGGTTGGAGACGGGTCACCGACGACCACCGCCCCGACCGGCCCGATCACGGCGCTCGGCTTCGCGATAGGCGCGCTCGATCTCGCGGGCGCAGCTGGCGCAGACGTAACCCTCGGGCGTCACCGTCTCGGCCGGCCCATCACATCGAGGCGTATCGCACCGCCCGCGCTCGACGGTCTCGGCGCTCATCGGGAACCCCCGAGAGTGTTGTACGGTTGTCTGTTAGCGGTACGCTCAAGGGTCGTGCGCGTGTTCCATAGCATGGTCTCACCGTGTGGGACCACGGACGTATCCGGGTGCGCTCCTTCCCACAGGATTCGGCGCACCCGGAGGCGGTCCGTCGGTCGAGTTGCTGGTTGATGTGACGTTCCAATAAGCGCTGGTGCCCGGTTTCCGTAATTTCCGATACACCGTCGAGCGCGGGGTTTATCCACCGCGAATGTGTATCCGAACATGCTTCCGTACCTCGATTACGGAGGCCAACGGACCGGTGCCACCAACACCGGGTCCGTAACTTCCTACGGGACCCGACCGGGTAGCGGTGGGTCCGCCTGGCTTCCGATAAACCAGTTTCTATATGGAAACTACTTAGTTGTTATGTAGAAACCAATTTCCAATTCGAGATTAGTATCTATATGGCTATTTAAAAACCTGTGATAATATAGAGTTCCAAAACACCACTCGCAGCAATGGCAGGACGCGATGAAACGGTTGATGACATCGAAATTCTCGAATTTGTCGAATCTACATCAGACCCTGTAGCTACCACTGCTGAAGTTGCCGAAGCTTTTGGTTTTTCCAATTCAGGGATGCTCAAAAGACTTCACCCATTAGAGGATGCAAGTCTCCTGCACTCTAAAAAAGCAGGTCGAACATTAGTATGGTGGATTACTGAATCAGGCAAAGAACGGGTTAAGGGAGAGGAATAAACGGCCTCAAACTGCCCTTCTTTAAATACCATTTAGTGGGTTTAAGTCACAAATCCCGACAGTTCCGCCTGGGTATCAACCCATGGCAACGAGACAAATTGCGATCGGCGGCGGAACGAATAACAACCAAATCGACCTGCTCGACGTGCTGGCGCTCGTCATCCTTCCGATCAGCTGGGCACTGCAGCTCAACGTGTTCACCTGGCAGATCAACGTTTTCGGCGGTTACGACTTCAACCAGGCGCTCTGGACGATCGGCGGCGTCGCGATCTCCCCGGCGCTGCTCATCACGCTGGCAGCGGTCGCCTGGGTCGTCGTCACGAACCTGCTGAACAGCGAGACCGAACACGGCCAGGAAGAGATGGCCGCGATCGGGACCGCGCTTGCGCTCCCCATCCTGGTCGTCTTCGTGCCGGCCGTCGCGGACCTCGTAAACTACCACGACATCACCAAGCTCGCGGCGCTCATGTACGTCAGCGCAGCGACCGTGTACGTCTCCTACCGGAGCTGATCGTCCATGCGAATGGACACGCACAACGCGGCGTCTCGGACGATCCTCGTCCTGCTGCCGATCGTCGTGCTGCTGGCGATGGTCGGGATCGGTCTCTGGGCGGCCTCCGGCGCGGCGGTCGTCGATCCCGGTAACGGTACGGTCGTCACGAACGAAACCGTCACCGTCGACAACACCACGACGACGGTCTACGCCGACCTCTCGGGCACCGACGCGCTGCAAAACGAGACCAACGTGACGGCGTGGCTCTACAACTCGACGGACGTGGCGAACGCGTCGGTCGTCGGCAACGATACGGTGACGCTGAACGCGACGGTCAACGAGTCGTCGCTACAGATCAACGTCACGAACGCGACGGAGAACCTGACGAACGAAACCGACTGGGCGCTCTCGATCGTCGGCACGGGCGATACCGGCGAGGTATCCGTGCTGTCGTTCGGCGCGATCAACGAAGGCGGTGGAGGCGGCGGCGCTCCCATCTCCGGCGGCGAGGCGGGCGGGATCGCGGCGGGCGTCCTGGCGCTGCTCGTTGTCGGGGTCGGCCTCGCGCGGAGGGGAGCATGACGGCGGCCCATAGCCCACAGCCTGACGACGGTGGCGGCCTCGGCCGGCGCGAACTGCTCCGGCGCGGCGGCACGATCACGGCAGGGGCCGGCGCGACCGTCTACGTCGGCGACCGCCTCGTTCCCCGGTTCTCGCCGGTCGGCCGTGCTCACGCTGCCGCTTGCGGTGGGGCGTGCATCCTGACGGCCGGCATCGCGATCGGGCTCGTTGGAGCGTGGGCGATGGACATGAATAACGGGGTCCCGGATGAGGTCATCGAAGGTCGAGCGAACGAGGTGTGGGACGGAATCTACCTCGACGCGACCGAGATGCGTCTCGAACAGTTGCCCATGCTCGAATCGTTAGATGGCGATATCGGAATGCTTCGGCAACTCGGACGGGTTGACGCGGCGTTCGAGATCATCCAGGCGGCGAGCGACGAGGCCGGTGAGGCATCGGCGAAACTCGAAGCCGAGAACGCCATGAAATCGGCCTATGCCAACGTCGAGGCGAACTTCTTCGACATGTGGACAGCAAAGATGACCCGGGCCATGAACCGTGCTGCCAGAGCCGATTCGACGGAGGCGCTGGGGATTGCTGACCCGTTCGACTGGGCTCGGAATGGGAGCGTCGAGCAGGACGACCACGACACCGCTCTGCACGTCCTGCTGGATGATCAGGATGTTGATGGATATGGAAATAGCGCGACGGTCGAACTCGTCGACGGGTCGACGCACGGCGTGACCGTCGCTGCTGGCGACGATCCGAGCACAAACGACCGTCTTCGGCTCTTTCCGTGGGCCAAGGTGCCGAACGTGTCGGCGAACTATTCTCACGCTGATTTCGAATACTGTGATGACATAACGAGTGCGTACGATTTCGCAACTCGCGAGTGGTCTGGTGCTGGCGCTCTGGGTGGTACCGGCCTGATCGCGCAGGAACGAGACGGAGCGGGGTCTGTGCGGTTCCTCGACGCTCGCGACTACTGGGATATCCACAAAAAGCTGATCGATCAGTTAAACGAAGAACTCGCCCACGTCGAGACGATGGTCTCGAACCTCTACCAGCCGGCTGTCGAGGGCAAGGTAGACTTCAGCAAGATCGCCAGCGGATCGGCGATGCTTGAAGCGGCTCAAGACGGCGAGTTGGAGACGTGGAAGGAAGTTGCGGGAGTCTACCGGGCACTCTGGATACCTGAGTCCGAGAAGCCGGTCGTAATCTCGCTGGAGAACGGCGTCGAACTCGAAGGGTTGCTATTCTGGACCGAGCCGAGCGACACGCTCCAGGTCGGCGAGTCGATCAACCCCAGCATCATCGGTCGCTTCTACATGGCAGCCGAGATCCGCTACGTGCCACCCACTCCCGAGACCTCGACCGCGACGATGACGATACTCGTCGAAGACTCCGAAGGCAATGGGATCGAGGGCGCGACGATCGACGTCAAGGGCCAGGATCTGAGCTATACGACCGACGCCGACGGCGCGGCCGACGTCGACCTATCCGGTGACTCGGCAACGCTCTACATCTCGGACGGTGGGACGACGGCCTCCGAGACGGGGATCACGATCGGCGTCGAGGACGGCACGACGCTGGCGGTCACGCATGACGGTTCGGACCGGACCAGCTATGAGGCCGACCCCTTCGATCACTCGACCCTAACCCCCGAGGATGAGGGGACTGCCTTGCCGGTCCAACTGACCGAACCGTTCACGCTCGAAGGGATCGACGGCGGCGGGTCAGAACTCGACTTCGTCATCCCTGACCGAGTCGAGCCAGATGATGACTTCGACGCGTACAAAGGAGCAGTCGAGGACGCCGCCGACAACGAACAGGAAACCCGTGAGGAGACGAACGAGATTATCGTCGAGTCGGGCGGCATCTCGTTCCCCGGTCTCGGCGACGTCGGCGGCGGTGGTCTGCTCGCTGGCGCGGCTGCCGTGATCGGTGTCGGCTGGCTGTTCGGCAAAGCGAGTGGTGGTGAGTGACGTGCGCTTTCTCACGTTTTCACTGGCGGTAGCCCTGGCGATCGCGATGGGCATGGGCGCCGTCGCAGCGCAGGGCGAAGCGAACGCGACGGCCGGGAACGAGACGACCGGGCCGACCGGCGAGACCGTCGACGACGAACTCACCATCACCGACTGGCGATTCACCGGCGACGCGTTCGTTCTCGATCTGCACGCCGAGCGATCGATGGCGGTCACGGCGACGCCGAGCCAACAGATGGCCGAGGGCGCGCAGCAGGTGACCTGGGTAACGAAGGCGATCCCGCGAGGGAACAGCACGATCCGCGTGCCGGCCGAGACGGTCGGCAGCGAGGCTGCGGTCGTCGTCAGTACGCGCGACTCTCGACGCGACGGGCGAGCGGTCCAACTCGCGACGGGATCGGTCGGTGAGAATCCGTTTTCCCCGTTCGGCGGCACGAGCGGCGTTCTATCGGGCGTCGTGCTGTCGATCGGAATGGCCGCCGGTGCGGCCGCGTGGGTGCTTCGAAGCGAGGAGTCCGGAGTGATTCAAGCATGAACGAGCTATCAGCCACGTTCGGGAACTGGAAGGATCGACTGACGTTCATCGTCGCGGAAGCCCAATTCCTCGTCGCGGGGCTACTCGTCTCAACGGCGATCGCGATCGTCTGGCTTCGGCCGAGCCTGCCGGGAGTCCCGCCGATTGTCCTCGGCTGGGTGGCTGCGCTGATGCTGCTCGGGCCGCCGGTGTTCGGCTTCTTCATCTGGTTGGTTCGGAAGCTCCGCGTTCGCAACATGGTCGCCGTCCACCACATCAACGGCGTCAGTGACACTCGCGAGAAGTATTACGTCGAACCGGAGCTGTGGGAGTCCGCGAAGATCGATGGCCCGAGCCCGTACCCCGTCAACGACGGCAGGGCGTTCGAGGTTCGCGAGTTCGACTACCAGGACGACATCGACCAGCTCACCGTCCGCGGTTGCTACATGAGTCAGTTGGCCGATTCGAAACTCGTCAGTACGAAGGCCATGCTCGAAGACATCCATGGCGATCTCATCGAGACCTGGCTGGCGTACAACCGCCTGCGCGCCCGTATCAGCAAGATGGGGCTGCAGATCCAGGGCGACGTGGTGAATCAGGAAGCCGAGGCGGACGAACGCGGACTGATGAATCCACGAACGACCGTCAAACGACGGTTCGAGGCGGCTGAGTCCGACGCTCGAGAGAACGCCACGGACGACATTCAGGACGTCACCGAGTTCGTCGAGGACTACGCCGCCGAGCACGGCATCAAGACCACTGACGGCCCGCCAGCGACGACAGAACAGGCCGCGACCGACGGAGGTGAACAGCGGTGAGCGACGAACAGGACAACTTCACGGTCGGCGGCTTCCGCGAGTGGCAAGACGGGAACCTGGCCCGAGACCCCGACGAGGTACTTCCACACTCGGGATTCGTCCGGGACGAGAGCGTCGACCGCCAGATGACCATGCGAGCGGTCCATCACGACCCCGATCGGTGGGAGTCGAAGGCCGCCGCGACCTACCTCGACGTCGGAAAGAACCGCGATATACTGAAGGCTGAAGGGAGCGAAACCGCCCGGAACGCGCTCGAAAACGGTGATACGCTCACACTGAAACACTACATCGGCGACCCCGCCCAAGAGGCGGACCTCTCCGGCATCAAGGCGATCACTCGCCTGCGGGAGATCGTTGCCGGGCCCGCGCCCGTGATCGTCATTCTCGGCGAAATGGGAGCTGGCAAAACGAACCTCGCGTGTCTGCTCCTGCAGCTGCGGGATCGGTGGGTCGACGGCGATCTACTCGTCGGGTCGAACATCCGGACGCTGCCCCGAAACGACGAGTGGGTGCGGGACAACGGCGACGTCGAAGACGGCTGGATTCCGAACTACCCGCTGCTGGCCGAGTGGGTCGAGCAGGACGGCGACCCGACCGAACACGCCCAACGCCCAAAGGCGTTCGTTGGAGACGAGTTCTCGACGAACGCCAGCGGCACCGGCGAGGACGGGCAGAAAGTGCGCAAGCTGATGGGGCCGCTCGTCTTCAAGATCCGGAAGTACAACGGCTGTCTCATCTACATCGGCCACGACGAGAGTTCGATTCACCCGCTGCTCTGGCGCGTCGGAACGATTCTCAAGAAGCCCGACCGCAACAACAAGGGGAAGGCGATCAAGGCGGAGCGAATCGCCGGCGGGAAGCTGCAGGACGTCGATCCGCGGCCATTCACCGGGATTCCGCCGGCCGACTTCGAGCCGCACACGAACGACGAAGCCGATTGGTCCTGGTCGGCTCCGTCGAGTGACGATGACGGCCCGGCGATCGCCGAGAACGAGGTGAAACAGGTTGCCGCCTGGACGATGGAAGCCTGCCGACAGCAGGGGATGTCGGCCCGCGAAACCGCCGAATTCGTCCCGTATAGTCACGCTACCGTCTCGAATTGGTGGCGAGATATCGACGAAGGTGGACCCAAGCGTGATTGGGTTGACACCGTAGAGCAGGTAATCGCATGACTGCAGTACGGTGTAAAGCTGTAAAGCGAAACCGACCCCCCTTTAGTCAGGCCCACCAGCCCCGTCGCTCGCTCCCTGACGGGAGCTACGCGACCGATGGGCCGGCGCTCGAACCAGCGGAGGATTATATATACCGACGCGCGGAGCGCACGTGTAGACAAGAGAATGACATTTTTCGAAAGACGATTTCGAAAAATTCGCGACGCGCGCGATTAGTGGGAGGCGTCGTCTGATGCCGTCGCACAAGGCCAACAAGTTCGGCACCGCCTGCGAGTACCACCTCGCCGAGACCTACGACGTCGATCTCGTCGACGACTCGGGAACGCGACTCGATACGAGCTGGTACGACGGGCTGAAGGCCGGCACCCCGTGGGAGTTCAAGGCCACGAAACACCGTCACGCGGACGGTCAGCCGGGGAATTTCAAGGTATACAAGCAGTACCACTCGAAGCTGCAGCGAAACGGTGGCTGGTACGGTTTCGCGATCTATCGGAAACGCGGCCGGGGAACGCAGATACTCAAAACGAAAGCGCTCCCGGCGTCAAGGTTGCCCACGTTGCGGTGGCACGGTGGCGGCGATCACCGCGGAACGAAACAGGCAAAGGTTTCGCTTGGTAGTGTATTTTAACTACCGTTCGCCCTGTTTATACTCAGAAATATATTTCCGAATAGTCCCTTCTTGGACACCCATCTTTTCAGCAACCTCTTCTCGGGTCAGGCCCCCTAATATACTCAAATATACCGCCATAGCTGCTTTTCCTTGGAGCGCTACTTTGAGAGGTATTATTCTCCATCCTTCAGAAATAGTGAAACCACCTGTCTGACGCCACAATCGCAAAAATGCAGGTATGTCTGACCTATATCTAAGATATTTCGTATTGAGTTCGAACCTGGTGCCATCTGGTAACTCAAGCCATTTCTCAGACACCGGTAATGTTTCGGATTGAATCCATTTCGTCCCACGCTTGAATGTCAATTCATTCTCTTCGCCCGCAATTCTCGAAATATCGTCGTACTCTGATAACTCGTACACAGTTTGTAACGATACGTTTGTGCATCACCCCCGATAAGTGTTCGAGTGTAGTTCGAGGCTGATACAGTCGGTTGAGGAACAGTGAGCAATCAATAAGAGCCACAGCACTGGTGCAGAGTGGCAATGCTGTCAACCAGTGCTGTAACCCTATACATGAGTAACAGGCAATACGACAAAAATTGGGCGGAAGTTCGCAAAGCCGTATTTCAACGAGACCAGCATCAGTGTGTAAACTGTCTTCGCGGACTCGATGAAGGCATAAAGATAGATCCAGATCATAACGTCCCAAGAGGAGTCGGTGGTTCTGATAGATTCGGAAACATTACGACACTTTGTAGACGCTGTCACAAAGCGAAACATGGTGAAGGGATAGCCCCCACAGTAGAAATCGTGAGCAGCGGTGTAATGTCTGATCAGGAGTTTATGTGGTTCAAGCAGTTTCTGAGTGAAATGATTCCCGCAATGGCCAGGGAATTCTCTGTCAGAGTGAAACCTAAGTTCAATTTGGATGGACAAGATCAATGGCATCTACCATTAGGTGACCTACGTCGTCTGGATCAGCAATTGTTGGATGACGACAGAACTGATCAATACTCTTCACTCAAACTTGAACAGTATATGTGATTATAATGGACTTAGTAGGGGAAATCGTTTAGAAGTTAGTTGTCATTACTTTTCTCGACCGAAACTAGTGATTCAACTTCGAAGCAGACAGCCCTTGTTGATAGCGTCTCGGCTATCTCGCGGCGCTGCTCGGCGGTGAGGTCGTCGCGCTCGAGGACCGTCCGGGCGGCTGCAACCTGCTGAGTAAGATCCTCACAGGCGTAGGCAACGGCGTCACTCCGATTACAGTCATAGAAGGTGGCTGCCTTCTCGATACAGTCAAAGCGCCACTCGTTGCCGTCGTCAGTCCGAATTCGGACGCTCGCCGGGATTGTGGTTCGACCCATGCTCGTGAACACGGTCCGCAAATCCTAGATTTTTGCGGTCACTGGAACGGGTCTTGTTTAAGTAGCCCATACCCCACGGCCGCGATCGACGCGGATCGCGGCCTCAATCGTCGGCCCAGTCGGCGCGATATGAACACGGCCGGCTCGCACTCGTGTTCATATTCGGGAAACGGATTCTCTCGACGTGCGACCCCATGCGAATATAGCCATCCACGGGTTTCGGCCTGACTGGGCAATCTGATTGGCTACTCGACACCTTCTGCGATCCGCTCTAGAGCATCCGCCATTCGTTCTTGAGCTACAGCCATCCTTTCTTCAGGCGAGGGAGACCCCTCGATCACATCATTCTCTTCATCGTTGATTGGGATACCAGTTTCCACCTTCCCACCGCAACTGGGGCAAGTCGCGCGCGGCATTTCGCCACCATAGCTCCACGTGTAATCGCATTTTTCGCACGTCAATTCGAGAGACATGGTAGAGAGTAGTAGATAAAACATAAGTAACCATTGGTATAGCAAATTTTCGAGTCGGGAAAATCCTCTTATTTTATCTTCACATAGTACATTGTCATTATTTCACCTTGGGAAATAGCTACAAATTTCACCTTATATTTTAGGTTTTCTCCCACAAACACCTTTTCTTCGTCATAAGGCCGATGCCCGTACTTTTTCTGAAAGCCCTTGTAATAATCCCCTTCCGCTTTACTCACCCACTCAGGGACTGATGAGACTCTAACCCAACGCCGAATTTTGAATTTGAGATACTTTATTGGTCCCATTACTTCTCTCGGACTCCAATTGGTCATGGCCCCTTCTATGTGTTCAAACTCTTAAGTTCCTCCCGGAGATCGTGGCGGATCCAGTCGAGATCGTCGTGATGCTGCTCGAGCCACGTGATCCGATCGATATTTTCGGCCAGCCGATCACCGCGTCGGACAACGCCATTCTTCTGAACTCTGGCCGATCGGACCTCGTTGCAGCCAAGATTCGCTCGCTCGTTCACCTGATAGACGATAGCCTCGAAACCTCGATCGCGAACGGCGATTAACCCGCTGGGCATCCCATACTGTCTGAGCAGACCGTCAAGCACCCGCTCAACGTTCTCGTCGTGGTGGCGGATGAGCAGCTCGGACAGCTCGCGACGGACAACTCGCTTTCGTTGCAGATGGTGCTTGATCGGGTTCTCCATACAGCGTCGTACCCAGCCCAGGTATGTAGATCTGAGAGAGTCGATTCCGATTCTCCGAAACCGTCACTCAAGTGGGACACGTTGTCGGAGTGCGTCGGCGAGAGTCAGGCCGTGATCGTAGGCGATCTCGTCAGCCAACGCCCAGCAGTGATAGTACATCTCCGAATTGTCGGGATAGAGCCTCGCCATCAACAGCAGTGCCTCGATCAGTATCAAGTCATCTTGTGGATGCCAGTACATCGAGGGGGTCTGGTCGGGCCTTCTGATAAAAAGGTACGGAACTACCTTCTAAGCCTATCCGACAATCTCGGTTATCGAGGTCCCGCCCTGTTGTCGATCTCGATTGTCACGGAATGTGATACAGCGATTCGTCGCTCGTGTGCATATCGAGGAAACCGATTCTCTCGCACCGCGACCCGGAGGGGGCGTATTGTGACTACAACTTCAGGGGAAGGTTGTTATTAGAAAGACAGAATCATTTGAAGGTCGGCCGTGATCTATACCATAGCATGAAAGATGAGCCAAATTGGGCGGTTATACTGGATACTATATACAGGAATAACGTCACGTGGCCATCCGACACTAATTTTGATAAAGACCATCCCGTGGTGTCAGCCGTAAATTTGGATGCCGAAACAGTACAGGAAAATTTAGCGATGCTTTCACAATCTGGATTAGTGGGAAAAACCCATGTTGGAATGAAAGCTGACATTCCAAGACCCGGGAAAGAAGGTCTGAAAGGAATAACAGGAGAAGCAAGGCGGCAAGGTACTCATGTCGGATTAACCGCTCGCGGGTTTCACGTTGCGCATGAGCGAGAGGTGATGGAGCAGGAGCAAAAAGAGCAAGATCGTCGTATTCAGAGTCAAAATGAAATCAATAGCGCAATTGGATTCCTGACTCTTGGATTGTTATTTGTGAATTTTGTCGATACATGGATCACGGTAACTCTCGATACTGAAATCGCAAATTGGTCAACAGAATTGTGGTTAGCGGTGATGGCTGATGCTGTCGTTGTTGCTGGAATAGGGCTGCTACTCCAGCGAACCGGGTTGCTTGAACCGTATTCCATAATGAGTGACCAGAATTAAATAATGAAGGTCAAGAAGTTGACCACCGTTTCGTGTGCTTCACCTGGAGATCGCGGAAGCTGGGGCCGTTGCTGTGTAATTTTTTTGGCTCTGTTCCCTTGGGGACAGTTGGGCAGAGGATTGACTGAATGATCTACTTAGCGATACTAAGCAGTAGTATTAATGCTGTTCTCCAGGTCCTCCAGCTGCTCTTCTATCTCAGTTAACCGGCACTCGTGAGCCAATAAGATCGAAATGAGGTGGGTCGTCATCGGATCAGGATGGTTCTGTATTCCACCGGCGTCAGCGAAGTTCCGGACCTGATCGGATAAGCGGTCGAAATGATCCTGATACTCGATTCGGAGCGCTCGGTGGTATCGCGACCATTCGTTTTCGAACTCTCGAACCGTATCACGGTAGGTGGGATTCGTCTTTCCCATACCCTCGAAACCACCAGAAATGGGATAAGCAGCGGAGTCCTATTTCGGAAGTTCCGAAAATTCTGCGATGGCTCATAGAGGAACAGCCTAAGAAGACATGGGAATACATTCCGTGTTTTTCATGTAGCCCTATTAGATATTATCCCTATGACGGAGCTAGACTCATTGCTACAAATAATCCAAGTCATTGTTACATTCCTCTTAATCATCATCCCTGGCAGTGCTCATTGGGAGTCTAACCCCTTATACTCCAGAACAAGGGATGGGTTTGAAAAGTTACAGAAGTTCAGAGATATTCGCGAAGAAGTTGAACGTGGAGAGCTTAGTCGGGGAGATCGAGGCTTCAGAATAATACTCCAATCCATTAGAAGAAATAGGTCTTTGTCAGGGAAAGTTGAGAAAATCTTCTTAGAAAAAGGAGATTCAAAAACCATCTTAGATGGGGGAGTCGCAGATGGCACTCCGAGTATAGCTGGGATAGCAACTTTTCCAAATGCATCCCTTTCTGTCGAATATGCAGACGGAGATCGAGAGGTTGTAATCTTTAGACCAACCGATTCTACCCCAACATTAGGATTGTATGATCTGGAGAGGTGGGTTCAAAACTACTTACTTGAGAAAACTAGTTATCTAACAGGAACTCTTGCTCTAATCTGGGCAACTCTTTCTATTCTTCTGTTATAGAATATGGGAAGAGAGACCGACCATTGTTTCATATGCCTCAACTGGAAATCTTCGGAGACGGGGTGGGGCGGTGTGATTATTTGGCTCTGTCCTCTTGGGGACAGCATGAGTCAGTTTAGTGGGAGCGGTCCTCTGAAACGACGTGAGCGGGCCAGCAGTCGGGGCACATATTAATACCTCGTTCGACTACAGACTTTCGAGTCTCTGATTCGAGCATCGACCCATGGACGAGAACGATCCCGCACTCGGTCACATCCGAGCGGTACTCGCCGTCGACGACATCGCTCACAACTGCGTGGCAAATTTCCTCTCGGACGATGGCCGAGTGACCGAGTAGGTCAGGGTCAAAATCGGGCGGTTCTATCATTTCAATAATCAGTAGAAACGAGACGTATTGAACCTACTGCTGTCCTTCAAAATTTTCGCGCACCCCTGCGGGGCGGGTGCAGCGCGGTGCGGGGCAGTGGTAGGTTGAACTTGTGCGCTTACGCACACCCCTAAGGGGGACCCCGACGATTCGAGTCGGGTTCCCCGACGTCGACGACGGCGACCGCCACCGTCTCGAGCTGACGGTCGGCGCGATCGCGACGGGTATCGAGTGAATTCTTCCCCGAGAAATGCGAAATAAAGGGTATAGAATAGTGATGCCTCTCACGATCGGCCCGAGGCTACGAGATCTCGGGCCCGATTCGGGACCGAAGAATCTGCGTCTCGGTCCGCGATAGCGCTCTCTGTGCAGGGCCGTGTCGAAGTTCCCCGCCAATTTCGTACTCGACCGTCGCTTTGTACTCGCCCAGCAGGAACCGGCCAGGGTCCTGACCGGCGTTCTTCCAGAGGCTGAAGCCTTCACGGAGCGCGGCGCGAATCTCGCGTTTCGCCTGCTTGATCGAATCGGCGTCGTAGGTGCCGAAATCGATCTCGATCGGTTCACCGCCTCGGTCGCGCGGGTCGACTCCATGTCGTGCGGCCCACGCTACGAACGCGCTGGCCGCCTCGTCGAGTCCGCGTTTGCTCGCCTCGATCGCCTTCGCGCCCGTCTCGAACGCGGTTCGGGCGGACTCTCGCGCTCGCTTCACGGCGTCGTGGACCATCTCGGCGATGTAGTTCGACCGGAGTGCGTACTCGCCGTATTCGCGTTCAAACAGTTGCTCCGTCCGGCGGAGCGCTCGGCGAACGCTGTCAGGGTGGCGGTCGATCTCGTCCGCGGTGCGCTTCGGCGACAGTTTGCCGCCGTCAGTCACCGCGTGATCGAGCGTTTCCCATTCGACGGGTGAGAACCCGCCGTCGGCGAGATACCGGACGACGACCGATTCCTGTTCCATCCTGATCCGCGTCAGATCGATGTCGACGACCTCGGTTTCGGCCGAGTCCATCGGATCGAAATACGAATCCGATACCCACGGATCGTTTTCACCGTCTTCGTCGGCAGGGTCGCGCGGATCGACGGGAACCCCAGCGTCGGCGAGAACCGAAAACAGCGTTTCGTCGAGCTGGCGCTTCAGTTCCTCGACCGACTCGTGATCCGCAGATATCGTCTCGTTCCACTGCGATACCTGGTAGGCGACCTCTATTTTCGGATGGGAGAGCGGGTTGTTTTCTGAGAGTGATTTAGCCTCTCGGGCCTTGTAGTGCTTGATCTCGCGGGGAAAGGTGTGCGTCGGAAACGCCTCGGCGACTCGCTTCTCGCCGAGTGTGACGGTGTGATAGAAGCCTTCGACCTGCTCGCCGTCGTTGTCGCGATCGGACTGCGTGACCTTCCGAACGCCGGAGCGGTCGTTTTCGAGTAGGTGACCGAGTGACGCAATCGGCCCATCGCGGGCGTGGATCGGCCGCGCTCTATTCTCATCGACTCGGACGTAGCGGGCGGCGTCCTGCACGTTCGACTCAACGGGCTTCTCGAAATAGCGTCGGTTCACATCGACCGCGTGGAAGCCTTCGGCGACGAGTCGGCGATAGCGCTGGAAGGCGATGTTCGACCCCTGAACCCTGACGTTGACACCCTCGGTGATCTCGTCGGGAACGCTCAACTCACTGCGCTGGCCGCGGGCGTTCTCGACCTTCATCCCCTGCCACCGGGGCCGCATGTGCGCGTTCAGAGACTGCTTCTCGGGCGGGTCTTCGTCGGGGTGGCGCTCGATGGCGAGCCGGGGCTCTAACACTCGGTCGAATTCGAACGGCGTTCCCTGCGGCGTCTCGTCGCCAGGGTGAACGATACCGCTCTCTTGGTGATACAGCGTCGCGATCCATCGCTCGCCGTCGAGTTTGAATCTCGCCTTCCGCGAGCCACCCGTCGAACCCATCGATGCACGGGTAGCCCAGTACGGCGTGAGACCGTCGTGCCCGTAGTTGTAGTTGACCGTAAACTCGTGACCAGTAGGGGCGACCGTCTCGATTTCGCTCATCGGTCACTCCTCCGCGGATCGCTTCGCCTCGATCAGGCCGGACAGCACCGTCGTCGGGTTCCACCACGTCACCTTGCCGCAGCGGTGGCAGACGTGGCGGAACGACGTGAGCGAGTCCGCCTCGAGCGTCACGGGGTCGACGTCGATCGACTGGCCGACGTCTTCCGGCCGAACCTGCTTGACGTGAACGCGCTGGCAGCCGGTGCAGATCGCGTCGACGGGAAAACCCTGCAGTCCCGACTTCGGGCTCGCGAGTTCGGCCGCGTGGTCCCGGTCGGCGTCGACGCTCACGGCTGCTCACCTCCCACGATCGGCACTCGCGACCTGGCGGGCAGCCGTCGCGGCGAGTACTGGCGCGATCGCGGGTACGCGGTCTGGCAGCCCACGCACAGGGTGAGACCGACGTCTTCGGACGGTGGCACGTACACCGTCGCGCGTCGCGGATTCACCTGGCCGTTGCACTCGACGCACCGCGTCACCGTCGCTCACCCCCGAAAGCGCCGCAGTTCGGACAGGCTTCGAACGTGAATCGTTCGTGCCCGCAATTCCCACACTCCGTTTTGTCCGATCCGTCACTCGACACGGCGCTCACCTCCGTCAGTCCGGGCCGGTGCGTGATCGCCGAAATCGGCCACCGAGTGCTGGTTGAACGCGCGGTCCGTCGACGGCTCGAAGTTCGTAATGAGCCGTTCGGTCGCCATCTTCCCGGTCCCCGCAGCGGAGTGGACCGCCTCGCGCTCGATTACGTGCCACTGCTCGCCGTTGTACAGCCCCGGCGGGACTTCGGTGTAGCTAACCAGAACGTCAGCCTCGACGTCACCCAGGGCCGCCTCAAGCGCCTCGTGTTCGGCGCTCTCCCGATACAGGTCTTCCTTCTTCCAATACGGCGGATCGACGTAGAAGACGGTCTCGGGCGAATCGTAACGCTCCAGAATCGCCTGGTAGTCCTCGTGAACGATCGACACGCCGCGGAATCGCTCGGCCACCTCGGCGATCCGTTCGGGGGCGTTCATCCAGTTTCGCGCGTTTCGCGATCCGCGTTCGTCGAGTGGGCTCTCGCGTTTGAATCCGGATTTGCGGGCGACCTTCCCCGCGTACTGACTGTACCGGAGAAAGAGCCACTGGCCCGCGTGTTCGACGTCATCCTCGGGGCGCTCGCCCTCGAAGAACGCATCCGCCCATTCGGTGTGTAGCTGCTCGCTGAACGGAACCCGCGCGCACCACTCGGCCAGTTCCTCCGGCCGCTCCCGCGCGACCCGGAAGAACGTCACGACGTCGCTATCCTTGTCGTTGAATACCTCGACGTCGCTTCGCGGTTTGTTCAGCAGGACCGACGCCGACCCGCCGAACGGCTCGACGTAGCAGGTGTGCGGCGGCAGGTGATCGATCACCCACGGGGCCAGGCGCGTTTTCCCGCCGATGTAGGGGAACGCGGACATCACCGCAGTTCACCCCCGTCGAGATCGCGGTCGCAGTACGGACAGATCGGCCGTCGCTCAGGGTTGAACGTCGCCAGGGTATCCGAGACCTTCGCACCGCACGTACACTGATACCCCACGGCTATTCACCCCCGTAGTCGACGAGCGTCGTTTGATCCTCGCCGAAAGGACTGAAGACCGTCGGCTGACGGTTCCACAGTTCAACGACCTCCTCGTAGTCCTCGGGGTCGCGCCCGACGAGCGAGCGGAACCAGTTCTTGTGAACTTCCGAGTGCGAGACGATGCCGACCGGCGAATCCGTCTCGAAGCCACAGACACGGCAGGTAAACGTCACAGCAACTCACCCCGAATCCGACGGACCTCGCGAGCGCACGACGGACACAGCCGCCGGGTCGCGGGGACGGACGTCTCGCAGCGCACGCACTCGTCGCGTTCGACGAGGCGGCTCATGCTTTCCCCCCGAACCTGACGGTGTGATAGGCGGTTTCCAGGGTATCGAGGAAAAGCGAAAACACGCCGCGTTGGTTCTCGGTCTCTCGATGTTGCCCGTTGCTACACCAGATACAGCCCACATCACCGGGGAAGGTGTGAAGTTCGCAGTCGCATTGCTGGCACTGACAGGGATCCGTCGGGCGACCCCGTTCGAGGGCCATCTCTCGATAGCAATCGTCCAAGAGAGCCGGAAACTCGGCCCTCAGCTTGTAGTACCGAAGCGCATCGGCTTCGATCTCCGCGCGGGCTTTCTCCTCAGCCTCGCGGATCAATTCGTCCCGTCTAGTGGTCCCGCCGTCGGTGACGAGCTGGCGCTCTTCGGTCGCGATCGCCTCGCGGACCTCGGCGTCGGTCGCCTGGGTCGCCGGGTGGGCTATGGGCGTACGACTTTCGACGTCGTACAGACGGCTCGCTCGGACGAACTCGCCCGTCACCGTCGCTCACCTCCGTCGGTCGCGACCTGTCGATTGCGCTCGATTCGTCGCGAACAGTTACGGCGGTGACCGGCCTCGGAGTGGCCGTCGAGAAGCCGGGTACAACGGCACCCGCACTCGGGACAGCGGAACTCTCGGTTGGTCGTCGGGGTGGGCGCGATGTAGACCCGCTTTCGGAAAATTTCGGGGTCGATATCGGAAACGCCGGTCATGCCGACCACCTTCGTTCGGCTACAAAATTCGCCAGAGGGCGATGGGGTGCAACCAGTCGCTGGTTGGGCTCCGGTTTCAAATGGCCGATTTCAAAAACCGTATACTGGCCGAATGGGTGCCCGAAACGCCCGGAATCGGCGCTTCCGGGAACGGCTAGGAATCGAGTAGTTCTCGAATGGGCCCTGTCGGATTCGAACCAACGACCACTCGGTATCCCCCGAACCCGGACGACCCGGCGTTCGTTATGAGCCGAGCGCTCTTACCAGACTGAGCTAAGGGCCCTCGTGTCGAGGAAACTCCGCCACGGTAGTAACAGTTTCTGTCCACGTCTACGAGTCGAGGAGGCAACCGTACGTTACTAACGTCTCGTACGTCCCATTCGTTACGTACGTTTATACTCTGTCGACCCGTACTCGCATCCGATGTCGATCGATATCGATCGGTTCGAGGAAGGCTCGCCGGACGAACTCCGGGAGCTGAGCAACCCGGAGCGCGTCCTTCGGTTTCTCTACGGAAATCGCGAGCGCGCCTGGAAGGCGAGCGAAATTGCCGCGCGAACGTCGGTTTCGGAGAACTCGATTCACCCGGTCCTCTCTCGCCTGGAGGACCGGGAGCTCGTTCGGCACAAGGGACCGTACTGGGCCATCACCGACGACCTCGATCGCCTTCGACGGGCGTACGATACGCACCGCGTAACCCAGCTCTTCGACGATCTCTACGGGAGCGAGGATCGAGACGAGTGGGTTTCGGCGAGTGAGGACGGTGACTGAGATGGGACTCGAGCGCGGAACCATCGTGTACGCTGACGACCCGTTCAAAGGAGCTGACGCCGGAAGACCGTGGCTCGTCTGCAACACGTCGCAGATGCCGTTCGCCGAGCAGCAATCGATCGCGCTCACCCTGACGACGAAGACGTGGTACGACGAACGGATTTGCATCGCAGCAACCGACGTGGTAGACGGGGAACTCCCCCGGTCGAGTTCGATTCTTCCCTGGGCGATCGCCTCCATCGAGCGCGATGCGATCGACGAACGGCTCGCACGGGTGGCGCCGTCGCTCGTCGACGAAGCGATTCTGCACTGCGTGTCGTACCTCGGCCTCGATCCGACCGAGTGGCGCTGAATCGCCTGCCGCTTCGGTTGCGACCGCCACCGGATAGCTCGATCGACCGATAGAACGTGACCGATCACTCACCCCTCGTATGCGTCCAGCGTCGTCTCCTCCAGCGCCGCCCGATGCGCGGTCGCCAGTCCCGCCAGGTGCGGCGCTTCGGGGACGATCAGCTCCTCGCAGGCCGTCTCGCAGGCGTTCGTACTCCCCGGCAGGCAGAAGACGGGCGTGTCCGCGGCGATGCCGGCCGTGGCCCGCGAGGCCATCGCCCGCGTTCCGACCTCGTCCCACGACAGCATCCGGAATAGCTCGCCGAATCCCGGTACCTCGCGTTCGAACAGCGAGTCGACGGCCTCCGGCGTGACGTCGTCCGCGCTCACGCCCGTGCCGCCGGTCGTCACCACCACGTCGATCTCCCGGCGATTCACCAGTCCGCGCACCGCCGAGCGGATCGCCGCGTAGTCGTCGCGGACCAGGACCCGCTCGCGAACCTCGTGGCCCGCGGATTCGAAGCAGGCCTGGACGGTGTCCCCGCCGGGGTCGTCGGGCGTGCCGTCCGCGTCGGCCCGCGAACTCGAGACGGTCACGATCGCGACGAACAGCGGGTCGATGACGTCGTGGCCGTGGTCGTCCGTTCCGCGTCGGTCACTCGTGGACATGTCCGTGCGATTCTCGGTGGCAGACCAAAGCGGTGTCCCTCCGGGTCGAATCGAAAACGGAGAACGGGCGGATCGGTTCGCGAGCGTTACTCCAGATTGTCGAGCCCGAACCCGGCGATCGCGGCCGTCACGGCGAGTCCGACGACGGCGCCGACGGCACCGAGGAGTTCGTCGCCGAGGCTGATCGACCTCGCCGCCGGCAGACCGCTCGGTTCGAAGACGGACACGAGAAGCAACAGGCCGACGATGGCGACCGCGGAGCCCGCCGCCGCGGCGATCGCGGCCGGCTTGTGCGATGCCTCGCTGATCTCGTCGTTGAGGTGGTAGTACAGCGCCAGTCCGACGGCGAGCAGCGCGAGGGGCGCGATCGCCGAGTTGAGACTCGTCGCTGCGGCGCGGTAGAACGCCTCCTCGGTGCCGGAGAAGTAGGCCGCTCCGTCGTCTCCGAGCGTCGCCGAGAGCCCGGTTGTCAGGAACATCCCGGCCGCCACCACACCGTAGACGAGGGCGCCGAACTTCGCGAAGTCGGCTGGCTCCGACGCCGACGCCGATTCGAACGTTACCTCCTCACCTGTCTGCGCTGTCTGTCCTTCGGACATCGTAGACGGCAAGGGAGGTAATCAAGTTAAATACTATGACTGTGTTTATATACTCAATTTAAATTTCCGACCATATATCGTTGTTTTTCTCGTTAATTCGTAGAAGGAACGCCAGTCACGCTCGGTTCCCCTTCCGTCTGGTGAATTCTATAACGGACCGACCTGGAGTCAGACGTTCACAGGGGCGTCTCATCGCGTCGTCATCGACCGTGCCGCTCCGATTGTCCGTTCGCTCGGAGCTGTCACTCCTCGCGAGAAAGGTCCGAGAATCGGACGCCGAAGCCAGGACTCGAACCTGGGACAACCTCGTTAACAGCGAGGTGCTCTACCATCTGAGCTACTTCGGCTCGGTTTCGAGTAGTCGTGAGCGTTTCATAGGGCTTTCGCTTTGCCGGCCTGCGATACGGTGGCACGCTGGAGTCGGCGCAGGCGTCGGGCGGGTGCGTGCATCACCGTCGTTTCAGGGCGTCGGCGAGACCTTTACGGGCGCCGCCCGTCGAGGTGGCACAATGGACCTGGCGTCGGAGCTCGCGCGTCACACCCTCGACCACCTGTCGCTCAACGTGGCGCTGCTCTCCGCCGACGGAACGATCCGCGCCTCGAACGAATCCTGGCGGCGATTCGGCCGGGCGAACGACATCCAGACGGCCCCCGATACGGTCGGCGAGAACTACCTCGAGGTGACCACGCGCGGTGACGACCCCTACGCCCAGGCCGCGGCGGAGGGCATCGCATCGCTGCTCGACGGCGAGCGCGAGACGTTCTCGCTCGAGTATCCGTGCCACTCCCCCGAAGCGGAGCGCTGGTTCCTGCTCTCGGCGAGTCGGTTCGCGTACGACGGGAGCCGGTACGTGGTCGTCGCCCACCAGAACATCACCGAGCGCGTCGCCGCGGAGCAGGCGGTCGATCGGGAACGGGCCCGGCTCTCGCACCTGCTCGATCGCCTCTCCGGCCTGCTGCAGGACGCGTCGGCCGACCTCGTCGGCGCCGCGGATCGGGCCGCGGTCGAGACGACGCTCTGCGAGCGGCTGGCCGCCGACGACGCCTATCTGGGCGTCTGGGTCGGCCGAACGTCGTTGGCGCGCGATCGCGCGACCGTCAGCGCGAGGGCCGCCGCACCCGACGCGGACGCTGCGGCGATCCTTCCCGCGATCGACGACGAGATCAGCCTCGCCGGGTCGGACGCCGAGGCGCACCCGCTCGCCCGATCGATCGACGCTCGGACGCCGGTGGTTCTCACCGCCGCGGACTCGGTCGGTTCGGACGGTGGCTCACGGACCGCGGCGCCGACGGAGCCGACGGATGCGACGGTGACGGAATCGGCGACGGCGCCCGGCTCAATCACGTCACCCGGCCCGTCGACGCCACCGTCCGAGATCGAGACCGACCCGTCCCGACGGACGGCCGGGTGGGCGACGGTGACCGATCGATTGTGCCGGCCCGACGCGACGGCGGACGCCGTCGTCGAGTCGATCCCCCGGACCGACGACGGCGCGGGCGGCGTGGTGACGGTGCCCCTCGCATCCGGCGAGGGAGTCTACGGCGTGCTCGCGTGCTACGCCCATCGCGGCGGCGACCTGACCGATTCGGAGCTGGCCATCCTCGAAGCTCTCGGGCGAATCGCGGGGGCCGCGATCGACGCGCTGGAGAGTCGACGCCGACTCGTCGTCGACGCCGCCACGGAGCTGACGTACGCGATTCGGGACCCGTCGTTCCCGCTGCTATCGCTCGCGAGGGCGCTCGAGAGCGACGTCGAATACGGCGGATCGGTACACCGATCGGGCGACCGGTACGTGCGATTTCTGACGGCGGCCGTGGACGAAGCGACGATGCGCGCCGCGGCGGCGGAGCTCGACGGGGTCGTCGACGCCGAGCGCATCGCGGCGGTCGAACCGCCGCTGTTCGAGCTCCGGCGAGCGGGGCCCGGTCTCGTCGAATCCCTCGCCGACCGCGGGGCGTCCGTTCGGTCGATGTCGGCGACGCCCGAGGAGGCTCGCCTGACCGTCGACGTCGCGGCGAATCAGAAGCCGCGCGCGATCGACGACCTGCTCTCCGGACTGTACGAGGCGGTCGACCTCCGCGGGTATCACGAACGCGACCGGTCGCCGGCGACGGCCGAGACATTTCGCGACCGGGTCGTCGGTCAGTTGACGGACCGCCAGCGTGACGTGCTCCAGCGTGCCTACCTCGCCGGCTTCTACGCGGATTCGCGGTCGGCGACCGGCGCGGATCTGGCGGAGTCGATGGGGATCACGCGCGCAACCTTTCACGAACACCGGCGGGCCGCCGAACGCACGGTGCTCGCCGCGCTGTTCGATCCGGAGCCTTACCAGTAAGGGAGCCCGCTTACCTCCGTCTCGCCCCTCTTGCCACCACCGTGGACTCACAGTCAGGCGGCCCCTCGACCGAGCAACTCTCGACGAGCGAAGCCGTCCATCGTCGGACCGGACGGACGTTCTATCTCGCGACGCGGCTGTTTCCCCGGCGCATCCGCGAGGCGACGCACGTCTGTTACGCGTTCTTTCGCCTCGCCGACGAGGTCGTCGACGATCCGGACGACGCCCAGTGCGCAGGACAGTATCGCGAACTCGCGCGCATCGAAGCGGCCGCGCTGGGTCGCCGGTCCACGGACGATCCCGTCCTCGACGCCTTCGCCGCGCTCCGCGAGCGCTACGACGTTCCGGCACACGAGGTTCGGACCTTCATCGACGCGATGCGGATGGATCTCGAGCTGGACCGCTACGAGAGCCACGACGAACTGTCGCGATACCTCCGCGGCTCGTCCGTCGCGGTCGGCAACATCATGCTCTCGGTGATGGCACCCCACGACCCCGGGACGGCGCGCCCGCACGCGGCGGCGCTCGCGGAGGCCTTCCAGTTGACCAACTTCCTGCGGGACGTCCGCGAGGACGTCTTGCAACACGACCGGGTCTACCTGCCACAGGAGACGCTCGATCGGTTCGGCGTGACCGACGAGCAGGTTCGCTCGCTCACCTACTCCGACGCGTTCGCCGACGCCATCCGGTCGGAGTTGCGGCGAACGGAAGCGCTGTATCGCCGGGGCGTCGAGGGGATCGGGTACCTGCCCGCCGACTGCCAGTTCCCGGTGCTCCTCGCCGCCGTCCTCTACGCCGAACACCACCGGTTGATCCGCGCGCGAGAGTGCGACGTGCTCTCCGCGCGGCCGACGCTCTCCTGGCCCCGGCGCCTGGCCGTCCTCGCGCGAACCTGGTGGCACTGGCGCCGAAGCGGCGACCCCGTGTCGACGTTCGAAGCGGCGTCCGCGGTCCCGTCCCCGTCGGACGACGACCGCCACCGCGTCGCCCACCGGTCGCGCTCTCTCGTTCGGCGACTGTTTCGCGCGTGAACGGCCGCCGGAATCGCGACTCGCTCGCCACGTCTCCGGTGTCGGTCGCTGATGCCGCCGCTTCGCCCATCACGCCGGATGTTTCGATACGCTTTCCCCGTCCGCCCGCAAAGAACGGGTCAATGAATCGCGACCGGGACGACGCGCTGGCCGACGTGCTCGAACGGATTCACGATCGCGTCGCCCCCGACGCGGACGAGCGAGCGGCTTTCCGCGATGTCTCCGGCCGGTTGCTCACCCGGGCCGAGGCCGCCGCGAAAGACCGCCATCCCGAGGCCGACGTCGTCCTGGTCGGCTCGACCGCGCGGGACACCTGGGTCAGCGGGGATCGCGACGTCGACGTCTTCGTCCGCTTCCCGCCGGAGGTGGACCGCGAAACGCTCGAACGAGACGGGCTGGCGGTCGGACACGAGACCCTTCCCGACGGCCACGAGGAGTACGCCGAACACCCCTACGTCACCGGCACCGTCGAGGGGTTCGACGTCGACGTCGTCCCCTGCTATCGCCTCGAGCGCGCGACCGACATCCGATCGGCGGTCGATCGCACCCCGTTTCACGACGACTACTTACAGGAGCGCCTCGACGCCGACCTGGCCGCCGACGTTCGTCTCGCGAAGGCGTTCACGAAGGCGATCGGCGTCTACGGCAGCGATCTCAAGACGCGGGGCTTCAGCGGCTACCTCACCGAACTCCTGGTCGTCGAGTACGGCAGTTTTCGCACCCTCTGCGAGGCGGCCGCGGACTGGTCGCCGCCGGTCCACCTCGATCCCGAGGACCACACCGCGGGGCGCGAGACGGCGTCGCCGTCTCGAGATCCGGCGGTCGACGACGTCGACCTCCCCTTCGACGATCCGCTGGTCGTCATCGACCCGACCGATCCGGAGCGCAACGTCGCCGCCGTCTGCTCGGCCGAGAACGTCGCCCGGTTCCAGCACTTCGCGCGCGACCTGCTGGCCGACCCCAGGCTCGACCTCTTCGAGGCCGAGGAACCCGAGGCGATCGACCCCACCGCCGTCCAGTCCCACCTCGATCGGCGCGGAACGACGCCGTTCGCCGTTCGCTTCGACGCACCCGACCTCGTCGACGACCAGCTCTACCCCCAGCTCGAACGCTCCCGATCCGGCCTCGTCGACGCGCTGAACCGACGCGGCTTCGACGTCTGCCGGAGCGCCGCGTGGGCGGACGAGACGGCCGTCCTCCTGGTCGAATGCGCCGTCGCCGAGCGGCCCGACATCGAGCGCCACGAGGGACCGCCCGTCTCGGTCCGCGAGCACGCCGAGGGGTTCTACGACGCCTACGCCGACAATCCGTCCGTCTACGGTCCGTTCGTCGACGGCGATCGCTACGTCGTCGAGCGCGAACGGGAGTACGCTACCGCCCGCGACTTCCTCGCGTCCGATCTGCTGTCGGTCAGACTCGGCGCGCACGTCGAGTCCGCGCTCGAGGACGGATACGAGGTCCTCGTCGGGGACGATATCACGGCCCTCTGCGAGGAGTTCGGCGTCGAACTGGCGGCCTACTTCGATCCGAGACCCTGAATTGAGCGGTAGTGTTGCCGGTACGCTTTCTCGTTCGTGAACGAATAAGCCGGACTGCGGTCACCGTACGGCGACAGTTCGATAGTCATCTGTCGAGGCGATTCGTGGGTAATACTTTTCTCGTATTACCCACTTGGTACCGATATGCCCCGCGTGACGACCAAGGGTCAGGTAACGATTCCGAAGGAGATTAGAGACGAGCTCGGGATCGAACCAGGCGACGAGATCGGATTCGAAGCGATCGAGTCCGGATACCGAATCGAGAAGAAGGAACCGACGACCGAAGCGGGCGACGATCCCTTCGAGACGTACCGCGGGAGCGCCGACAGCGACGAGACGATGACGGATCGAATGCGCAGGCTCCGCGGCGAATACCCCCGTGACGTCGACGAAGACGACGAGTCGGAGGGAGCGACGTGATCACGGCAGTCGACACCAATGCGCTTCTCGCGCTGTTGTACGCGGACGACCACGCAGATGACAGCGAAACTGCGCTTCGTCGCGCCTATCGGTCGGGGAGAGTCGTACTGACGCCGGTCGCGTACGCCGAACTCGCTGCGGACGGTCACTTCGATTCGACGGAGGAGCTCGATAGATTTCTCTCGGATCTCAGTATTCAACTCGTCGAACCGTCGCGGGAGGCGCTGTTTCGGGCGGGAGAGGAGTTCAACCGGTACGCGGACCGTCGACCGAACGGATTGCAATGTCCGTCCTGTGGGGCGAAACGGACAGTCAACTGCGACGCGTGTGGCTCGAATCTCGCACCACGTCGGCACATAGCCGCAGACTTCGTCATCGGCGGACACGCGACCGTCGATGCCGACGCGCTGGTCAGTTTCGATCGGGGCTTCTACGAATCGTATTTTCCGACGCTGACCGTTCACTCGTCGGAGAGCTGACTACCTCGCTCCGCAGGCCCGGCCGGTACTCCGCTTCGAATCGTGAATCACTAGCGCTCGATGTCGTGTGCGGCGGCAACCTCGTCGAGCACCGACTCGACCGCGTCGTCGATCTCGTCGTCCGGTTCGATCGGGTCGCGTCCGTCGAAGGTCTCGTGGACGGCGGCGACGCTGTCAGCGAGCACTTCGAGGCTGTAGCCGCCTTCGAGGACGAATCCCAGCCCGGCGTCGGCCGCGTCGGCGATCCGTCGCGCGCGATCGGTCATGAGCGCGTAGCCCTCGGTCGTCAGCCGCACGCGCGAGATCGGGTCGTGACGATGGGCGTCGAACCCCGCGCTGACGAGCACCAGATCGGGGTCGAAGTCGGCGAGCGCGGGGTCGAGCACGTCGTCGAACGCGGCCACGTAGGCGGCGTCCGTCGCCGAGGCGGGCATCGGCACGTTCATCGTCGTCCCCGATCCAGCTCCCTCGCCGATGTCGTCGGCCGCCCCGGTGCCGGGGTAGAGCCCCTCCTCGTGGATCGAGGCGAAGAAGACGTCGCCGCGGTCGAAGAAGATATCCTGCGTCCCGTTGCCGTGGTGGACGTCCCAGTCGACGATCGCGACGCGTTCGGCCAGCCCCTCGTCGATCGCGTGCTGGGCGGCGACGGCGACGTTGTTGACGAAGCAAAACCCCATGGCGTCGTCGACCACGGCGTGGTGACCCGGCGGCCGGCCGATCGCGAACGGGGTCTTTCGCCCGCCCGGCCCGGAACGGGCCGCTTCGGCCGCCCAGCAGGCGAGGCCGGCGGCCCGCAGCGTCGCGTCCCAGGTCTCCTTCACCGCCGTGGTGTCCGGGTCCCAGCTCCCGCCGCCGTCGGCGCAGAAGGTGCGAAAGTCCTCGACGTAGTCGGCGTCGTGGACCGCTTCGAGCGTCGCGACCGCGACGGCGTCGGCCTCGACGTACTCGACGCCGTGGGCCCGCGCCAGTCGCGAGCGGATGGCGTCGAGCCGGTCCGGCGTCTCCGGATGGCGCGGACCCGGGTCGTGTTTCAGACACGTTTCGCTGTACCCGAAGCGCATCAGGGAGTCACTCGAACAGGGCGAAGTAGGTCTCGACGTCGTCGTCGATGATCGTTCGTCTGTCGGCGTGATGGGCGAGGATGGCCGCGCCACGGGCGACGTTGTCGGCGAAGTCCTCGAGGATATCCGCGAGCGCGATGCGGGCGTCCATCGAGACGCGATACCGGTCGTCGATGTCGAGGCGGGCGATCCGGTCGACCGGCGCGATCGGCAGCGTGAGTTCGTCGGCGTCGATCACCGTCTCGACGCCGAAGTCGGCCGCCATCAGCGTCTTTCGCCCGTCGGCGTCGGCGCGCTCGGCTGCATCCTGAGCCAGCCGCGCCCCGTGGCGCTGGATCCGCCGGGCGAGTTCCTCCGCGGCGTCGGCGCTCACCCGGAGGTCACCCGCGTTTCGCCGGATGACCGTGTCGACGGGCGCGAACGGCAACTCGACGTTCATACGCGGATAGCGGCGGGTGACGCCCTTAATGCTTTCCGTGCGACGGTCCGCCAATGAGCGATCACTGGGACCGGACGGGCCGACGCCGCGGGTCAAAACAGTTCGTCGGCGTCGAGGCGGTCGTCCTCGACGACGCCGCGGGCGGTCACTTCCTCGCCGAGGGTGACGTCGGTGCCCGACTCGACGCGCATCGTCGTCTCGCCGTCGTCGAGGATGATCGGATCGCCGGCCTGGACGACGACGCCGGTGAACTCGACGTGCTCGCCCGCCTCCGGTCCGGCGGCCGCGGGGTCCGACACGGCGGGTTCGGTCGTCCCGTCAGCCGGCCCCGCATCGACGGTATCGCCGGACTGCTCCGCTTCGTCGTCCGACGCCTCCGCCTCGCCGCCGTCGGCCGCCCCCGCGGCGCCGTCGCCGGCGAACGACGAGAGACCCGGCGAGTCGGCCGTCCCACCGTCGTCGCTCGCCTCGTCGGCCGACTCGAGCACCGAGATGGTCGAGCGCCAGCCGGCCGACGCCTCGAGGTCGTCCTGCCAGCCGTCCTGGATCTCGACGTCGGCCAGCGCGACCTCGTCGCCCGGACCGAGGTCGACGTCCGCTTTATCGCCCCAGAGGGCGACGCGGATGTCGCCCGTCGCGTCCTGGACGCGGATGTTTCGCACCTGGCCTTCGGAGCCGTCGTCGCGATCGAACGTCCGGACGGGGTCGGCCGAGCGGACGACGCCTTTGAGGTCGACCGTCTGGTCGATCTCGACGTCCGCGATCGGCGTCGCGTCCGGGACGTATTCGACGTCCGCGTCGACGACCTCGACGGTGCCCTGGTTGCCGACGTGGAGTTCGAGATCGCCGTCGCGCTCGCGGACGTAGCCGTCGACGACCTCGACGGTCTCGCCGGCGTCGATCTCGGTCGCGAGGGCCGCCTGCTCGTCCCAGAGCGTCACCCGGACGCGGCCGGTCTCGTCGCCGAGGGTGAGATTCGAGACCTTCCCCTCGGAGCCGTCGTCGCGGTCGAACGTCCGGACGGCGTCGGTTTCGAGCACTTTACCGACGAGTGTGACGTCCGAGAGGCCGAGCGAGAGGTCCTCGACCGTGTGCGTATCCGAGAGGGAGACCTCGATCTCCGTCTCGTCGTCCGGCTGGGCCTCGTCGACGTTGACCTCGACGCCGTTGTAGCCGTCCTTCGGCCGGCCCTTGATCCGCAGGACCTCGCCCGCCTCGATCTCCTCGACGGCCGCGGCGGCGCGCTCGTCCCAGAAGGTGATCCGGATCGCTCCCGTCTCGTCCGCGACGTCGACGTTGACGACGCGCCCGTCCTCGTCCTCGCCCTCGCGTTCGAACGTCCGGAGCTCGCCGACGCTCGTCACCTTCGCGACGAACTTCACCTCCTCCATGCCGGGTTCGATGTCCGCGATCCCCCCGACCTCGCTCTCGCCCACCTCGTGGGCGACGAGCATCGCCGCGGTCTCCTCGTCCGCGAGGCCGCCCATCTGCTCGACCTTGGCCGCGACGGCCTCGCGAAACTCCTCGAGGGAGACGTCCGCCTCGAGATCTTCGTAGATCCCCTCGATGTCGCTCATGCTATGGCGACACTGGATCTATCCGCGCATAAGTATTGTCAAAACGCGCGGCGATCCGCCCGCTGGCCACCCCCGGAGGCGGGGTAGCGACGAACGCAGAGAGAGAGAGAGTGGGCTGCAGGCCACGCGGGTCGGCGGGGGCGCGAGATGACGATCTGCAGGCTGAATCGCGCCCGCCACTCAGTTAGACAGCCTGGTCGACGACCGTCTCCTCGCCGACGCGATCGGTGTGGACGACGACCACCGACGACAGGTCGCCCGATTCGATCTCGATCGTCGCCTCGTACTCGATTCTGGCGATCTGCTGGGTACACATCCCGTCGTCCGTCTCCTCGAGTTCGACGGCAACCGTGAGCGTCCCGTCCTCGAGCGTCGTCTCGCTGACGACCGCCTCGTGACACGGCGTCGCGCCCTCGAGCTGGCCCGCGATCTCGACGGTATCGCCGTCGACCGTGACGTCGGCCCTGCTCGCGATGGTGCGGCCGCTCTCCTTCTGGCGGTCGAGCGCCTCCTGGTTGACCGTCCGGATCGACGGCGTGGCCGATCCGGTCTGTCCGCCATCGCCGCCGTCGCCACCGTCATCGTCGCCCAGACAGCCGGCGAATGCGGTGATCGTCGCGGTGCTTCCGATTCCAGCCAGCAGTGCTCGTCGTTGCATACCATGCCTTTGGTATTCGATTATAAAATACGTTTTCGAAGGTAAAATAGCATTTACACCTAGTGAATGTATACGAAACGCGTCTGCACACGGGATCCTATCGGAGGGGAGCATCGGCACCGGCCGTCGCCGTCCGCGAAACCGCGGGACGGCGCGTGCCCCCGTTTCGAAAGGGCTTTAACCGAACCGGCGGTAGAGAGAGGTGAGTCCTGATAGGGTAGTGGACTATCCTCTTGGCTTGCGGAGCCAGGGACCGGAGTTCAAATCTCCGTCAGGACGTTTTCACCGACGAAACACCGCCGAGCGTAGCGAGGCGTCCGCGTCGGTGAAAACGCCTATGCGGAGATTTGAGCAGACCAGTGGCAGCCCAGAACGGCGCGAAGCGCCGCACGCCCGGACCCTCTGGGCGAGTTCAAATCTCCGTCAGGACGCTCACTCCTCGCGAGTGCTTCACTGCGTTCAGCACTCGCTTCGTCGTTCGGTCCTGACGTGCTCCACGCTCGCTCCGCTCGCGTGGAACTCCGTCAGGACGCTCATTCCTCGCGCGAGGGCCGAGCGAACGGAGTGAGCGAGGACCTCGACCAGACGAACGGTGAACGAAGTGAACCGTGAGTCGCGAGTGCTTCACGTTGTTCAGCACTCGCTTCGTCGGTCGGTCCTGACGTGCCCAACGCTCGCTCCGCTCGCGTTAGACTTCGTTAGGACACTCCTCTGCCGGACGCCCGGCAGCCCCCTCGTGAGCGTTGGCAGATCCACGCCGCGGGTATCAATCAGAACACGAAGCGTTCGACGAGTCGTCCGAGCAGTCCTGGCCGGTCAGATTCGTGTGCGTGCACGCCGAGAGCCGGACACTCCACGGATTCGATCACGCGATCGGCCAGTCCGTCCCGGAGTTCGTTCCGGAGCCCGGGCGTTCGGCTCATGATGAGGAACTCCGCCGATCGGCCGAGTTCGATCAGGTCACGCGCCGACCCGTCCGTCTCGACGATCTCGGTGGTGACGGGCGCCGTACAGAGGGCGGCCAGTTCCGCGTGATAGTCCGCGATCGTTCGCTCGAAGTCGCCCGTCGAGGCACCCTCGACCGCGTAGACGAGGTCGATCGTCGCGTCCATCTCCGAGGCGAGCGCGTCGGCGATGCGGACCTTCGCGGGGTCGTAGGGCGACTGATCGGCCAGGACCGTGATCGTGTCGATCTCGTCGAACGGGCGATCCTCGACGAGGACGACGTCACACGGGGCGCGCCGGAGGATCCACTCGACCGGACTCCCGATGAACCGGTGGCGGAGCCCGCCCGGCTGACGCTCCATCAGGAGGAGGTCGGCGTCGTCGTGGGCGGCGAAGTTGACGATCGCGTGTCTCGTGTCGTGGCTGACGATCTCCCCGTACCGGACGGGGACGTCGAACGACGCGGAGAGCTGGTCCGTCTGGGCCTCGAACTCGAGATCGGCCGGCGACTGGATCTCCGAGGCGTAGTCGAGGGGCACCTGGTCGGGCACCTCGTCGAACTGGACGACGGTGACCCTGCCGTCGTGTTTTCGCGCGACGTCGGCGGCGATCCGGATCAGTCGCCGTTCGCGCGCCTCGCTCGTCCCCTCCGTGAGCGCCACGAGAACGTCGTAGGCGTCCCGATCGAGCGACGCCTCCGTCCGCTCGATGACGCGCTGGCCCGCTTCGCGTCGCATCGTCTCGACGGCGGCGCCCTCGCGATCGATCCGCGGCCGGGCGTAGAGCCAGTACCACCCCGCGCTCCCGACCGTGATGACGATCGCGCCGAGGAGGGCCTCGCGACCCATCTGGGTCAGGAGGACGAGCCCGCTCGCGATGCCGAACAGTTGCACCGCCGGGTAGAGCGGCGATTCGAACGCGGGGTCGTAGTCGTCCAGGTCGGCCCGACGAAAGGCGATCAGCGCGAAATTGATGAGGACGAAGACGAGGATCTGGAACGCGCTGGCGAGCTTCGCGATTTCGAGAATGGGGACGAACGCGATCAGGACAATCATCACGCCGCCGGTCAGCGTGATCGCCGTCGTCGGCGTGCCGAACCGATCGCTGACGACGGCGAACAGGCCGGGAACGAGTCCGTCTCGGCTCATCGCGAAGGGATAGCGAGACGAGGAGAGGATTCCGGCGTTGGCCGTGCTGACGAGTGCCAATACCGCCGCGATGACGACGGCGATGACGCCCGCCTCGGCGAGCGTCGCCTCCGCGGCGATCGCCATCGGCGTCTCCGTGTCCGCGAGCTCGTCAAGCGGCGCGACGCCGACCATGACGGCCACGATGAGCACGTAGAGGATCGTGGTCACCAGCAGCGAGCCGAGGATCCCGAGCGGGATGTTCCGCCCCGGGTTCTCGACCTCCTCGGCGACGCTCGCGACCTTCGTCACGCCGGCGTAGGAGACGAAGACGAGCCCGGTCGCGGCGAGGAGCCCGCCGGCGCCGTCGGCGAAGAACCCGTCGAACTGGGCCGTCTCCACCGCGGGCGCGCCGCCGGCGACGAACCAGCCGAGCGCGGCGAGCATCGCCGCGACGATGACGATCTGGAGCCGACCGGTCTGTTTCGCGCCGAGCACGTTGACCAGAATGAGGACGATAGCGAGCCCGATGGCCACCGGCTCGACCGGGAGATCGAATTCGATCAGGAGATAGGGGACGCCGCCGACGAGCGCGAGCGCGCCCTTGAACGCCAGCGAGAACCACGTGCCGACGCCCGCGATGGTTCCGAGCAGCGGCCCCATCCCGCGCTCGATGTAGATGTAGGTCCCGCCGGCCTCCGGCATCGCCGTCGCCATCTCGGACTTGCTGAGTGCTGCGGGGACCACGAGTACCCCGGCGATCAGGTACGCGAGGACGACTCCGGGGCCGGCCGTATCGATCGCCAGCGCCGGGAGGATGAAGATCCCGCTGCCGATCATCGCGCCGATACTGATCGCCAGGACCGCGGGTAGTCCGAGGTCTCGTTCGAGGTCTTTGGTCATGGGAGGTCGGTTTCGTCTCGCGGCCGGGACACCGCCCGGGCGGCCGGTTTCGACGTCCGAATCGGGTCTCGCCGCGACACCGTTCGTTCTGGAAATGAAACGGCCGGGTTATAAACTCCAGGGTTTCTGTTCGATCGTCCGCAACCGATAGGATCAATTTTGAATGTGGCGAATGATGAGGAAAATCCGGACATTTCTTCAGATTCCGCCACCCGAGCGGTCGATGCGACTCGAATAGCCGCGTTCGACCGTCGAGCGTCGGCCTGGCCACCAACCACGTTGGGTCACGGCTCTCGATCACCGTCGAAAATCGTGACCGACGCCCGACGGACGTGGGCTCGGCTGAAAGGGCGACGAAGGGAGTACAACCTCGATACCGACACCGTCGGCCGGTCCCCCGTCGCCGGATCCCTCCGCAACGGGCCTCCTCGACCCCCTGCGGGCCACAACACCTACCCATGCCTCGCAGAAACGTAGGCGCGATGTCCGGATCACAACCAGCTGATGCGAGCCAGCAACCCGGGAGACAGTCGGATCGAGAGACCGCCGGTTCGGTTACCGACATCCTGGGCGAGGAGTCGGGGAAGCGATTTCTGAAGTACATCGTCGGCGTCTACGCCGTCGTCGCGATCGGGTACGGGATCGGCCTCTTCCTGCTCGACGCCATCGGGGGATCGGAGGTCGCCACCATCGGCTACGTGTCCCTGTTCGTCCCGATTCTCGGCGCCCCGATCATCGCGATGGTGACCGGCCTGCTCACCGGTCTCCGGTTGGAAACCGACGACCGATCGGCCGCGCTGACCAGCGCGGTCGGGGCGTTCGTCGGCTTCGTCGTGCTCCTCTTCCTGATCCTGATTTTCGCCAGCATCGTCGCCGACGGCGGGAGCAGCGGTGGCGGCGGTGGCGGCGGCAGTCTCAGCGACTTCTTCGGCCCGCTCGTCGCCTTCGGCACGGGCGTCGCGGCCACCGGCGCCGGAACGACCTACGTCGTGAAACGCATCGGGATCTAACGACACCGAACTTTTTCCGCCTCGGGTGCGCGATGCGCACCGCGTGGCGGCTCTGCCGCCACGTCATTCGGTTGCGGGCCGTTGGCCCGCAACCCGCTCGGCGCAAAAACTTCGATGAAAAAGGCCGACGGCTCGGCCTGCGGCCTCGCCGTCGGGCAACCGTGCTCGCTTCGTTCGCACTGATGCTGGCGCTCTTTGCGTCGATATGCCGGACCACAGCCAGCGGGTCGGAAACGTGTTCCGGACCGTTCCAGTTGGCCTAGTCGGCAGTTGTAAACCGTATCAGGCGTCGTCCTCGGTCGATTCGGGCGGGAGGAATAGGTCGGGTTCGTCGTGGCCGAACTGGACGGCGTCGTCGCCGGAGAGCGGGCGGAGCGTGATCGTGATCGTCTCGCTCGATCGAACGGCCTCGATCATCGCCTCGGCGCCGCCGACGTGATAGGTCATCGGAACGTAGATGGCGGTCTCGGTCGGTTCGTCGTACAGTGAGAGTAAGAGGAAGACGACGTTCTCGCGCGCCTGACGGTAGACGGTGGTGCGCTCGAACGTGCGTCCGTCGTCCTCGACCCACTCCCGCAAGGTGTCGAACGTCTCGCCCGGGACGAGAACGTCGAGTCCGGCGTGCTCGGGCGGGTCGGCGATGGGGGTAACGTCGCCCGGCGAGAGGAGGTGAGTCTCCCAGCCGGCCTCGCGGTCGTCGGCCGCGATCGCCTCGCAGTCGTCGACGAAGTCCGACCAGTAGCGGGCGATCGCCTCGCGTTCGAGGAAGTGTGCCATATCGTCCCTGGGTGATCGGACGGCTAAAGACTGTTCACATCGACTGCGACTGGTCCGTTCGTCCGGCCCGGTCACGGGTCGCGAGCGACCCGAAGCCGAGTCGTCAACAACCGGCGACGGTCGACCGGTAACCCGCGGCGCCGGCTCCGTCGATTATCCGTCGATCGCGGACTCGACGGCCGACTCGACGATGTCGAGGCCGACCTCGAGCTGGGTCTCGGTGACGACGAGCGGCGGCATCAGCCGGAGCACGGCGCCGTCGCGGCCGGCCGACCAGACGAGGACGCCGCTCTCGAAGGCCGCCTGCTGGATCTCGGAGACGCGGTCGGCGCCGGAGACGCCCTCGGTCGCGGGGTCGAACTCGGCACCCCACATGAGGCCCGCGCCGCGGACGTCGACGATCTCGTCCGTTCGATCCGCGATGGCCTCCAGCCGGGACTGGATCGTTCCCCCCAGGCGGCGGGCGCGTGGGAGCAGGTCCAGTTCCTCGATGTACTCGATGGCGCGGAGGCCGCCGACCATCGCGGGGACGTTCCCGCGGAAGGTGCCCCCGTGGGCGCCAGGCCCCCAGGTGTCGTAGTCCTCGCGGTAGACCGTCACCGAGAGGGGCAGACCGACGCCGCCGATGGACTTCGAGACCGGCATGATGTCCGGCGTCACGTCGTAGACGTCGCTGGCCCACCACTCGCCGGTGCGGCCCATCCCCGTCTGGATCTCGTCGAGGATCAGCGGGATGTCGTTTCGCTCGCAGAGTTCCTTCAGCCCCGGAAGGAAGCCTTCGGGCGGCGTGACGATGCCGCCGGTCGCCTGGATCGGCTCGATCCAGATCCCCGCCGGGTCAGAGATCCCGCTGTAGGGATCCTCGAGGAGTTCGCGGACGTTCTCCAGAGCGAGCGCGCATCGGGGGTCCTCGCAACAGGGGCCGTCGACGGGGCAGATCGCGGCGGCCTCGTCGGCGGTCCCCGGCGCCGGCGAGCGCGTCGGGTGCGGGAACGGGAGGTGCGTGACGTCCGCAAGCAGGGGCGCCACGTCGTTCTTGAACGCCCGGCCGGCGGTCAGCGAGAGCGCGCCGGCGCTCCCGCCGTGGTACGAGCCGCGGAATGCGATGAGCTCGTCGCCGCCGGTGACGTGCTTGGCGAGCTTGATCGAGGCCTCGATCGCGTCGCTGCCCGTCGGCCCGCCGAAGGCGGCCGTGGCGTTGCCCGCGAGGTCGCCAGGGGCGATCTCGTTCAGTTTCTCGATCAGGTCGAGGCGGGGTTCCGTCGGAAAGTCGAGCGTGTGCGCGATCGACCCCAGCTGATCCTCGACGCCCTCGAGCACGTACGGGTTCGAGTGGCCGACGTTGAGGACGCTCATCCCCGCGAAGAAGTCGAGGAACGTGTTGCCGTCGACGTCTCTGACCGTCGCTCCCGCCGCCTCCGCGGGCGCGAACGGCACGGACTTCGGGTAGGCGACGGTGCTCGCTTCGATCGATTCCTGGCGATCGAGGAGCGCCCTCGCGTTCGGTCCCGGCACCGAGCCGGAGACCGAGGGCTCCTCGGCGAAGTGCAGCTCGCTGATGGCTGGTAGCTCTCCCATAGGTTCGGATCCGACTGCACCGATAAACACTTTTGGAAGTCGTGAAATTACGACGGATACTGGACGAACATATTATTCGTAACATCATCTATCTACCCATCAGAATAGTAATAGAGACGGATGAATTGCACTAATCGAGTGCGAATATTTCGAACTACCGGACTCGATTGTCGAAACCTCAGGTTTTATTCTCCTCCGGCGGCAGGCCTCGCTATGGCAATCGAATTCGACGGGACGTCCGTCCCCGACGGATCGAGCGAGTGGGTGACCGTGCCGATCGCGACCGACGCGGACATGTCGGAGCTCGACCTTCGGGTTCGCGTCATCACCAACGGCGAGGGGCCGACGATCTGGCTCCAGGGCGGCCTCCACGGCTCCGAACACGTCGGCGCTCGCGCGCTTCGCGACGTCCTGCTGGACATCGACCCGGCGGACGTCAGCGGGACGATCGTCGGCGTCCCGGTCGCGAACCCGACGGCCTTCGCGAACAAGCAGCGCCTCACCGGCGTCGACGGCCGCGACGTCAACCGGAGCTTCCCCGGGAGCCAGAACGGCTACTTCTCGGAGATGCTCGCGGATCGGCTCTACTCGCTCGCGCTCGAGCACGCCGACTACTTCGCGGACTTCCACAACGGCGGCAACGAGTACGAGGTCGCGGGCTTTTGCATCTTCTCGGAGACCGGCGACGACCTCGAGGAGGAATCGGTGGCGATGTGTCGGGCCGCGGACCTCCCGTACGCGGTGGGCGTCTCGAGCGAATTCGGCGGGTCGATGGGCACGGAGCTCATCGACGAGGGTATCCCCTCGGCCGTC
Organism: Halovivax limisalsi; assembly: GCF_023093535.1. NCBI lineage: Archaea > Methanobacteriati > Methanobacteriota > Halobacteria > Halobacteriales > Natrialbaceae > Halovivax > Halovivax limisalsi. Next base: position 3,815,652 of record NZ_CP095757.1, read on the forward strand.
GTCGAGGCCGGCGGCCTCGGCCACATTTCTCCGGAGTACTACGAGATGAACGTTCACGCGATCGAAAATATCGCGAAGGAGGTCGGCGTCCTGAACGGCGAACCGACCACGGACGGAGAGTTCTCCGTCCACTCCGGATCGGACTGGCACCACGCCTCGGCGGGCGGCTTCTTCGAACCGAACGTCGACTGTAACGACGAGGTGTCAGAGGGCGACGAACTGGCCCGCATCACGAACGTCGAGGGCGAGGTCGTCGAGACGTTCGTGGCCCAGTACGACGGCATCCTCGTCTGCATGCGGTCGTATCCAATGGTTCGACCCGGCGACTGGGCGCTGCAGCTGACGCCCCAGGAGAGCGCGTAATCGTCCGATAGCGCGACTTCGTTCTCGCGACCGTGTTTCGATCGGCGTCGCCCGCCGTGGCGTTCGCCGGATGGTGGGACCGCACGGCTCGAGTCCGCCGCCGCTCGCATTCGGATGGACGAACGTAAAATTTTACAATAGAGAACCGAACGGGCCCTCGGCGAGCCGGTCCGGTATCGCCGCCCGATCAGCGCGCGGTCCACGCCGGCGCGTCGGCGGCGTGCTCCTCGTCGTGGAGGAGACAGCGCGCGACGTGGTCGGTTCCGGGTTCGACCCGGTAGAACGGCGGTTCCCGGTTCGAACACGCCCCGAAGGCGTGCTGGCAGCGCGTGCGGAACGAACAGCCGGTCGGCTTCTCGCGGGGATCGGGGATCTCGCCCTCGAGTTCGATCCGCTCGGGCTTGCGGGCCTCGTCGGCCTCGGAGATGGTGGGGATGGCCGAGAGGAGCGCGCGCGTGTAGGGGTGCTGGGGGTTCTCGAAGACGGCCTCGGTCTCGCCCATCTCGACGATCTTGCCGAGGTACATGACGCCGATCCGGTCGGCGACGTTCTTCACCAGCGAGAGGTCGTGACTGATGAACAGCGAGGTGATGTTGAACTCCGACTGGATCCGGTCGAAGAGGTCGACGATGCGGGCCTGCACCGAGACGTCGAGCGCGCTCGTCGGCTCGTCCATGACGACCAGCGCGGGATTGAGGATCACCGCACGGGCGATCGCGACGCGCTGTTTCTGCCCGCCCGAGAGCGCGTTCGGGTAGCGGTAGTAGTACTCCTCCGTGAGGCCGACGGTCTCGAGCAACTCCTTCGCGCGCTCGGTGCGCTCCTCGGCCGTCCCCACGTCGTGGACCTTCATCGGCTCCTCGATGGCCTCGCCGACGTGCTTTCGCGGATTGAGACTCGAGGTGGGGTCCTGGAAGACCATCTGCATGTTCTTGCGAAAGCTCCGCAATTCGGCCTTGTCCATGTCGGTGACGGACTCGCCGGCGACCTCGACGGTGCCGGCGGTCGGCTCCTCGATGCGGAGGACGGATTTGGCGACCGTCGTCTTGCCGGAGCCGGATTCGCCGACCAGGCCGAAGGTCTCGCCTTCCGGGATGGCGAAGCTGACGCCGTCGACGGCCCGGACCTGGTCGACCTCGCGTCGGAAGATGCCCTCGGTGACGGGGAAGTGCTTCTTCAGGCCCTCGACGCGGAGGACGGCGTCGTCGGCCCGGTTCGTCTCGGCCGCGACGTCGACCGGTCCGGTCTCCGCCGGTGCGTCGGCCCGTCCGATCGACCCGGCCCTCGTCCCCGCTTCGTCGGAGCTCATCGTTCACCCTCCACGACCGGCCGGGGGTCGTCGTCGAAGTCGCTCTGATCGACGTGTTCGTCGACCTGCTCCGCGAGGAGCGCTTCGTGTTCGTACGTCGCCTCGCCCTCGAACATGTGACAGGCGACGGAGTGATCCTCGCGGTGGGTCCGGCGATACGGGACGTACTCGCTACACTCCGGTTCCGCGTACGGACAGCGGGGCGCGAAGCGACAGCCGGTCGGCGGGTCGATGTAACTCGGCAGGCCTCCCGCCATCCCGGAGCCCATCTCCTCGGCGAGGCGCGGGATGCTGTCGAGCAGGCCGCGCGTGTAGGGATGATCGGGGCTGGCGAAGAGCTCCGCGGTGGCCGCCTCCTCGACGATCTCGCCGGCGTACATCACGTTGATCCGGTCGCAGATCTCCTTGGCGACGCCGAGGTCGTGCGTGATGTAGAGCACGCCCGTGTCGCGCGTTTCGGTCAGGTCCTCGAGCAGGTCGAGGATCTTCGACTCGGTCGTCACGTCGAGGGCGGTGCCCGGTTCGTCGGCGATCAGGAGGTCCGGTTCGAGCAGGAGCGCGATCGCGATGAGGACGCGCTGGCGCATCCCGCCGGAGAGTTCGACGGGGTAGCTGTCGAAGACGCGGTCGGGCGCGGAGATCTGGACCTCTTCGAGCATCTCGAGCGCGCGCTCGCGGAGGTCGGCGTCGTCGCGGAATTTGTCGCGCAGCCAGCCCGTGATCGAGACGCGCTCTCTGCCCTGCCACTTGAGGACGTCGACCATCTGCTCGCCGACCGTGAAGACGGGGTTGAGCGACGTCATCGGGTCCTGCATGATCATGCTCACCCGCTTTCCGCGCATCGCGTGGCGCTGTCCGTCGGGGAGTTCGAGGACGTTCTCGCCGTCGAGGGCGACCCGTCCTTCCGGAATCTCGGCGTTTTCGGGGAGCAATCCGAGGATGGTCTTCGCGGTGACGCTCTTGCCGCAGCCGGTCTCGCCGACGATCCCGACGGTCTCGCCGCGATCGAGGGCGAGGTCGAGGCCGTTTATCACCTCCGCGCGCCCCTCCTCGGTCCGGAACGATACGTTCAGGTTCTCGATCGAGAGCAGTGAATCAGACATCGTCTACCTCCACGTCGAACAGGTCGCGAAGCCCGTCGCCGACCATGTTGAAGCCGAGGACGGTGAACGAGATGGCGAGGCCGGGCATCGTCGCGATCCACCAGAAGTTGGTGACGTTGTCGCGGCCGTCGGCCACCATCGCGCCCCAGTCGGCCGTCGGCGGCTGGGCGCCGAGCCCGAGGAAGGCCAGCCCCGCGCCGACGAGGATCACGAAGCCGGCGTCGAGCGTGATCTTCACCGAGAGCGGGGCGATGATGTTCGGCAGGATCTCCTTGCGGATGACTCGGGGCCACTTCGTCCCGATGGACTCGCTGGCCTCGACGTACGTCTCCTCCTTGACCGAGAGCACCTCGCCCTGCGTGAGCCGGACGTACCACGGCCACCAGGCGAACGCGACGGCGATCATGGCGTTGCGCAGCGACGGCTCGACAGCGGCCGTGATCGCCAGCGCGAGGACGATCGGCGGGATCGCGAGGAAGACGTCGGTCGTCCGCATGATGAGGGCGTTGACCGTCCCGCCGAAGTAGCCCGCGATCAGACCGAGCGGGACGCCGATCCCGACGCCGATCGAGAGGACGACCGCCGCCATCATCAGCGAGATGCGCGCGCCGAAGAGCACCCGCGAGAAGATGTCTCGCCCGTTCGTGTCGGTGCCCATCGGGTGCTCCCAGCTGGGCGGCTGGGAGGCCTGGTCGAAGTGGATCGCACCGCTCGCGTCTTCCGGGTAGGGGGCGAGTTCCGGCGCGAAGACTGCCGCGATGAAGACGGTCAGCAGCATGAGCAGGCCGACGACGGTCAGCGTGTTGCTCGAGAGGCGGCGCCAGGCCCGCACCAGTCGCTCCTTGCGGGCGCGACGGCCGTAGTCGTCGGCCGACTCCCCGTCGGCGGTTTCGGTCGCGCCCATCTCAGTCACCTCCGTAGCGCACGCGGGGGTCCAGGTAACCGTACAGGATGTCGACGACCAGGTTCGCGGTGACGAAGGCGATGCCGACGACGATCACGACCCCCACGATGGCGTTGAAGTCCTGGAAGAGCAGCGCGTCGACGCCGTAGCGGGCGAAGCCCGGCCAGGAGAAGATGATCTCGATCAGGAAGGCGTTGCCCAGGATGAAGCCGAAGGACAGCCCCAGGATGGTCAGCGAACTCGTAAACGCGTTCTTGAGCATGTACTTGTAGTGGATCAGGTTCGCGGGCATCCCCCAGGCGTTCGCGGCGAGGATGTAGTCCTTGCGCTGCTGTTCGATGATCTCCGAGCGGATGAGCCGCGTCACCTGCGCGAGCGTCGCCAGGCCGAGCGCGAACCCGGGCAGGACGATGTGGTGTGCGACGTCGACGAACGTCGCCCACCGACCGGTGACGAGGCTGTCGATCAGGTAGAGGCCGGTGATGGTCGGCGGCGCCTCCAGGTTCGGGGAGATGCGCCCCGTCAGCGGGAAGAGGCCGAGCCAGGCGACGAAGACCACCTGCAACAGGATCGCGACCCAAAAGCGGGGCATGGAGATGCCCGTCAGCGTCGTGATGCGCGAGACGTGATCCTGCCAGCGGTCCTTGTTGATCCCCGAGATCATGCCGAAGGGGATGGCGAGTACCACCGCGAACGTCATCGCGACGATGACGAGTTCGAGCGTCGCGGGCAGGCGGACGATGATGTCCTGCGAGACCTGGTTTCCCGTTCGCAGCGCCGTGCCCCAGTCGCCCTGGAGCATGCCGCTCGCCCAGTCGAAGAACTGGACGTAGAGCGGTTCGTTGAGGCCCATCTCGCGTCGCATCTCCTGGACCTGCTCCTCGCTGGCGTGCTGGCCCAGCGCCACGCGAACCGGATCGCCGGGGAGGATCCGGGCGATGAAGAAGATGAACGTCGAGAGCGCCACGATTACCAGGACGTTCTGTCCGAGTCGTCGCGCCAGGTACGAGGTGAACGACATCGATAGTGTGGTGAGTTCCGTGTAGTGTTGTCGGGGGTTCGAGCGGGGGTGTGTCTATTCAGGCGCGTCCGTCACCGTCGCGGAACATCTCGTACCAGCGGTGCTCGTAGGAGAGAACGCCGCGGTACTTCCAGCCGCCGAGGTTCTCGTTGATGCCCGCCTTGTAGGCCGGGTTCGCGATGAAGATGCTCGGATAGTCCTCGTAGACGAGCGACTGGGCCTCGCGGTACTTCGAGAACCGCTCTTCCTCGTCGAAGGTCGTCCGGGCGTCTTCGAGGAGCGTCGTCACCTCGTCGTTCTCGTACCAGGCGGAAGCGTTGATCTCGCCCTGCACCGAGGGGTGGTACTGGCCGTAGGTGTGCCAGTCCGGCGAGGCGATGCGGGCGGTGTTGCCGACCTGCGTGAAGTGCGGCGTCGTGTCCTGGCTACTCGCCCGTTCGAGCATCTGCGCCCACGGCGTGTTGTTCGACTGGATGGAGATGCCGAGTTCGCCGAGTCCGTCTTCGAGGATGAGCGTGATCGGCTCGGCCCACGCGACCGCGTTCGTGTACATGTGCTCCATCTCGTAGGAGTTGATCTCCTCGACCGTGTACGAGGACTCCTCGAGGGCCGCCTGCGCGGCGTCGAGATCCTGTCCGTAGGGTTCGAGGTCGTCGTTGTGACCGGGCATGCCGACCGGGACCGGTCCGGCCGCCGGCTGCCCGTCGCGCAGGACGTTCTCGACGACGGCCTGGTAGTCGAAGCTGTGTGCGACGGCTTCGCGGACCTTGACGTCGTCGAACGGCGGCTTCTGTGTGTTCATCGTGATGTGCCAGAGGAACAGCTCCGGCTGGACGGCCACCCGGACGTTGTCGTAGCCCTCGAGTTCGTCGTAGGTGTCCGCCGAGAGGAACTTGCTCGTCAGGTCGGCGTCGCCCTGCTCCATCATGATGCGGGCGGTCGACTCCTCCGAGATGACCTCGTGGCGGGCACTGTCGAACTGATCGTCCTCCCAGCCGCCCCAGTAGTCCTCGAACGCGGTGAGCGACAGGCGGCTGCCCTCCGTGAGCCCGTCGAGTTCGTACGGCCCGGAGCCGGCGGTGTTGTCGTTCAGGTAGTCCTCGCCCGCGTCGCGAACCTCGTTCGAGTTGACGACGAACAGCTGCGTGAGCGCGGTGAGCACCGGCGCGTACGCGATCTGGAGGTCGAACGAGACCGTCGTCTCGTCGACCGCCTCGGCGGCGTTTTCGCCGAAGATACCCGCGAAGACGGAGGCGGGCGACTCGTTGATCGACATGAGCCGGTTCATCGAGAACGCGACGTCCTCGGCCGTCACCGGGTCCCCGTTGTGGTGGGTGGCGTCGTCGCGGATCGTGACCTCGTACTGCGTGCCGTCGTCGCTCGCCTCCCAGTCGGTCGCGAGATTCTCGATCGTCCGGAAGGTCTCCGCCTCGACGTAGAAGAGCGGATCGTAGATGTTGATGATCGCCGAGTAATCCGACGCGCCGCTCGCGCGGGCCGGATCGGTCGTCGTGAGCGAGTCCAGATCGATGTAGACCAGTTCGTTTCCGCTTCCGTCGCCACCGTCGCCGCCATCGTCGCCGTCGCCACTGGGTTCGTCCAGATTGAGACAGCCCGATAGCGTTGCAGTAGCTGCGCCCGTTCCCGCGACCGCGAGGAACTGGCGTCGATCGATGCCGGTTTCGTCTGCTGACATAACCACCACCTTGAACCAGGCCGGGAAAGCTTTTTCGCATCTGAGTTAATTTTCCCAGTTATACTAGACAGAATTTGCCTTCATTCATTATATATACCGTATATACTTTAGATATTAAAAATTGTATCCGAACGTCGAAGTCTTTCGTTCGGACCGGTGCCGGCCGAATACCGCGGGGATGACAGGGCCTCGATCCGCGGATGAACGTCGAACGGCCCGGAGGCGACGGTTCGTCGGGGCCGCCGAGGTCGCGGTATCTGGCGATCGGACGGCCGGACCACAGCCACTATCGCAGACGGGCTCGAACGACCGCGTCACATGGCCGATTCCGCGATCGATCCGCGACTTCGGATCGGCGGGGCGCCGGAAACCGACCCTTCGGTCGAGCTCGCGGGCCCGAACCCGCCCCTCGCCGAGCGCGACGGGGTGACGCTGTTCGTCCACGGCTGGTTCGGGCGCCGGTCGAGCGTCGCTGACGCGGCCGCGTTCGAACGCGCGTTCGCGAGCCGCGACGAACCGGCGCTCGTCGTCCCGGTCCAGTGGACGGCCGCCACGCCGAACTTCTGGCGCGCGCGTCGACGGGCGGACGCGGCCGGGGCGGCGCTGGCCGACTGGCTCCGCCGCTTTCGGAATCGCCGGCCCGACGTCGACCTCCGGCTGGTCGCCCACTCGCTGGGCGCGCGCCTCGGGCTGCGAGCACTGTCCGCCCTGGACGGGGCCGTCGTCTTCGACGCCGTCGCGTTGCTCGCACCGGGCGTCGACGCCGACGCGGTCTGTCCCGGTGGTCCGTACGAGGACGGGATCCGCTCGTCCGCCGGCTCGGTCTACGCCTACGTCTCGCGGCGCGATCAAGTCCTTCGCTGGGTTTACAGAGTGCTCGCGTTGCACCAGGCCCTCGGCACCGACGGCCCCCGGTGCGGAAAGACGGGTTCGCGAACGGCGCCGCTCACCACGGTCGACGTCACCGCCGTCGTCGGGAGCCACGGCGCGTACCTCGACCCCGACCGAAACGAGCGGTGGGGCGATCGGCTGACGACGGATTTACGCGGCTGAGCGCCAGTGGCTGTAACCTGGCGTCCAGCGTCGGTGTCGATCGCGGGACGGGTCACCGGTCGGTGCGGGCGAGCGCGAACGAACCCGACCTGCGAGGAGAGGCTACGGCGTCAGTCGGTCCGGGTGCACCACGCACGGGCCGCGGAAAAGATCGCCGATCGTTCTCGTCGATGGTTCGTCACCGCGACCCAGCGTTCGACCCGGACGCTGGAGACCCCGCGTCCGACTCGCGCGTTACCGATCGGGCCAGCTCGTGACACCGTTCGAGCACTTCGGTGCGTCGGTTTGGGTCCCTGATCCGGTGTCCCGCCGATTGAAACACCAGCGTCTCGACGTCGATGCCGGCCGCGCGAGCCGCGCGTTCGAACGCGTAGAGCTGTGCGACCGGGACCCGCTCGTCCTGCTCGCCGTGGACGAGCAGGACCGGCGCGCGGATCGAATCGACGTGGCTCACCGGACTCAGCTCCCTGAGGAGGTCACGGTCGGTCTCGAGCGAGCCGTACTCTCGCTGGCGTTGCGCTCGCCGCCACGCGCTCGTCTCTTCGAGGTAGGACACGAGGTCGGTGATGCCGGCGATCGAGATGCCGGCGCGAAAGCGTTCGGGTGCCACGGCCAGGGCCAGAAGCACCGCCAGCCCGCCGGCGGATTCGCCGAGCAAGACAAGTTCCTCACCCGCCACTCGCGGCTGGCGTTCGAGCCACTCGCCCCCCGCGACGAGGTCGTCGATCGCGTCCCATCGGTCGGCCCCGTCGTCGAGCGCGCGGTACGACGCGCCGTAGCCGCTCGACCCGCGCACGTTCGGTTCGAAGTATCCGAACCCGCGACGGAGGAAGTACTGTTTCCGCGGGTTGTATCGCGGCCGATGCTGTCCGTCCGGGCCACCGTGCACGTCGACGATCACCGCCACGGCGCCGTCTTCGGCCGCACGCGGCAGCGTGAGAACGGCCGGAATCGACCGGCCGTCCGTCGATTCGAACTCGACGCGCCTGCGCGAGAGACTGCCGTCGCGGACGCGCGTCTCCGTGACCGTCGCGCACTCGCCGGCCGCCGGCTCGTATCGCGCGATCCGACTCGGTACCGCGTCGCTCGACTGCCGCGCGACGACGGCGTCGGCGCCCGGCGAGACGGTCACAGACTCGATCACGCCGGGCTCGAAGACGTCGACGTGGGTCGGTTCGATCTCGGTCGCCGACGACAGGCTCCCGATCGAGAGCTTCGAGTAGCCCGACGCGTTTTCGACGAAGACGGCCGTTCGCGTCTCCGGATCGAGCCCGAACGCCTCGACGTTCCAGTCGGACTCGTAGACGGTTTCGATCGACCCGTCGTCGAGTCCGACCCGGCAGATCGCCGTTAGCTCCCGATCGAGGTCCGTCGTACAGTACACCGCCGACCCGTCGGGCCCCCAGCTGACGCCGCTGAATCGAGCCGCATCGTCGCCGGTAATCCGTCGACGGTCGCCCGTTTCGACGTCGAGGACGTGGAGGCGCTTTTCGGTGTTCGCTTCCGTTTCGACGAGCGCCAGCCGATCGCCTCCCGGAGACCAGCCGGCGACGTTGAACCAGCCCCGGCCCTCGCAGACGCGAGTCGCCGCCTGCTCGCCCCGATCGCGTTCCTGCACGTAGACGTCGAAGTGGTCCGACCGGCGGTGATTGGCGGTATAGGCGAACCGATCGCCGTCGGGACCGAACCCGCCCCACCACCTGTTCACACGCGAACCGTCCGACAAGTGGGTAGCGTCGCCCGTTCTCGTCACCCGGACGAAATCGACGCACTCGGTTCCCGGCTGCTGGATTCCGCAGATGACTTCGGGACGAGTCGGCGAACCGACGATCCACGATGGTGCCGACGGCGGCTCGATCGTCTCCGTCATCCCCCCATCGCGTATCACCACGCGACGATCGGTCGTCGGGCCCTCGAGGTACGCGAGGGCGCCGTCGGCGCCGAGGAAGGTCGGCGAGACCGCCACCTCTCGAGCGAGCAGACGCTCGGGCTCACTCATCCGCTCGCGCCACCCCCGACGGAGACGTCGCGCCAGGTTCGCCCGCCCGCCACAGCGGCGTCGCCAGCGATGCGAGGCCGGCGACCGTGACCAGTCCACCGATGCCCGCGAGGACGACGATCGGACCCGCCGTCTCGAGCAGGACGCCGGCGACGACGATGCTGGTCGGTGGGGCGACGAGCATCGCCAGGTTCAACAGGGAGAGGACCTTTCCGAGGTGTTCGTTCGGAATCGATCGCTGCACGTACGTCCGGATCGGAATCTTGACGTAAATCGTGAAGACGCCGGAGAGCAGAAACAACCCGGCGGCGACGAGCAGCGACGGCCCGACCAGCGGCGGGAGCAACGCCATGGCAACCAGGGCGATCCCGGAGAAGATCGTTCCCAGCGTGATCTGACGTCCCCGACTCAGCGACAGGTCCGTCGTACTGAGGAGGACGCCACCGAGCAGCATCCCGACGAAGAAGGCGGCGTACAGGGCACCGAACACCGCGCTGCTCGGCGCGGCGATCGACTCGATGTAGAACGGGATGACGATCCCGATCGGACCGATCGCGAACGAACTGACGACCGAGAGCGCGATGATCGGCGGCAGATAGACGTTCGTTTTGAGGAGCTCGAGCGCCCGCCTGAACTCCGCGAGCGAGGCCACTGACCGGGTAGTGCGACCCTCCGGAGCGGCGGTTTCGTCGGCCAGCTCGCCGGCGCGGCGACTCGCGTTCGGGATGGCAAACAGCACGCACGCGGCGAGGAAGAACGTCGCAGCGTCGATCGAAAACGCTACCATCGGCCCGAGGACGCCCACGACCACCCCGGCGACCGCGTAGAGTACCTGGCTCCCGTTCCGTGAGACGTACGCGATCGAGTTCGCCGTATCCAGTTCCGCCCGCGGAACGAGTTCGGGGATGAGCGCGTTCTTCGCGGGCCCGAAGAACGCCTCGGCCACCCCGGAAACGACGGCGACGCCGACGAGCAGCGTGAGCAATCCGTTGGCGGCACCGAGCAGCGGAATCACCCCGACCGCCCCACCGCGGACGAGGTGGCTCACGACCAGGATCCAGCGGCGATCGACCTGGTCGACGATCGCGCCCGCAGGAACGGTCGCGGCCGCGGCGGAACACACGCTCGCGAAGGTGACGACCGACACCGCGAGCGGATCGCCCGTCTGCTCGTAGACGAGCCAGATGAGCGCGATCTCGTACAGTCGATCGCCGAGGCTGGAGACGACCTGTGCGAGCCACAGCGCCAGGAACCCGCGGCGCCTGAGGGGACCCGGTATCCTCAACATGGTCTCGCTCTCCGTCGGCGGCGATCGTTCGACCGCCGCGGGATGGTTCGAACGTGTCGACCGTCGGTCGGCCGTTCCGCCGCGCCGGACCGACGCCATCGTGGGAGATACCCGCACGGGAATCGATCGCCCGGCGCTCGAATCGGATCGGCGCGCGCTGGATTCGGGCCGATCGTGCGATTCGACTCGGGCGTCTCCCGGTGGGCTCGCCCTGCGGGCGACCGGAGCGTCCGGACGGCGTCGATCATGGGTACGGGTGCGGCTTCGTCGTCACGTCCCCGTCGCGGACGCGCGGATGGTTCGCGTGGGGGAGCGAGGGCAACGAGAGCGGAATCAGTTCGGGAATGTAGACGGAGACGACGTGCGCACCGGCGCGGCGGACGTCGGGCGTCGTCAGGTCGATCGCGATCGGCGTTACCTCGCGGGCCCGGCAGCGCTCCAGCACCCACCGAAGTTCCGCGGCCGGCTCCTCGGACGCTTCGGTGGTGTCCGGCTCGACCGTCGGTCCGTCGAACAGGAAGCCGAGATCGTCGAAGTGGTCGGGCAACGCGTACCGTAGGACGTTCTCCGAGAGATTGTCGATGGGACGATCCGCGAGCGCCGCGGCCTCGCCGTCGAACTCGCGAGCCAGGTGGCGAGCGTACGGTCGACACTGGATGGCTTCGGACAGCGCGTCTACCAGTGCGGCCCGATACGTCCTCGCGGCGCCGCCACCGATGACGAACTTCGGGACGCGGTCGCGCCGGTCGACGACGGCACAGCAGACGACGGGAATCGACAGCGGACTCGACGGTGCGAAGAAACGAATCTCGAGCGGCGACGACTCGATCCGGTTGGACACGTCGCCGTCGAGTACCTGGTCGCCGTCGACGGACAGCTGCGGCGGCGGCTGCTGTCGATACCAGGTTCGCATGACCGCGTCGCGTTCGATGTACTCGTACAGGCCACCGAGCAGGGCGGTCGTCCGGGACGGTCCGCCCGCGGTTCCGTTCGTCGTGGCGATGTAAGGCGAGGGATAGCGAGATGGCACGGTGTAACAGAGCAATTGCGCCGGTGCGAGGACGTCCGCACCGGTCAGGAGATTCCTCGCCCGACACCACGCCATCGCCTCCTCGGGCCCGATCGGACCGAGCGACTCGTGGCGATCGAGTTGCTCGTCGGTGAAGAGGTCGGCGCACTCGAACGGGACGACCCGGGTCGAACCCGCTCGCAGCTCCCGGTGGGTCGCGACCTGTAGCCGGTCGGTCGGTTCGAAGAGGAGGCAGTATCGTTCGACGGCCTCGCCGAGACAGCTTCGAAGACTGTCCGCTACCGTTCGACCCTTCCCGCAGATACCCAGTTCGACCGATCCGTCACGGTCGCTCAACCGGTCGTACGACGCGAGGGTGGCGTCCGTCTTGACCGCCTGGAAGCCGCCCCTGGTGGGCTGCAGCGGGTGAAGGGACCGGACGAGACCCGTCCGGCTGCCCAGGAACGGACGGAGATCGGCCGGGATACGATCGATTCGGCTCATTGTTCCGGTTCCCAGACGTCCTCGAGTTCGACGAAGCGCTGGTGGCCCAGTTCCACCCGGCTGCAACACGGACAGCGCGGGAGCTTCAACACGTCGTTGGACTCGATCGACCACTCGAAGAAGTCGAACGTGAGTTGACTGCCGACCGTCAGCCCGGCCCCCGACAGGAGGTAATTGAGACACGCGAGCGTCGCGTAGCTCGCGATGATACGCTCGAACGCTTCGAGCGGCCCGGTCTCGGGGTCGGCGCCGCCGGACAGGTACGCGTCGAAGCGATCCGGATCGCTCGCGTTCGCGCGGAGGCGCGTTCGATAGCAATCGTAACAGGCCGTCTGGTTCGGAACGATCGTCGGCCCAACCGTGCCCGCGGTCCGGTCGATCGTCGCGACCAGCAGGGGCGTCTCCGCCTCGACCGCGAACTCGTTTACCTCCCGCAACCGAGCGTCGCCGGGCAGCCGTTCCAGCGCCACGACGAACCCCGCTCGCTCGACTTCGTCTGCCAGCGGGTCGGTCGCGGGAGCGAGACCGTCATCGCGGTCCAGCGCGTTCGCCGCCGCCCCCGAGGCGCGCACGTTCGACACGCCGTAGTCTCGAAGATCGTTCAGCACGTACGCACCCGGCCGTTCGGGGCCGATGACCAGGACCGTCGCCTCGATACCGTCGCGCGCACGTTCTTCGAGCATCGTCGGTTTCAGCGCAGCGTAGCCGACGACCGACGGACGCTCGACCGACGCCCCGTCGAGCACGAGATTCCGGTCGTATAACGCCTCGATCGCGGACCTGAGTGCATCCACGTCGTCGTACTCGAGCTCGCGAGCGATGTTCTCGACGCGCCTCGTGCCGTCGAGCAGCACCGGAAGTTTCGCCAGCACCCGCTCGTCGTCCTCGTCGCGTAGCGTGTACGACGGACCGTTCATCGGATTCGCGACCAGATGGAGGGTTCGTCCGTCCCGGCACAGCGGCGTCACCGTCGGGTTCAAAAGCGGTCGTTCCGGACAGTCGCGATCCGGCCCCTCGGAATCCGGCGCCTCAGGCATCTCGCTCACCGTCCGTGCGGGGCCCGAAGACCAGACTGTAGAGCGCCGCCTCCGTCACGCCGTCGAGGCCAAGCAGTTCGTTGAGGCGCCGATCGTGGAAACTCCCGAGCGGGACGGAGCCGAGACCGAGTGCGGTTCCGACCAGCTGGAGATTCTGGGCGACGTGACCGGACTCCTGGAGGACGAACCGGTATCCTCGGGGTCCGTACTTGGCTTTCGATCGCCAGAATGCGCCCGTCAGGACGATCATCGCCCCCGCTTCGGTGACGTCGACCACCGACTTCGGCGACATCACCGTCTTCGAGAGGGTTCGATCGAACGATTCCCCGGCCGGGTCGAGCAGGCGGAGGCCGTGCTCGCGGTGATCGTAGTGGTACACGCCGGGGTCGACGTCCGCGCAGTTTCGGATGGCGAGGTAGACCTCCACCGGGTAGAGTGCGCCGCCAGACGGATAGGTTCGAAACCGCTGTCGGACGTCCTCCAGCCCGTCGAACGCGAGCTTCTCCGTGCGCGACGTTCCGCACGCGTGGGCGAGAAGCGTCGAGAGCGTTTCGGCCCGCAGCGGCGCGTCGGCGAACGCCCGGTGACTCGCTCGCTCGCGCAAGGCTCGAGACAGCGATCGATCGAGGGAGTCGGCCGGGTCCGGGAGCGAACGGAGTGGCCCGTGGCGATACGTCGGATTGATCTGTGACTGCAGCCACCGGAATTCGTCGGCGCTCAGGCGCGCACTGGACGCCGTGAGCTTGCGCTCGAGTTCGTCGGTGTACTTCGTGTTCTCGTGAAACAGCTCGGCGACGTCGCCCGCCGGCCCGGGCTCGCCGGATCGGAACTGATCGATGTATGGTACGTCCTCGAGCGGACGACTCGTCGGGGCGACGCGCTTTGCCGACAGCGACCTCGCGGCCGAATGAACGTCCATGCTATCAGTATACAATATAACTATTATAAATATCTTCAGTATGGTAGAAATGTTATATATTAAATGAGTGATGATATCCCAAATTTTTATATGTAGCGTTGTGGAACCGTGCTGTCGAGGGCGCCCCGAACGGACGGGAGACGTTCTCGATCGGAGGTGAAAACGATGGAAATCACTATCGAAGCTGACGAACAGTTCGAAGACGGCGGCGGTGGCGGCGGCGGCGGAAGCAGTTCCTCCAGCTCCTCGGGCGAAATCGACTAACGACCCGATCGGATACTGATCCGACAGTTCAATAGTTCCCCCATTTTTCCGTCACGGCGCGTTCGATTACCGCTCCCACTCCTCGCGCAAGAGTCCGTACCAGTGCTTGTCGTAGTACTCGCCACGGTACCACATTTCCTCGCGGAGCGTCCCCTCCCGCGCGAACCCGAGCGACTCGAGGACGGCCTTCGAAGCCGCGTTGAAATCCCCGACGCGGGCGGTCACCCGGCGGAGGTTCCGTTCGACGAACCCGTACTCGACCATCGTTTCGATCGCGTCGGTCCCGAATCCCTGTCCCTGGTGCTCCGGAGCCAGGTACGTCGACAACTCCATGCAGCGCGCCGTCGTCGTCGCGTCCGGGCCGTACTCGTAGGCGGTCAGCGACGTCATTCCGATGGGCGTCGATTCCTCGCAGACGAGGAGGTAGATGTTATCCGTACTGGAGAGGTGATTCTCGTAGTACCAGTCCGCTTGCCGGTCGTTCATCGGGACGGCACTCAGCGCCGACCGACGGACGGCGGGCTCGTTCCACAGTCGCTGGACGAAGGCGATATCGTCTCGATGCGGCGGTCGAAGGGTGATCGACGTTCCCTCCAGAAATGGTGGCCCTGGCATACGATAGCATCCCGACGAACCGACATAATATTTCCGATTGCTATGCGGTGTCAAAATCGTCGATCGGCATCTCCAGCGTCACGTCACTACGCGTCGACGTGACCGTGGCGTCCCGGTCGTTCGACGGATCGGGGCCGCGTACTCCGCACGTCGGCCGCGCCTGCCACAGCAGCCGGCTGCGCCGACGCCGTCGCTGGTCGTCGAAAGAGCGGGTGAGAGGAGTAAGCCCCCTTCTGTTCGCCCCGGCATTTGGCTGAGCGTCCACGCCGCCCGCCTACGGCGGCAGTGCCGGACTACCAGCGGCGTGAACTTGCACCGGTGAGGATTCGCCGTTCCATCGATCCTCGGCCGTCTCCCGTCCGGATCGCGTCGAACACGAGCCGTCGCGATGAACGACGTGGGACGGGCACGTGAGGGGGCTCGCGCCGCCTCACATTCCGGCGATTCTCGGCCTGCGGCCTCCGAATCGCCCGCTCGGCGGTTTACACCGCCTCGCGTACGTGGCCGCGGTGCGGCCACGCATTCCCTCTGCGGGTTAACTCCCCTTCCTCGCGGTCGGGTTCGCGCGCGTCATCGGTCGGGCCGAGACGTGTCGTTTCTGTTCCAGCGCCGACGGTCTCCCGTCCCGGACTTGCGTCCGGTCACCCGTCCGGCGGGTGGGGGGACTTTCCTCGCGGGCGTTGGGCATCTCGGAGAGATGGCCAACGTTGCTCTCGGGCGTCGAGCATCTCGATGAGATGACCAACGTTGCTCCGAGGGGTGGGCGCCGCGAAGAGGCCGCGACAACTCCCTCGTCGAGTCTCCGAGCGTCCCGTTGCCGGGACACACGACGCGGCGGCCGGGCTCTCTCACCCACGATTCACTAGATGGCCGGGCCATTTCAACCTCGCGATCGGCAATATGTGCCCCAGGATCGAATGGAAGCGCTTTTGGGTGGTAATCCCGATTTACCCTTGTATGTCCCAGGGACAGGGCGTCGAGCTTTCCTACGAGGACGGCGCACGGGCCGTCGAGCTCGCACGCGAAGCTGTCGAAGCGTTCGTTCGACACGGGCAGCGAGAACATCCGGGTAGCATGCGCGAGGCGTTCTACGAGCGCACCGGCGCGTTCGTCCGCCTCGAGTCGACCCGCGGCCGCGGCAGCCTCAGGGGCTGTGCCGGCGGCTATCGGACGGACGACCAGCTCGGCCACGTCATCGTCGACTCGGCGATCGAGGCCGCGAGCGAGGACTCCTGCGGCTCGGAGGTGACCCCGACCGAACTCGACAACCTGACCGTCTCGGTCTGTGCCGTCCGGAGCATCCTGCTGACCGACGACCCACTGTCGGACCTCGATCTCGGTCGCCACGGCGTCGCGATCGAGGGTCGCGGCCAGGGCGGCTGGCTCTACCCGACGGTCCCCGTCGAACACGGCTGGAGCGAGCGCGAGTACCTCGATCGCACCTGCCGCAAGGCGGGCCTGCCCCCGACCGCCTGGCAGGACGAGGACGTCGGCGTCACGCTCTTCGAGGGCCACGTCTTCCGCGAGCGGGCCTCCGACGGGAGTATCGAGGAACTCTAGGGACGCTTTGGCGTCCAGTGACCGCCGGGTGAATTGGTATCTCTCCACTACATCGTTCTAGCTGCTCCGATTCGCGCGTCGCAACGACTCAGCGCCCGGAGAGCCAGCCCGACGAGCAATGTTTGGGTTCGGTTCGGCTGCTGACGGCGTTTTTCCTCCTCCGTGGCAGGAGAACATCCGTGTGAACGACTGCGGACGGCGGCGTAATCCCTAAGTCATTACCGCGATAATGATTAGTTGGAGTATGACCTTCTACGATCGGGAGCGTGAACTCGACGCTCTCGAAACGGCGTACGAATCCCCCGGGCACGAGTTCTACGTCGTGTACGGCCGCCGCCGCGTCGGCAAGACCGAACTCCTCCAGGAATTCTGCGCTGATCGGCCCCACGTATATTTCTTGGCGGCCCAGGAGGCAGAAACGCGTCAGCGTGAGAAGTTCGTCGAACAGGTCGCTGAGCACTTCGACGATCGCGTGCCCCGAATTGAGAGGTGGGACGGGGCATTCGAGTATCTCGGCGACAAACTCACCAGCGGACTGGTCGTCGTCATCGACGAATTTCCGTACCTCGTCGCGGAGAATGACTCGCTTCCATCGTATCTCCAGTCGTTCGTCGACGAACGACTCCGGGGCACCGATTCAATGTTCGTCCTCTGCGGATCCAGCGTGAGTACGATGGAGTCCGAGGTACTCGGCCACGAAAGTCCGCTTTACGGCCGTCGAACGGGACAGATCGACCTCCAGCCGTTTTCCTTCAAGCAGGCCCGCGAGGTCATCACGTACGATATCGCGGACGCGATCAGGTCGTACGCCGTCACCGGTGGGACACCGATGTACCTTACCCGCTTCGACTACGACGAGTCCCTCCGCGAGAACGTCCGAGAACAGATTCTCTCCCCGACAGCCGTTCTCTACAACGAACCCGAGTTCCTGTTACGAACCGAGTTGCGCAACCCCGCCAGATACATGAGTATCCTCGAAGCGGTCGCGACGGGACACACGACGCCGAACGAAATCGCCGGCGCGACGGGAATCGATTCGGGAC
Source organism: Halovivax limisalsi (assembly GCF_023093535.1). Taxonomy (NCBI): domain Archaea; kingdom Methanobacteriati; phylum Methanobacteriota; class Halobacteria; order Halobacteriales; family Natrialbaceae; genus Halovivax; species Halovivax limisalsi. The sequence continues at coordinate 3,833,339 of NZ_CP095757.1, forward strand.
CGCTGTCGAAATATCTCAAGACGCTACGCCGGTTACGATTGCTCGAACGTGACGTCCCCGTGACGGCCTCACCGAAGCAGTCGAAGCGGTCGCGCTACCGCGTCGCCGACGAGTTTCTCCGCTTCTGGTTCCGGTTCGTCGAATCGAATCGGTCCAGCATCCAAGAAGCGCCTGCCGTCGTCTACGACGGAACGATCAAACCGACCCTCCCCGACCACGTCGCCACGACGTTCGAAGCAGTCTGCCAGGAAACCGTGTGGGAGGGCATTCGGCGCGGAGAACTCGCACCCTATTCCGAAGTCGGCCGGTGGTGGTACGGCGAAGACGAGATCGATATCGTCGGACTCGCGCCGAACGACGACCGCATTCTGCTCGCGGAGTGCAAGTGGACGTCCGAACCCGTCGGTCGATCGCTCGTTTCGCAGCTTCGCGACAACGCCGAGCGGGTCCGATGGGGACCGGACACGCGAGACGAGGCGTTTGCCGTGTTCTCGAAAAGCGGGTTCGTCGACGGACTCACCGACGAACTCGATGACCGATGGACGCTGTTCGATCTCTCGGACGTCGACGCAATGCTGTCACCGAACTCATAGGCGACCTGGATCGATTGGGTTACTTTTCGGACCGTTGTGGCCGACCATCGGGAACTCAAGACCTATTATCTGAACATCGTGTTAGTTGTCTTTTTAGAAAATGTCATAACAGGTCTCAATGTGATGTGCCGGGCGACGCTCTCGTCACATCTATGGGCTCTCGAAAGGCGTTTTGGCCGTCACCTATCCTATATCTGTTCGACCCTTGGGGTAAATTGAAGTCGCAACACTCAGCGACGATCTCCCATGATTAGTCCAGTTCGTATCTATCGATCCGAACCTCTTCGGAGAACGGGTAAATCGAGATGTAATCGAAGTTCCCGCTCATCTCGTAGTGATCTTCGTCACCGCCGCCGACATACCCTTCGACCCAGCCGTCGTGTACCCAGTCGTTGTGTTCTTGTCCCCCATCACCTTCTATCTTGTCGGTGACATAGATGCTATAATAATTTACACTTCCACCCGAATTGGACGCATCGGTCACCTCGAGTTCCCAGTCAGTGGAACTGTTGCCGGCTCCCTCACACGTGTAGGTGAGCTGCGGTCCACAGCCCTTATGGACATCATCGCATGCCCAATAGCCTGAGCTTGCTTCGAGATACGTTATCTGGGCGTCGGACGACATCCGGTACGTGTCTGTGTCGCCCCAAACTGATCCCCAGATATTTGTTCCGTCATGACGGCAGTCGGTGCTAACAATATCATCGTCATCGATGTCGACGGCTTCAACGTCGCAGCTGTTGATGCCAATGGCGTACTCGATCTTTCCGCTATCCTCGCTCCCCATCCGCTCAGTTTCTGTGATGTGGAACAACCGGTCTGATGACGCACTCACGACACCGCTTAGCGCACTCGTCCCAACTGCCACTCCCGGGACCGCTTTCAGGAATTGTCGTCTTTTCGGACGTATACATATACACTTACGTTACCAATTATAATAAGCATTAGGGTTTAAAAACTATTCTATATATCGATAATTGTAACGTCTCGGCGAGAACCGACCGCGATAGAGAATTGTAACTTCCAATTACAAAGATGGTATTCAGTTACCCGGATCACAAGTATCACCTATACATCTCCTTAGTAAGAGATTCCCGACCAGAACGATAACGCCGATATCCCCATTACCACCGCGGCGATCGAGGGTGTCATACTATCTGTGATACCAAGTGCGAAGAAATAACGCCGGAGCCGACTATTGCATCCACTGTAGAATCGATTGGTAGCTTCGTCAAACGGGTAGCTGGAATTGACTTGGGAGAGGAGCCTTAGTGGTTTTTACTATTATTTTGGCGTCTCGGAACTATCAAATCCAGCATCTCCCAAGCTGGTGTACGGCCAATTCAGCGCTTGGTTCGGTCGATCGTGGATTTACTCGCACCTGGGCCAGGCGTTTCGCACGGAATGCGTCGCTGCCCACTCGACAGCATTGTCCTCGCCGGCCCCATCCGTCCCACCTACTCGTCCGGCTTCTCACCGAATCCAACTCGCTCCGCGTCGGCCAGACACCGCCCGGTCGCCCCCTCGAGATCGAACTCCCGCACGATCTCCCCGTCGCGGACGAGCGGTTCGAGCAGCGATTCGCCATCGTCGGGGCCGTCACCGTCGGCCAGCGTCACGTGATGCCCACCTTCGGGGGTGCGGTAGACGTCCTTGACGCCCGAGAGCTTGCCGCGCTTGGAGACGGCCTCGCCGTCGACGCTGACGATGTCGAGGGCGAAGTCGATCGGGTCCGCGCTCGTGACGGCGCTGCCGACGCCGAAGCCGTCGGCGACGTCGCGCAGGGCGCGGAGCTGGGTGGGACCGAGCCCACCCGAAAGGAAGATGTCGACGTCCTCGTGACCTCGGGCGTCGAGTTCCCAGCGCACCTCGCAGACGATGTGGCGGAAGTCGCCGCGTCGAGAGCCGGTCGTGTCGAGGCGGACGCCGTCGAGGGCGTCGCCCAGCGTTGCCGCGGCCAGCAGGGACTCCGACACCTCGTCCCAGAACGTGTCGGTCAGCGCGATCCGCGGGGTGTCCTCCGGGACGGCCGCGTCGAACGCCCGCCAGGCCTCGGCCTGGTTGCCCTCGCCGAAGCAGAACATGAGCGCGTGGGGCATCGTCCCGCCCGCCTCCCGGCCCAGCATTTCGCCCGCGGCGACGTGTGAGAAGCCGTCGAGGCCGGCCACCAGCGCGGCGCGTTCGACGACCGATCCGAGCGCCGGGTGGAGGTGGCGGGCCCCGAAGGAGAGGACCGTCGACTCGGGAGCTGCCAGCCGACACTCGAGGGCGGCCGTCGCGAACCCGCTGGGCTGGGAGAGGAGGCCGAGCAGGGCGGTCTCCAGCTCGGCGAATTCGAGATACGGCCCCTCGATACGCATGACGGGGCCGCCGTCGAACAGCGTCCCGTCGGGGAGCGCGTCGACGTCCACCCCGCGGCCCTCGAAAAGGCGCGCGGCCTCGGCGACGCCGGTGAGGACCTCGAAGGCGCCGGTCGGGAACTGGTCGGCGGTCACCTCCGCGACCACGCGCGGGTTTCGGTCGGCGTGCTCGAGCGTTTCGCGTGTGCGCTCGAAGTAGGCGTCGGTCGCTCGCCCGTTCCGGATGGCCTCGGCCGGAACGGTACCGAACGGAGTCGTCATGACCGAGTGTTCTCGACGGGGGATCAAAGTGTATTCGTCCTGGAACGGTCGGCGGCCTCGTCGGAACCGACCGTCCCGGCGGAAAGAGGTTCGCTCGCACCATCCGCGCGACACGGCGGTCCGTCCCGGGGCGACCACCCGCGTCGGCCACGTACCCGCCCTACCGCCGTCGTGCGAGGCCGACGGCCAGTGCGAGTCCGACGAGGGCGACGGTGGGGCCGAATCCGGGCAGCGACTCGCCGTCGTCGCCGTCACCACCGTCGGCGCCGTCGCTCTCGTTGCCGTCACCGGCGCCGTCGGAACCGTCCGCCTCGGTCTCACCGTCGGCGTCGAACACCGGGTGGTCGATCTGCTCCGCGTCGCTCGATCCGGTCGGTTCGTGAACGGCCGAGAGTTCGTCGGCCGACGGCGCGCGGACGATCCGGACCGTCGAGCCCTCGTGCGAGACGTGATAGGCGCCCGGATAGGTCTCCTCGAGGCGAAGCGTGTTCGCCGCGTCGGCGACGGGTTCGGCGCCTTTGAGTCCGAGCAGTTCCAGATAGGCGTCGCGGAACTCGGCGGCCTCGGTTTCGTTCGTCCACTCCGTCCGCCAGACGTAGCCGCTCTCGTCGGCCGTCCGCGCGTCGGTCGTGTAGACGGCGAGGCCGTCGCCGGCCCAGCCGTCCGTGATCGGCTGGGCGTACTCGTAGGTCTCGCCGCCCTCGGGCGTCCGCGAGACCCAGTCCTGGATATCGATGACCGAGCCGCTCAGCTGGCGCTGGACCGAGTCGTGCATGAACATCGAGACGAGGCCCGCCTCGCCGACGCGTTCGACGGTCGCGCCCTGGTCGGCCTCGAGGCGCGACCACTCGTCGGTCGACCGATCCGCGGGGGTCGCGTTGACGGGCTCGCGCTCGGTTCCGGGGTGGATCACCTCCGCCGTGCTCGCGGGCGGCTCGTCGTACCGGGCGTCGACGGCCTCCCAGCCGCCCCGATCGTGAACGTACTCGACGAAGTCCGGTCCCTCGTCGTAGGGCATGATCAGCTGGAAGTACTGCCCCCAGACCGCGGGCTGCTCGCCGCCCGGGGACGCCTCGGGTTCGAGGCACGCCCAGTCCTCACCGCACCGATCGACGTACGCGTCCTCCGCGAACGAGGCGCCGCCCTCGATCAGCCCGTTGATCGCGCCGTCTTCGTCGAGCGTCCGGCGGTCGTACCGGGTAATGTTGAAGTGCTGGTCCTGCAGCGCGTGAACGAGTTCGTGCCCGAGGGTGTTCTCGGCCACCTCGATCTCGTCGGTGCTGTCGGAGACGATGACGATCTCGTCGGTCTCCGGGTCGTAGTACCCGCCGACGGAGCCGCCGTAGAGTTGCTGGTAGGCGTCGACGGCGTCGGTATCGCGACCGGCCATCAGGTAGGCCTCGTAGCGGACGTTCTCGAGGAGTCGATCGGAGTCGGTCAGGTTTCCGAACAGGTCGTCGGTCTCGTTCCGGAAGTCATCACGCGTGATGAGTTCGACGTCCGGGACGGACTGGAAGGTCAACCCGCGAACGACCTCCGCGCGTGCCATCGACCGGTGGACGACGGTCTGTAGTTCGGATTCGTTTACGTGAGCGCCCTCGCGATCGTCGACGGGCAGCTCGTCGTCGTGCCAGTAGCCCCGGACGTAGCCGATCGTCTCCTCCATCGAGGGATCCGACTCCCGCTCGCCGGACTGGAGCGCGCTCGACGGTCCAACCGACATCGTCGACGGCTGGCCGGTGACGCCGGGCTCGACTGTCGACGAGGTGACGTCCTGGGCGGTGGAGGCTGTATCGGCGGGCGAGGCGGTCGCGCCGGCGCCGACGGCCCCTGCCGAGAGCGGGACGGCGACGAACGATACGACGACGAGAAACGAGAGAAGACACGCGCGAATCGTATTCATCGATAGCTGGCCGGGCTTTGGGCGGACGGACCAAAAGAATCCCGGTCGTCGGCCCGACGACCGGGAGCGTTCGACGTGAGCGTTATTTGCCCGACGCCCCTACCGACGCGTATGACGCTCGATCCCGACCGCACGGCGGTGGTCGTCGTCGATATGCAAAACGACTTCTGTCACCCCGACGGGGCGCTCTACGCGCCGGGGAGCGAGGCGGTGGTCGAGCCGATCGCCGACCTCGTGACGCGGGCGGACGCCGCGGGCGCGTCGATCGTCTTCACGCGAGACGTCCACCCGCCCGAGCAGTTCGAGGGCGCCCACTACTACGACGAGTTCGAGCGGTGGGGCGAACACGTCCGCGAGGGATCCTGGGGCGCCGAGATCGTCGACGACCTCCCCGCCTCGCGGGCCGATCACGTCGTCGAGAAGCACACCTACGACGCGTTCCAGCGAACCGAGTTCGAGGGGTGGCTGCGGGCCCGCGGGATCTCCGACCTGCTCTTCTGCGGGACGCTCGCGAACGTCTGCGTGCTCCACACGGCCGGGAGCGCCGGACTGCGGGATTTCCGCCCCGTCCTGCTCGAGGACTGCATCGGCGCGATCGAGGACGACCACCGCGAGTACGCCCTCGACCACGCCGAGTGGCTCTTCGGCGAGGTCCGCGAGAGCGACGCGATCGAGTTCGAGCAGCGGTCGACGGAACCGGGTGCGTAAGCCCCCGGTCGGCCCCGCAGACGGCGTCGTTTTTTGGAGCGAGTCGCAACCGTTATTCTCACTCGCGAAAACCGTCGAACGATGGCTGCGCCCGCGCCCACCGTCGTCGACGAAACCGAGCCGCTCGCGTTGGATCTTCGGGAACTCAGGCCCCGGCCGTCCCACGACCGGGTTCTCCTCGTCGAGCCGACGTACTTCGACGTCACGTACGCGATCAACCCGTACTCGGGGGGCGACGTCGATCGCGATCGCGCGTCCGCGCAGTGGAACGGGCTGTCCGACGCCTACGACCGGTACGCCGGGTCGGTCGCCGCCCTCGACCCGGACGCGGTGCTGGATCGCCTCCGGAGCCAGGAGCCGCCGTCGGTCCTGGAGGGTCCGGTCCCCGAACCGGCCGACCGGCCCGACCTCGTCTTCGCCGCGAATCTCGGGCTGGCGACCGCCGAGGGAGACGGAATCGTCCTCGCCTCGATGGCGACCGACGAGCGCCGCGGCGAACCCGCCTACCTCGCGAGCTGGGCCGAGCGGGCCGGCTACGAGGTGCAACCGGCCCCCGACGGCGCGTTCGAGGGAACGGGCGACGCGCTGTGGCACCCCGGCCGACGCCTCCTCTGGGGCGGCTACGGCGTTCGCACCGAGCGCGCGGTCTACGACGAGCTGGCCGACCGGCTCGACGCGCCGGTCCTCGCGCTCGAACTCACCGACGAGCGCTACTACCACCTCGACGTCTGCATGACGCCGCTGGACGCCTCGGCGGTACTCATCCAGCCCGAGGCGTTCGCCGACGCCGGTCGCGACCGGATCGCCGACGTCTTCGAGACGGTGCTGGAGATTCCGGTCTCGGAGTCTCGGGAGGGCATGGCCGGCAACGCCCACTGCGTCGACGGCGAGCACGTCTTGCTCCCGGCGAACAACCCGGAGACGGAGTCGATCCTCGCGGACGCGGGCTACACCCCGGTCCCGGTCGACGTCGGCGAGTTCGAGAACGCCGGCGGCTCCGTGTTCTGCCTGTCGCTCGAACTCGGGCGGCCGGCCTGATCGACGGGCGCACGACGGAAACCCTCGACGACCGATCGGGCGTTGTGGCCGGCACCGAACGGCCAACGCCGGGGTTAGAGTCGTCGCCGCCCGATCGCCACCGCTGCGAGTCCGACCGGGACAGCGATCCAGGCCAGCAGCGTGGTCGCGAGGACGCCGGGTGAGAGCCCCGCCTCGGCGAGAACGCTCGCGAACCCGGCGTCACCGCCGGCGCCGAGCGATCCCAGGACCAGCGCGCGGAAGACGCCGGTCGGGTTCGAAAGCACCATCGCGGAGACGGCCGCTTCGGAGAGGTCGAACGCGGCGATCAGCCCCAGGCCGAGCAGGTCGTGGACGAGCACGAACCACGCCCAGACGAGTAACGAACCCCCGAGGGCGTGGGTCTTCTCGCTGGCGATCGTCGAGACGAGGGCGCCGATCGCGAGGAACGCCAGGCCGAGCCCGACCGTCGCGAGCAGGAACCCGACGTACGTGTCGGCGCCGTCGATACCGTACTCAAGCACCAGGAACCCGCCGGCGATGCCGAATCCGACGATCGTCGCACTCGCGAGGACGACCGCCCGACCGAGCGCCGTGCCGACGACGATCCAGGCGCGCTCGACCGGCAGCGCGAACAGCGTCTGGAGCCACCCGCTCTCCTCCCGGCCGACGACGGCGTCGTAGCTGAACGCCAGGGCGACCAGCGGAACGAGGTAGACCGCCAGCACCGCGAGGCTCGCGACCGTCCGCCCGAACCCCGCGGGACCGACGCTGGCGCCGCTGAAGGTCGTCAGGCCGAGCGCGAACGCGGCGAAGACGCCGATCAGCCCGATCGGCCACCGGCTCCGGATCGCCAGCCGGTACTCCGTCCGGCAGACGACGAACGTCTGCCGGTACCAGTCCCCGGAGCCGGCCGCCTCGCCGACCCCGCTGGTCGCGAGCGTGCCGTATCCCCCGTCGGTCCGGGTAGCGGCGGACCCGTCCCCGGGGCGCGAACGGGGCTCGTCACGCTCCGGGTCCGTGACCGCCTCGTTCGGACCGGGAACTGCGTCGTCCGGACCGCCGTGTTTCCGGCCGTCGGTCATCTCGAACGCACCTCCGCTGGTCCAGCAGCCGGCTCGGAGGCCGCCCCCGCATCCTCGCCGGCGAGCGCCTCGCGGAAGGCCGCTTCGAGTCCCGGCTCGCGAACCTCGAAGCGGTCGAGCTGGTCGTACTCGAGCGTCGAAAGCCGTTCGAACGCCGTCTCGCGGTCGCATTCGACTTCGATCGTCCCGTCGGTCGTCGCGACGTCGCCCCAGTCCTGCACCGCCGCGAGGAGTTCGGTTCGCGCGTCGCTTCCGGGCCCGCCGGACGGCGCGAGGACGACCGTGACGTCGTGGCCGCCGGCCGTCCGAAGGGACTCGACCGAGCCGGAGGCGCGAAGCTGTCCGTCCTCGAGGATGGCGACGTGGTCACAGAGCCGCTCTACCTCCGAGAGGACGTGCGAGGAGAGAACGACCGTCGCGTCGGTCTCACGGTCGATCCGCTCGACGATCTCGTGGAACGTGGCGACGCCGCGTGGATCGAGGCCGGCCGTCGGCTCGTCCAGGACGAGCACCGGCGGGTCGGCAAGTAGCGCCGCGGCGAGCCCGAGCCGACGACCCATGCCGTTGGAGTAGCCCGCGACGGACCGGTCGGCGGCGCCGGTCAGGCCGACGGTGTCGAGCGCGCCGCGAATCCGCCGTTTTCGGTCGTCGATCCCACGAATCTGGGCCTGGACCTCGAGTACCTCGCGGCCGGTTAATCCCGCCGGGAATCCGGCGTGTTCCGGCAGGAACGCGACCCGCTCGCGAACGCGGTGGCCGGCGTCTTCGACGTCGAGGCCGCCGACCGCGATGCGGCCCGCCTCCGGTCGGTCGTACCCGACGAGGAGTTCGAAGAGCGTGGTCTTGCCAGCGCCGTTGGTTCCGAGGACGCCGAACGTCGAGCCCGACGGGATCGTCATCGAGGGCCCGTCGAGCGCGACGACGTCGCCGTATCGCTTCCGGACGTCAGTGATCGTGATCTCCATAGTAGGACCTCCAGTCGTCGTGGGGTGAGTCGGCGAGCGGTCGGTGATCGACGATCCCGGGCGATTCGACGACCGGGAACGAACTCTCGGCCAGTTTCACCGCGTCGAAGGCGGGACTCTCGGCAAAGACGGCCGCCTGCGGCTTCTCGCGGACCAGTTTCTCGACGGTCCCGGCGGGTCGGTGGCGGACGTCGCTGCGCCCGTCATCCTCGAGGTCGACGATCTGCGCGTTCGCCCAGAAGTTGCCCCGCTCTGAGTCGTTCCAGCTCGTCTGGGCGGTCGTCTCCGCGAACGCGGCCGCGCCGTTGGCGATGAAGCTGTTGCCCGAGACCACCTCGCCGCGGCTGCCCGCGGTGATGTGGATTCCGACGTCGTTCTCCAGGACGAGGTTCGACGCGATGCGGATGTCCTGAGAGTTGTGGACGTAGAGGCCGTTGCCGTTGCCGACGAGGTCGTTTCCGACGATCTCGCTGTCCTCGACGTCTTTGACCAGGATCCCGTGGCCGCTCGTCCCGTCGTTGTTCACGGCGGTGTTGTTCGCGAGGGTCAGCCGCTTCGAGACCATCAGCGCGAAGCCGACGTCGTTGTCGAACGCGACGTTGTCGACGAGGCGGTTGTCGTTCGAGTACATGTAGTGGACGCCGTAGCGCACGTCCCACATCGCGTTGCCCTCCGCGACGACCTCCGCTGCCCACTGGTAGTAGATCCCGTCACGGACGGTCGTGATCGAGTTGTTGGACAGGCGGGCGCCGGTGGTTTCCCAGAGGTGGATGCCGTTGCCGCGTTGGGCCAGCGGGACGTCCTCGCGCCCGGCGACGATCGAGTCCTCGACGGTGACGCCGGTGACGGTGCCGATCCAGACGCCGAATTGGATTTCGGTCAGTCGCAGCGACGACAGGGTGGCATTCGACCCCTTGACGGCGACGCCGCTGTCGGCGTCCCCGCGTTCGTAGCCGGCGTCGCGGATCCAGACGTTTTCGACGGTGACGTTCGGCGCGTCGATCACGACGACGCTTCCCTCGCCACCTCCGTCGATCACCGCGGCGTCCCGTTCGTCGGCCGCGAGCGTCAGGCCCGGCGTGTCGACGGTGACCCGCTCGTCGAACTGGCCGTCGAGGACGATCGTGTCACCTGGTTCTGCAGCGTCGACGGCCCGCTGGACCGAGTCGAACGTCCGGCCGTCGAGGGTCGCGACGCCGTCGGTCTCGGGGTCGTCGACGTCGTGGACGGCCGGGACGTCCCCCTGCCAGCCGTCGACGCCCTCGGCGTCTGCGGACGATCCCGTTGCGGCGACGGCCGCCGCAGCCAGCGCACCGCCCAGGACAACGACGGCGGCGACGAGGAGTGCGCCCTCTCTCACGGCCGCTCACCTCCGTGATCGACGGGCGGGTTCCCGGCCGGTTCCCGCAGCGTGTCGGTGCCGCCGTCGTCTTCTGGTTTCAGGGGCGCGTCGGTGTCGCCGTCGTCTCCCGGTCCGTCCCCGATGCGTTCGCCGAGCCGGCCCCACCCGCCGCGCAGGAGGGCGGGCGCATCGGTGATCGTCGCCGGCGAGTTCCGGAGCGCGACGGCGATGCCCAGCAGCGCGACCGCGGCGACGGCCATGTAGCCGCCGGGACCGAACCAGGCGGTCCCGCTGATGTTGGCGACCTCGTAGGTGCCAAGCAGCGGGGGGGTGAAGCCGTCAACGCCGTTGAGTGGGGCGTCCAGATCGAGCGAGTGGCCGGCCTGGTGGAGTCGGTACTGGATGATCGCCCCCATCGCCGCGAAGATCGCGACCGCGGCGGCGAACAGGGCGGTGAGTCCCCGCGAGAGGGCGTCCGTCGGGAGCGCCGCGACGAGCACCGAGGCACCGGCGAGGCCGAGGAAGACCACCGGCCCGAGAACCCACTCGGGGACGGCGACGGCCTTCTCGTGGACCGCGTAGTTCGGATCGGCGTGGACCGGGTCCGGGTAGTAGAACCCGACGTACTTGTTGAGGGCCCGAACTTCCTCCCAGTCCCCGCCGATCGCCGGGTGTGCGTAGAGTTCGACGACGAGCTGGTCGACGTACTGGGGCGCCGAGAGCGTGATCCGCCACATCGGCATCCGTAACGCGAGCACGAACAGGACGGCTGCGACGATCGGGAGCAGCCGCCTGAGTTCGAGGGATCGCTCGAGGCGAGCGAGGGACATCGTGATCACTCCGCGGGTTCGACGATCAGTCGGGAGCGCATTTCGAGGTGCAGTGCGCTACAGAAGAACGCACAGTACATCCAGTAAACGCCCGCCTCGTCGGCCGTGAACGTCACTTCCCGGGTCTCCTGGGGCGCGAGCTTGATGTTGACGTCGTGCTCGGGGATGGCCAGGGAGTGTAAGATGTCGGTGGTGTTCTCGATGTTGGTCACCGTGAAGGTGACTTCGTCGCCTTCCGTAACGGTGACGTCGGTTAAGCCGAACTCGTTGCGCATCGAGTACATCTTGACGTGCACGCGGCCGTCCTCTCGGATCACCTCCGACTCGCCGTGTTCGACGAACTCCTCGTCGTAGTCCGCGGGATCGTACACCTTCGCGGGGTCGAGCTTGTCGGCGCTGACGATCGAGGCGTCGTGGGGTTCGGCGTAGGACGGCGTGTCCTTGACGAGACGCATTCCCTCCTCGTCGTCCCCGATGTAGATGAGCTGGTCGTTCTCGGGGTGCATCGGCCCGACGGGCAGGAAGCGGTCCTTCGAGAGCTTGTTCAGCGAGATCAGCCAGTCGCCTTGCGGATCCGCCGTGTACGATTCCGCCGCGATCAGGTGCCCCGGATTGTAGTGGACGTCGATCTTCTCGACGATCGGGTCGGTCGACTGGGGATCGGCGTCGACCGCGGCCTCGATGTCCCACTTGACGACCTGGGAGTCGATGAACAGCGTCGTGTAGGCGTGGCCGCGCCCGTCGTAGGCGGTGTGCAGCGGCCCCATCCCGAGCTGCGGGCGGCCGACGATGGCGTCGTTCGGATCGTCGACCTCGGCCAGCGCCTCGATGTCGATCACCGAGCAGGTCGGATCGAGTTTGCCGCTCGCGATGGCGTACGTTCCGTCCGGGGTGACGCTGACGCCGTGGGGGCTCTTCGAGACGTCGAGGTAGCGAACGATCGGCCGGTCGCCTTCGTTCAGCGAACTGTCGCGGGTACCGTCGACGACGGGGACGCCGCCGATCTCCTCGTAGTCGCCGGCCTCGACCGCCGCTTCGATGGCCGGCACGTCGAAGGCTTTCACCCAGTCGGTGTCAGTCGAGGACATCTCGCTCTCGGTGGTAGCGTGTTCGCTGTTGTAGCCCGTCGCGAAGAACCAGCGGCCCTCCTTGCCGCCGTCGCCGTTGTCCATGTTGCCGTCGACCAGGACTTCCCACTCGACGTTCATCGTCTCGGGATCGATCGCGGCGATGGTCGACGTGTAGTTCTCGGGATCGTCGAGATCGCGCCCGTCGTTGGGCATCGGAACGCGTAACTCGCCGACGCCGAAGACGTACTTCGTGTCCGGCAGGAGACAGCAGGCGCCGTGGGTCCCCTGCTGGTTCGGAATGTCGACGATGGCGTCGGTTTCGAAGTATTTCAGGTCGATCCGGGCCATTCGGCCGTTTGCCTTGTCGTTGACGAACGCCCAGCGGCCGTCGTAGTCGTTGTCCGTCTGGCTCACGCGCGGGTGATGCGTGTCACCCCACGAGTAGCCACCCGCGTTCTCGAGCATCTCCCTCGTCCGGTCGTCGTACCCGTAGCCGCGGGCGCTCTCGGCGTTGAACACCGGAATCCGCATCAGCTGCCGCATCGACGGGATGCCGTAGACGCGGATCTCGCCGGTGTGCCCGCCAGAGAGGAACGCGTAGTAGTCGTCGTGTTCTCCCGGCTCGACCTCGGTCTTCACGTCATCGAACGAGGTCGAATCCTCGGTCTCGAGCACTCCCGCACAGCCGGCAAGCGACGTTAGCGCGCCGGTCGCGGCGCCGGCCTTCACGAAATCGCGCCGCGGGATGCGGGCGAACAGCGGATCGCGATCGCTCGCGTCGGTCGTACTGCTCGTCTCGGTCGGTCGGCCGTCGAGTTCGCTGGATCGGGTCATTGGTCTGGTATCGCGGGTTCGTCACCGGTGCCATCCGCGAAATGGCTGGTACGGGATCGGCGGTGCCGACATCCCGATCGGTACGGGTGATCCTCGGGGAGTCCACGATATTAGACCGGAGATCGATTCCTGCCGAGCGATAGCGGCCCTGAATGTGTTCGGGAGTATACTCGTCTTCGGAGCGCACGAAGATGGTAGGTTGGACAGATCGGTGATCGAACGGGCACCCCGAGACGGTGCGACGCTAGTCGGACCGGAAAATGCGATACGATCCCTGCCCGGTCGCGACCTCGCGCGTCTCGCCGTCGGGCGTCGTGCTCTCGACGGCGACCTCGCTGACGCCGACTGTCGAGCCGACGCGGATCACGTCCGCCGTCGCCGACAAATCGCCCGTCGCGGGTCGCAGGTAGTTGACGTTCAAGTTGATCGTGGCGACGCCGGTCTGGACGGGGTAGTCGAACTTCGTCCGCAGGACGAGTCCGCCGACGGTGTCGACCATCGTCGCGGCGACGCCGCCGTGAATGTCGGGCCGGCGGTCCGTCTGCCCGCCGTTCGGCCGGGTGTTGGTCAGTTTCTCGTCGTACGGAATCGAGAGCGTCATCGTCCCCTCGCCGACGTGCTCGACGGCCATTCCGAGCCACGAGAGGAACTCGTGATGCTCGTCGATGTGCGCCTGCAGGGTGTCCCGCATCGCGTCGTACTCGTCGCTCATACCCGTCCCTGGGCCGCCCGGGTGCTAAGACCTGCGCTTTTCCGGATCGACGCGTTGAACGGCGTTTGTTCGACGAGGCTGACGGGAGTGGGCCCGGGCTAAACGCACTATTCTGAATCGCACCTGAAAATACTACTCTATCGGGCTCCAATCACCGAGCGTATGCCCTCCAGCTCGAACGATCACGCAGCGAAACTCACTCGCCTCCGGGACGTCGCGATGACCGTCAGAGGGCCGAAAAATGCGCGAGAGATTTCCGAGGCGGCCGACCTGTCCCCGAACACCGCCCGGAAATACCTCGACCAGCTCGTCGAGGCGGGCGTCCTCGAAACGATCGACGCCGGTCGCGAGACGCGCTACGCGCCGGATCGAAAGCGCCAGTACCTCGATCAGCTCCGGGAGTTGATCGAGACGTACGCGAAGGACGACCTCGCGAACGAACTCGACGCGATCAGAGGCGACGTCGACGACTTCCGGCGGACGTACGACGTCGAAACGCCGGACGAGCTGCGCGCGAGCGTCGGTGCCGACGGCGTCGACGCGCCCGATCGCGAGCAACGCATTCGCGACGCCGAAGACTGGGCGTACTTCGAACAGCGCGCGACCATGCTCCAGGAGGCGATCACTCTCTACGACTCGCTCGACGCGGCCGGTCGCGACCGCCCGGGCGTCTCAGTATAGATGGTTCCTGGCGTCCCCGGCGATACGCATCTCGATCGGTACGAGATCCACAAGCGATTTCGAAACCGACTCGAGCGCGCACCGTTCGTCGAACACGTCCGAGCGCGACCGAGCCCGATGCGCCCGACCCGTCTCGTCGCTGCGATCGATACCACGACCTGGTTCGGGACGGAATATCGGTCGGACGCGGCCACGCTCGAGATCGAGTGGCGACCTCGCGACGGGCGCGACTGGTTCCGGATCCAGTACACGGAGGCGGATGCGGACTGGTCGTGCGGCTGGTACCAGGACGATTCGCACGCCGACCCCGGCCCGAGCCACTTTCAGGTGGATTGTGAACGCTGGGACGGATCACGACGCGATCCAAGTGACTTCGACGACCCGAACCCGATGGCGGTGCTCGAGTGCAGTCTCGAGACGCTCGAACGACGGGTGCCAACGCTGCCCGGGCCAGGTGCCGCGACGTAGACCGGGCTGCATCGCAGCCCGGCGAAGATCACTTCCGAACGACCGACACCTTGACGCAGTCGCCGACGTCGAAGGGCCGATCCGGACAGATGAGTTTCGCGCCGAAGTCCGCGTCGCGGGCGCAGTAGAACGAGAGGCCGTGTATCGGTTCGCCGTTCGCGAGGGCCGTCGCGTCCTGCCAGTCGATCGTCCGCCCCGTCGCCCCGCCGAGTTCGTCGCCGTTCAGGGAGACCGGTCGCGGTTCGAAGCCGTCGTCGACGGGGCCGGATCTCGTGCCGTCCGGCTCGAGGACGCCGCCGGTCTCGTAGTGGGGCAGGCCCCCGTCGAGGACGCCGCCGTCGTCGGCCGCGATGCCGGCCCACTCCTCGCCCGGATTCGGATGAGCGGGCGCGTCGAGGATGGCGTAGGTGTCGCCGGTCGCGACGACGGTGCCCTCGCCGTTCCACGCGACCGGTCGGAGGTCGACGCCGACCTGGACCGGGAGCGACCCCGTCGCGCGGTGGAGGTGCTGGTCCGGCCGGCGAAACCCGAGGTGGAGGTGCGTGCCGACCCAGGGGGCGAAGAAGCCGGCGCGGACGAGTTCGCCGAGGTCGTCGCCGATCGCGACGCGGTCGCCGGCCTCGACGGCCGGATCGACGTGGAGGATCCTGGCGACGAGGCCGGCCGCGCCGGCGGGTTCCTCGACGTCGACGAGAAGTAGATGATCGAACTCGGGCGCGTAGAGTTTCGGCGGGGCCCGGACGGTCCACGTGTCGCGGACGACCCCGGCGACGGGGGACGGGGAGCGGGTCGCCAGCTCGGACGCGGGATCGCTCGTACCGGGGTAGAGGTCGATCGCGCAGCCGTCGCCGTGGGCGGGGTACGGCGAGTTGTACAGCGAGAAGCGCCGGTAGTGCGAGAGGGTCGATTCGTCCACCGTCACGGCTTCGTCTCCGCCGAACCGGTCGACCGGCCCCGTGGTCATCGGTCGCACGTGCGGAGCGCGTACGTTTACGTCATTCGGCCTCGAACGGCCGGCCGTGACGACAGTCGTCGTCCGGGGCCGGGCCGAGACCGTCGACGCCGACCGCGCGACGAGTCGCGACCTCCTCGACCACGCCCGCGGGGGCGGTCGGGCGGTGCGCGTCTGGACCCCGCACCGCCAGGTGGCGTTCGGCCGTCGCGACGCCAATCGGCCGGGGTACGAGGCGGCCCGGGAGGCCGCCAGGAGCCACGGATTTCGGCCGGTCGACCGTCCCGTGGGCGGTCGGGCGGTGGCGTACGACGGCGAGACGACCCTCGCGTTCGCCCGCGCCACCCCCGTCGACGACCTCCGGACGGGCATTCGGGATCGGTACGACGACATCACCGCCGACGTCGCCGACGCGCTGGAGAACTGCGGGGTGGTCGTCGAGGCGGGCGAGCCGACCGACTCCTTCTGTCCCGGGACGCACTCGCTCCGCCTCCCCGACGGCCCCAAAGTCGCCGGGATGGCCCAGCGAGTCACCGCCGACGGCGCGCTCGTCGCGGGGATCCTCGTCGTCGCAAATCGGGACGCCCTCGCCGCCGTCCTCGACGACGTCTACGCCGCCCTCGACGTCCCGCTCGACCCGGATTCGGTCGGTGGCGTGGCCGCGTCGGCCGAGGTCGGTGCGGCCGAGCTGCGGCGAGAACTGGAAGCGGGGCTCGTCGGTGAGGGGGAACCGGCTCGCGTCGAGCGGGCCGGCGAGTGAGTCGTCTCCTGCCGATCGACGGTGTCCGGCGAGCCTCTGCTCACAGGAATTCGCGCACGTCGGAGTACCACATGTCGTGGTAGTCGAGGTGGCCGATGCGGCGGGCGATGGCGACCGCGAGGACGTGCCAGCACTCCTCGGTGGGGTCCTCGGGATCGATGTTGTACGTCGCGTCCTTGCAGGTACAGGCGCCGTCCTCGATGACGTACTCGTCGCGGTGGCCGACGACGACCGTGAAGTCGCGGTAGACCTTCACCCGGCGCTCGCCGACGGCCTCGATGGCTCGGACGCCGCGATCGCCGTGGATCCGCGAGATCCGATCGACGAGATCTGGCGTGAGTTCGCCCGCCTCCTCGAGGGCGGCCTGCCAGCGCTCGACCGGGTTCGGCTCCGACACGGCCGACACTCTATGCCGACCGGTAAAATCGGTTTGGGTGCGACGGCGGACGATCGACGGCTTCCGTCGCCGACGCCGACGATCTATCGGGTCGCCTCGGGTTCCCGACCGCGGATCACCGCCCTTTTCGTGCCCGCCGGTCGAGAGAGCGTATGCGCGTCTCGGAAGGCGGCGTCGAGATCGAGGTTCCCGGCGAATCCACCGCGGGCGTGGAGGCGTCGGTGTTCTACAACCCGCGCCAGGCGCTCAATCGCGACCTCACGATCGCCGTCCTGCGGGCGTTTCGCGACGAGCGCGAACCGCGCGCCGAGACGTACCTCGACGCGATGACGGCCAGCGGAATACGCGGGATTCGAGCCGCGACCGACGGCTGGACGGCCTACGGCTGTGATCTCGACGAGGAAGCCGTCTCGCTCGCCCGGGAGAACGCCGCGCGAACCGACGTCGCGTCGAGCCTCACCGTCGTCCGCGAGGACGCGAACGCGTTCATGTACGGCTGCGGGCGCGACATGGACGAGGCGCTCGACGTGATCGATCTCGACCCCTACGGGACGCCGATGCCCTACGCGGACGCGGCGTTCGCGAACGCGCGCAACCTCGTCTGCGTCACCGCGACCGACACCGCGCCGCTGTGCGGCGCACACTTCCGGAGCGGCGTCCGCTCCTACGGCGCGATCCCGCGGAACACCGACTACCACCCGGAGATGGGCGTGCGTATCCTGCTCTCGGCGCTCGCGCGAAGCGCCGCGCGCCAGGACGTGGGCGTCACGCCCATCTTCACGCACGCGAGCAGTCACTACGTCCGCACGTACCTCGAACTCGACCACCGCGCGACGGCCGCCGACGCCGCCCTCGAGGAACTCGGCTTTCTCCATCATTGCGAGGATTGCCTGTATCGGGAGGCCGACCGCGGCGGGGCCTCCGGGGCCGATCCCGGACTGATCGCGGACCCGCTGGAGCGCTGCCCGAACTGCGGCGGCGATCGCGTGCTCGCGGCCGGCCCCGTCTGGCTCGGCGCCTACCGCGATCCCGCGTTCGTCGCGGCCGTGCGAGAGCGGATTCCTGACGACTTCGGGACCGCCGAGCGAGCCCGGTCGATCTGCGACACCGTCGCGGCGGAACTGGACGAGCCGACTCACTACGACCAGCACCGCCTCTGCAAGGAGTGGTCGCTGGCCGCCAACGCGATGGACGACTTCCTCGACTCGCTCCGCGCGGCGGGCCACGCGGCCACCCCGGCCCACTACGGCGGGACGACGTTCAAAACCGACGCCGACGTCGGCGACATTGAGGCGGTCGCCAGGGAGACGATCGGGTAGCCCGAGTTCGAAGTGCGCCAGAAGTCGCGGTTTCGGGCAGTCCGCAAACCAGGATCGAATCGCCGCGGGCAGCCCACTTCCCGGCCGACGGGAAAGCGGAGGTGAGTTAACTGTTCCGTCGCCAAGGATCGTCCGATGACGACGAGACGGAAGACGCTTCTGTCGGCGGGTGCAGCCGTGGCGCTCGCCGGCTGTACGGGCGTTTTGTTCGGCGAGGACCGTATGGACGCCCGCGGTGACATCACCGTGGTGATCGACGGCGAGGCAGTCGACCTCACGGCGGATCGCTTCCAGTCCGAACACGCCTCGAACGACTCGGCGGCCTTCCACCTCCACGCCGGCGAGGAGGAGTGGTTCATGGAGGGCGCAGACCCGGTGACCGCCGGCGAAGCGATCGATCTCCTCCCCCACTTCGCGTTCGAACTGGACGACGGCGACCCCGTCGTGACTGTCGACGGGACGACGTACGACGGGACGACGGCGGAGACGTCGGTCGCGGTTCTCGTCGACGGCGAATCGGTCGACCCGATGTCGTACACCCTCCGGGACGGGGATTCGGTACGACTCGAGATCGAGACCGCCGCCGGAGACGGGTCGACGTAATTCGGGCGCCGATTCAAAGCCGACCCATCATAAACCCCGTCTCTCTTGGGCATCGAACTTTTATCGATGCTGATACTACGACGCGTATCAGACCGTGATCGAGTGGCCCCCATCCCGACGTTCGGCGAGACCGTCGCGCGCCCGTGGTGAGCGACGGTGAACGCCTCCGAGACGTCGGCCAGCTCCGATCCGGAGGAACCGATCGCCGTGCTCCACGTCGACGACGATCCGCAGGCGACCGACCTCGTCCGACGCCACCTCGAGCGGCTCGGGGATCGATTCGACGTCACCGAGACGAACGATCCGGAGAGGGCGCTGGCCCTGTTCGATGCGAATCGCTTCGAGTGCGTCCTGAGCGACTTCCGGATGCCGGACCTGGACGGTCTCGAACTGCTCGCGGAGATTCGGGACCGAGACGCGCACCTCCCGTTCATCCTGATGACGGGCCGGGGGAGCGAGTCGGTCGCGAGCGAGGCGATCGCCGCGGGGGTGACCGACTACGTCACGAAGGGGCGGGCCGCGGACACCTACGAGACGCTCGCCAACCGTATCGAGAACGCCGTTGAAAGCCATCGCGTTCGCGAGGCCCTCGCGGAGAGCGAGCAGCGCTTCCGGGAGGTGGCCGAGACGATCGAGGAGGTCGTCTGGCTGGCCGACCCGACGACCGGGGAGACCCACTACGTCAACCCGGCCTACGAGGACGTCTGGGGCCGCCCCGTCGAAGACCTCGAATCCGATCGAACCGCGTTTCTCGACGGAATCCACCCGGACGATCGCGACCGCGTCCGGACGGCGCTGGAATCGATGGCGACGGGCTATCAGGAAGTCTACCGGGTCGTCCAGCCCGACGGCGAAGTTCGCTGGGTCGAGGACAGCGGCGTTCCGATTCGCGACGCGGACGGGACGGTCGACCGCATCGTCGGCGTGGCCAAGGACATCACCCGGTACAAGGAAGCCGTTCGCGAGCGCGAACTCCTGCTCGAACGGATCACGGACGGCTTCGTCTCGGTCGACGACGCGGATCGACTGACCTACCTGAACGAGCGGGCCGCGACGTTGCTCGACGCCGACCCGGACGCGCTCGTCGGCCGGAATATCTGGGACGTGATCCCCGAGATGACGGAGACGTCGTTCTACGAGGCCCACCGCGAGGCCGTCGAGACCGGCGACGCCCGATCCGTCGAGGCTCACGTCGAGTCGCTCGGGCGGTGGTTCCAGGCGTACATCTACCCGGCCGCGGACGGCGTCTCGACGATCGTTCGCGACGTCACGGAGCGACACGAACGCGAACGCCGCCTCGAGGCGATCTTCGAGAACACCTACCAGTTCACGGGACTGCTCGATCTCGACGGTCGCTTCCTCGAGGTGAACGAGTCCATGTTGGACGAGGCCGATCCGGAGAGCGTCGTCGGGTCGACGATGGACGAGGCGTTCGACGTCACGCCCGAGTCGGCCGACCGGATCGAAACCGGGATCGAACGCGCTCGAAACGGGCGCTTCTATCGGAGCGAGCTCGCGTTCACGTCGGACGGACGGGACCGCGTCGCCGACTTCTCGATCCGACCGATCCGGACCGAGAGCGGCGCGATCGCGGAACTGCTCGTCGAAGCGCGAGACGTCACGAAGCGAAAGCGCCGGGAGGAGCTCCGCGAGGCGCTGACGGCGATCAGCGAGGACATCCTCCGGGCGTCGACGTCGCTCGAGGTCCACGAGATCGCCGTCGCCGCCGCGACGGACGTCTTCGACCGGCCCGAGGCGCGGAGTTACGCGCTCAGACCCGACGAGAACCGGCTCGAAACGGTCGCCTCGTGGACCGAACCGGGGACGCCGCCCCGGCCAGTGCGTGACCGGTCGCTCGCGTCGATCGCCTGGCGAACGTTCGCCGAGCAGTCGGTCCGGTACGAGCCGAGCCTCGGCGACCCATCGGTTCGCGCCGACGACTCCTCCCCACGCGGTGAATCGCCCCTCGGCGACGGATCGGCCACCTCGTCCGGATCGGTCCCGGACCCGGCACTCGATTCGGAAAGCGCCGTGTTCGTCCCGCTCGGCGATCACGGCGTGCTGGTCGTCGGCGATCCGATCGAAGACGGCTTCTCGCCGATCGACGTCGACCTCCTGGAGCTCCTGGGCACGCTGATCACCGCGGCGCTCGACCGGGCGAGCGGACAGTCGGCGATCGTCGAGCGCGACCGGGCGCTCGAACGCGTCTCCGACGACGTGAGCCGGCTCGAACTGCAGACCCACCTCACGCGAGAGACGCTCCGCGCGGTCGAGCGCGCCGACACGCGCCCCGATCTGGAACGGTCGGTCTGTGAATTTCTGACGGCGCTCGACGCGTTCGAGGGGGCGTGGGTCGGGACGTACGATCCCGTCGCGGAGACGACGACGCCATCGGTCTGGCGCGGGATGCCGGATCGGTACGTCGAGGGCGACGACGCGTCGCTCGCCGAACGCCATCGCGACCTGCTCGACCGGGCGATCGAACGCGAAAGCGCCCAGGTCGTCGACGACGTGCTCGACGCGGTCGATCGGCCGTCGGTCCGCCGAGCGGCCATGCGCTACGGCTGTCGAACCGTCGTCGCCGTGCCGTTTCGAGCCGACCCCGTCGCCGGCGGCCTGGTGTGTTTCGGCGGATCGCCGGGCGTGTTCACCGACGAGCTGGTGACGATCCTCGAGGAAGTGGGCGCGACCGTCGGCGGCGCCATCCGGTCGATCGAGCGCTCGCGCGCGCTGGCGTCGGGGACCGAACTCGCCGTCGATCTCGACCTGTCGGACCCGGACGGGTTGTACCAGAGGCTCGCGAGTGGGGTCGACGGGACCATCGAGTTGCAGGGCGCAGCCGCGTCGGGCGGCCGACTCACGCAGTTCGTCTCGATCGAACCGGTCGACGGCAATGCGGCCGACGCGTCGGCGGCCGAATCGAGCGAGTCAGCGGCGGTCCGGTCGGCCGAGGACGGTACTGCCGCCGGCGTCGACGTCGATGCGGACGCCGCCTGGTTGGACTCGCTCGACGCGATGCCAGGCACCGCCGAGGTCCTCGCGGCGGGCGGCGGGCGGGCGCTGGTCCGCCTCGAAACGGCCGACGAAACCGTCCTCGAACCGCTTCGAGACGTCGGCGGGACGATCCGGGCGCTGTCGGCCACGCCGGATCGGGTGCGGGTCCGCGTCCGCGTGCCCCACGGAACCGACGTGCGGGCGCTCGTCGAGGCCTACCGTCGCCGGTACGCGTCGGTCGACCTGCGCGCCAGGCGGGAGACCGAGTCCGACGACGACGGGCCGTCGCTGGTGGGGACCGCCGCGCTGGACCGGCTCACCGATCGCCAGCGCGAAGCGTTCCTGCTCGCGTATCACGCCGGCTACTTCGAGTCTCCCCGACAGATGACCGGCGGCGAACTCGCCGACCTGATGGACGTCTCCTCGCCGACCTTCCACGACCACCTGCGATCGGCGCAGGCGCGGCTCTTCGAAGCGGTCCTCGAACCCCCGGGCTAACTAGTTAGCCCCGTGCCGTAGTCCTGCCCTAGGTGCTGAGCGAGAGTCCCTACGTCGGGTCGAACGCACCTGTCATGTATGAAGTCGGACGAACAGTACGAGGGTGGCCGGACGGACCGCAGCGGGGACCACCCAGCCGAGCGAGGATCGGAAAATCGCCGCTCGGCCGCGGCTGCTCTCCCGACGAGTGCGCCCGACTCGACGAGCGCGTCGCGGATCACCCCTGGAGGTCGATGACCGTGTCGACGCGAACGAATCGAGTGGACCTCGGTATCGCCGACGTATTCACGCACGATCTCTACAGCTGGATCCGATCG
Organism: Halovivax limisalsi; assembly: GCF_023093535.1. Lineage (NCBI taxonomy): Archaea > Methanobacteriati > Methanobacteriota > Halobacteria > Halobacteriales > Natrialbaceae > Halovivax > Halovivax limisalsi. The sequence continues at coordinate 3,856,008 of NZ_CP095757.1, forward strand.
CGCCCGCCGCGGACGAACGACGCGCGATTTCGTTCGGACCTGCGTCGCTACCTCCGGCGATACGTGGGAAACTGGGCGGACCAGGAGCTGAACGTCGATCACACCGGCGGCGCCCGCGGCGTCGACTACGTCGTCGGCGATGAGATCGCCATCGTGCTGATCGAGACGATCACCGAGGGGTCGAACCAGTGGCTCTACCGCGAACTGGGGAGCATCAGCCAGCAGTACGAGTACGTGGTCGTCATCGGCCACAACCTCGCCGAAGAGCACGTCGACGTCTGGCGGAGCCTCGGTCGCCGGATGGCCACCCGGTCGAACTCGACGTTTCGCTTTCTCACCGCGGAGGAGCTCTGGGACCCGGTCGAGACCGCTGACGCGCCGATCCGGACGGTCAACGGGGCCCTCGGCGTCGGGGCCGTGGTCATCACCTACCTCGCCGTCTCGATCAACGCGATTCGACACTTCGCTCCGACGGACCCGATGGCCGGCGCGTTCGTCGCGGCCGTGTTCGTTCTGCTCAGCGTCGTCCTCTGCTACACGCTGTTCTTCGTCCGGGCGCTGTAGGGGGTCGATCGTCCGGCCGCCGGACCGCGCCCGAACGCCTCGTCGCGCCGACCGGTGCGCCCGGTTCTCGCCAGCCGCAGGACGTGTCCGCCTATTAGCCGCTGGGCGTGGTATCCCATCGCGTGACCGATCGGGTGTCGGTGCGCTCGGTGCTTCGGGAGACCCTCTCGATCGCCCGGTCGCGACAGCTGACGTTGATCGCCGCCGGCGTCGCGTTTTACGCCTTCCTCTCGCTGGTGCCGATCGCGTTGCTGGTGATCGGGGTCGCGACGAGCCTCGGCGGGGACGAGTTCGTCAGGCAACTGTCCCTGAGCGTCTCGGACTTTCTGACGCCCGGCGCCCAGCAGTTGCTCCGGGAGGCCCTCGTCGAGGAGACGGGCCGCCGCGGGGCGACCGTCGTGGGGGCGGTCGGGATCATCTGGGGATCGAGTCGCGTGTTTCGGGGTCTCGACCGCGCGTTCGCACTCGTCTACGAAACCGGGCTGGACCGATCGTTGTTCGACTCGTTCTGGGACGCCGCCGTCGTCGCGGGCGCCATCACGACTGGGTTGGTTCTCGTGGGGGTGCTCGAAGTCGTCCTGCTCTGGACGCCGCTCCCGGTCAGCGGCTGGCTCGGCTCGGCGTTCGTCCTGCCGGCCCTCATCGTGGCGTTCCTTCCGCTCTACGTCGTGTTTCCGGACGCGGACGTCTCGGTTCGCGCGGCGCTCCCTGGGACCGTCCTGGCCGCCGTGGGCTGGTTGGTCCTGAGTCGGTCGTTCGCGATCTACGCGACCGTGGCCGCGGGCTCGGCCATCTACGGCGCGCTCGGTGGCGTCCTGCTCGTGCTCGTCTGGCTCTACCTCGGCGCGATCGTCGTCGTCTTCGGCGCCACGCTCAACGCGGTTCTCGCCGGTGCCGAATCGGATCGGCAGCTACAAAGTCCCGGCTATCGACAGATCGACCGTGCAGCGATGACCGAGGACGCCACGGATCGCGACGACGCGACGCGGACTCCCGAATCACCGCCCGACAGCGACGCGGCCGGGCCTGCGATCGACGGCGATCGGGCCGGGCCGACCGACGGCACCGACGAGTCTCGCGCGAGGCCGTCCGAGGGCGCCGCCTCCGCTCGCGCCTCGCGCCAGTCGGACCGGACGCGCGATCGCGGCGACGATCCGGCCGTCCTCCGCGAGGAGATCGAACAGCTCCGGGCCGAACTCGCGGACCTCGAGGCCGGCGTCGACGAACGGACGGTCGAGAGGGAGGCGCTCGAAGCCGACCTCAAGCGCTACGTCCGCCGGCGGGTCCGCCGCGGTCACGCCCACGGCTGGGGTCCCTACCTCGTCTTACTGTACGGCACGGCGATGACGATCGCCGCCTACTACTTCCTTACCTCGGGGGCGGCCATCCTCGCCATGTTCGTCATCTGGACCTCGACGCTCGGCGTCTACCTCCTGATGGTCATCTTCGGGACCGCGATTTCGGCGCTCGGCCTGCCCGGGCGCCTGCGCGATCGGATCGGCGAGTGGCGCTCCTAGCGGCGACCTGCGGTGGAGGTGCGTCTGGCCGAACACGGAACTCGCGGGCAGCGAATCGGCCGGGCGGCCTAGAACGTCTCGAGGTAGCGATCGAGTTCCCACTGCGAGACGTCGACGAGGTAGTCCTCGAACTCCTGGCGCTTTGCCTCGACGAACTTCTCGCTGACGTGTTCGCCGAGCGCGCCTTTGATGACCGCGTCGTCCTCGAGCGCGTCGACCGCCTCGCCGAGGTTCGACGGAAGCGTGTCGATGCCGTACTCTTCGCGCTTTTGCTCGTCGAACTCGTAGATGTTCTCGCGAACGGGGTCGGGGGCCTCGAGGCCGCGCTCGATGCCGTCGAGGCCGGCGTGAATCAGCGCGGCGAACGCGAGGTAGGGGTTACACGACGGGTCGGGGAAGCGGGCCTCGATGCGCGAGGCGGCGGGGACGCGCGCGGCGGGTTTGCGGATCAGCGCCGAGCGGTTGCGATCGGACCAGGCGACGTAGACCGGCGCCTCGTAGCCCGGCACCAGGCGCTTGTAGCTGTTGACCGTCGGGTTCGAGACGGCCGTGATCGCCGGCGCGTGTTCGAGGATGCCGGCGAGGAACGAGTGGGCCGTCTCGGAGAGGTCGAACTCGTCGTCGCCGTCGTGGAAGGCGTTCTCGCCGTCCTCGGTGAACAGCGAGAGGTGCGTGTGCATGCCCGAACCGTTGATCCGCGGGATCGGTTTCGGCATGAAGGTCGCGTGGAGGTCGTGCTGGGCGGCGATGGCGCGGACGACGGTGCGGAACGTGGCGACGTTGTCCGCGGTCGCGAGGGCGTCGTCGTACTCGAAGTTGATCTCGTGCTGGCCCTCCGCGACCTCGTGGTGGCTGGCCTCGATCTCGAAGCCCATGTTCTCGAGGCCGTAGATGATGTCCCGGCGGACGTCGCTCGCGAGGTCCTTCGGCGCGACGTCGAAGTAGCCGCCCGCGTCGTTCGTCTTCGTCGTCGCGCGGCCGTCCTCGTCCTCCTCGAAGAGGAAGAACTCGGGTTCGGGCGCGGCGTTGACGGTGTAACCCAGTTCGCTCGCGCGGTCGAGCGCGCTCTTGAGGACCGTCCGCGGATCACCGGCGAAGGGCTCGCCGGTCGACGTGTCGACGACGTCGCAGATCATGCGGGCCGCGGCGCCCTGTTCGTTCGTCCGCCACGGGAGGACGGCGAACGTCTCGGGGTCGGGGATCAGGCGCATGTCGGACTCCTGGATGCGCACGAAGCCCTCGATCGACGAGCCGTCGAAGTAGATCCCCTCGCGGAACGCCTTCTCCGCCTGGCGGGCGGGGACCGAGACGTTCTTTACGACGCCGAGAATGTCGGTAAACTGCAGTCGGAGGAAGTCGATTTCTTCGTCTTCGATCGTTTCGAGCACCGATTCTTCCGTCGTTGTCAGATTGCCGGTTGTCATCCGAATCTCGTCTAACTCATCTATCTCCTTCACTAAAACCCTGCTGTTCCGCGTAATTCTCCCGATCTCGCGAGTAAACTGTTCATTCGTAAAGTTCTAATGGGTGGAGCGAGTGGGAGGAACTGATGACGTACGAAAATCTCGACTCGAAGTTGGTGAATGCGCTACTGGGCGACGGGCGGGCCAGCCTGCGGAGCCTCGCGGAGGACCTCGACGTCTCGGTGACGACCGTCTCGAACCACCTCGCCGACCTGGAGGACGCCGGCGTCATCGACGGCTACACCCCGCGCGTGGACTACGGCGAGCTCGGCTACGACGTCACCGCGGTGATCCAGCTCAAGGTGGAGGGCGACGCGCTCCCGGACATCACCGACCGGCTGCGCGAGCACCGCCAGATGATCTCCGTCTACGAGGTCACCGGCGACTACGACGTCACCGCCGTCGGCAAGTTCAAGGACACCGACGGGATGAACGAACAGATCAAGACCTTGCTCACCGATCCCGACATCAAGGAGTCGAACACGAGCGTCGTCCTCAACGCCGTCACCGAGAACGAGCAGTTCGATCTCGAAACCTGACGGTCGAAACCGGACGATGGGAGTCGGCCGAACGCGGGCGGGCGGCCCGACGCCGATCAAAGTGGCCGACCGGCGACGAATTCGCCGCCTTTTATATCGCGTCGCGACGCACCCCCAGGTATGAAGCGCGTAATCAGCACGGACGAGGCGCCGGCGGCGGTCGGCGCGTACAGCCAGGCGACGACGAACGGCTCGATCCTCTTCACCGCGGGCCAGATCCCGCTGACGCCCGACGGCGACCTGCTCGACGACGAACCCGTTGCCGTCCAGACCGAGCAGGCGCTCGACAACGTCGTCGCAATCTTGAAGGAGAAGGGCGCGACGCCCGCGGACGTCCTCAAGACGACGGTCTTCCTCGCCGACATCGACGATTTCGAGGAGATGAACGAGACGTACGCGACCTACTTCGACGAGGACCCGCCGGCCCGTAGCGCGGTCGAGGTCGCGAACCTCCCCAAGGGTGCCGCCGTCGAGATCGAGGCGATCGCGAACCTCGAATAAGGAATTCGAACGGAATCGGCAGGGAAATCGACGGTATTCGAGATTTACGCACGCACACGTGACCGAACGAATGCAGTCGGCGGTCCTGTGGGGGCTGATCGGCGGGCTGACCTTCGGCGTCCTCGCGCAAGCCGCGGTGGCGCTCTCAGTAGTCGATCTCCGGCTGGTCGAGGTACTTGTCGGAATCGCCGTCGTCTCGGTCCTGGCGACCGGGGCGACCTACCGGTACGAACCCCGTCTGCGTGCGTGGGCGGCCGACCGCGGGCGGTGAGCGACCGACCTCGCAAGACTTATTCGACCCAGTCGGCAATCTCCGACCGAGCCAGGATGGCCGAACGGTAAGGCGCACGCCTGGAAAGCGTGTTCCCTTTCGGGATTCAGGGTTCAAATCCCTGTCCTGGCGTCGCGAGGTTCGGAGCGAGTGCGAGGCGGGAACGAAGTGACCGCCTCGGAAACGTGAACGGCGAAGCCGTGAGCAACGGAGAGTGAGAATCGCGATTTGCCGAACGGCGAAGCCGTGAGGCGTTTTTCGCGTCACAAAACCGTGAGCGACGCGTAGCGTCGCGAACAATCCGTGACGCGAAATTACCTGATAAAAGAGATTTGAGCAAGCAAGTCGCAGCCGGGATCAGGAAGGGTTTCGACGATCGATCGACGCGCGCCGAATACAGCGGAAAATAGCGGCCCTACTCCCGTATTTTATATCGGACCAGCGCCGAGAACGGTACATGTCCACACCACAGACGCCTGCGCCCACCGTCGAGGAGGCGCTCTTCACGACGCTCGATCTGCCGTTCGAGGACGCGGTCATGCACGTCCAGCTCGAACACGAGTTCCAGGGGTTCGAGACGGTCGCCCTGACGCGTCTCGACGAGTTCGTCGCGGGCGTCCTCGAGGAGGAGATCAGGAAGACGGCGCTCATCGTCGTCTGTCACGCCGAGATCGCGAAGGAAGCCCTCGAGATCGATCCGCAGCTCGCCGGCTTGCTCCCCTGTACGACCGTCGTCTACGAGGACGACGACGGAGAGGTCTGCGTCTATCACGCCTCGACGACGAAGGCGATCCGGGATCTCGGCTGTGCGCCCGGCGACTGCGAACCACAAGTCGAGGCCCTCGTCGAGATGACGGGCGAGGTCATGACCGAGGTCTGGGCGAACATCGAGGCCCACGCCGACGACGCGGCGGCGGTCTGAGAGAGTGTCGACGGGTTGGTCCGACGACGCGGCGACCCCGGCCCCGGTTCTCTCGCCCATCCGCTCGGCTACGGTCGGATCTCGGCCGGAGCGTCCGTGGCGATCCACTCGTCGGCGCGCTCGCGGTGGCGAAGTTCGAGGTGGCCGTCGTCTCTGAGCAGGCACTCGTAGCGGTCGTCCGACGTCGCCGGCGACGGTTCGCTGGACATACGCCTCACGAGGCCGGACCTACCCAATAGTACGGCGCGCGTACCATCGCGATCGCGGCCGTAGGCGGCGGTTACTCTCCCGTTTCGGTCCGCGTCGCCCGGGAGGGTCGCGCTCGGCGTCACTCCTCGACGTCCTCGTGGAGGAATATCGCCAGGTACACCGCGACGAACGCGCTGGCGATCCCCGCGTAGAAGAGGTAGCTGAAGGGGGAGTCGAGCCGCACCGGCGCGACGCCCTCGGCGAGCGCGCCGGCGAAGCCGACCACGAGAAGCGCCGGCGCGACCAGCTCGAGCACCTGCGAAAGCTGCCCCAATCGTGCGCGGTGACCGCCCGCGTCCGCCGCGTCCGTCGGCTCGCTGGACATCCGTGCTCCCCCGTTTTTCCCGGTGGACCTTAAACCGCACCGTCGACCGGGCGGGTGATCCTCCCGTTTTCGGGGCCAATGTCGGTGGCGACGCCGATCGACCCGGGTGGGCGAGAACGGTTTTGGCGCTCCGATCCCTACCGACCCCTATGTGCGGGCGATACTCGTTGTTCACGCCGCCGGCGGATCTGGAGGACCGCTTCGACGCGCGCTTCGAGCGAGCGTTCACCCCGACGTACAACGCGGCGCCGAGCCAGTCGGTGGCGGTCGTTCCGGACGAGGCGCCGGAGACGATTCGCCAGTTCGAGTGGGGGTTTTCGCCGCCGTGGGGAGACGGCGACCGGTTGATCAACGCCCGCGCCGAATCGCTCTCCGAGACGCGAGCGTTTCGCTCGGCGTACGAAGGCCGGCCGACCACAGCTGGTGGAGCCGACGAACTGGCAGCGGCTCCGGCGTCGGGGCGGTGTCTCGTGTTGGCGGACGGCTTCTACGAGTGGGTGCCGACGGAGACCGGGAACCAGCCGTACCGGATCGCGTTCGAGGACGACCGCCCGTTCGCGATGGCCGGGCTGTGGGAGCGACGCGAGCCCCCGTCGGCCGACGAGCAGGCAGGCCTCGACGCGTTCGGCGGCGGCATCGACGAGCCGACGGACGATCCCGGGCCCTGCGAAACGGTGACGATCGTGACGATGGCGCCGAACGAACTGGTCGCGGAGTTACACGACCGCATGCCGGCGATTCTTTCCCCCGGCGCCGAACGGCGGTGGTTGCGCGCCGAGGATCCGACGGCCGATCTCGAACCGCACCCGGCCGAGTCGATGACCGCCTATCCGGTCTCGACGGCCGTCAACAGCCCGGCCGCAGACGATCCGTCGCTCGTCGAACCGGTCGATGCCTGAGTCGCGGCGATCGGTCGCCCGCAGAGGACCCACGCCCGCTGACCGCGACGGTCCGTCGCCGGTCGACCGGATCGAAGCGTCGTGGGGCGCCGACCGGCTCGGAGTGTCGCGGTCGTATCGTCCGCACCGCGACCGCCCGGCTCACGCCGTTTCAACGAATATATGGTTTAGGCCTGCCTAATCCCCGCGCATGGAACTGACGAGGCGCGACGCGGTCGCCGCGCTGTCGGCGCTCGGCCTCGCAGCGACGGGGGCGGGTTGCGTGGTCCCGCCCGGCGGCGAGCGGGTCGACGTCCGTCGACTCCGGACGGCGATGGTCGCTGCCGCCGAGGTCGTCTACCCGAGCGAGGTCTCCGGGACGGCGACGTTCGTCGAGACCTTTCTGGAGGGGCGGCTGGCGGACCGGTCCCACGCCGAGGGGATCGCGACGGCGGTCGACGAGCTGGACGAGAACGCGGACGTCTGGTACGGCGAGGTGTTCGCGGCGCTGTCGGTCGCCGACCGCGACCAGGTGCTGCGGAACCTGGGGGCCGACCAGGCGGAGGAGGACCCGTCGGGGATGCCGAGCGAGCGGATCCGGTACTACGTCGTCAACGACCTCCTGCTGGCGCTTTACGCCTCGCCGACCGGCGGCGAACTCGTCGGCATCGAGAACCCGCAGGGCCACGCCGGCGGGATGGGAAGCTACCAGCGGGGGCCGGACGCGTGACGCAGGAACGACCGCCCGCCGGCTCCGCCGAACCGGCGGCGGGGGACGTCGATCGGACCCCCGTCGAGAACGCCGACGTCTGCGTCATCGGCGCGGGCCCGGCGGGGGGGCTCGTCGCGGATCGACTCGCCTCGGCCGGCCACGAGGTGGTGATCCTCGAAGCGGGGTCGCGGTTCGATTTCGAGGACCGCCTCGCCAGGCAGGAACGGGCGATCCGGCCGTCCTACGACCGGCCGGACGTCTGGGACGGCGATCCCGAGCGGGACGCCTACGCGTCGACCGGCGAGTGGTTCTACCCGCTGAATCACGCCCGCGCCCGCGGCGTCGGCGGTTCGACGCTGCACTGGCAGGGGATGGTGATGCGACTCCACGAGGACGATTTCAACTCGAAGAGCGTCCGCGGCGTCGGCGCGGACTGGCCGATCGACTACCGGGACCTCCGTCCGTACTACGCCGAGGCCGAGCGCGAACTCGGCGTGGCGGGGGCCGACGACAATCCCTTCGCGCCGCCCCGCGAGAACCCGCACCCGATGCCGGCGTTTCCGCCCTCCTACAGCGACTCCCTGTTCGCCGAGGCCTGCGACGAACTCGAGATCGCGATGCACTCGGTGCCCAACGCTCGCAACTCGGAGACCTACGACGATCGGAGCGCCTGCGTCGGCTACGGCACCTGCCAGCCGGTCTGTCCCTCCGGCGCGAAGTACGACGCGACGGTCCACGTCGAGCGCGCCGAGCGGGCTGGCGCGACCGTGATCGACCGCGCGCCGGTCCAGCGCCTGGAACACGGCCCCGACGCGATCCAGGCGGCCGTCTACGCGACGCCCGGCGACCGGACGCACCGGCAGGCGGCCGACGCGTTTGTCGTCGCCTGCGGCGGCGTCGAGACGCCCCGCCTGTTGCTGCTCTCGGAGTCCGATCACTATCCCGACGGACTGGCCAACTCTAGCGGCCTCGTCGGCCGGTTCTTCATGGACCACCTCTTCGCGGGCGCGGGCGGCGTCCTCGACGAACCGACCCGCCAGAACCACGTCGGCTTCCTGACCAGCGAGTGCCACCAGTTCTACGACGAGGCCGACGCCGAGCGGGCCCCGTTCAAGCTCGAGTTCTTCAACTACGCCGGCCCCTCGCCGGTCGAAATGGCGCTGACGGGGGAGGACTGGGGCGACGAGCTCCTCGAGCGGCTCCGCTCGGAGTACGGCACCCACGTCGGGATGGGCGGCCTCGTCGAGCAGCTCCCCAGCGAGGACAGTTACGTCGGCCTCGATCGCTCGACCACCGACGACCGCGGCAATCCGGTCCCCGACGTCCACTGGACGGTCGGCGACCGGGCGCTCGAAACCATCGAGCGCGTCAACGAGATCCAGGAGGAGATCCTCGCAGAACTTGGCGCCGAGATCACCTGGCAGGTCGGCCCCGACGCCACCGGGCCGGCCTACCACCACATGGGGACCACCCGGATGGGTTCGGACCCGGCAGAGAGCGTGGTCGGCCCCGACCTGCGCACCCACGACCTGGAGAACTGCTGGATCGCCTCGAGCAGCGTCTTCCCCACCGGCGGCGCGATGAATCCGACGCTGACGATCGCGGCGCTGGCCCTCAAGGCGGCCGACCACGTCCACGAGTCGGCCTGACGCTTTTTTAGGTGAACCTAAAAACATAAGTGCGCCCGGCCGAGAGTACCGCCAATGAGTGCCGACGTACCCGGCGAAGACGTGACTGACAGCACGATCGATCCGACCGACGCGGACGAGGACGATGCGAAGGTGGCGGACCCTGGCTCGGACCCAGAGGCGACGGCCGGCGCCGATCGCGACCGGTTCTCGTTCGAGGACGTTAGCGTCGTGATGGGGACCTACAACGAGGAGGCGGCCATCGGCACCGTCATCGACGACGTCGCGGCGGTCACCGACGGCCAGGCCGAGGTCGTCTGCGTCGACGGCTCAGACGACCGGACGCCGGAGATCGCCCGCGAGCGCGGCGCGACGGTGATCGAACAGGAACCGCAGGGCTACGGCGTCGCCGTCCGGGAGGCCATCCTGACGCCCGACCGCCCGGTCGTCGTCACGACCGACTGCGACGACACCTACCCGATGGAACAACTCCCTGAATTCCTCGACCTGATCAACGACGGCTACGACGTCGTCAGCGGCGACCGCCTCTACCACGGCGCCGAGGCGATGCCGGCGTTCAACCGGCTCGGCAATCGCGCCTTCGCCGCCGTCGCGAGCGTCCTGACGGGCACCCGCGTCCACGACACGACGACGGGGATGCGCGCGTACCGCCGCGAGGTCGTCGAGTCCATCGAGTGGACCGAGAACACCGGCCTCTCGGCCGAACTGTTGATCCGACCGCTCATGCGCGGCTACGACGTTCGCGAACACCCGATCGAGTACCGCGAGCGCGCCGGCGAGACCAAACTCGATCCGCTCAAAGGCGGCGCCGAGATCGCCCGTTCGATCGTCAAGGTCTCGCTCGAAGAGCGACTGCGGGAGCTGTCCCACCGACCGACGCGGTAGGCGACCGGGTTCGGGGCGCCGACGGCTGATTTTCGAACGCCGTATCGACGGAAGAGCGGGTCGCACGCGTGGACGACGGCGGATCACTCGCTCACTCTCACCCGTTTCACAACGGAGAGAAACGCCGGCTCGCGGCCGACGGCATCTCCACACGATCGAGGCGGGGCGCTAACGGGATCGGTTCCCGTCCACCGCCGCGAGTCGGGTCCTGACGAACGTTCCCGCGGGAGCGCTATCGGGAAGGTAGGCCGCTCGGCCGCCGCACTCGCGGATCCCGCTGCACCGCTCGACCCGGGGCGTGAGCGCCCGCACCGTCCCGTCGTCGGTCTCGACCGGCAGTTCGAGCCGGTAGCTGAAACTGTTGCCCGGGCCGCGGTCGACGAACAGGGTCAGCATGACGTCCTCCCGGTCCCCGGCGGGAACCGGCTCGGTGGCCGACCAGGCCGGCCCGTCCAGGCGAACCTCGCCGTCGCTGACGAGCAGCCGGGCGTCCGTCGCGTTCGCGACGTCTCCGGAGATCCAGGTTTCGCTCCCCTCGTCGGTCCTCACGGTCGCGGTGACGCTGGCGGCTGCCTCCGGGACGCCGACGGTGGCGTTCACGGCGATCGTCTCCCCCTCGACGCGGTCGACGCGCTGGAGGCGAGCGCCGGCCGGCGAGTTCGCCCACGGCGCCCAGCTTCCGCGGTACGCGAACCGGTACAGCGAGCGATCGGGATAGGCGTCGGCCACGTCGAACGGTCGTCCCTCCAGCGCGTAGACGCGGTCGCCGTCCAGCCCGGGGCCGTTGTACAGCGCCTGAAACGGGTGGGCGAGCCAATCGCCGTACGGCGTCGGGAGAAACACGAGCGCGGGCTCCTCGACCGCGTCGCCCTCGAAGGGGGCGTAGACCCGCTCGTAGGTCTCGGTGATTTCCTGGTTTCGCTCGAGAGGCTCCGCGAGGTTCGCCGACGTCGCACCGCCGGCGACGAGCGCGCCCACGAGCACGGTCGCGACGAGCGCGGCGCGAACGCCGCGTGGCGACAGGAACGCGGCGCTCCGGCGTCGAACGACGCCGACCAGCGCCAGCGCGCCGACGGCCGCGAAGGCGGCGACCGGGAGCAGGAGGTCGAAGTGATAGTAGGGGCCGTGGGTGGCGATCAGGCCGTCGCCCGCGCGATCGAGGTCGCCGAGGACGTTGAGGTTCCCCCAGAAGTAGACGTTACCGACGGCGATCGTGAGCGCCTGCCCGGCGAGGATCGCCGTTCGCGGGGTGAGGCCGCGACGAACGACGACCGCGAACCCGACCGCGGCCAGCCCCGCGCCCGCGGCGCCGCCGACGAACCACTTCGTGAGGAACGCCTCGAGCACGAGGGCGTTCGACCGCAACGCGAGCTCGGGCGTGTACTCGATCGCGTGTCCGAGGATCTCCCGGTGGCCGAAGCCCAGCCCGTCCAGCGGGGCGAAGGCTTCGTAGGGAAACAGGAGCGGCGAGCCGGTGACGGCGGCGTTATACGCGAGCGTCAGGCCGACGCCGGCCAGTCCGAGCGCGGCCGTCGCGACCTGCCTGGGGAGCGCGCGCCCGAAATCCCGCCGGAGCGTCCAGCAGGCGTGCCCGACGAACGGCGCCGCGAACAGGACGGCCGTGTACGGCCGCGCGAAGAAGGCCAGTCCGATCGCCGCCCCGGCGGCCCCGGCGAACCGAACGTCGCCCGTCCGGTCCGCGCGGAGGTAGCCGTACGCGAACGCCAGGTTGAGCATCGCCGTCGGCGCGTACGGCAGGAACACCGCCGTCTGGATCAGGAACAGCGGCGAACACAGCACCGCGGCGGCGGCGACGAGCCCTGCCCGTCGATCGAAGACCTCGGCGACGACCAGTGCCGCGAGCGCGACGATGGCGCTCGCGATCCCCGCCAGCGCGAGTCGGAGACCGCCGGCGAGTTCCCCGAGCGCGAATATCGCCGCGGGAACGGGCGTGTACTTCGGGTAGAGCCGGTCTCCGTCCTCGACGAAGAACCAGGGGCGAAAGACCCCCTCGACCGGCGGTCGGACGAACAACTGCCCCTCGAGCACCATCGCCGCCTGCTGGAGGTAGACCGCCTCGTCGTGGTTGAGCGAGTGGTAGGGAAAGGTTCGGGTCGCGAGCAGCCAGGCGACGACGGCACCGACGAGCGCCAGGAGGGCCACGACGACCCGCCACGGTCGATCTCTCACGGCGGCGGTTCGCTCCGCCCCCTCGTCCCGTTTCACGCCGTTGTCCGCTCCGGTGAGTCCCATCAGTCTCACGGTGTCACCTCCCGTCCCGCGCGAGTATCACGACCATCGACAGCCCCGAGATCCCCACGAGAACGAGCGCCGGCACCGCGGCCTGACCGTAGTGGCCGGTCTCCTCGACCCGCCAGATGTACGTCACGAGCGTGTCGAACCCGAGCGGGCGCAGCATGAGCGTCGCCGGGAGCTCCTTCATCGTCGTGAGAAACACCAGCGCGGCGCCGGCCGCCACGCCGGGGATGATCAGCGGGAGCGTCACCGACCGAAACGCCGCGAGCCGGGATCGCCCCAGCGTGCGAGCGGCCTCGACGAGTGTGCGGTCGACCTGTCGCGTCGAGGTCCGGATCGAGCCGATCGCCTGCGGCATGAACCGGACCACGTAGGCGAATATCAGGAGCGGGACGGTCTTGTAGATCGACGGCAGCACGTCGAGGGTGAAACCGAGCAACGCGACCGCTAGGACGATCCCCGGCGTCGCGAATCCCACGTAGGGGACCCGATCCGCCAGCGCGGCCACCCGCGAGCCGGAGGTCGCCGACCCGATCGCGATCGGGAGCGCCACCAGAATCGAGGCGGCGGCGGCCAGCGCCGCGACGTAGGCCGAATTGAAGCCGTACTCCCAGTCGAAGGTCAGCCGGCCGATCTCGTAGCCGGGTCCGCCCGTGTGTAGCCACATCCAGTAAATGGCGACCGGGAGCACGATCGCCAGCAGGACGACCGTGATCGGCAACGCGAGCGCGAGGTACCGCCAGATCCCGAGGTCGAGATCGGCGCTCCCGCGGCTCCCGCCGCTCTCGTACGCGCCGGCGTCGTCGGCGCCGATGCGCGATTCGAGCGCCAGGATGATCGCGGTCACCGTCAGCAACTGCAGCGAGAGCAACGCGGCGTAGTCCAGGTCGTGGGCCTTTTGTCGGGCGTAGATGAACTGGGTGAACACCTCGACCCGCATGATGTTCGGCGTGCCGAAGTCCGCCAGCGCGTACAGCGCCACGAGCAGCGCGCCGGCCGCGATGCCGGGCAGGATCTGCGGGAGCGTGACCCGGCGAAACGCCTCCCACCGACCCGCGTTGAGCGTTCTGGCCGCCTCCACGAGCGAGCCGTCCATCGACAGCAGGGACGCTCGCGTGGTCAGGAAAACGTAGGGGTAGGTGTACAGCGTCAACACGAACGCGGCGCCGGCGAAGCCGTACACCGAGGGCAGGGCCGCAACACCGAGCGGGGCGAGGAAGCCGACGAGTTCGCCCCGCGGGCCGAACGCCGAGACGAACGCGAACGCGCCGAGATAGCTCGGGATCGCGAGCGGCAGCGCGACGAGGACGGTCCAGAACCGGGCGAACGGGATCGCCCCCTGCACCGTCAACAGCGCGAGCGGAACGCCGAGAAGGACGCTCCCGCCGGTCACGATCGCGACGAGTCCGACGCTCCGAACGAGGACCTCGATCGTCTGCGGATCGACGGCGAGTTCGAGCGCACGCGTGCCGAGTCTGGCGGCGTCGAACACCAGCCAGAGCAGCGGGAGCGTGAGAACGGCCGCGATGGCCGCGGCGAGCAGGACGAGTCCGACGTCGGCGGCGCTGCCGGCGCTATCGCCGTCCGCTCGGTCGACCGCGTTCGCGACGCGTTCCCGAACCCTCATCCGGAGACGCCGGCCTCGTCCATCAGTTCGAGGGTCGGCTCGAGGTCGGAGAGCTCCGCGAGGTCGATCTCCGGCGGGTTCAGCTCGTCGACCGTCGGCAGGCCGCCGACGGGTTCGACGCCCTCGATCATCGGGTAGGCGAAGCTGATCGTCGCGAAGTACTCCTGGGCCTCGGCCGAGAGCAGGTGGCGGACGAAGTCGTCGACCAGGTCGCCGCGCTCGGTTCCCTCGATCTTCAGCGCGCCCGCGATGTTGATCAGCGCCCCGGCGTCGCCCTCGGTGAAGGCCAGGTCGATCGGGGCGTCAGGCCGCCCGTTCTTGACCCGCATCGCGTAGTAGTGGTTCGCGAAGCCGCCGTACAGCGATCCGTCGGCGACCGCCTCCGAGACGGCGTACTCGTTGCCGTAGCGTTCGGTCCCGGCGTCTTTCATGGCGGCCAGCCACTGGCGCGTCTCGTCGTCTCCCCGGAGGAGTCGCATCGCGGTGACGAACGACTTGAACGCGCCGTAGGTCGGCGCCCAGCCCATCGACCCCTGGAAGGGCTCGAAGTCCGGGAAGTCCTGGACGGTGTCCGGGATGTCGGATTCGCTCAGCTCGTCGGTGTTGTACGGCACGGCGCGGGCGCGGCCGGCGACGCCGGCCCACGCGTTGTCGTCCCCGACGAACTGGTCGTTGCCGACCGCGTCCACCGCCTCGTCGGACAGCGGCTCGTAGGCGTCGTTTTCGGCGACGTAGCCGAGCGAACTGGCGTCGATCGACCAGAACACGTCGGCCTGCGTCGCGCCGGCGTCGACCTCCTGGACGATGCTCTGGGCCAGCGACGCGGAGTCGTTGTCGGTCGGGTGGACCTCGAAGTCCGAGTACATGTTCTGGAGCATCTCCACGAACTCGTAGTAGATGCCACCCTCGCCGCCGCCGATGTAGAGTGCCAGGTCGCCGGAGAGGTCCGGCAGGTCCTCGATCGAGGTACCGCCCGGTGCCGGTCGCCCTTCCACCAGCGATCCCGAGCCCCGGAACTCCGCGAGCGACGGGATGGCGACGGACTGGTCGTCGTCCTCGCCGAGCAGTTGGTTGCAACCCGCAATCGATGCCACACCGACCGCCGAACAGGCCTGTAGCGCGCGCCGGCGCGACAAGATTCGGTTTGTATCGTCGTCCATCATATTCCTTTTAGGTCAACCTAAAGCCATATAGCTGACGATTTAATCGTCCGCGAGGACCGCCGAGCGGTCGTTTTCGAGACCGGCCGACGGCCGGAGCGTCGCCAGGCAGTCCAGCCAGTCGAGCATGTACTCGCCGACGTGGGTCAGGAAATCGCCGTTCGTGAACTCGTCCCAGTCCCCGCGCGCGAGTTCGTGGCCCATCGCCTCGAAGACGGCGGCGTAGGAGTCGGCGCCGTCGCCCACATCGTCGATCAGCTGCCAGAGGTGCTCGTTGAGTTCGAGCCCCGGCACCTCGTTGTTGAGGTCGTCGAACGTGCTGCGCGGGGCCTTGTTGTGCTCGCAGAGCGGGTCGCCGTTGTAGATCCGTTTCCCGAGCACGTCGCAGGCTCGCTTGAGGAAGACGCCGGACCAGATGTCGTCGAACCGGCCGACGTCCCACGCGTTGTCGTCCATCGGCAGCTGGTAGAACGCCGGGATCACCTCGCGCCGGAATGCGAGGTTCATCGAGCAGACGGTGAGGTAGTTACCGCGCGCGGCGACGAAGTCGTCGCCGAAGTCCGCCCGCGTCGTCCTGGTCTCGGCCTGTCCCTGCAGGTCGCCGTCCATCAGGATGCGGACCGCGTCGAGGTCCGGCACGTTGGTCCAGAGACCCTGCGAGGCGACGACCTGGCCGGCGTCGACCTCGGCCGTGCCCGTCTCGACCGTCTCGTCCATCGCGGCGTAGGGATAGCCGCGCGGATAGAGGCCGTGCTCGTCGGCGTTCTGGTAGAGGACGTTGACCCAGTTCTCGTCGGAGGCCACTTCCTCGATCTCGCCCGCGAACGCGAGGTTCGTCATGTGGGTGCCGAAGAAGTCCACGTCCTCGTGCGGGAGCGTGTCGTCGTCGATGAAGACGCCGTACTCGAAACCCTCGTTCGCCCACATATAGAGGAGGCCGAAGCTCGTCTCGGCGTGACTCGCCGCGGGGACGACGTGACCGAACTGCTCGACGCCGTGCTCGGCGTACCACGCCTCGCGCCGGCTGCCGTCGAAGACCTCGCCAGAGACGCCGAGATCGTCGAGCATCGCCTCCATCTCGTCGGTCTCGCAGAAGTCCTCCGTGACCAGCAAGAAGTGCAGGCGCGAGACGTCGAACCCGTGAGTTCGGGCGTTCTCCACGTAGGAACGCAAACACTCGTACTCCCTGATCGTGGGGACGATAACGCAGATATCTGGTGCCATTGCTCGCACTTTTTTAGGCGAGCCTAAAAAGTGTGCCGATCGCCGTCGGCCGGCTCCGAACCCGTTCGGACGTCCGCGGCGGAGAGACCGAGCCCGAACGCGGCGAGTGCACCACCACACAACGTGAGGACGTTCTTCAGCGCGTGATCGAGGATGGCCGCCGCGAGCGCCGCCCCCGCGCCGATCGGCGCGAGGGCGACCACGATCGCGGTGAACGCCGCCTCGTAGAGGCCGATCCCGCCCTGCGAGAGCGGGAGGACCTTCGCGAGGTTCCCGACGCTCACCGCGATCGACCCCACGACGATCACCGACGGCCCCGCGAGGTCGGGTTCGACGGCGAGCAGCACCAGGACGGCCGTCGCGGCGTCGAGGAGCCAGATCGCGAGGCTCGACGCGCCGACGACGAACAGCGTTCGCGGGCGTTCGATCACTCGCCCGACGTCTCCCGCGAACCGGCGGATCCAGTCGGCCGCGCTCGCAAGCCGCGTCGATCCGGTTGCTCGTACCCGCAGCCAATCCCCGGCCCGCGTGCCGAGACGCGTCCGCGACACGAGTGCGAGGACGAAACAGAGACCGACCGCCAGCAGTGCCACGATTCCGGCGGCGACGACGACCGTCTCCGACCGATCGGTCGCGGCGACCAGCGTCGCCGGTTCGGCCCCATCGCCCAGCAGGAGCCAGCCGACGGCGCCGCAGGCGATCGCGGTGATCGCGAGTAGATCGAAGAGCCGTTCGACGGCGAGGGCAGCGATCCCCGCACTGTAGGGGACGTCGGACGTGCGGTTTACGACGTAGGCGCGCACGGGATCGCCCGCGCGTGCCGGAACGACGAGGTTCGCCGCCTGACTCACGAAAACGGCCGCCGTCGACAGGACAGTGTCGACGCCGGCGGAAAGCGGCGAGAGCAGATCGGCGTATCGGCGCCCGCGCAGCGGCCACGACGCGGCGTAGACGACGGCGGCGAGAGCCAGTCCCATCGGGTCGGCGCTCGCCACCGCGTCGACCACGGCGCCGTTTCCGAGCCGCCGCGCGACGACGACGAGCGCGCCGACCAGGAGCAGCGAACCGAGAATCGGTCCGTACCGCCGACCGAGCCGCACCAGGCGGTCGCGTGGCGTCGACCGGTCGGACCCGGCTCCCGGCGTCTGAACGCCCATATTCGGTCTGTCCGTCCCAGATATTTAAGCGCACCTAAAACGAGAGCGTGGCCGGAGGTCGGGGGGTCGAACGCACGATCTGGCGGTTCTCTCCGGTCGCCAGCAGCTTCGTCCCACGACCCTCACTCCCGCACTTCGTCGAGCAACTCCCGCGTAGCCGTCCTGACCGCTTCGTCGCTCGAGCGGTCGGGCTCCCAGCCGAGGGCCGAGAGCTTCTCGATCGAGAGGCGCATCTTCGGGACGTCCCCGGTCCAGCCGCGATCGCCGCCGGTGTACTCGAACGCCGGATCCAGGCCCATCTCGTCGGCGACGATGGCTGCGATCCGATCGACGGACGTCGTCGTTCTGGTGCCCAGGTTGAACGTGTTGATCGGCGCGTCGGTGTGCGAGACGACGTGCTCGATGGCGTCCAGGCAGTCCTCGACGTGGAGGTAGGACTTCTCCTGGCGGCCGTCCCCGAGGATGGTCAGCGTCTCCGGATCCGCACGCAGTTTCTCGATGAAGTCCGGAATCACGGCCCCGCGCAGCCGCGGACCGACGACGTTCGCGAACCGAACGTTCCACACGGTCAGGTCCTGCGTGTGCGCCGAGGCCGAGAGGAGCGATTCGTCCGCGAGTTTGCTCGCGCCGTAGGCGCTGATCGGCTCCAGCGGCGCGTAGTCCTCCGGCGTGGGTCGCGGCGCCTCGCCGTAGACCGTGGAGGAGGAGGTGTAGAGCAACGCGGAGACGTCGGCGTCCGCCATCGCTTCGAGCACCGTCCGCGTCATGCGGGTGTTGTCGTGAAACTGCCGGTAGGGCCGGTCGGTGTCGACGTGTTTCGACGCGGCCAGGTGTGCAACCAGATCCACGTCGGATAGGAGTCCGTCGAGGGCGTCCGGTTCGCGGAGGTCGGTCTCGACGAGTTCGGCCGCGTCCGGCACCTGGTCGGCGTCGCCGTTCGAACAGTCGTCGACCACCCGGACCGACACGCCCTCCGCCAGCAATCGGCGAGTCAAGTGCGAGCCGACGAAGCCGGCACCGCCCGTCACGAGGACCCGTTCCACGGCTGGTTTCATGGCTCAGCATTTTCTCGGCGGGAAATAACGCTGCTGTTCTCGCACCGAGGAGCCGGTCGACCACCCGGGTTCCGTCACCGGCAGACCTGTCGCCGGGGCAGAACGACCGCTTTCGTTCCACTTAAACACCGCCGGATGGGATTCCTCGTCGGACGAGTTACATTGGTAAACAGTCACACTGTGTCGCGTCGCCCCCGTGCTATCGTGCGGTTTTCCCGGCCGCACACCGCGGCCCCCCGCGAGCGCCGCGACGACGGTTGCGGTAGTTTTATGTAGAAGGACAATCAACGAATCGTCTGACTATGAGTCAGCGAATGCAGCAGGGACAGCCGATGATCGTCATGAGCGAGGACTCCCAGCGCGTCAAGGACAAGGACGCGCAGGAGTACAACATCAGCGCCGCGCGCGCGGTCGCCGAGTCGGTCAAATCCACGCTCGGCCCGAAGGGGATGGACAAGATGCTCGTCGACTCGATGGGCTCGGTCACCATCACGAACGACGGCGTCACCATCCTCCAGGAGATGGACATCGACAACCCGACGGCCGAGATGATCATCGAGGTCGCCGAAACCCAGGAGGACGAGGCCGGCGACGGCACCACGACCGCCGTCGCGATCGCGGGCGAACTCCTCAAGAACGCCGAGGACCTCGTCGAGCAGGACATCCACCCGACGGCCATCATCAAGGGCTTCCACATGGCCGCCGAACAGGCCCGCGACGAAGTGGACGACATCGCGACCAGAGTCGACACCGAGGACGAGGACCTGCTGCGCTCGGTCGCCGAAACCTCGATGACCGGCAAGGGCGCCGAACTCAACAAGGAACACCTCTCCCAGCTGATCGTCGAGGCCGTCCGCCAGGTCACCGTCGAGAACGAGGACGGCGAGAACGTCGTCGACCTCGAGTTCCTCAACATCGAGACGCAGGCCGGCCGCTCGGTCGACGAATCCGACCTCCTCGTCGGCGGCATCGTCAACAAGGACCCCACGCACGACGACATGCCGCGCGAGGCCACCGACGCCGACGTCCTCCTGCTCAACGACCCCATCGAGGTCGAGGAGGCCGACGTCGACACCGAGGTCTCGGTCACCGACCCCAGCCAGCTCCAGAAGTTCCTCGACGCCGAGGAGAAACAGCTCCGCGAGAAGGTCGACCGCATCGTCGACCTCGGCGTCGACGTCGTCTTCTGCCAGAAGGGCATCGACGACCTCGCCCAGCACTACCTCGCGAAGGAGGGCATCGTCGCCGTCCGACGCACGAAGAAGTCCGACCTCGAGTTCCTCTCGGAGGTCCTCGACGCCGCGATCGTCTCCGACCTCGAGAGCGCCACCGAGGACGACCTCGGCTTCGGTGACGTCACCCGCGACGAGGCGGACGAGCTGTTCTACGTCGAGGGCGAGGACGCCCACGGCGTCACACTCCTGCTTCGCGGCTCGACCGACCACGTCGTCGACGAACTCGAGCGCGGCGTCAACGACGCGCTCGACGTCGTCGCCCAGACCGTCTCCGACGGTCGCGTGCTCGCCGGCGGCGGCGCCATCGAGGTCGAACTCGCCTCGCGCCTTCGCGACTACGCCGACTCCGTCTCCGGGCGCGAGCAGCTCGCCGTCGAGGCCTTCGCCGACTCGCTCGAGCTCGTCCCGCGCGTGCTCGCCGAGAACGCCGGCCTCGACTCCATCGACACCCTGGTCGACCTCCGCGCGGCCCACGACGACGGCGACGTCACCGCCGGCCTGAACGCCTGGACCGGCGACGTCGAGAACACCTTCGACGCGGGCGTCGTCGAACCCGCCCACGCGAAGGAACAGGCCGTCACCTCGGCCTCCGAGGCCGCGAACCTCGTCCTGAAGATCGACGACATCATCTCCGCCGGCGACCTCTCCACCGACAAAGAGGACGACGAAGCGGGCGGTCCCGGCGGCGCCCCCGGCGGCGGCATGGGCGGAATGGGCGGCGGCATGGGCGGCATGATGTAAAACGAACTTTTCCGCTGCGGGCGCGGCAAGCCGCGCCCTCGGGAAAACTTCGATGAAAAGCACTTCTCCTTTCCCTCCAGCGCCGTGAAACGGCGCTTCCGGGTCAGTCGTCGGCCCGCTCGCTCGCTCCGGTCGCTCGCGGTTCGATCTTCTCGGGTAGACCAGCCTTTCCCCGTGCTCGCGTGCCCGTCCGGACACGCTCGCGGCCACCGCGAGTCTCTGCGTCGCCGTTTTTGGTATTGTCTGTTCTGGTCCTGGTTCCGGCACCGTCGGCCGAAATCGCGCGACCTTTACGGTTCGAAACTGAACCGAGTCGCCAGTGAGCGAGTACGACGAGGATGAGACACCGTTCGACGCCTATCGCGAGCGCGTCGACCGGCCGCTGACGCGGTTGTTTATGGCGTACGGGACGGACCGTCTGGGCTGGTTTTCGGCCGGAATGATCGCGAACTTCGTCGCGCGGATGGCCAGCCTCGTCGCGCCGGTGGTGCTCGGGACGGCGATCGACGCGGTCTTCCCGCCGCCGGAGCGGGCCGGCGAGTTTTCGCTCCCGGTGGTGCCGGACGCGTTGCTCCCGACCCAGCAGCTGCCGCAGTTCTGGTTCTCGGTGACGGCCATCGCGGTCGCGTTCGTCGTGACCGCGGCCTTCACCTGGATCTACGGCGTGACGGCCAACCTGTTCGCCCACGGCGTGATGCACACCGTGCGGGTCGACAGCTTCCGGAAGATGCAACGGCTCGACCAGACCTTCTTCGACGACAAGCAGACCGGCGAGGTAATGGCGGTGCTCAACAACGACACGCAGAACCTGGAACGGTTTCTCGACGACGCGCTGATGAACTCGCTGCGCCTGATCGTGATGGTGCTGGGCATCGCCGGCGTCCTCTTCTACCTGAACTGGCAGCTGGCGCTCATCACGCTGGTCGCCGTCCCGGTGATGGTCGGCTTTACGATCTGGTTCATGAAGGTGATCGAGCCCCGGTACGTCCGCCAGCGCTCGGCCGTCGCCCGCCTCAACACCCGGCTGGAGAACTCGATCGCCGGGATGGAACTGACGAAGACGACCGCGAACGAGGACTACGAAGTCGGCCGCGTCAGCGACGCCTCGATGAACCTCTTTCAGCGGACGATGGACGTCCTCAAACTGTCCTACCTCTACCGGCCGGGGATGGAACTGCTGGCGGGGATCTCCTTCGCCGCGACCTTCCTCGTCGGCGGGCTCTGGCTCACCACCGGGACGGCGCCGGGCCCGCTCACGGGGACGCTGTCGGTCGGCGACTTCGTCGTCTTCCTGATGCTGACCCAGCGGATCGTCGACCCGCTCGCGGAGGTCTCGAACATCGTCGACCAGTACGAGAACGCCAAGGCCTCGAGCGAGCGAATCTTCGGGTTGATGGACATCCCGGTCGCGATCCAGGATCGGGCGGACTCGGTCTCGCTACCCGACCCCGACGGCCGCGTCGAGTACGACGGCGTCTCGTTCGCCTACGAGGACGTCCTCGCCGATGCGGACCACCAGGCCGAAACCGTGATCGACGACGTCTCGTTCACCGCCGAAGCCGGCGAGATGGTCGCGCTGGTGGGGCCGACCGGCGCCGGCAAGTCCACCATGTTGAAGCTCCTCCTGCGCCTCTACGACGTCGACGAGGGCGAAATCCGCGTCGACGGCCACGACCTCCGGGACGTGAAACTCGAAGATCTCCGGAAGGCCACCGGCTACGTCGGCCAGGAGACGTTCCTCTTCGACGGAACGATCGCCGACAACATCCGCTACGGGAGCCAGGACGCCTCGATGGATGCCGTCCGCGAGGCGGCGAGAGCCGCCGAAGCCCACGAGTTCATCCAGGGACTGGAGGCCGGCTACGAGACGCGCGTGGGCGAGCGCGGCGTGAAGCTCTCCGGCGGGCAGCGCCAGCGCATCGCCATCGCCCGCACCGTCCTGCAGGACCCGCCGATCCTCGTCCTCGACGAGGCGACCAGCGCGGTCGACACCGAGACCGAGCTCGCCATCCAGCGCTCGATCGAGCGCCTGACCGAGGACCGCACGACGCTCGCCATCGCCCACCGACTCTCTACGATCCGCGACGCGGATACGATCCTCGTGCTCGAGGAGGGCGAGGTCGTCGAGCGCGGCGACCACGAGGGACTGCTCGAGGCGGGCGGCCGGTACGCCGCCCTCTGGAACGTGCAGGCCGGCCAGATCGACGAACCGGCGGAGTTGTCGGACGACTGACCGCGCGAAGCGGGAGCCGAGACGCGACGACCCCCGCGGGGATCGGACCGCGATCGCGCCGGGCTCCGAACGAATCCTTTTGAACCGACGTCGACCACCATCGGGCATGGATTCCGGTCGGGTCGCGCGTGACACCGTTCGCCGAGTCCTCACGCGCGGTTCCGTCCCCGCGCTGTCCGACACGGTCCCGGCAGAGTGGGCGATCGAACCGGTCGACGCCGGGTTCAACGACGTGTTCGTGGTCGGCCACGACGGAACCGCCCGGCCCGCCGTCGCCGTCAAGTTCGCGACGTTCTCCGAGGCCGATGACGTCAGGGCCGGCGTCGCCGCCTGCCGACTGCTCGCGAGATTCACGTCGGTGCCGGTGCCGACGGTCTACGCCTTCGAACCGGACCCGGCGGACGGCCCGCCGTTCGTGGTCCTCGAGTACCGGCCTGGCGAACCGCTCGCGACGGGGTACCGGGACGTCTCGCCGGGGGCGGCGCGGGCCGTCGGGGCGGTCGTCGCGGCGTGCGGGCGGGTGCCGGCCGCCGCGGCCGACGGCTACGGGATGATTCGCTCGCTCGAGACGGCGGGGGAGTCGCCCCGAGCCGTCGCCGCGTTCGAGGACTGGCCGACGTTCGCGCTCGACTACGCCGACCGGCTCTACGACGAACCGGCGACCCACGACGCGATCGCCGCGATCGCACCCGCGGTTCCGGAATACCTTCGCGAGCACCGCGATCGACTGCCCAGCGAGCCCGCGCCGGCGGTCGTCCTCACGGACTTCTCGCCGGAGAACATCCGGACGGCGACCGGCGATCCGCCCGCCGCGGACGCGGACCCGATGGAGGCGATCACGGGCGTCCTCGACCTCGAACGCGCGAGACTCGCCCCGCGGGCGTTCATGGCCGTCAACGCCGAGTACCTGCTGACGCGGTACCTGTCGGATCCGGGCCCGGTCCGACGGGCACTGTACGAGCCGCTCCCGTTCGGACCGGACGTCCCCGCGCGAGACCTGTACCGGTTGCTCGCGCTCGGGCGATCCGTCGGCGCCCTCCCGATCTGGTACGAGCCCGGGAGCGAGGAGTACGAGCGCCGCGGCGCGGCGGTGGCCGCCGAGATCGAAGCCGTGCTGGACCGCTAGGGATGCCGCCGTCCGAACGGACGAACTGGTCGTCCATCCGCGCGGTGAACGGGGAAGGATCAGTGCGGCTCGATTCGTCGACTGTTTAGGGCGGCCGTTCGAAGCGTCCGCGTATGGTCGCCGACTCCGTCGCCCTCGCCAGGCGCTACTACGACGCCCTCGACGCCCGCGAGTACGGCGAGCTCGAGGCGCTCCTCGCGCCGTCGTTCGTGCAGCGCCGCCCGGACCGAACGTTCGAGGGACGCGACGCCTTTGTCCGGTTCATGCGCGAGGACCGGCCGATGACGGACACGCGTCACGACCTGCTAGACGTCTTCGGCGCCGACGATCGCGTGACCGGGCGGGGCCGGCTGCTCGACGCCGACGGCGAACCGGTCGTCGAATTCGCGGACGTCTTCAGGTTCGAACACGGCCGGATAACGCGGCTCGATACCTACACGCGCTGAGGGGGCCGGGCGGCAGGTCGGCGATTCGCCTTCGGAAGCTGCGTTCGAAGCGGTTGACGGATCGTCCCGTCAAGCAGTCCCGCACGCCGCTGGCCGCCCGAGGACTGCCCAGCCCCTCGCCGCAGCGCCACAGCCGCGACGGGCCGAACCGCTCGTATCACCGGGGGAGCGAGTGACGTGTTCGTCGTGACCGCAGACGGTCACCGTCCTCGCCCGTCACAGACACCGAATTCCTCGCAGAGCGACGTCGGATCGTCGCCGCAGGCGAGGTCGGTGATGAACCCGAGGATGATCGAGCAGATCGTGGTGCACGGTGCGCCGGGACAGACGATCGAACAGATCTCCTCGCCGTCACCGACCACGTCGCAGACGGCCGTCATGGCCTCCTCACAGATTTCACACCAGTCAGGGTCGGTCGTCGCCGCGAGTTCACTGGTCGACACGCGCCGATCGGCGATGGTAGTCACCTCGCCGTCGGCGCCCCAGAGGGAGACGACGACGTCTCGCCCGCCGTGGATCGTGGGTCGGCGGTCGCGTTCGACGGTGAGTCCGAGTAGCCCCTCGACGTCGTAGCCGGTTCGCGAGTCGGCCAGCAGGGCGTACGCCAGGCCGATGCCCTCGTCAGACCGTGCACGCGTGGGCTCGAACGGGATCACCGTCATGACCGGGTCCCGTTCAGCGAGGCGGCGATCGTCGGTTTCGACGCGGTAGGCACGCGCCCGTTCGTCGGCCGCGTCGAACCCGCCCGATTCGAACGCGGTGGCGAGCGCCGTCACCCGTCGAGACGCGAGCGCCGTCCGGGCGAGCGTTCGCGTGCGGCTGGACGACAGTTCCGCGCTCGATTCGGCGGCCGCTGCGCCACCGACGCCGGTCGACGAGGCGAGTCCGCCGACGATCGAAGCGCCCGCACCGACCCCGACGCTGCGGAGGACGGATCGGCGGCTGACGTCCGTGATTTCGTCTCGGTCATCCGGGGTTGGCGTTTCATCGGTCATTTTCACAACCCACCACCGACGGTAACGGGACGGAGAATTAATTTTTCTAAAAATAAATGAGAATGAAATTCATTGGAGTTCATTTGACCATCCGTTTAGAACGATCGACCGTCGAAGGTGGGAGATTCGACGGCGCGTCGGTCGAGAGCGCTTCGGTGGCCGGCCCGTAATCGACCGACGCGTTCGAGCACGGCCCGACGACGTCACCGCGGCAACCGCTCGTCGTGACGGATACCGTCAGTAAGTCGAACCGACCTCGAATAAGAACGACGAGCAGAGCGTATGTCGTCCCGGACGCGGTTCCGAGGCCCGCCGCCGACGATCGTACCGTCGCCAAATAACAGTTTACCACCGGCGTAGACCGCCTGAGACGAGTGCGAGGAGAAGCCACGACGCCAGGCGGTGGTTCCGGAGGTACCGTAACGTCGGGCGATCGGCCGACCGCCCCACCCGCACCGCGTTTCCGATCTCTCACCGGGACGGGATCGCCGTACGCCTACGGCGTCATCCGGGTCCGATCGGACCCCGTCGCGCCGCGTCTCCACCCGCGTCAGGCCGAACAGTTGTTCGGCCCGAGTTCGAGTTCGGTTCGCTCCTCGGGCGCCAGCTCGCGGACGCCGCGGTTGAGTTCGATGATGTCCTCGTAGTTGGCGGGTTCCTCGCCGGGGTCGGCCAGCCGCTCGACGAACGCCCCCTCGTCGAGTTGGAGGACGTCGATGCCGGTTCGAGCGTCGTGGATTGTCGTTGTTATCGGTTCACCTGGAGCGCCCACCTCGAACTCGCCCTCCACCGTCACCGTGACGTGGCCCGGGAGGACGGTCAGGGAGTCGGGTTCGGCCAGCAGCGTCCGGTGGATCGATTCGAAGAGCATCCGCGCACCCTCATCCCCGTTTCCCTCACCAAACTCCAGTTCGGTCCGGCCCACCGCGTTCACGTGCAGGGTGTCCGCCGTCACCACGGCCGCGTCGCCGACGAGGACCGAGAGCATCTCGCTCGTGTGGCCCGGCGTGTACAGCGCCTTCACCGTGAGATCGCCCACTTCGATCGTCTCGTTCCGCCCGAGTCCCTCGAATGCCAGGTCGAGATCGCGGTCCGCGGCGCGCTCGCTCAGGTAATAGGGAACGTCGAGGTCGTCGGCGAGCCGTCGGCCGCCGGAGACGTGATCGGCGTGGACGTGCGTGTCGATCACGGCCGAGATCGTCAGGTCGCCCTCCGCGGCCGCGGCTTTGGCCTCGTCGGTATCCTCGGTCGGGTCGACGGCGACGGCCGCACCCGTCTCCGCACAGCCAACGACGTAGGAGAGACAGCCCTTGGCGCGGCGCTGAAGCTGGACCGCGCGGGCGGACTCACCGAGGTCGATCCCGACGTGGTCGTAGACGCCGCTCCAGGCCTTCATCCCGCCGTCGACGGCGTTGACGTCCCGATCCTCCAGCGCCTCGGCGAGTTGCGTGGCGAGGTTGCCCGAGGAGAGCCCCTTCGCACAGATCGTGACGACGCGGTCGTCCTCGCCGACGAGTTCCTCGATCTCCTCCGGCTGGCCGTCGAGTTCCTCGTCCGTCCCGAAGGGGTAGTTCTGCGCGCCGCGGACGTGCCAGGACTCGTAGCTCGCTTCCGGGCGAGTGTCGAGCAACGTGAAGTCCTCGCCGCTGTCAAGCAGTTGCTTCAAGCGATCGGGAGAGATCGTCGTGACCATGGTGGACGGACCACGTCGAGGCGCAAAACTGGACGTGCCCGTCGGATTTCGAACCGGTTCGATCCGTCGCGCCGGCCGGTTCGATCGCCACCCTGGACAGCCCGGTTCGTCGAGGGAATTTCACGTCGGCCCCCGACTGAAATCGTTCGGTCCGCGAGTACCCTGCACTACCGTCTCGAGAGCGCCGCGGCGGCGCGACGATACGCCGTCTTCCGTCCCGGGTCGTACTCGATCAGGTCGGCGTCGGCCAGTTTCGGGAGCGTCGAGTGGTGGAGCTGGATCCTGACGGCCGTCTCGTCCGCGTTCGGCTCCGCCTCGGCGCGAACGAATCGCGCCAACTCGTCGATCGTCGCCGCCCGGACCGGACGCCGATCGAAGTATTCGAGAACCTGGCGCGCGTACGCGGGGGCGAACGCGGCGAGTCGCTCGGCGACCGTCACCGTGGCCGGAGGGGTGAAATCGCTCATTTATTTCCATCGTCGACAGGTAGTGGTTTCAGCTACGGGGTTGATCCCTGACCGGAGGATCGCGACCGCGCGACATGGAAAGCCGTTTTATGGCGACGGTTCGTCCGTCGGGGCGAGACCCGTCAGCGCCTGCCGGAGGACGGTTTCGGTCCCACGTCTGACGCGTTCGGAGGCCGCCTGTCGCGTGATCTCGAGTTCGTCGGCGATCTCGTCGAGTTTGGTCCCCCGCGGGACCGAAAAGTAGCCGTTCTCGACGGCCATGATGAGCGTTTCGCGCTGGTCGGGCGTGAGGCCGAACCCGTACTCGACGCCGATCTCGTCGTCGAGCGGGGCGACGCGTTCGATGTGGACCGGAAAGTGTTCGTCCTGGTAGAACCGGTGAAACTGCGTGAGTTCGGCGTGGTTCCCGAATCGGACCGTGAACGACCACGCGGCGTCGCCGTGGGCCTCCATGATGGTCCCGCCCGTCTCGGCGAGCCCGTCGAGGAAGGGTTCCGCGTCTTCGTCCCACTCCGCGTAGTAGAGGACGCTGTCGCCGGCCGACGTGAGCACCTCGACGTGTTCGGTCACCTCGCTGTTCCTGAGGACGCGCTCGAACTGGTCGACGTCGTCACCCGTCACCCGGAGGAACGGGATACGGCCATCCTGGAGGGGGATAACGCGTTCGAGCTGGACTCGATTCCCCTCGCCACCGCTCGTCGAGCGGCCGAACGGGAAGGACGAGGCGGGAAGGGTAAACTCGACGATGATCGCCATCAGCCGAGGCCCCCGGCGAGGATGACGGCAGTTCGATCGCTGATTCGGCTGCCAGGGGCGACGGCGTCGGACGAAAACGGTCGGGAAGCGTGAGTGGCTCTCATGGTGTGGCTGGTATCGCGGAACGCACTGGACGCTTGGCTGCCCCGCGTTCCAGCCGCGCGAATGGTCGCACTCGCGCGTTCGACACGCGATCGACGGCGTCCATCGGCCCCTCCATCATCGGAGCGCTGCTCGGGCGAGCGATCTGACCTGACGAGTTCCGTCCCTGACTAGAGACGACCCAGTTACTTACATCTGGGGTCGATCCGGGTCCACTCCGTTTCGAACGCGTGCTCGGCGAGCGACCGTGGCGACGATCGAGTCGCCGCCAGTCGCCGATAGCAGACTCGAAACCCGTGCTGTACAGCACGTTCCGTCGCTGGCTCCCGGTCGAGCCGCGCGTCTTTTCGCCGTCCCCGTCCGCGCCGCTCCCAATCGACGAGGCCCCGCGGTCCTCGAACCGGGCACCGACACCCATCCGGGCGTGATCGGCGTGACGTTCGAAAACGTCACGGACGAGCGATCGCTGCTCGCCTCGATGCGCGGGTGGCCCTTCGGCTCCTACGTCGGCCTCGGACCCGAGGGACGACGGCTCGTGCTCCTTCCCGCCGAGACGTTCGCCCCGGGATTCCTCAACCGCACCGAGGCCGGCTGGTGGGAGCCCGACTTTCTCCCCCACGAATCGGTCGCCCGGGGGCGGAGCACGACGGCGTCCGATCCCGGCGAGACGAGAACCGCGCGATATATCGTCACGTCTCACCCCGAGACGGACGATCCGCGCGACGGGGACGGGTTCGCGTTCGAACAGGGCTTCAGCGACGACGACGTCGACGTGACGTGGGGATTCACGCTGACGACGCTCGATCCGGAGTGACGATACGAGCACACGGACGCCGCTCGATGGCTGGTCGGCGTACTGCAGACGAAACTGGGCACTCGAATCGGTGCAGCTCCTCGAATCGCGGCGGAATCACTCCAGTTGGAGGTCGATCACCGCGAGATCCTCCGAGGGCACGGCCGCCGCGAACGCCGATTCCACCTCGTCCCACGTCTCGGGTCGGTAGGCCTCGATGCCGAAGCTCTCGGCGAACGCCACGAAGTCGGGGTTCCCCAGTCCCGTTCCGGTGGCCTCGCCGCGGTGCTCGACCTGTTTCTCGGAGATCAACCCGTAATCGTCGTCTGTGAAGACGACGACCGTGAACGAGCAGTCGAGGCGGGTCGCCGTCTCGAGCTCCGCGGCGTTCATGAGGAAGCCGCCGTCGCCCGTCGCGGCGACGACGTTCGCGTCGAGGGCGCGATCGGCGGCGAGCGCGCCGGGGACGGCGATCCCCATGCTCGCCAGGCCGTTCGATACGATGCAGGTGTTGGGCTCGTAGGTGGGAAACGCCTGCGCGATGGCCATCTTGTGGCTGCCGACGTCGGAGACGAGGACGTCCGCGTCGGTCATCGCCTCGCGCAACAGGGGAAGGGCGTTCCGGACGGTGATCGGGTCGTCCGCGTCGGGCGGCGACGTGGCCTCCGTCAGGATGCGGATGTGGCGGTCGCCGCACCAGAGCGAGCAGGCCGCGGCCGGGAGCGCCTCGCCGACGGCCTCGAGTGCGGCGCCGACGTCGGCGACGAGTTCGACGTCCGGCGTGTAGTGGCGATAGACCTCCGCCGGTTCGTGATCCACGTGGACGATGGCCGTCTCGAGGTCGGGGTTCCAGTCTTGCGGGTCGTGCTCGGCGATGTCGTAGCCCACCGCGATCACGCAGTCGGCGCGCTCGATCGCCCGCTCGGCCTCTCCCTCGGGGCCGGAGTCGAGCGTCATCAGCGACGCCGGGTCGCGGTCCGAGATCGCGCCCTTGCCCATGTACGTGGCGACGACGGGGATCTCGAGGCGGTCGACGAACCCGCGGAGGCGGTCCGCGGCGCGGGTCCTGACGGCGCCGTTCCCTGCGAGGACTATCGGTCGGTCGGCGGCGTCGATCACCGACGCGGCCCGCTCGACGGACGCATCGTCCGGATCGGGGCGGCGCACCTGTCCGGGTTCGACGATCGGCGTCGCGTCGACCGAGCCCGCCTCGACCGCCTCCGCGGCGACGTCCTCCGGCAGTTCGAGGTGGGTCGCGCCCGGCTTCTCGTACTCCGCCAGCTTGAACGCCTTGCGGACGGACTCGGGGACGGTTTCGGGCGCCGCGATCTGGGCGTTCCAGGTGACGACGGGTTCGAAGACGTCGACCACGTCGAGCGCCTGGTGGCTCTCCTTGTGGAGGCGTTCGCGCCCGCCCTGGCCGGTGATCGCGACGAGCGGGCTCTTGTCGAGTTCCGCGTCGGCGACGCCCGTGATCAGGTTGGTCGCGCCGGGGCCCAGCGTCGCGAGGCAGACGCCGGCCTCGCCGGTCACCCGGCCGTGAACGTCGGCCATGAACGCCGCCCCCTGTTCGTGTCTGGTGGGGACGAACGCGATCGAGGACGCCCGGAGCGAGAACAGCAGGTCCTCCACCTCCTCGCCGGGCACCCCGTAGACGGTCTCGACGCCCTCCGCCTCGAGGCAGGCGACGAGGAGATCGGACGCGGTGCTCACGCGGACTCACACCCGTGCGTCGGGCCGGTGTCGGTCTCGGCGTCCGGGTTCCGGACCCGGGACGCCGTCCGGTTGTCCAGCTCGATGATGCCCTCCATGACAGGTCCACGTCCATCACCCGCAACCTTCAAACCGCCGACGGACGGATCCGCGTGGAGGGCCGGACGCCTCGCGAGGGGGATCGTCGGGTTCAACGAACCCGGTTATTTTTCCGCCGAACGGAAGATAGCCGAACGAACCATGCGCGAATTCGACCGAGTATCGGAAGTGATCCGCTACGCCGAGGACGTCACCCGCCTGACGGAGTTTTACACCGGCGTCTTCGACTTCGAGATCGCCGCCGGTGACCCCGCACACGGCTTCGTCCGCTTCGACACCGGCGATTGCAGCCTTTGTCTACACGCCGGCCGGGACGCCGACCTCGGCGACTACCCCACGAAAGTCGTGTTCGCGGTCGACGACGTCGACGCGGCCCGGGAGTACCTCCTGGATCGCGACGTCGAAATGGGCGACATCCGGTCGCCGGCGCCCGGAACGCGCGTCTGCGACGGCCGCGATCCGGAGGGAAACCCGTTCTCGATCGAATCGACGGACTAGGTACGATCAGGCCGGACCGGATCCAGCCCCGGCGAACTCGAACCGCGCGCCGCCGTCCCGACTTTCGGTCACGGCGACGTCCCAGCCGTGTGCGCGGGCGATCTCGGAGACGATCCCCAGCCCGAACCCGGTCCCGCCGGCCCCCGAGAAGCCCATCTCGAGGACGTTCTCGCGCTCGTCCGGTTCGATTCCCCGCCCGTCGTCTGCGACGAAGAAGCCGCCGTCGAGGGCGGCTTCGAGTGACCCGACCGTCACGGTGAGGGCCGGCTCGCCGGGCGACGGACCGCCGTCCGCGTCACCGGCCTCCCGGGCGTCGTCGGCGGCCGGCCGATCGTCCAGGCCGTGTTCGATCGCGTTTCGGTAGAGGTTCTCGAACAGTTCCTCGAGACGGGGGCGGTCGGCCTCGATCGTGGCGTCGGTTTCGACGACGAGTTCGGCGGTGCCGGTCTCGACGTGGTTCCAGGCCGACCGTGCCGCCGCCGCCAGGTCGACCGGTTGCGTCTCGCCGACGACCTCGCCCTTCTTCGCGAGGGTCAGCAGTTCCTCGATCATCCGATCCATCCGATCGAGTTCTTCGACGACCGTCGAGAGGTGTTCGGTCGCGGAGTCCTCCCGGGCGATCTCCGCGTAGCCCTGCGCGATGGCGAGCGGGTTTCGGAGGTCGTGGCTCACGATGCTGGTGAACGACTCGAGGCGCTCGTTCTGGCGCTCGAGTTCTCGCTCGCGCGCTTTGAGGGTCGAGATGTCGGTGTAGATGAGATAGCCCCGGCCGCCGTCCGCGGCGTCGGTCGGCACGGCGCGGAGCAGAAACGACTGCGGGCCATCGCTGGTGTGGCGAACGACCTCCGTGTCACGACGCTCCCCCGCGTTCACCGCCGCCCGGTATTCGACCGGGGCGCCGTCCGAATCGGGGACGAGCAGGTCGTCGACCCGTCGATCGATCGCCTCGGCCGGTTCGAACCCGAAGTGGCGGACGAAGGCGGCGTTGACGCGCTCGACGCGGACCGCGTCGTCGGCTACCCGGTACTCCAGGACGGCGTCCGACACGTTCTCGAAGAGGGCGGCGAAGCGGTCGCGTTCGCGGGTGATCGTCGACGCGTGTGAGATCCGTTCGAGCGCACGTTCGACGTGCGTGGCGACTCGTTCGACGATCTCGCAGTCCGCCTCCTCGAAGGCGTCGACCTCGGCGGACAGGAGCTGGAAGACGCCGTCCGATCCGACGGGGACCGACAGCACCGAGCAGTAGTCGGCGTCCGTCGGCCGGGCCGTCGAATCGCTCGACAGGCCGTTTACCACCCGGGACTCGCCGGTTCGGCGGGTCAGGCCGGCGACGCCTTCGTCGGCGCCCAGCGGGGTCACGTCCGGCTGGAGGGACGTCGCACGCGCCGCTTTCGGGACGAATCGGCCGTCCTCGACGACGAGGACGGCGCAGTCCTGGTATCCCAGCACGTCGGCGACCCAGTCGACGGCGAGTTCGTAGACCTCGCGGCGCTGCTCGGCCACCTCCAACTGGGTGACGAACTCGTAGAGCGGCTCCGAGGCGTCGGTCGTGCTCGCCATCTGGCTGGCGAATAGACGGCCCGGTCGCATATCACCGTTGTGGCACGAGCGCTGACACCGCGATCGCGTTGCGCGCTCGATCGCTCACGCGGCCGGGTAGAACGGTTCGAGGTCGTCCGTCCAGTAGCACTCGCCGTCGTAGACGATGACGGCCGGCGACGAGTCCGCGACCAGCGTCCGGAGGTCGCTCGCGTCGACGACGACGTCGCCCGGATTGCCCACGAGGTTCGCCTGCGCACCCTCGAAGTCCGGCGACCACAGTAGGCCTGCGTCGGGGTAGTGGGCATCACCTGCGAGGGAGAAGGTCCCATCGCCGCGGTCGTCGATCCGATAGGCGAGGACGTAGAGATCGGTGGTGTGGCCGACCTGGCACAGTCCGTCGCCGACGGCGACGAGATCGTCCGTCGCGCCGAGATACCGGCGAACGAATCGAACCGCGTGATCGACCGCCATCCCGCCGCCCAGCAGTTCCAGCAGGAGGCGCCGCGCGTCGGGCGCCAGCACGTCGTCCCCACGGAGGGCGATCGCCGCCACCGCGCCACGGTCGACGAGTGCCGCGGCCGCCGGCAGCGAGTTGGGCGCGTCGAGCAGGACCGTTCGGCCGAGCCAGTTCACCGCCGCCGGCGACAGCGTTCCGTCGGCGCAGGCGAACGCCGAGCCGTCCAGTTCGCCGACGTAGTGGACGAACTCGCGACGGGTTTCGACCGCTTCCCGGAGGTCGGCGACGGTGGCGCGTTCGTACACGTCGACCTCGGTCGGGTACGCCGCTCGGTCGCGGTAGACCTCGCTAGCGGCCTCGACGACCGCCGATCGGCGGTCGTCGGTGACGACGAGGGCAACCCGCCCAGTGCTGCGATCGTCGACGTACGCCGCGCGGTTCTCGTACGCTGCGGGTCGAGAGAGGAACGGCCCCGTGGGCTCCCCTGGACCCAGCCAGCCGGTGAACTGGCCGCTGTCACCGTCGTGATCGGGGACCCCGCCGGGTGTCGGCCCGACGCGGCCGGTCCCTTCGACGGCGCTCGGCAGATAGATGCGCGCCAAGCGGTGCGCGAGCGACGAGAGCGAGGGGACGTGCTCGTCGCTCGGGTCGACGTACATCGTGTAGTGCCACGGCGGCAACACCGGCTCCAGCCGATCGTACGCCAGGTCCGGGTCGAGGTACAGTCCGAGACGCTCGGCCAGGCTCGCG
This sequence comes from Halovivax limisalsi, assembly GCF_023093535.1. Taxonomy (NCBI): domain Archaea; kingdom Methanobacteriati; phylum Methanobacteriota; class Halobacteria; order Halobacteriales; family Natrialbaceae; genus Halovivax; species Halovivax limisalsi. Next base: position 3,890,608 of record NZ_CP095757.1, read on the forward strand.
TCGTTCAGGTGTTCCACGTCGAGGTCGAGCGTCTCGAACGCGTGGAGTTCGGCGAGGTCAGCCTGCTGGGCGGCCAGGTGAACGAGCGTGTCGAGGGAGACGACGCGCTGGAGCAGGGCCGCCGCCTCGTGCTGGAATTGCGCGGTCGGGCCCAGCCGTCGGTCGACACCGACCGACGGCACTCGGAGTACCGCGTCGTCACCGTCCGTGACGGTCACGGACGCCCCGAGGTAGAACGCCAGCGAGGCGAGCGGAAACATCACGTCGAGGCGATCTGGAACGCGGAGTTCGACGCCCGTCTCGCCCATCGACGAACGAACCGCCTCCGGAATGTCTGTCCCGTCCCCGAACCGGATCCGGGGCGGGTGTCCGCGCCCGATCGGCGACGAGAGCGACGCTCCGTCCACCCGTCGAGCGACCGCGAAGGACGAGAGCGCTCGCCCGACGCCTTCGGGGGTCCGCGGGACCGTAACGGTGTGTTCGGGAACGTCGACCAGCGACCGGAAGCCGATCGTGACGACCGTCGGCTGGGGAAACGACACGGTGACGGTCCGGTCCGCCCGACGCGAGATCGTCGCCTCGCCGTCGAATTCGATCACCACCTGGATCGCGTCGTCGAACGTCACGTGATAGGCGCCCGGGTCGAGCTGGCGCTCGGTCCGCTCGTCGGTGAGCTTGGTGAGGAACGTCCGTTGGCCGTCGTCGAGGGTCCACACCCAGGTGTGGACCCACGGAAACGAGAGTTCGTTCGCCCGCCCCGTCACCCTGGTGTCGACCGGTTCGGCCAGGTCCGCCGCGTCGTCGAGTCGGTCCCACCCGCTGGTATCGACGGTCGCACGATTTCCCGCCGCGTCCGTCGCGCGTATCGCGGTGTCGACGACGTCGATGTCGACCATCGCCGAACACACGGCTGGAACGGGTAAAGACGTGACGGCCACCATCGTCCGGGTTCAGGCGTGTGAGCGATTGACTGGCGTATTTTGCTCGAACGATTCGTGCGAGAAACGAACCGCTCCGGTCGGATTCGACTACCTCCAGCACCCTCCCGCGGATGCACAGCGCTGCGGGTATAGACGGACCCGCTGGCGGGAGAAAGTATCGCGCTGTACGAAGACGGCTCACTCGGTGATCGCCGGGACGCCGGTTCACGGACGCGGGAGTAGCGATCGCGGACGACCGCCCGCTCTCGACGAGTGCGTTACGCCTCGACCGTCTCCAGCACGCCCTCGCGAATGCGGAGCGCCTGCGGGAGGTAGAAGTCCTCGAGCGTGTGCAACGGGACGGGCGCGTCGAAGCCGGTCACGCGGGTGACCGGCGCCTTCAGGTGGTACAGCGCCTCCTCGTTGATCGTCGCCACGACCTCGGCGCCGACGCCGGCCGACTTGGGCGCCTCGTGGACGACGACGGCCCGGCCCGTCTTCCGCACGGAGTCGGCGATCGTCTCGAGGTCCAGCGGCGAGAGGCTCCGCAGGTCGACGACCTCCACGTCGATCCCGTTCTCGGCGGCCAGATCTTCCGCGACGGCGAGTGCGGGTTGCGTGCTCGCGCCCCAGGTGAACAGCGAGACGTCCGCGCCCTCGCGGCGAACCGACGCCTCGCCGATGGGCACCTCGTAGGGATCGTCGGGGACGTCCTCGCGAATGGCCCGGTAGAGGCGCTTTGGTTCGAGGACGATCACGGGGTCGGGGTCGCGAATCGCCGCGGTGAGCAGCCCCTTCGCGTCGGCGGGCGTACTCGGCGTGACGACCTTCAGGCCGGGTTCGTGGACCAGCGCGGCCTCGCGGGACTCGGAGTGGTGCTCCGGCGCGGCGATGCCGCCGCCGTAGGGCATGCGCACGACCATCGGCACCGTGTACTGACCGTGGGTCCGGCTGCGCATCCGGGCCGCGTGGCTGACGAGCTGGTCGTAGGCGGGCGAGGCGAAGCCCATGAACTGCATCTCCGCGACGGGGCGCATGCCCGACATCGCGAGACCGATCGCCGAGCCGACGATCGCCGACTCCGCGAGCGGCGTGTCGATCACGCGATCGGGGCCGAACTCGTCCTGTAAGTGTTCCGTGGCGCGGAAGACGCCGCCGTTGGTCCCCACGTCCTCGCCGAGGACGACGACGCGGTCGTCGCGAGCGAGTTCGTCCGAAAGCCCCTCGCGCACCGCTTCGACGAGGGAGAGCGACTCGGTCGGCCCGTCGTAGTCGGTCGGATCGACGACGCCGGTCGCCGCCGCTGCGGGCGAACCGTCGTCGGTCGCCTCGTCGCCGGCGGTGGCCTCGTCGCCGACGTCGCTCGTCGTGCTCATTCACCCACCTCCGCGAAGGCCTCGTCGCCGTGGCGCTCGCGCAGGGCCTCGAGGTCGGCCAGCTGTTCGCGCAGGCGCTCGGTCGGTTCCTCGTAGACGTGTTCGACGATCCGCGTCGGATCCGTCTCCGTCGCCTCGGCGCGCTCGACGGCCGTCTCCAGGCACGCCTCGACGCCTTCGCTGATCGCCGCCTCGCGCTCCTCGTCGAGGATGTCCTCGTGATAGAGGTAGCGCTCCAGGCGCTCGAGCGGATCGCGATCGGCCCAGTCCTCGCCGTCGTCCTCGTCGCGGTAGGCGGAGGGGTCGTCGGCGGTCGAGTGCGGCCCGAGACGGTACTGGCAGGATTCGATGAGCGTGGGCCGGCGCTCGCCCTGGGCGGGGTGTTTGGCCTTCTGCAGCGCCGCCCGCGTGACGGCGTAGACCGCGAGCGGGTCGGTGCCGTCGACGCGAACCCCCTCGACGTCGTAGGCGGCGGCCTTCTCGGCGACCGTCTCCGTGGCGGTCTGGTCCTCGAACGGCATGGAGATGGCCCACTGGTTGTTGTTACAGACGAAGACCGCGGGGACGTCGAAGACCGAGGCGAAGTTCAGCCCCTCGTGGAAGTCGCCGGTCGACGTGGCGCCGTCGCCGAAGTGACAGCAGACGGCGCGCTCGTGTTCGCCCTGCATCGAAAAGCCCCAGGCCAGTCCCATCGCCTGGGGCACCTGCGTCCCGATCGGGATGTACTCCGGCAGGACGTTGACGTCGTCCGGGACGGCGTAGCCCTCGCGGTAGCCGGCCAGGTGCGAGAGCAGCGCCTCGTACGACCGACCGTGGCCGTGCTTGGCGGCGTGGTCCCGGTAGGTCGGGACGAGCCAGTCCGCCTCGTCCAGGGCGAAGCTGGTCGCCACCTGCGAGCCCTCCTGGCCGTGCATGGGGGCGTACGTCGAGATGCGCCCCTGGCGCTGCAGGCCGGTCGCCCGTTCGTCGAATCGCCGGGCGAGGACGAGCGCTTCGTACATCTCGAGCAGTTCCTCGTCGGTGAGATCCGGTCGTTCGGCACCCGGCAGGAGCGTGCCGTCGGTGCTCAGGATCTGCACCACGTCGTCGGGCGGACTGGTCGGTTCGGGATAGGTCGTCGGTTGCGGGTCGTCGTATATGCTCATCGGTTTCGTGGGTTCGCGTCGTTCGTGTTCGAATTGTTACAGCTATGCAGCGCACCAGCGCGGCTGGCGGGTGCGAACGCCGGCCCGGTCCCGCTGGCTACGGAATCCGGGGAACGGACGAGATCGCCTCGGCGTCGGTGTCACCGAGCCGGGACGGGTGTCCGCCGATCAAAATGTAAAACGAATAAGCCAGTTCATTGTCGCTACGCGCCGTTTAGGCTGCTTGGCGGACGAACGCGTTTCGGACTGGCAGGCGGACGCCATACCAGCAAAAAAGGGAGGGTCGTACATAATTCTTCGTGAGTTACGTTGGCACACCGCAATCTCCGACAGTTCCGATCCGACTGTGCCGAATAACCACACGATTGTCGACTGAACGCGGATCGAATAGGATATTCTGTAGAAATTCCTATGTCAACTCGCCGACGCTGTGCATCCGTGGAACGGACCGTCTGACGACGGAGGCGATGTACCATGTGGTAACGAATAACTTCACTCGGCGTCGAGTATCGGACGGAATCGACCCGCGAACGAGTGGGCCGTCCGCCCCGGATCGACACCGATCGGGGCGGACGATGCGCCCGTCGGTCCGCGCCCCGGTCGCTCAGCGGTCTCCGGTCCGGTCGGTCGCCCGGACCACCCAACCGTACGCGGACGTACTGGAAGGAACACGACCCTGACCGTTGCAAGGTGCGTTCAAACGGGCCGACGGCGTCATCCCGCATTCAGAGCGCCAGCCGGAGATCGTTGACCGGGGGAGGCGACCGACGG